>JACRHH010000015.1 GCA_016212095.1 Nitrospirota bacterium
ACAACCGCAAACGACTCCATTCCACACTTGGCTACAAGTCGCCAGCCCGGTTCATGGAAAACTGGCTCATGACGCAAAATCAGGAAAGAATGGTAGCATGATCGAAAGACCTTGGAAGACGAAAAACCGGGGGAAGCTCAATGTGATTCCAATTAGCATTATAAGTTGTATTATTTTTAAAAGCCCCGAAGGGGCGGAATATTATAAGCCGGGGCGTAAACCCCGGTGAAACTCAGTGTCGCCACGCTTTATAACCGGGGCTTACGCCCCGGTCTGCATTATTCCGCCCTTACAGGGCTTGATTCAAATCCGGAAGGATATTCCGGACAATTATTACAGTTTCTTATGCAAATTAGAATAAGTCGGCATAGCCACTCCCATGTCGCATTAATGTCACATGCGATATCTATGGGCGCAGTGACATATTGTCAAATGAAATGCATTGTTTGACCTGCAATATCTCGCTACCTCGACAGTTATAACAAACAGGCCCGTGGCGAGTAATGCAAATCTTTACTTTGTGAATTCTCGGATATAAAATAAAGTATGCCTATAAAAAGAAAGCTGTTAAACGATCTTCAGGCTCATCTTTCCCAAAAAGAGATGACATTGGTTGTCGGGCCACGTCAGGCGGGCAAAACAACTCTGATGCTGCATCTTCAGGATGATCTGCAAAAAAAAGGCGACAAGACGCTTTTCCTCAGCCTTGATTACGAACGGGATCAGCCCCATTTTGCGAATCAGGAGGCGCTTCTGGGCAGGCTGCGACTGGAGTTCGGCAGCGGGCAGGGGTACGTCTTCATCGACGAGATACAGAGAAAAGAAAACGCCGGTATTTTTCTCAAAGGTCTCTACGATATGCGTACACCGTACAAATTCATTCTCTCCGGCTCCGGAAGCGTTGAGTTAAAGGAAAAAGTGCATGAATCCCTGGCAGGCAGAAAGAGGATGTTTGAACTTTCCACGGTTTCGCTTGCGGAGTTCATCAATCACCGAACCTCATGCAAATACGAGGACAGGCTCGCCGATTATTTCAGAATAAACAAGGCCGAGGCGCAGGGTCTTCTGATGGAATATCTCAACTTCGGCGGGTATCCAAGGGTGGTTCTTGAGGAAACCGTGAAGGAGAAGTCGGCGATAATCGACGAAATATACCGTAGCTACATCGAAAAAGACATAGCCTTTCTCCTGCGCGTGGAACGGATCGACGCATTCGGAAGCCTGATACGCATGCTTGCCGACCAGACCGGCGGCATGGTCAACCTCAACGAGCTTTCCTCCACAGCGGGCATCTCCGTGCAGACCGTGAAAAACTATCTGGCATACGCAGAAAAGACCTTCATCATCAGAAGGGTTACACCCTGGTTCAAGAACATGAGAAGCGAGATCAGCAAGTCGCCGGTGATGTATTGGGGCGACCTTGGACTCCGGAATTTCGCGCTTCGCCGTTTTGGCAGATACACGGCGCTTCACGAGGCGGGGTTCCTGTTTCAGAACCTTATCCATCAACTTCTCGTTGAGAGAACACGGGAGAAGGGAGGCACAGTCCACTTCTGGAGGACGAAGGATAGGGCCGAGGTGGATTTCATAATAGACAGCAATGATGGCGTAATCCCCGTCGAGGTGAAATGCAGGGAGATGAAAGGCGGCGAGATTGGCCGCTCGCTCCGGGGCTTTATTGCGAAGTATCAGCCGAAAGAAGCATGGATTGTATCCCTTGGAGCGCATGAGGACGAGATGCAGGAGAAAACACGCGTGCGGTTTATTCCATTTTATGAGCTGATGTAAGCTTTCGGCACTGCGTGATGCGTTGTCGTTGCTCGTTGCGGCCACCGCCGGCGTCATTTATTTTATGGAATTGGGTTAGCGTCCTGTAGCAGTTCTGCCATTTATACTTACAGGCAGGCAGGGTATTCCAGATTTGGGGGGTTACAATGTTTTTTCCAATCCGTTTCAGCTTCATTCGCCGGTTGAGTATTCGTCCGGCCAGGCTCCTGCTTGTTATCTCCGCGGCGTTTTTAATCACAACCGCGTCGGCACATGCCCAGCCACCGATCAATATCGTTTTCAATATTCACATCGAAGACATGGGACAGAACCATGGCGCGCAGAGACTTTCCGAATACAATCGCCTCCGAACCGAAGTGAACTGGCTGCGGACAACCGCCGACACGTACAGCGCGAAGCTTAGCCTCCAGTCCAACGGCGAATACATGGAGTATTGCCTTGAACAGGGCCACGCCTCAGACTTTGCCGCCTACATTGCTAACGGCCACATGGTCGGCACGCACGCGCACCCCTACACGTGGGCGGCGGCGCACGACTGGCGGAACCAGACCGCGCAAACCCTGCCGGTCGTCCGCGACGTATGGACTGACAACAAGGATTTCGTCGATCGCGTGATAAACGCCGCCGGTTACAGCGCCGCCACATACAACAACGTCATGTGCGCCCAGGTTCCGTCCGACTATTCCATGTTCGATGCGCTTATGCGAGAGTTCGGGTTCATCATGGAAGGCGGCGGCAGGAATGAGGAGTTTTTTCTATATTACGGCCACGACACATGGAGCGCATGGGAGCCGGGCACGGGCGGGGCGATGGACGAGAGCCTGACGCAGAACCAGTTCGTGGTGATCCCGCACACTTCGCAAATAGGCGTGGCCGAGGATCACGGCCCGATGACTGCGCGCAGATACCTCGACAACACCGTGCCAGCACTCAAGAAATCGTTCCTGATGCTCTATCTGGAATGGCTGTATCGCGAGCGCGCCGGAGCGCCGGAGAAGGTCTGGACATGGGGCTGGAACTCGCACGCGCAGGTGAACAACCTCTACCGGAACGACGTTACGGCGATTCTTTCATGGCTGAACGACAATTTCATAGGCAAGCAGTCAGCGCGGGGCAACACCATCGCAAATTACGCAACATTCTCCGACGTCCGCAACCGGTATCTTTCGTGGGAGGCGGCGAATCCGAACATATCGCTCTTCGAATACGCTTCAGGAATGCCGTATCCGTACATGTTCCCGGCTATGGCATCGCGGCTCTGGAACGTGAAGAACGGCCAGACCAGCACCTACGATTCGGCCATTGCAACCTGGAGCGCAAGCGGCATAAACGCGCACAAGCTTGCGTGGCAGGCGCTTGCAACCGACACTGCAACGCCGCTTTACATCCTCTGGAAAGACAGCGGAAGCGCGACGATTGATTTCTCCTCCCAACTCGGCGGAACGCTTAAAGTGACCAGGCTGACTGACGGTTCCGTCACAAACGTGCGCGCAACCGGCCTGTACGTCGGCGAAGACCCGGTATTTGTCGAGCAGTCGTCCGTTGCCATGTCCACGGTTTCGGCATCATTAACCGGATCTGGCGGCATTTCGGCAAGCGACGGCCTGATAAACTGTCCGGCAGGAAGCTGTTCCGCCGACTACACCGCCGTCACGAGCGTCGCATTCACGGCAACGCCAGACTCCGGCTGGACGTTTGTTTCCTGGGGAGGCGATTGCGCTTCGGAACCGGGCAGCGTCTGTACGCTTTCGGTTGATTCCGACAAGACGGTGGTGGCCAACTTCGGTGCGCCCGACATCGTTGTGACCGTCGTTTCGGCACCGGCGGCGGCGGTGGCCGGAGACAGCATTCCCGTCACCGTGACAGCCGGCAATCCGCTTACCGTCCCGACTGCGTCCGACAATGATCTGTCGCTCTATCTTTCCGCCGACACGTCATTCAGCGCGGATGACAAGCTCCTTAAAACGGTTCGCATCCTGAGAGGAACCACTGTCTCCGACTGGGCCGGAAGCGTGGCTATTTCGCCGTACAACTTCGGCGGCGTTTTTTACATCGTGGCGGTTGCAGATTCATCGGGCGAGGTTATCGAGACGAACGAGGGGAATAATTCGGCGGCGTCAACCGCGCTGACGATAAGCGGGCAGGTTCCGCCGCTCAATTCCATAGATGCGTATCGGGCGATATACCTGAGCGCCTCCCGCACGCTTTTGGTTCGGGCCTTAAGCGGATACGGCTGCGAAGCGGCGCTTAAGGTGGACGGATTCGGCGCGATGGTCTGGGACAGCGCAAAGTCGCGCTGGAACCTGCGCATGACAGATCTGCCCTCGCCCCCTGCCTCCATCACCGTTTCCGGGCCGGAGGGAAGCGCGGCGGCAGCGGTTTCGGCATGGTAGGCGGAGCAGCCCGATGCTTGCGTAACTATTTAAAACCCACATGAACCGGCGATTCGGAATAACTCGGCGCTATAATATTGCATAGCTCGCTGGGGAGATCGACTTCATCGCATTTTGATGCACCGTATTCGCCCCAAAGCCATACGGTTCCATCTTTACGAAGTGCTACGGAATTCAGGCTTCCGGCTGTGATTGCCGCATTTTTATCCAGTTCGATCTCTCTGGAGGGTGTGAATTCCACCGCTTCGCCGCCTGCTTCATAGGAGCCCATGTCGCCAAATTCCGTAAAGATCCCGTCATATCTCAGTATTAACGAATGGTTGCCGCCGGCAGCAATAAGGGCAACACCGGACAGACTGCTTATTTGTATCGGCACAAGCGATTCGGTAAACTCTTCGCTGCCCAACTGGCCATATCCGTTGTAACCCCAAGCCCAGACGGTTCCGTCGTTGCGAAGCGCAACCATGTGGTTAGCGCCTGCCGAGATTGCGATAACGTCTTTCAACCCGTTTGCCATTACCGGCGCGTTCCTGCTAACTGTCGTGCCATCGCCAAGCTGCCCGTGTGAGTTCTCGCCCCATGTCCAGACCGTGCCGTCATTCTTTAACGCAGCCGCATGAAGACCTCCTGCGGCTATTGCGGTTACCCCGCTCAGTCCGCTAACAGATACTGGAGCGGTTTTGTTCGCATCGGTTTCATCTCCGAGCTGGCCGGAGCCGTTGAGCCCCCAAGCCCAAACGCTTCCGTCCTGCATCAGCGCAATGGTGAATCCGCTGCCTGCGGCAACCGAGGCAGAATCGCTTAATCCGTTAACCTGTCCGGGCGGTTCGGAAGCGGATTCAGAACCGATGCCAAGCTCTCCATGGGTATTTTGCCCCCAAGTCCAGACGGTTCCGTCGTCCTTCAATGCCGCGGCATGGGAATGCCCGGCTGACAAGGCAATTATTCCGGTCAAGCCGTCAATATGCACAGGCGTGTAATGCTTGTTAGCATCGACAGAGCCAAGCTGCCCTGTGCTATCCCCCCATGCCCAGACTGTTCCGTCATTCTTGAGGGCAACCGAATACCTGTACCCTGATGCTACGGCAATCATGTCGCCGCTATCGCTAAACTGTTCGGGTTGGCTGCCACCGATTTCCCACCGCCAGAATGAACCATCCTGCTTCACCGCTGAGAAAGCCGATGCATCTGCGAAAATATTGGTTACTCCGTCCAGTCCTGCGACCCGTTCGGGTTTGAACAAGTTTAAATTGCCGGAAGAGCTTGTTGCGAAACTGCGTCCCCACTCCCAGACACTTCCGTCCTGCTTCAGTGCGAGCGAATGGTAGTCGTCTGCGGCTATGGAAACTACATCTGTCAGGTCACTGACCTGAACCGGTCTGGAACTGTCAACGCCGGTATCATCACCCAACTGGCCGTATTTATTGTTTCCCCACGCCCAGACTGTTCCGTCCCGTTTCAATGCAAGCGAATGTTCCTCCCCAGCCGCGATTGCAACCACATCGTTCAATCCGGGAACCTGCGTTATTGGAATGGGGCTTTCCCCCCACATACCGCCCAAATCCCCCATGTCCATACAGTGCCATCAGATTTCAAGGCAAAAACATTGTTGCCGCTGGTCTTGATCTGGACAATGCCATCGATGCCGCTTATCTGAACAGGGACATGATTTGACGTATCGTAACCTTCTGTCATTTGCTGCAAATCATAATTCCCCCAAATCCATGCAGTGCCATCGGATTTCAGGGCGATGGAATACTTTCCATCAAGATAAGTTACAACTGACTGAACATTATCGATGCCGCTTAAAGGAGTTAGCGACATATCGGTAGGCGATATGGAAATTGTGGACAAGCCGTTATCCCTTTGATCAATATAATCCGCATTGGGGAAAGTCCATACCGTTCCGTCCAGCTTCACGACAATTATATTCAGTGTGAACTTGTTAAGGTTAACCGAACCTGAGGCGATATTTTTAATGTCCGCATACTGATGCATACTAGCGTGCGACCGGCCCCATCCGCTGACCGTGCCATCTTCCCTGACAGCAAATAACCCGAAAAAGTTGCTTGCAACAGAGACAATTCCTGCCTCGGTTACAATGCAAGATTCTGGCGACTTCTCCGACCGATTGCCTGAAACATCGAAAGCCGCAACGCTGTAACAATATTTTGTTGCGCTTGCCAGCCCGCTGTCCGTATACCGCACGCCGACGGTTGTCGCTATCTCCGTGCCGTTTCGGTATATCCTGTATCCGTCAATTTCCTTTGTCGAGTGTGTTATGGGTTTCCACAACAGGTGAGCCTGCCTGCTGGAGTTGGTTGTGACCGTGGGTGATGATGGCTTGACCGATCCGAAGTCAGAGCAGTCCTCTTCGAAGGAGCAGGATAACAACAGGATGGAGACGAGTATTGCAAAAAGGAATGAATTTACCGAATTAAAACGATTTTTCATTGCACCCCTCCAGACACCATTCAGCCGGAATATCCGGCCTGTCTAATTATTCGCTATTATACCCCCATCTTGGCCAAAACCGTCGGATACCGGTTCATGTCGGTGTGCGGCAGGAACATGGCCGACATGTATTCGTCCATGAAGCTGGCCGACACCGAAAGCTCCACATAGGTCATTTTGGCGGCTATTTCCTTCACCTCGGCCCGCATCGCGCCCGACAGCAGGCAGATCGCCGCGCCGGTGATCGAGGTGTTGCCGAGGAACACGAACTTGCTTCTGTCAACATCGGGCAGCATTCCAAGCAGAATCGCCTTCTCGATGTTCAGGTAGTTGCCGAAACCGCCCGCGATGTATATGTTGTCGAGCATGTCGATGGTGAACCCGATCTCGTTCAGCAGAACGCTGTAACCGGCGTGAATGGCCGCCTTGGCCCGGATGATGTTCTCTATGTCCGATTCCGTCAGCACAACCTCGCGTCTGCCGCCGGAAAGCAGAATCTCCATGCCGTCGTCGCCCTCGCGCACGCGCCTTGATACAGGCTGAAGCTTGCCCTTCTGGTCTATGATGCCTTTCAGGTACATGTCGCCGATGGCGTCGATCATGCCGGAGCCGCAGATGCCAAGCGGCTCGCCGCCGCCAACCACCTTCAGCGTTGGATTGAACGAACGCGGATCGAACTCGATGCCCTCGATCGCGCCCTCGGTGGCCCTCATGCCGCACTTCATGCCGCTGCCCTCGAAACACGGCCCGGCGGAGCAGGCCGCGGTCACCAGCATTTCGCGGTTTCCAAGCGCAATCTCGCCGTTTGTTCCGATGTCCATGAACAGGCTGAAACCCTCTCGCCGCGCCATTCCGGAGGCGAGCACGCCCGCCGATATGTCGCCGCCCACATAGCTTGCAACGCATGGCGCGGTGAATATCGGCGCGTTCGGGTGAATATCGATTCCAAGCTGTCCGGCGTGGATTTCGGGGTATGCGTTCGCAGCCGGAATGTACGGCTCCTCGCGGATGTATTCCGGATTCAGGCAGTAGAAAAGCTGGGTCATCGTGGTGTTTCCGGCGATGACCATGGAATCGATGTCGTCTGACTTGAGGTTGTGGCGCTCCAGAACAGGATCGAGCAGGTTGTTGATGTCGCCCACAACGGCCTGCTGCAACTGCTCGATCATCCCGTGCTCGGTTGCGTGGACGATGCGGTTTATCACGTCGTCGCCGTAGCGCATCTGCGAGTTGTAGGTCGAGCCGACATCCACAAGCTTGCCGGAGAGCATGTCGATCAGATAGACGACAACTGTCGTTGTTCCGATGTCAACCGCCACGCCGTAATGAGCCGCTGCTTCCGTGCCGCTGTGAATTGCCAGAAGCTCCGGCAGTTCGCCGGTGCTGATGGTCAGCGTCACCTGCCAGTCGTTGTCGCGCAGAACGTCGGACATCTCGCGCAGCAGATCGTAGCGCACATGGAGGCGTTCAGCGTCAACACCGGCGCGGCCAAGCTCGCGCTTGATGCGCTCCAGATCGCTGATATTGTCGTCGATTGTGGGCGGCGCAATGACAAGCGGAACGCGCCGCACAAGCGGCGAGAGAGCGCAACCAAGCTGTTCGGCAAGCCGGGCAAGGTCGTCGGCCCGGCCAACAGCTATCTTGTCGCCGATCAACAGGCGCGATTCCTTGGGGATCTCGATTGCAATATCGGTGTCGGGGAACGCCTTGCAGGCAAGGGCGAAGTTGTTGGCTATCTCGTTGGCGTCCAGCTTCATCAAGGACTGCCTGCTTGCCGTGCCTTCGGTGATCTGAATCTTGCACTTCCCGCAGGTTCCCCTGCCGCCGCACGATGACACCAGATAGACCTTCTCGCGCCGAAGCGCCGAGAGAATGCTTTCGCCGGAACGCGACTCTACTGTTTTTCCTGTGGGGAGAGTTATTTTCATGGTTGATAATTTAGTGGAAAAAGCGGGGGAAAATCAAAAGCGGGAGTTGGTGGACTGATGGAAGGTTCATAGTGTGGCATAATGTGAACGAAGCGCAGCATCAATTGATGCGTAGCAGGAGGTTGAGGTATGTACGCCGTTGAATTCAAGGCCAAAATAAAGGATGGCATGATTCAGATTCCGGGCAGGTATCGTGACGCCGTTACTGATACCGTGAAGGTGATTATTCTGAAGGATGATGCGGCAGCGCGGAAGCCGGAAAGCCGTCCGGTCTCGGACTGTATTGAACGGCTTCTGAATAATCCCGTTAAAATCAAGGGGTTTAGGCCTCTGAAACGGGATGAGATTTATGCCGGGCGATAAGTGTTTTGTCGATACCAACATCTGGCTGTATGCGTTCGTCCAGTCCGACGAGGCTGACAAGACCGCGTTGGCGGGAAAACTGGTAAGCGGTCATGAAATTGCCATCAGCGTTCAGGTTGTCAATGAACTTTGCGTCAACCTGATTCGAAAGGCCGGTTTCCCCGAATCCCGTATCGCTGAACTGGTTTCCGCACTTTACGAAAGGCATGAGGTTGTTGGATTCAGCAGGGAGTTATTGCTTAGCGCCTCTGAGTTGAGAGTTGGTCACTCTTTTTCATACTGGGACAGTCTGATCGTGTCAGCGGCAATAAGTTCTGGCGCATCGATTTTATATTCGGAAGACATGTGCGACGGGATGGTTGTCCACAATCATTTACGTATTGTAAATCCGTTTCGATGACGACTTTATGATCGAATCAGGGCAGAGACTGTTTCTACAGCCCCTGCCCCAACTGGATCGCCTATTGCTTGCCCTGCTTCATCTCCTCAACCGTGATTCCGCCGACTCCGACATTTTCCAGCGGCATTTCACGTATCGACACAATGAAATGCTGCTTTGGAATCTTCGTGACTTCGGATGCGGTTTCAGTAAATTTGGCAATGAGTTCCTTCTTCTGCTCCCTTGTGAGTTTTCCGGCTTCGAAAGTTATTATCGGCATGGTGTCTATCCCTCTGTTTCGTGAAATTAAAAGACCAGTGCCGTCTTTCGCGGCTGCAGGATTATTCTTTACGTATTCTCTGTCTCCAATAATCCGGAGCCCGTATCTGCAATCTTCAAAATATTGAATGGCTTCAAACAGTTCAACCCTTGCTTCGCAATGGAACGAGTACTTCAACGGTGGAATCTTTCCCTGATCTCTTCAAAGACTTTATCGCCTGGAATGGTTTTCGCTTTCCCGGCTTTAATCTCCTTGACTCTCTTTTCGGCCTCGTTAGCCCACAGCAAATCGATTTCTTTTTGCGATGGATGCAGGCTGTCAAGAATCTTTTCAACCAGTGTCGTCTTTATATCCACAGGCAAAGACTCGACCATTGAGATCAGCTCATCTGTTTTCACTGTCATAACACACCTCCGTCACGTCCGTATATTATCATACGTCCCCCGGACGTTCCCCTACGCCGCGCGCGGCAGAACTTCTCTCTCTGGCTGGTGTCAACGTCTGCGTCACGCAGCCTTTTCCGTTGGTTTTTCAAGGGAATGGCTGCCTAACCATTCCTTCAGCGCCGCATCGATGCGTGTTTGCCAGCCATTGCCGGTTGCGCGGAATTGTGTGACAACGTCATGCGACAGCCGGATGGTGATGCGCTCCTTGGTAATCTCGGCCTTGGGGCGGCCAATGCGGACAAGCGGCTTGACCCGCTCCCATTCCTCGTCGGAGAGCGAGTACGCATCGGGATCGGAATCGATTCCGGACTGGATGCGGGAATCCTCCTCCGGCGTGGGCATGATGGTTCCCGGTTTAAGTTTTGGCATAGCGTTTCACCTCTCTTGAGTTTGCCTTGCGCAAGCTGATGATGCGGCGCTCATCGCCGCGATCAACAAAAACCACGTTGAACAGCCGGTTGCCGATATAACCGAGGCCGACCAAGCGCTGCTCGCCATATTCGCGACGCTGGTCTGGCCATGTCACGGCGCTAGCCCACTCAAAATCCGCAGCATCGGCAAGCGATACGGAGTGTTTCTCGATGTTGCTTGCATCCTTGGCTCGGTCAAACGTGATTATCATGCTATTTATTGTATGCACAAGAACTGCAAGAATCAAGGCGTAACAGCTTTACGATCTAATCCGCTCCGGCCTTGACAGCTACCGATACAGCCGAAGCGTGGAGTGCCGCGCCAATGTCTCGAAATGATTATCGCGGGTGGACAGAGCGGAAAGCCGTTCCGTATGGCTATGGCGGCGCCCCCGCCTCATCTCTTCCAGAACGCCCTCCCAATGGATATTGCCGCGCAATTCAAGAACCTTTTCGATGTCCCGCTGCTCAAGAAGGCGTTTCAACGCATAGTTGACCACATCAACTTTCTTTTTCAGCCCGGTATAGAGCCTTGCCTCTTCGTACAACGAGTCGTCGATGTTCAATACAGTGCGGGACATGCGGATTACTCCTTCACGAAATGGGGCGTATGACAAAAACGCCGAACTCCCTTTATTATAGTTAATTTGGTTGACAACGCTATATGGCTGAAATCACAGAACACTCACAGGACTTCATCGTCGTAAAGGGCGCGCGGGAGCATAACCTTAAAAACATCTCCCTCGCCATTCCCCGCGACAGCCTCACCGTCATCACCGGGCCGTCAGGATCGGGCAAGTCCACGCTCGCCTTCGACACGATCTACGCCGAAGGCCAGCGCCGCTACGTTGAAAGCCTTTCGTCATACGCAAGGCAGTTTCTGGAACAGCTTCGCAAGCCCGATGTGGATTCGATAGAAGGCCTTTCGCCGTCCATCGCAATCGAGCAGAAGACGACATCCAAAAATCCGCGCTCCACACTCGGCACAATCACCGAGATATACGACTATCTCCGCGTTTTATTTACCAGAATCGGCAAATCCGACTGCCCTGAATGCGGCTCTCCCATCACGTCCCAAGGCGTTCAGCAGCTCCACGAACAGGTTTTCTCGCTGCCCGAAGGCAGCCGCGTGCAGATTCTTGCGCCGATTATCCGGGGCAGAAAGGGCGAGCACAAGGCCGAGCTTGAACGGATGCGGCGCGACGGTTTTATAAGGGCGCGAATCGACGGCGCAATGACCGATCTCACCGCCGACATCAGCCTGGACAAGCGAAAGCTTCACACCATCGAGGTTGTGATCGACCGGCTGATAATAAAGAAAGGCATCAACCGGCGGCTTTCCGACGCGCTTGATCTGGCGCTCCGGTACAGCGATCTGGTGTTGGTGAATCTGGCGGACGAGGGGCGCGACCTGCTGTTTAGCAAATCGCTTGCCTGCCAGAAATGCGGGTTTTCGTATCCTGAAATGTCGCCGCGCCTTTTTTCCTTCAACAGCCCATACGGCGCGTGCCCGAAATGCCGGGGGCTTGGCGTGGCCGGAGTTTCCGAAGACGACGAGCGCGAACCGGACGACGACACATACGCGGCAACCGCGCCATGCCCAGCCTGCAAGGGCGCGCGAATAAGGCGCGAGGCGCTTTCGGTGCGCGTGGGCGGCCTGAATATCCACGAAATTTCGATGCTGCCGGTGGCGGATGCCGCGAATTTCATTGAAAATTTGCAACTTTCGGAGCGTGAAACCCTTATCGCGGCGCGGGTGCTGAAAGAAGTTCGCGAGCGATTGGGCTTTCTGGTGCGCGTGGGCCTGCCGTATCTCGCGCTCGACCGTCCGGCGGCCAGCCTTTCGGGCGGCGAGGGGCAGCGCATCAGGCTTGCCACGCAGATCGGCTCGTCGCTCACCGGCGTTTTGTATGTGCTGGACGAGCCTAGCATCGGGCTTCACCCGCGCGACTGCGGGCGGCTGCTGGACGCGCTTGCCTCTCTGCGCGACGCCGGAAACACGGTGATTGTGGTTGAACACGACGAAGAGACGATCCGGCGGGCCGATCATGTGGTTGACATGGGGCCGGGCGCGGGCGAGCACGGCGGGCGCGTGGTCTGCCAGGGCAGCCTCGATGCCGTGATGGAATGCCCGGAGTCGCCAACCGGCGCGTTTCTGTGCGGGCGGGAAACAATCGCGGTTCCGTCGGCGCGGCGCGAGCCGCGTGGAAATATCACGATAACCGGCGCGGCGGAGCATAATTTAAAAGGCGTTGATGTCGAAATTCCGCTTGGCGCGATGACATGCGTGACCGGCGTTTCCGGCTCAGGCAAATCCACGCTCATCTTCGACATTCTCTATCATGCGCTTGCAAAGCGGCTTTACCGGGCGGAACGGAAGCCGGGACGGCACGGAGCGATCAAGAACATCGCGGCAATAGAGCGGGCAATTCATATCGATCAGGCTCCGATTGGCAGAAGCCCGCGCTCGAATCCGGCAACCTACACCGGGCTTTTCGGCCTGATGCGCGATCTTTTCGCCCGAACGCAGGAGGCGCGGGTGCGCGGCTTCGGGCCGGGCCGGTTCAGCTTCAACGTGAAGGGCGGGCGGTGCGAAGAATGCGGCGGCGACGGCGTGAAAAAGGTGGAGATGCACTACCTGCCGGATGTTTACGTGCCGTGCGAGGCCTGCAAGGGGCGGCGTTTCAGCCCGGAAACCCTTGCGGTGCGCTACCGGGGCATGTCGATTGCCGACGTGCTCGATATGACGGTTTCCGGCGCGGCGGAGTTTTTCCACCTGCACGAGCCGCTTGCGCGAAAGCTTCGCCTGCTCGAAAGCGTGGGGCTGGGCTACCTGCGGCTCGGCCAGCCAGCCACAACGCTTTCGGGCGGCGAGGCTCAGCGGGTTAAGCTTTCGAAGGAACTGAGCAGGCGGCCCGGCGGCGAGACTGTCTACATCCTCGACGAGCCGACAACCGGATTGCACTTCGTTGACGTGAAAAAGCTGATTTCGGTGCTGAACGCGCTGGTTGAGGCGGGCGGCACGGTTGTTGTGATCGAGCATAATGTTGAAGTGATGAAATGCGCCGATCACATAATAGACATGGGGCCGGAAGGCGGCGACGAGGGCGGATATGTTGTGGCTGTCGGCACGCCGGAGGATGTGGCGGCGAACGCGGCGTCTCTAACAGGACGGTATCTGGCGCAGGCGCTGCCCCACCCCTGAAGGAGAGCTGGCAGTGTTATTTGCAGCCACCCCGCTTGAAAACGGTGGAATCTTTACCCATCCTGCCTATCCTGCCCATCCATGTTTAATATTCTTGTTTTTGTATTTACATGGATCAACAGGATGAACAGGATGATGAAAACAGGGGGAGCTATGTGGAAAGTTACTCAAAATAAATAACTTCAGAGAGTGGTTGTCAATATGAAACTTATTAATATCACAGCAATATTTGTAATTTGCCTTCTAGCTGTTTCCGGCTGCGCCCGGAAGCAGCCGCGCACGTTTCAGGAAACCCGCGACATGATGGCAACGTACATCACCATCACGGTTGACGCCCAAAGCGAGGAGGAGGCGAAACGCGCCATCGACGCCGGGTTTGCCGAGATCAAGCGGCTGGCCGGAATCTTCAGCATCTGGAGCGAGGGGACGGAACTGTCGAGGATTAACGCGCAGGCCGCCGATCACGCGGTGAAGGTGTCGCCGGAGGTGCTTGAGCTTGCAAAACGCGCCCTTGAAGTTGCGCAGATGACCGACGGCGCGTTTGACCCGACAGTCGGCCCGCTTGTGCGGCTCTGGAGCGTCACAAAACGCAAGGTTCCGCCCACTCCGGAGGAAATTTCCAAAGCGCGCGAGCTTGTGGATTATAAAAATATTGTTATCGAGGGCGATACTATCCGGTTTCTTAAAAAAGGCATCGTCTTCGATCCTGGCGGAATCGCCAAAGGTTACACGTCGGACAGGGTGGTTGCGGTGTTGAAGGGCTTGGGAATTAAGAGCGGAATCGTGGCAAGCGCCGGAGATATAAAGACATTCGGCGGCGGGCTCAGAAAAACGCCGTGGCTGGTGGGCATACAGCACCCGCGCGAAAAAGGCGTTGCGGCGACAGCCGAAATGGCGGACATGGCGATTTCGACATCCGGCGACTACGAGCGGTATTTCGAGTATGAGGGCAAGCGATATCACCACATCATCGACACAAAAACCGGCTATCCGGCGGAGGGAATACGCGGCCTGTCGGTTCTGCACAAAGATGGCGTCATGTGCGACGGGCTTTCGACCGGCCTCTTGGCGCTTGGGCCGGAGCGGGCGCGAAAGAAAATGGAGGAGCTTGGGCTTGCGGGCGTGATTATCGACGCAGCCGGGGCGATTTATGTGTCGCCTGCGGCGCGGGGGATGGTGAAGGTGGAGGGGGAAAGGTAGGAAGATGTTAATGGATCGACCTCCGTTTCTTCGGTAACAATTCACACGAAATAATGTTGACCTCGCCTTAATCTGCACGTATAGTACACGTATACGGAGGCGTGCAATGCATAAAAAACTGACCATTACCGTTGACGAGGCTGTCTATGACGGGCTTTACAAGACAATCGGCCCGCGCAAAATAAGCAGGTTCGTTCAGGAACTGGTGCGGCCATATGTCGTCCGGCCCGATCTCGACTCGGCTTATGCCGAAATGGCCTTGGACAATAAGCGGGAGAACGAGGCATTGGAATGGGCCGAAGCCACCTTCAAGGACATAGCCAGTGAAAAGACGTGAGGTGTGGTGGGTAAACTTCGACCCTTCAATTGGTGGCGATATCAGGAAGAAGCGGCCAGCCGTAATTGTAAGTAACGACGCGTCGAACAGGTTTCTTAACCGCGTCCAAGTCGTCCCCCTGACCAGTAACGTAGATCGCCTGTACCCAAGCGAAGCGGTGGTCATTCTGGAAGATAAGGAAAGCAAGGCTATGGCGGATCAGTTTGCAACCGTCAGCAAGGAACGGCTTTTCCGGCGCGTCGGCGTTCTCACACCGGAAGACATGCGCAAGATCGAGGAAGCCATCAAGATTCAACTGGGTATCCATTAGAAACCGATAGGAAACCGAGAGGAGACTAATACAGAAATGGCCAAGATCCTCATCATCTATTCAACCACCGACGGGCAGACCAGAAAGATTTGCCGGAGATTGCAACAGGTTATCGAGCAGCAGACGCATCAGGTCACGGTGGTTCCCGTCCAGGACGCCCACTCAATCGACTTGGCGGCCTTCGATAAGATAGTGATCGGCGCAAGCGTGCGCTACGGAAAGCACAGCCCGTTGATTGCGGATTTCATTCAAAAGAACAGGCTTCTGCTTGAAAGCAAGCCAAACGCCTTTTTTTCGGTGAACGTGGTTGCCCGGAAACCGGAGAAGTGCAAGCCGGAAAGCAACCCCTACCTCCAGAAGTTTCTCAATCGCATATTGTGGAAGCCAAAAGAACTGGCGGTTATTGCAGGAAGGCTCGATTATCCAAGTTACGGTTTTCTGGATCGGACGATGATACGGCTGATAATGTGGATGACCAAGGGGCCGACCGATCCGAATACCGTTGTGGAATACACCGACTGGAAACAGGTTGAGGATTTTGGCTGTCTGATTAGCGCTATGTAAGACGCGGCGAATTTCACGGAAATTGTAAACTCTTGCAACGTTTTGTAAGATAGCCGAAAACAGGATGCGGTCACCAATGAAACAACCGGAAGATATTTTAAAGGGCTGGATGGCGGCCATTAACGCGGGCGACGTGGAAAGCCTTCTCGCCCTCTACGACGAAAAAGCGGTATTGATCCCGACTTTTTCCAACAGGATTTTAAGCTGCCCGGAGAAGATTCGTCAGTATTTCGAACTGCTTGGAAGCCGCGAGGAGCTTAGCATCGCGCTGCACGAAAAAACATTGATTGTGCAGCCGATGGACAACCGCAGGTATGCCATGTGCGGAATTTACTGCTGGCGGTTCGCCATTGATGGCGAGCTGCTCAGTTTCGAGGCCCGGTTCAGCTATGTTCTAGACCTGAAGTTGTCAAGCCCGATCATCCACCATCATTCATCCCAGATCCCGCGAATGCTTTGATATTGCGTCATGATCACGATTGATATTCGCGGAATGCGCGAGCGCGAGGCGCTTACAAGCATACGGGATGCGATGGCGCATTTCTGCATGACAGAATTCCGCGCCGAGATTCTTGCCGACGAGCAGGCGTCGCTTAACAAAATAAAGATGTTCGGCGCGATGAGCGGCTGCCGCTCGCGCATAGACCAGCGCGACGGCCACTGGGCAGTGCTGATGGAAGGCGACGCGTCGTCTTGCAGATAGGCCGTTTTATATAATAATGACAACAGGTTTCGGCTTCATAAACTGGATTGTGCTTGGCGTTTATCTGGCCGCCATGCTCGGAATAGGCGCGATGTTCGCCCGCAAGAACGTGTCGGCGAAGGAATATTTCTTCGCCGGCGGCAGCATCCCGTGGTGGGCGGCGGGCGTGAGCATGATCGCCACATCGGTTTCGGCCACCACGTTTCTTGGCAATCCGGCTGAAACATACTCCGGCGACATGTCGTTCATGATGCTGAACCTCGGCGTGCCCGTTTCCATATTAATAACGTCGTTTGTGTTCATCCCGTATTTCCGCAAGGCGCAGGTTCGCTCGGCCTACGAGACGCTTGAAAAACGTTTCGACCGCAAGACCAGATACCTTGCGGCCTGCATCTACAGCGCGCATCTTCTGCTTCGCACCGGCATCCTGATATACGGCCCGGCGATTGTGCTTTCGAAAATCACAGGATTTTCAACGACTACCGCCATTTTGATATGCGGCGTATCGACGATAATCTACACCTACGAAGGCGGTTTCCGCGCCGTGATCTGGACGGACGTCATCCAGTTCGGCATCTTTTTCGCCGGAGCGGCTGCGGCCATAGCCTTCGCCGCGGGCGGCATAAGCGGCGGATACGCCGAAGCCTCGCGCATGGCCGACGAGGCGGGCAAGTTCGTCTGGTTCCGGGGCGGCGTCGATCCGTCCGACGCGCGGAATTTTCTCTCCGCCGGAGTTGCCTACATCGCGCTCGATCTGGCGATTCGCGGCTGCGACCAGCAGTTCATCCAGCGTTATCTTTCCACCAGCGACACAAAACGGGCGCAGTGGGCCACGGCGCTCTCGGCTGTGCTTGGGCTGCTTGTGTCGTGGGCGCTTTTCATGGTCGGCGCGTATCTCTATTCCTATTACAAGGTTCATCCGGCGGATCTGCCAGCCGGAACCGACGCAAACGGCGTGTTTCCGCATTTCATCCTCACGGTGCTGCCGAAGGGTTTTTCGGGATTGCTGGTCGCCGCGATCTTCGCCGCCGCCATGAGCAGCCTCACGTCGGCCATAAGCGCGCTTTCGAACACCACTCTGGTTGATTTCGTCGAAACGCGGCGCGTGTTTGCCAGCGAGACCGAACGCCTGAAAACCGCGCGCCGTTGGGTGCTCCTATGGGGCGTGGTGGGCGTGGCGTCGGCACTTTACGCCTCCACCTTTAACGCAAGTCTTTTATATACCGCGCTTTATTTCACTTCGCTCTTCACCGGCTCGCTGCTTGGAATTTTCCTGCTGGCTGTCGCCGTGCCGTGGGCGCGGGGCGGCTCGGCGTTTGCGGGCGCGATAATCGGCATGATCGCGCTTGCGATATGCACGCGCGGCCTGAACCTGGACATCGCGGCAGCCGAAGCCACGCCCGTAATCGGCTGGATCGCAAACGGCCTGCGGCTGAATATCTCGTGGCCGTGGTATCCGGTGATCTCGGCCACGGCAACGGTTGCGGGCGGAATGGCGGCGGGGATGATTGGGCGGAAGTGAGCTTCTCTAACAGATCCTCGGCAACTGCTCCCCGGTAAGCAGGTCTAGAATCCGCGTTCCACCGGCAATTGTCGCAAGCAGCGCCTTGCCGCCGGTTTCAGCGCCGCCAGCTTCGGCGTCAACTGTGCCGATAATCGCTGAATGCTTGCCGAACCGGTGCGAGCGCATGGCGGAAAGAACCGCGTCAGCCGCATCAGCGGCCACAACCGCCACAAGCACGCCCTCGTTGGCAACGTAAAGCGGATCGAGGCCAAGCAGGTCGCACCCGCCGCGCACCGATGGCAGAACCGGAATGGCGCGTTCTTGCAGAGTTATCCGCCGTCCGGCGTCCACGGCTATTTCCTTGATTATGGTGGCAAGCCCGCCGCGCGTGGGGTCTCGAAGCATCTTGACTGAATCCGGCGCGGCTTCCAGCATCGACGCTGCCAACCCGTTCAGCGGCGCGGTGTCGCTTGAAAGCGGCGGAGAAAACGAAAGTCCGTTGCGCTCGGCCATAACCGCCATGCCGTGGCTGCCGACCGGCCCGCTCACGATCACCGCGTCGCCCGGAGCAATCCGTTTCGGCCCAAGCGAAATGCCGTCCGGAATGACGCCGACGCCGGATGTGTTGATGAAAATCCTGTCGCACTTGCCGCGCTCCACCACTTTTGTGTCGCCGGCCACAATCCGCACGCCAGCCTCATCCGCCGCCTTCGCCATTGAAGCAACGATACGCGAGAGGTCTTCAATAGAGAAACCTTCCTCGATGATGAATCCGGCGGTTAAAAATCGCGGCGCGGCGCCGATCATCGAAAGATCGTTCACCGTTCCGTTCACCGCAAGCTCGCCGATGTTTCCGCCCGGAAAGAATACCGGCGAGACAACGTAGCTGTCGGTGGTGTATGCCAAACGGCCATTGATTGGGCCCAAATCGGCGGCGTCGGCGAGGCTGGTCATGCCGAACGCGGGCGCGATCAGTTCGCGGATGAGGCGCTCCATCATTCGCCCGCCGCTTCCATGACCCATCAAAATCCGTCCGTCCATAATGCCTCCAGCGCCGAATGTTTAGCGGAATGACACATTATGCCCGTAACCGGACTTTTTCAACAACCGGCAGGTTTACTGGTAAACTGTCTGTTGTAAATAACCGGCTGAAGGAGGCTGTTAATCATGTTGTCAATTACCATTCCCGATTCGGTGCTGCACTCGCTCAAGCTTCCTGAGAAAACACTCACGAGCGACCTAATGAAGCTGTTGGCCGTGAAATTATATGAAAAAGGCGCTCTGGGCCTCGGCAAGGCTTGCGAGTTGTGCGACAAAAGCAGGGTGGAGTTTCTGCAGGTGCTGAAAGACGAGGGAGTCTTTCTGAATTATGATGACGCCGAGCTTGAACGTGACCTCGCCAATATGGAATGACACATTATGCCCGTAACCGGACTTTTTCAACAACCGGCCGTTTTTTTAAGCCGCACGCCCGGCGGAAAGTTCAATTCTTCATTGTAATCACCGGAAGCTGACCGATATAATTCCCAAGTCAGGCAGGTTAGTTAGAACATGCGCATTGATGAGCACAATAGTTTCGAGTCTCTGTCATCCCGATACAGCCATTGCCTCTCGGCCCTTACACTGAAGGGAATCGGTATTGCAGGGGCGTCTCGATTGCGCACTTACGCGCAGCGGCTTGAACAAGCAATGCTGGATCCACGAACAGCCGTCGAGCCCGAGCTTATCGCTACGGCAACATTTGATCTTCGCGAAATTGATGAGATTATTGAGATCGTTAATCATCTTCCGAATCAACCAGATCAGGCCACTCTTGATCTCTTGCGGAAGTTGAGCGGTGGTACAGATCATCCCGATGATGAAATCGGCGCTGTGTCGAGAGAGGCGCAGTATGAACTTTACATAGGTACTGTGCTACGCCAGGCGGGACTTCAGGTCAAACACGGTGAACCTGACTTGGTTGCAGAATGGAGGGGTAGGAATTTCTTCATTGAGGCCAAAAGGCCGTCTTCACCTAATAGAGTCGACGACCGCTTAAGATCGGCAATTCACCAGATTCGGAGACTACCAACACCAACAACTGGAATTATTGCATTGTCATTAGATCAGGTTCTAAGGCCACTCGGCGGACTGCTGACTGTCAAAAGCTTAGATGATATATCTGCAACGGTTGTTCGACTCATCCAAGGTTTTGTTACTAATAATTCTAGGGTGTGGAGAAATCGACTGCAAGGGCAGCCAGTCTCCGCGTTGATAATGACGGCCAGAATTCCTGGATATGTTACTCAATCTGGCCATTCGGCTCTAGGCTCGAACTTGCACGTCGAATTACTTTCATCGGCAGACGAGAACGGGGCTACACATGATTTCATTGAGTACGCCTTCGCCGCATATGGAAGAGCGCAGGGCGAAACTGTCTTTAAAATCAAAGGCCTGGAATGAGGAGGACTATAACAACTATTTGCGCTAACGACGATTGGACGCTTGATGTTGCTTTTAACGACGGCGCAAAGCGCCGATTTGATGCAAAGCCATTACTTTCTCTTGAGGCGTTTAAACCGCTACGCAATCTCAAGGCTTTCAAGGCGATAAGAAATGGCGGCTACTTTGTGGAGTGGGAAAGCGAGGCGGATTTAAGCGCGGACACTCTATATCTGGAAAGCACAGCCATGAAATAGTAACGCGGGCGCGGTCAGTTCGCGGATGAGGCGCTCCACATTATCCGCCTGCCGCCCGGTTCATTCGTTGGGGAATGGGAAGAGTTGGGATGAAGCCTGTCATGCGTAATGTTTTGCCCTGTTGTATACATAAAGCAGGTAATATGTATAGAAAACCAGTTTTTTGTATATATAACTTTTACCGGGAGAACGTATAAGCATGAGCGAAATCCTGCCGTTGCATCACTTGGCGCCGGAACGGTTCGAGACAGCCGCCATCTTGAAGCTGTTGGCCAAGGCCAGTCGCAACCTGGCCGAGTTGAAAGGAATTGCCGCATCAATCCCCAATCAGGGAATTCTTGTAAGCACATTGGGGATACAGGAAGCCAAGGACAGTTCGGCCATCGAAAACATTGTCACAACCCACGACGAACTGTTCAAGGACGACGCATTTCCTGAATCCTTCGTCAATCCGGCAGCCAAGGAGGTCTTGCGTTACCGGCAGGCGTTGCGCGTCGGTTATGACGCCGTGCGGCAAACCGGTCTGCTTTCGGCCAATCATATTGTGGCGATCCAGGCGGAACTGGAACGAAACAGCGCCGGTTTCCGGAAGCTTCCGGGTACGGCGCTGAAAAACAGCGCTGGCGATACCGTCTATACGCCGCCTCAGGAGCGTGGCACCATAATCGCACTGATGGGCGATCTTGAACGATTCATTAACGACGGCCAGCTATTCGATGCGGATCCGCTCATAAAAATGGCGCTCATTCACCATCAGTTCGAGAGCATTCACCCCTTTTACGACGGCAATGGCCGCACCGGACGGATCGTCAACGTGCTTTATCTTGTGAAAGAGGGATTGCTCGACATCCCGGTTCTGTATCTCAGCCGCCTATCATGCGCGCCAAGACCGACTACTACCGGCTGTTGCAAGAAGTTCGGAACCGTGATGTCTGGGAGGATTGGGTGCTGTACATGCTGACAGCCGTGGAGCAAACTGCCGGAGAAACCATCGCAACCATCCATGCCATTAAAAACGCGCTGATGGACGCCAAGCACCGCATCCGCAGCCAATACAAATTCTACAGCCAGGACTTGATCAACAATCTGTTCACGCATCCCTATACCAAGATCGAGTTCATCGAGCGTGATCTGAAGGTTTCGCGGCTGACCGCCACAAAGTATCTGGAGGCCTTGACCGCCGGCGGATTCCTGCGGAAACAGAAGATCGGACGATCCAACTATTACGTCAATATCGCCCTGAATGCGATTTTAACCCGATAATCCCCTGAGCGGAGCAAGCAACTTAAGGCTAATATAACCGCAAACGACGATAACAGCTACACCGAGTATTTGAAATATGCGGCGCAGGAGCCTTCGGAGCTTACCATGCACGGCCCGACCGGATGCTCCGGCGTGCAGGATTTCCCGAACAGCGGGCATTCGCCCGGTATTTTCATGCCGCGAAGCACGTCTCCGCACCTACAGGCCGACGGCTCTTCGAAGCGAACCGGCGCAAGCCCAAGCCTCGCGGATGCGTCGAATTTCTCGTATTTCGCCCTCAGCTTCAGGCCGCTTCCCGGAATCGGGCCGATGCCGCGCCACCATGCCTCTTCCGGCTCGAAATATTCGTTCAGAACCGCTACCGCCTTCGGATTGCCTTCCGGCCTCACAACGCGCGTGTATCCGATCTTCACGGCTGGCTTGCCGGAGGCGATCTGCGCCAGAATCATGCGGATGCCTTCAAGGATGTCATGCGCCTCGAAGCCGGTGATCACAGACGCCTTGCCGAAATCGCGGGCCAGGAATTCGTAAGGCGCGCTTCCGATTATCGCGCTAACATGGCCGGGCAGAATGAAGCCGTCAACCTGCACTTCGCCGGAGGAAAGAAGCGCCGCCATTGCGGGCGGCACGAGCTTGTGAACCGAATACACAAGAAAGTTTTCCACGCCGTTTCGAACCGCTTCGCCAACCGTGGCCGCGACCGACGGCGATGTCGTCTCGAATCCGGTTCCGAAAAACACAACCATGCGCGACGGGTTTTCGGCTGCAAGCTTCAGAGCGTCAAGCGGCGAATACACGATGCGTATGTCCGCGCCGTCGGCCCGCGCCCCGGAAAGAGAGCGTGTTTTGCCCGGCACGCGCATCATGTCGCCAAATGTGGTCACGATAACATCGGGCTTTTCCGCAAGCGCAATCACGGCGTCGATGTCGCCCGCCGACGTAACGCAAACCGGACAGCCAGGGCCGCTTAGAAGCGTGATGCCGTCGGGCAGAAGCCCGCGTATGCCGTGGCGGAATATCGCAACGGTATGCGTGCCGCAGACCTCCATCAGCCGGACAGGCCGGTTTATGGTGTGCATGAGGGAGTGGATGGCGCTGAGGGTATCTTTCACGGGGCTCGCAATGCAAATAGCTCGTTCACTTCAACTTCTTTGCCCCCTCCGTCAGCCATTTCGCGCAACCGGCGTCAGCCGGATTGGCCCAGATTATCTGTTTAAGTTCATCAATATGCTGTGAAGCGGTACAAAATAGTTTTATCGCCTTTTCGTCTCCAGATATGATACTGGAATCAGTTTGCAGCGCTGCTTCAACAAGATGAGCGTCCTTAAGCATAGCCCTGATTCCCTTTTGCCCAATATCCAACTGCTCCAGTTTGTCGGACAAGCTATGATCCGGAGTCACGATTCGGACGATCTTCCCCCTTGACTGCATGGCTGCAATCCATTTTCCGGAAAATCCGGACTTATGTTTTTTCCATTCTTTTTCAATCGCCTTGCTCATCACCACCTTATGACAAACCTTCAAAACTGTAGTCAGCGCCTGTCTGCATGAACTGGAAACAGGATGCTCGGTTTCCCCGGCGGATCGGGCCACAGACGCATCTATCACCAATGCTTTCGACATTTTGCGACTCATGCACACGCGCTCCGTCGCTCAACTGCGTCGAGATATTCGCTGTCTGCTTCAAGGGCAACATCGTCAAAGTCCTCCGGCCACTGGCCGAATGCGCCTTGCTCATCCATGCCTGAGCTATCCACAACCGTTGCGCCTGTGCCTTCCTTGCGCGTAAACCAATTAAGGTTTACCAGATCATGAGACAGTTCACCTCTGGCTACCAGTGTTTGAATGCCTCTCAGAAGTAAACTACTGTGAGTCTCGACAATAACCACCACGCCCCTGCTTGCCGCTTCCGCCAACAGCTTTGCCATCTGTTTTTGCGCCTTCGGATGCAGATGTATTTCCGGCTGCTCCAGATAAACAATCTGTCCGGCTCTTGCCGTAAGAAGCGCAACAAGAATAGGAAGAGTCTGGGAAACACCAAATCCAACATCGGCAATGCTGACCAGATCGCGCGCGCCGCCGCGTCTGCTATGCGGCAAGCGGCCAACGCGCAACTCAACCTGCGTATCGTCAACAGGCTTGGCTTCAACCTTCCATGTCAGGCCGAGGGTTTCAAGCGCACTGCCAAGCTGTTTCAGCCTGTCATCCTTTGCCGACTGCCAATGGTTGATGATGCTTGCGCAATAATTCTCAAAAGTACCCGGAAAGTTTTTTCCGACCGCCGTTGTTCTGTAGGTACGCGCAGGATTGCCGCGAAGCCCCGGCACATGGATGATGTTTTCCAGATTAGGCCCCACAAGCTCTGCGGAAGTTATGCCAGCTAACAAGAATTTGTTCGGTTGTTTACCGCTTAGTCCCAGATTAAAGGATAAGAAACACCGATCACGAATGACAGCCCATTTAAATTCGCTCTCTTTTGATACGTTATTTTGTGACAAAGCAATTCGATTTTTCCAGCTTTTTATATGATCAGGCAATATCTGCTCAATCTCGTCACTGGTCATGCCGAGGTGAATTCTCTGCTCGTTGCCGTCTCCGATAGATGACATTTCTGTAATTTCAATCGCAACACCGGGATGCCTACTTCGCTTGAACTTGAGTCCAAGGCCATCATTATTTCCAAATTCAAATCGAACCGAAAAAGTGTCGCTGCACAATGAATCGACTTTGCAGAATAATTGCTCTGTGGAAGTGCATCGGACGTTAGGGCCATCAAGCAACAAGGCTCCGGGATCAAAGGGGGCTTCCAGAGTCTGCTTCAATAAAAGCAACGGCTGCATAATGCTCGATTTCCCTGAACTGTTTGCGCCGGCCAGCAATGTCAGCGGTTTTAGCTCAATCCGTTGCTCCTGACAGATGGATTTATAATTGCAAACAGCAATCGCAGTTATGCCGCCCGGCTTTGATGATTTAGTTTTGGATGGCATGTGTATTCTCCTTATATCAGCGTAAGTCGTCCAAATCCAGGGTGCGCTTCTAGTTATTTCCGTCCAATCAATCGTTCATATTTACGGTGCTCGCCAATCCAGAACCATACGATGCCGGTATCAACTTCAACGCCCAAGGCTCTGTATTCCTTTCCCACCCTGACGCTCCAATAACCGCCGACTTTCTTGAAATGCAACGACGGGTGAGACGGATCGGCTTTCAGAAGTTCATAATTCTTGTCGGCAAGCGATTGAATATCGCGAGGAAGTTGCTCATAGCACTCCCGGAACCTTGGCGAAGTGTAATGCACTTACATTCCAGGCAAACTACATTCGCCTGCAACGGCCCGCCCGATAATCCATGACCGCCTCATGGGCATAAGCTGCCAGACGGCCATTTGCAGCATCTTCCTCGATCTCTCGATCCCATTTCTCATGATCCATCCGGATAAACCAATCATAAAAACGGCGGTAGTCATCCGGCGAAAGATGCATTACGGCATCTTCCAACTGTTCAATGGTTTCCATGCAATCTGTTTACACCTCCCGTATCGAAACTACTTCTTGCAATTCTTCCCTGAACATCCGCAGGATGAAAGCACCGGCACGGTCTTGCCCGGAGCCTTCGTCACGGGCATGGCCCTCTCCGGAACCACGATCTTTCCCTCGGCGGCAAGCTTGTCCACGTGCTCCTTAATCTTTGCGTTAATCCGGCTGCTCGCCTCTTCCTTCGTTTCAGCCGTAGCCTCAAGGCCGAACATGTCGCAGGATGCCTTCCACGAATCTTCGCCTGCGGGCGTGAGTGTTACCTTTACTGCCATGTTATCTCCGTTTCAGTATGATCTTGTGGCGCAGGAGCGATATTTCCTTCACCTCGCCGTCGAATGTCTTCTGCTCGCCAAACAGGTTTCGCATGTAGATTCCGCCCTCTTCGGGCCGCATGATGTCAACGCTTTCCAGATAAAGCTCTTCCTTTCCGTCCTGCTCTATGTATGCGTTAGCCTCGCACATGGTATTTCTCCTTCATTAAATTTATAAGTTCGTCTATCAGATGCGGAAGCGGCTCTTTCTTTAGTCCAACCATCGTCACAAGCTCCTGATTCAGCGGCAGAAGAAGCTTTTCCGCCCTGCTCGACGACAGCGCCTCCGCCATCTTCGGCGTCACCTCGCCCAGCATCCCGTTTGCCAGCACCACACTCACCGGCCCGGTTATCACGTCAACGCGCCCGCTGTTCCAGACTATCGCGTTTTCGCCGGTTGCGCCCCGGTTGGCCTTGGCCTTCATCATGGCGGCAGTGGCGGCGGAATTCGTGCCGAGCGCGGTTATGTCCAGCGATTCGCCGAACGATTCCCTAAGGCTTTTCACGATCAACGCGCCTATTCCTCCACCCTGTCCATCAACCACGGCTATCTTGAGCATATGGAAGTATATAATATCCGTCTGAAGGTGCGATAGCTTGTTCAACAATAAAAAACCAATATACCTATTGCGGAAAGCTCTGCTCATGACCACGCTGTCATGTCTTGTTTTCCTTTCAGGCTGCGACTTCGCGCGCGACGCGTTGAACCGGAACCTGTCGGAGTGGTTTCAGCAGAAGATCAAGCCCGCCATCGAGGCCGACAGCGGGCTGAAAATAGAGATCGGCAGCATCTCGGCAACCGCATGGCCGCTATGCTTCGATGCGCGTTCCGTAAAATTATACGATCCGGCAGGCGGCGCGACCCTGGCGGTTGAACGAGCGAGTGCGTGTCTCGATGCCGCAGCGCTGATTTCCGGCAAAAAGGTGTCGATCAGCCGCATTTCGATTGACGGGGTGAACCTGTCCGGAGAGTATGAGGCGATCAATAACGCCGTCAAATCGCTAAAAAAACAGAAGTTTACGCGCGAAAAGCCGGCAGGTTCGGCTCCGGCTCAGGAGTTTGAGATTCGCAACCCGGTAATCAGCGGCTTGTCGTTCGACATCAGGCATGAGGCGAAGGGGATTCATATTGCCACCGCCGTGAAGATCAATCCATTGGTTGAGCGGAGCGGTTCGGGCTGGGCAGTGCTGGTTGACGGCGCGAAGCTGGACGTTGCCATGCGGGATCGTCCGGAGTTTGCCGCATCGGTTTCAGGCCGGATTCTGATTGCGCCAAACGGCGCGGCCACAATCGAGCGTTCCGTGGTTGAAGCGATGGATTCAAACGCGGTGGTTTCGGGCCGGATTGCGGACGGCGCGGCAGTGTTAGAGATTGAGAAGTCCGCAATAAAAATGAAATCAATCAAGCGGTTCCTGCAACTGTCCGGGCCGGGCGGCGGCGAATTCTCCGTGACCGGTGAAATCGCGGTTCCTGCGGCGGGAAGCCCGTCCGCCGAACTCGACATAAGCGGCGAGGGATACATTGAGAACCTGATGGAGGCGCTTGGCGCAAGGCCAGTTGTTGGCGGCCTTGTCCGGGCGGACGCCAGACTGGTTCACAAGGCTGGCAGCCTGTCGCTTTCCGGCGGCCTGGAAACAAGGAACGCCGTGATTCTGGGCATGGACGGCGCGAACCTGAAGGCCGAGTTCGAGTATGGCGACAAGAAACTGGCGTTCAGCAAAGGCCGAGGCGCAATTATGGGCGGCAAGGTGACAGACCTGCTTGTGGCGCTCGATTTCGGCGAGCAACGTTCGTACAAGGTTGAGGCGGACGTGGCCGAGGCCGCCGCCGACGCTGTCTTCAAGCTCGCCGGATGGACAAAGCCTGGTCTTTCCCCCGGCGTTCTCTCCGGGCGGTTCCGGCTTTCAGGAACAATGGGCGGCGGCGTGAAGGCGATGCTTGCCGACGGCAGAATCTCCTATCAGAGCCACAGAGTGGGCGAAACCCTGCCCGAACGCATAACCGGAATCGATGCCTCGCTTCTGCTCTCCGACGGCATCCTTACAATTGTGGGCGCGGAGGTGCGCTGCGACTGCCTGGACGGCGATGTCGCGGGCCGCGCCGATATGGAAAACCGCTGGATCGCGCTGGATTATTCATTGCATGGCGGCGACATCGGCTGCGTGATCGCCGGACAGTCCGAATGGGTCGGCGGCGCGTTCCGGCTCGATGGCCGGGTGGACGGAACGTTCAACGCGCCTTTTGTCTCCGGCACGCTTGCGGTCTCGAAAGGCGGGCTTCACGGCATTAACTTCGATTCAACTGAATCGCTGCTGCATCTCTCGGACAAAGGCCTGAGCATCGACCGGCTGATAGTCCGCTCCGGCGAGTCGATGCTGGAGGGATCGGGCATCGTGGAGTTTCAGGGCGGCCCGTACACGTTCAGCAGGCCGAAATACCGTTTTTCGGGCAAGGCGCTGCGGATCGATCCGAATGTCGTGATCGAGACCGCCGGAGTTTCGACCGGCACGATTTTCGATTCCGCCATGTTTTCCGGCACGTTTTCGGGCGACATCCGGATCGAGGGCGATTCCGCTGGAATGACAGCCGATGTGAAGGCTGTTTCCGAAAACGGCAAAGTGTACGGACAGCCATACGACCGACTTGATCTCGACATGCGCATATCCCCCGAAGAGACGCGAATCCGGAGCCTTGATGCAAGGCGGAACGACTCTTACATCAAGGCTTCCGGAACGGTGGCGAAGGACAGCGTCTGCCTTGGCTTCGGAGATTCGGAGGTGAATATCGCGGACATCGCCGCGGCTCCGCCGGGCATGTCCGGACGAATCGCTTTCAAATCGAGCTGCTACAGCACAAAGTCCGGACGCGAGGGCGAGGGAACGATCAAGATAAGTTACGCTTATTACCGCAAAATCTATCTTGGCGGCGGCGATATTCACCTGACAATGAACGGCAACGATGTTTCGTATGAAGGCCTGCTTCTTGACGGAAGATGCCGCGTCAAGGGAACCGCCGAAATATCGAGGACGCCTGCCGTGCGCTTGAATGCACAGTTCGACCAGGCCGAGTATGCAGACGTGGTTCTGCCGATGCTGAAGGATGTTCCGGATGACATATCGCTTGCGGGGCGCGGATGGCTCGATGCTGAATACTCGTCCGGACGCCTGACCGCCCGCCTGCGCCTCGACGACATTGCGCTTCGCGGATATGGCAAGCGCCTGAAGCTGGAAAAGCCGGTTGACGCCCATGCGGATGGGCGCAGGCTTGAATTCGATACGGTCACGCTGTCGTCGGAGGACGGATATTTCACGCTGGACGGCAGCCTCGAAATCGGCAGGCGGTTCGATCTGGCCGCCGGAGGCAAGCTCGACCTGGCGGCCGCACAGGCATTTTCCGCCGATCTGCGGAACGTGCGCGGCAACGCCTGGCTTTCGGCTGAAATGCGCGGCGAATGGGCCGATCCGGTTCTTGCTGGAAGCGTCTATATCGACAGCGGCAGCCTTGGGCTTCGCGACCTGCCCGGACGGCTGACAGGCATAACCGGCGTGATATTCATGGACGGCGGAAAAATAACTTCCGATTCGATAACGGCCCAGCTTGGCGGCGGCGTGGTTGATATGAGCGGGTGGGCGGTCATCGGGCGGGCGGCGCCGAAGGCGTTTCATCTGGATCTGCGCGCCGGAAACGTCGCGCTCAAGCCGCTGAAGGATCTTTCGGTGCAGCTCGACGCGATGCTGCGGATTGACGGCGACGGGCAGAGAAGGCGGATGACCGGCGACATCGTGTTTACGAATGCGGTGTACCGTGGGAGGGTCAACTACAAAAGCTGGCTTACCGGCCCGTCGGGCGGCGAGACCCGCCAGGCCGACAAGTCGTGGTTCGGCGACACAGAGTTGAACGTCCGCGTCACCGGCAAGAACCGCATTCTGGTTGACAATAACCTCGCGCGGGTATTTCTCGACGCCGATCTTTATCTGGGCGGAACTCCGGCGTCTCCCGGACTTATGGGGCGCGTTCAGGTTGAAAGCGGCTCGGTATTCTTCAGGAGCCACGAATTCCGGGTGATTTCGGGAAGCGCCGACATGATCGATCCCGGACGGTTCAACCCCATCGTGAACGTGAGCGCTGAGACATGGGCCAAGGGGCATCTCGTGCGCCTGAGCATGGAAGGGCCGCTGAACCAGTTGAACATGAACCTGTTTTCGGAGTCGAACTTCACCGAAACCGACATTCTCGCATTGCTTTCGGTCGGCGGCGTGGGCAAGGAAGTGGAAGGGCTGGCCGGAGACATAGGCGCGGCTGAGGCGGCGGCGTTTCTTTCGGGCGGCCTTCAGGACGAGATGGAGGAGAAGATCACCTCTATCACCGGCTTCGACCGCTTCCAGCTCGATCCGCATGTGGACAAGACTCTGGGCACAATGGGGCCGCGCATGACCGTGGGCAAGAAACTCTTTTTCGACAAGCTTTTTATCAGCTATTCAACCAACATCGGCACAAGCGAAAGCCAGGCCGTGAAGCTGGAATACAGCGTAATGCCGGGCATAACGGTGCTTGGACAGCGCGACGAACTTGGCGGAACCGGCGCTGATGTGAAGTTTCATTTCGATTTCGATTAGGGAGCGTCTCCAAGCAGTCTTGCCGCCGCCCGTTGCGCCGGGCCGCCTGTCCACCAGGCATCCACAAGCGCGTCGGCGGAAACGCCGTCGAGAATTGAGGGGCAGCCAAACGAGATAACTGTGCTTTTTCCTGCCGATTTCAGGATTCCATCCAGCAGCTTTCCCGATTCATCCGAGAGTCCGCTTCGCCCTTTCCACGCCGCCACCTTCGAAAAGAGCGCGACTACAACATCTCCTCCGGCGAATTCGTTCGCAGCCATTCCGCGAATGCCCGGATGCTTCGCCCTGAGCGCATTCAAAAATATTGAGTCGTTTTCGCGGTTATCGTCGTCGATAACGATCACCGTTTCATCGCCTTCAATATGCGTTTCGCCTTTTCTAACGCGAAGCGCCTTGAACGACAGCGTTTCGGCAAGCTTTTCATTGGCGGTATAGTCCGGCGGCGATGGGGTTCCATGCGCCGCCAGCATTGCACGCAGATGCTCAACCCGTTGCTCTGCCTCTATGAACCGCGCCTCAACATGCTCCCACGCGCCGGCAATCTCCCGCGCCGCCGCCATCGGATCGTCCGGATGAAGGATTATATCGCAGCCCGCGATCAGCGCCATCAGGCAGGCGCGCGCCTCGCCGTATCGCCCGGTTATCGCGCCCATGTTCATGGCATCGGTAATTACTACGCCGTCGAAGCCAAGCTTGCGTCGAAGCAGCCCGTCGATGACCGGGTGTGAAAGCGTGGCCGGAAGCTCGTCGTCGAACGCGTCAACGCGAAGGTGTCCGGCCATTATCATCGAAACGCCCGCGTCGATGGCCGCCCGAAACGGCGCAAGCTCAACCGCTTCAAGCCGCGCCTCGTCCATGGCAAGAAGCGGCAGGCTAAGGTGCGAGTCGATGGCGGTGTCGCCGTGGCCGGGAAAATGCTTGGCGCAGGCGGCTACCGTGCCGCCCTGCTGAATCGCCCGTACATGCTCGCGCACAAACCACGAAACCTCAGCCGGATCGTTCCCGTATGCGCGTGTGCAGATGATCGGATTGGACGGATTGGTGTGAACATCGGCAACCGGCGCGAGAATGACGTTGATTCCGGCATCCAGAGCCTCGTCGCGCACTGCGGCAACTGCGGCGCGGAACATCTCCGCCCCGGCGAGATCGTGTCCGCAGGTGGCCATTGCCATTGCCATCGCGGGCGGAAACAGCGTGCCGCCATCAACGTGCTGGCCAAGCCCCTGTTCAAGGTCGGACATTACAAGAAGCGGGCGTCCAGCCGCGCGATTCAGCTCGCGCACAGCTTCACGCACAACCGGCAGCTTTCCGCCGAAGATTATATAACCGCCGATTCCGGCCTCTGCCAGCTTGCGATATTGGTCGAACCCGGAATCAAGTTCCGCGCCGTTCAAGCGCGGAACGATGATTCCGGCGATGCGTTTCAGCAGCGACGTATCCAGTTTGGCTGCCGCCTATTCCTTGTGCTTGCCTTCATGCTTTTCGTCAGAATGGTGTCCGCTGCTTTTATTCCATTTGGATTGGTGGCATTCATGGCACTTGCGCGGATCGGCGGTTGAAAAGGTTATCTTGCCGTTATGGCATGTGCCGCAGAAACGTCCCTTGTTCATCTCGGCCATGGTCATCTTTGCCGCGCCATGCTTCATCTCGAAGATGCCCGGATGGCAGGCGTCGCATTTGAAGCCCTCCTTGGCGTGTTCCTCTCCCTCGAATTTCACCACGCCGCGTCCACCGCCCGGCCACGTCAGTTCGCGGTCTGGCGGAACGGCAAAACCGGCTTGCGGACTGATCAACATGGCTGCGACAGCTAAAACTCCAATTGCTGCCTGAATGCGTATTGTTCTCATTTCATCTCCTTTTTCTTTGGCTGGTATCTGACAATCTCGGCAAGCTCCAAGGTTAGAAGCCCGCCGCAGTTTGCCTCGTCGAAAAGTCCGTCGATGACCGGAATGAACGCCCGAAGCTTTTCTTCCGAGTCAACAATCTCGATTATCACCGGCATGTCTTCGGAAAGCCGCAGTATTTTTGCGGTATGAATGCGGCTTGACGCGCCGAATCCGGCCACGCATTTTAGCACGGTTGCGCCTGCAAGGTCGTTTTTCCGCGCTTCAAGCACAATGGCCTCGTAGAGCGGCTTGCCATGCACATGGTCGCTTTCACCAATGAATATGCGAAGCAGCTTGCCGATGTCTGAAGTTTTCATTTTGCCCCCTGAGTTCGTTAAATAATCCGGCCAAGCAGAATCCCGGCCCAAGCGCCCGCAATGCAGCAAACAACCGAACCGGCCACGTTCACGCTTGCCGCAACCAACTGTCCGCCCTGCAACAGAGCCATCGTCTCGTAGCTGAACGACGAGAACGTAGTAAAACCGCCCATGATGCCGATGGTGAGAAACACGCGGATATTCGGCGTAATCGCCATGTATCGCTCCGACATGCTCATCACAAGGCCGATCATGATCGAGCCAAGGATGTTTATGATCATCGTTCCAAGCGGAAACTCAGCGCCGCTGTAACGGTGAATCAGCCCGCTCAGGCCATACCGAGCCATCGCGCCCAGCCCGCCGCCAAGGAAAACGAGGAGGTATTTCTCCATTAGATCAGGCCCCCGCCGGTTTCAAGATAATCTTTCTTGCATCCCCAATTCGCATGGTAATTCGCGCGGAATCCAGATGTTCCAGAAACGGCAACGCGAATTTGCGCGTCGTGCCGACAAGGTCGCGGAACTCGGCAACGGTCATATCCGGCATCTCCGGCTTTTCGGCCTGAAATTTCCGAAGTAGCGCGATCATCTCGTCGTACCGCCCGGTTGTAATATACACCGCGTCGGTGATGCGCTTCAGCTTTCCCTCCACGGCCAGCAGTTTCAGCACGTCGGCCATGCGTTTTTCGGTCATCTTCATCTCGTCGGCCAGTTCCTTCAATAGCGGCGGCTGGAATCCGCCCGCGCCTATCTTGTCAAGAACTCCCTTTTTGGTTGCCTCATCGGTTTCTGTGAGCGCCACCTTGTGGCCAGCCGAACGCACAAACTCCTGCTCCACAGCAACCTCGCGAGTAAGCGCAAGCAGTCCGCCGAATATTTTGGGCGGAAGCCCCGGAAACATGCCGCGCAGCTCTTCCTTGGCCATGCCCGGCTTCATCGGATTTGCGCGGTGGAATTCCCGCAGCCGCGTAACCACCCTCTCCCGGAAGCCTGTAACGGCGGACGAATGAATGAACGCGTCTTCCACCGGCAGAACAGCGCCGCTTTTCTTGAGCGAATCCACTGCCGCGGCAATCGCCGGAATGTCGGCCTTTATCCAGCCCTCAAGCCGGGCAAGCGTCATGCCGCGAATGCCCTCGCGCGAGATTTTGGTCTCAATCGCCCGCGCCAGATTGCCGGAAGCGTAAACTTCGAGGTCGGCGACGCCGTCTTTTCGCTTGCGCCTTCGCGGCGAAGGATCTAGCACCACGCCGCCGCCAAGCGTTGCAAGCGGCGAAAACCGGCGGATAACGAACCTGTCGCCCGACATCGCGACAACCGGGTTGTCGATACGGAATTGACAGAACGCCTCTTCGCCCGGCTTCAGCGCGTCGGTGTCGTACAGCAGGATTCTGCCCACGGTTTCCGCCGTGCCTATATGGAAATGAACGGGCGACATGGTTTTCAGCGGCTGCACGTCTTTCAGCAGGCGCACACTGGCGTCGATAACCGTGGTTGATTCAAGCCGTCCGGGCGAAACAAGCGTGTCGCCGCGCGCGATGTCTTCCTTTTCGATGCCCTGTAGATTCACCGCAACGCGCTGTCCGGCGCGGGCCGTGCGTATAGATTTCCCGTGGCTGTGCAGGCCGCGCACTTTGCACTCGGTGTCGCGCGGAAGGATTTCTACCGATTCCTCAACCGACAGCTTTCCGCCGATTGCGGTTCCGGTTACAACCGTGCCAAAACCTTTCAGCGTGAAAACACGGTCTATCGGAAGCCGGAAGATGCCGCGCTCAGATTTCACCGGAGTTTCGAGCGCCATTTTGTGGATTGTTTTTTTGAGCGTGTCAAGGTTGTCGCCGGTTTTCGACGAAACCGCCACGATCTCCGCGCCCTCCAGAAACGTTCCGGCGATGAAGGCGCGCACGTCGTCGGTCACAAGCTCAAGCCAGTCGGCGTCAACCATGTCGCTTTTGGTGAGCACGACGATGCCGCGAGCTATTCCAAGCAGGTCGCAGATGGCCAGATGCTCGCGGCTCTGCGGCATCACGCCCTCGTCCGCGGCGATCACCATCGCCACGATGTCTATGCCGCCCGCGCCCGCAAGCATGTTTCGCACAAGCCGCTCGTGGCCCGGAACATCCACTATGCCGATGGTGAGGCCGTCGTCGAACGCCAGATCGGCAAACCCAAGCTCGATGGTTATGCCGCGCTCTTTTTCCTCCTTCAGGCGGTCGGGATCGGTTCCGGTTAGCGCCTTTACCAGAGAGCTTTTGCCGTGGTCTATATGCCCGGCGGTTCCGAGGATGACGTATCTGGCCATGGGCTACATGTACCCCTGTTCGCGGTTGTATTGGAGGAACTTTTCAAAGCTCGATTCCCGCAACGACTCATCCGCCGGAAACCAGCGGATGGCAGGTTTCAGAATGGCGTGGGGGGAGGTAGGGAAATTGGGGTGGAGGGCCATGCGAACCTAGCGCAGTAAACGTTTGTTTGCCGAAAGAACGGGAATGCCACTGTTTATAAAGTCGCCGTCATCCGTAACCAGTGTCAAGCCCTTTCTCTTACACAACTCGGTGATAACCTGGTCATTGAAATCTGAATCGCCTGCCCCGAACTGGTTAATCAGTCCATCGATGTCCAAGGCCTCAAAGCTGCTTTCAATCCGTGAACAGTGCTTCAGGACGCGCTTGACATCGGCGGCTACGTCTTGTGCCACGGGCTTGAACTCCGCACTTTTACGAAATCGCTTGAAATCGGCGTGCGGTTTGCCCATGACATTCCATTTCAACCTGGCATAGGTGTTAATGAATTCAGAAACGATCAGAACATCAATATAGATGCGGCTTTGCGCGGCAAGAATTCTTGCGAGCTCGCGCGAATAGGCAGTCACCCTCTTGTCCCCCGGTTTTTGTGGGCCATAGACAAACATCCAGATGTTGGCATCCAGCAGCAATTCGTCCGAAGCCTTAAAGCCGTAACGGGTAATTTCTTCCGCCCTATGACTCATCGCTGTCGCTCCCCAGCGCTTCTTGCACGGCTCGATCAAATTTCTTAGGGTCTTTAAAGTAAAGCTTGGCCGTTTCAACCACGCGCTTTAGTAACGCCAGATCATCAGGCTGCATATCCCGAACTGTGAGCATGGAGCGAATCTGTTCTTCGCTGAAGGAGCCATACAACTGGCCAATAGCCGCATTCAGAAACGCCGAGGTCAAGATCGTGATGTTGTGGAATGAAAGCGTGACGTTTAGCCCCTCTTTCAGGGTTGCCGCAAGACGATCATAGACCTTTTGTCCATCGCCGGAGGCAACGCAGATAGGGCTGCCAACAATCTCGAATATTGAAAGAGACATGCCTTTATTCATAATGTTTGCCCCTAGAATATGTCGTTTTCCGATATTTCGGAAGAAAGTGCATAGGATTGCATATCAGCGGTGTTTATTTCTATGCTTGCGACAGTGCCGGGAAATGGCCGATTGAGCCGGGCAATAACCGTTTTGCCATTTTCCCGCCGCCAATAACCCGCGTCAGAGACAATTTGAATGCGTCCGCCGTTCAAATCAATAAAATCTCTCAGCAGCTTTAAACCAAGACCGCCCGGAATCAGTCCGCGCTTTGTAGTATTGCGGCCCTCGGTAGCCCAGGCTATCGCCTGTTGCGGCGTGAAAGAAAGTCCTGTGTTTTCCTTAATATTCTGACGCATACCGATCCCAAGGTCAGCCACGGAAAAATCAAGTCGTTGGCGTTTTGGATAAGACTGCCCGCAACTGAAGATCCCCCGCTCTGTCCTTGAGTGCAATACCGCGTTGCTGAAAATCTCGAAAACGCTTTCCCGGAATTTCTTCAACAATGCCGGAGACATGGCGGGCATTTCCGAACGGTTCATCAATTCAGCCTCAATATAGTCCGCGAAGTATCGGTCGTCTTTCACATCGAAGCGGCGATAGGGAATTGTCGTTCCCCATCGGTCAGGAATTTTTTCGCGCCCGTAGTGGCTCAGAAAACCGTTTCTGGCGAGAATATCTCCTACATCGGAGCGCATATTGGTCAAGCTAATTGTGTTCAATTCCGCCCCAAGATGGTAAAGAATCGCGCCGAATGCCGCGCACATGTCGGCGTCGAACCAAGTCGTTGCGTTCATGTCAATTTCAATATCGTCAAACAAACAGTCCTTCGTTTGCGCGTGGAGGCGAATCAGCGCCTCAAAGCCTGCTTGGTCGTGGCGAATTTCTGGCAGGAAGAGTTTCACACCCTCACATCCACAATCGTCATCGTGTCGTTGCCGAATATATCCACCACCTTCACCGCAATCTTTTTACGCCGTCCCGGCGGGCATTCGTGGAATACGCTGGTCAGTTCAATTGCGCGGTCTTTCTTTGTGCGGAAGCTCTGCCACTCGTTCTCAAACACATAGTCGCCTGTCCAGACTTCTTCAAATCCCCATGCTTCGCTTCCCCCTTTGGCAAAGGGGGGCTGGGAGGGATGCGAATTCAAGCCGCCCTGCTTTTCGATCTCCTCCCGCAGCGGGCCGTTTTTCAGGCTGGAAAGAATCAGCTTGTTGTCGCCCCAGATCAGCTTGTTCGTCCAACCCTTGAGCTGGCGGCCCGAAACAGCATCGAAAAAGCTCGGCCATAGCTTGACATCCTTCTCGGCCCTCGGCTCGTCCACCTGCTCGATGATCTGAAAAGGCAGAACAATGTTGCAAACCTCGCCGGTCTTGCCGTTCCAGACAAGCTCAACTTCGCGCTTTTCTTCAAACAACAGAAACCGGTACTTGTCCGGCAACGGTCTGCCGGCTTCGATGAAGCGCATCACTTCCTGCTGTTCCTGTTCGGTAAGGCTGGCCATGAATCCCCTCTATATCGTGCTGCGGCTTAAAGCAAACGATTTCAACAACTTCAAGCCGACACTATCTCCACATGCGCGGCAAAGCCAAGCAAGCGCAGCAATTCCTCGCAATCATCCCATGCAAGGCCGAATGCGCGGGTGTCGGCAACGCCCAGACGCGGAACCACCTGCCGCAGCACGTCGGCATCCTGTCCGGCAAACTCCCCGTTCATCATGGCGTTTTCGGCCCAGTCAACCAGCTCATCAAGCGCGATTTCGTGGCGCAGATACGCGCCGATTTTGTCAGCCGTCATCTCTCTGGTTATCAGCATGCTGCGAACCTACACTTTCCGGTGACCGGTATCCACGGGATATTTCTCATGGATTTCAACCAGTTCGCCAAACTCGTTAAATATTTCCTGCCGGAAACCAAGCGTTATTTCTTGCGAATCCGTTTCCTTGATGTAGCGGGCAACCCAGCCCATTCTGCCCCGCACATCCAGCCGGTATCTTCTGCCGCCACCGGGAAGTTCCTGCCAATTACCAAATTTCTTCTCATTGCGTTCCCGTAAATTCATTCTATACGGATTCCCCTCACGCGGCCAAGTAAGAGATCATTCCGCCCGGCTTCTACATATACCCCTGTTCGCGCAGGCTCATGTAGCCGTGGTCGCTTACGATAAGATGATCGTGAACGCGCACGCCCACGGTTGCGGCGGCTTCCGAGAGGCGTTTGGTCAGGTCGATGTCCTGCGGCGACGGCGTGAGGGAGCCGCTTGGATGATTGTGCGCAAACAGCACTCCGGACGCCTTGTGCCGAATCGCCTGCTCGATCACTGTGCGCGGATATACCGCCGCCTGATCTATCGTGCCCTCCTGAAGAATCTCCTCGGCCACAAGCTCGTTTCTGGTGTTCAGGAAAAACGCGCGAAACTGCTCGCGTCCAAGCCCGCCGAACGACACGCGGCAGTAGTCGTATAGCGCCTGCGGGGATGTAAGTGAAAACCTGTTTTGGGCGTCCTGACGGAACATCCGCTCGGAAATGGCGCGCGCAAGCGAAATCAGCGTTGCCGAATGCTCGCCTATGCCGTCAACCGCCGACAGGTCGCGCATGTCGGCGTTCATCACGCCGCCCAAGGTTTTAAAACGTTTTAACAGCGCCTTGGCAACCGGCTTGGTGTCGCGCCGGGGAATGGCGAAGGTGAGCAGGAATTCAAGCGCCTCATGATCGGCAAAGCCCGAAAGCCCGCTTTCGGCAAAGCGCGCGCGAAGCCGCTTGCGATGTTCGGCATGATCGGGTTCGGCGCGTTCAGGATCAGTGGGCATTTGTCAGACTGTCGATGGCAGCGCAACAAGCCATTCAAACTCTCCCCGCTTCCATAAGGCGCTCCAACGCATTTATCAACTCGGGCAGATCGTCTTTTACGGTATGCCAGACAACGTACATGTCCACGCCATCGTACATGTGTATCACCTGATTGCGCATCCCGATCATCAGCCGCCACGGGATGCCGGGATGCGCCGTTCTGGTTTCTTCCGAAACGCGCCGCGCGGCTTCGCCCATGATCTCCAGTCGCCGGATAACCGCATCCTGCAATTGGGTGTTCTGTCCGAACGCCTGCCGCTCCACACCCGTCACATATGATACAGCCAGCTTCGCCGCTTCAAGAATATCCCGTATATACGCCAGATCACGCTGCATAAACCAGCTCTGCGGAATCCAGAATCGCCTGTCGCCGGATAGGGTTGCGACTGGCCTCGATACCCCGCCGGCTCACGAGATCCACCGTGCGCCCGAACATCTCGCTCAACTCGTCCTGCATACGCACCATGTCGAAGAATCCATGTGCGGCATCCGGGTGAAAACTGATCAGCACATCAATGTCGCTCTCCGTTCCGAAGTCGTTTCGCAGTGCCGAACCGAACAGCGCCAACTCCGTAATCCTCCATCGGCGGCAGAACTCCGCAAGTGCTTCCATTGGTATATCGATGCGCGCCGTCATCTCTCCACCCCGATTACTTCAGGCGTTCCACGCAGGCTGCCCGATCCCCCAACGCCACGGCAACAGCCCCAACCAATGCCTGTATTTCCCTGTCCGCAATAGTCCGCGCGTCAAGCAGGATCCGGTCTTCCTTCACGCGCACGATCACGGCGGTTTCCCCGGCGCGAAGTTTTTCCTCAAGCGCCGCCGCCGACATGTTTGCCGGAGAGATCGAGACCGCCCATGTTTTCATCTCGTGTTCGGGAAGCGAGCCGCCGCCGGCCTGCGACGCCTCGCGCGCTATTTTCACGTCCGCCGCCCCGCCAACGGCCTTCGCAAGCCGCTTTGCGATAATTGCGGCGCGGCGTTTCAGCGTTTCATCCGACACGGTGAGCATGGACAATACCGGGAGTTCGCGTATCGCCTGCTCCTCGTCGCGGTAGAGCATCAAAACGGCTTCGAGCGCGGCAAGCGTCATTTTGTCCACCCTGAGCGCGCGCGTGAGCGGATGTTTCTGAATTGACTGAATTAATGCTTTCCGTCCGACGATGATTCCGCCCTGCGGGCCGCCAAGAAGCTTGTCGCCGCTGAATGTGACCACGTCAACTCCGGCCTCGACAACCTCGCGCACTGTCGGCTCGCCGCCAATTCCGTATTTTGCAAGATCGATTATGGAGCCGCTGCCAAGATCGTACATCACCGGAACGCCGCGCTCGCGGCCAAGTTTCACCAAATCGGCAAGCGGCGCTTCCTTCGTGAAGCCGATTATGCGGTAGTTGCTAGGATGAACTTTAAGATACAGCGCGGTTTCCGGGCCGGTTGCCGCCTCGTAGTCGCGCAGATGCGTCTTGTTCGTGGTTCCCGCCTCGCGCAGAATTGCGCCGCCCGCGCGCATTACATCCGGCACGCGAAACGCCCCGCCGATTTCGATAAGCTCGCCGCGTGAAACCACTACCTCGCGCCCGGCGGCAAGCGCTGAAAGGCATAAAAGCACGGCTGCGGCGTTGTTGTTCACCACAATAGCGTCTTCCGCGCCGGTAATCTCGCGCAGAATGCCCACAATGTGGCTGTAACGCTTGCCGCGTTCGCCTCGCTCGATGTCGTATTCGAGGTTCGAATATCCGCGTGATACCTCTTTCACATGATCCAGAATGGCGTCCGACAGCGGCGCGCGGCCAAGATTGGTGTGCAGTATGACGCCGGTTGCGTTTATCACGGGGCGCAGATGCGGGCGGGATTTTTTGGCAAGGCGCATGGAGACGCCATCGGCGATAGTCACGCTGTCGAAGGCAGCATTACTGTCCAAAATCCCCCTGCGAGCGTCATCAATCGCCTCGCGGACAGACGCGACAACAAGGCTTCGCGGATGGCGCGCAAGCCACGCCGCGCCCTCGTCGGAGCGCAGCATCTCATCCACCGAGGGAAGCGCCGCAAGTTTCTTTTGTATCGTTTTGTCAGCCATATGTGAACGGTTTCAAAAAGCTGTCTATTTTGCCCCAACCGGGGTGGTTTGCGCTATGGACTTCTGCCGGTGCTTATGCAGTCCACTCATTGAATTTACTTTTCAACTCTTTCAAAAACCTGCCCAGTGACGCATCGGCCTGCTCCATTTTAGTCAAATCCAGAGCGTTGACAATATCTTCAGCATGCTCAATTCCTCCCAGTAAAGGTGACACGCCAGCATTCCTGATCGATTCTATGAGTAGTTGCTTATAGCGATCTTTTGAGCATTTTTGATTTGGCGCAGCGCAACCTTTTCCAAGCACAGCCTTGAAAGCTGACGAATCCAGCAACAACCAACGCTCAATGTGAGGGTCAGGAATTGCGCAAATAGTTATTCCCTGGAATTGATCGTTCACTTCATCAACTTCGCGTTTTCTTTCCGTATATCCCCTGCAATTCGCATCGATTGCAACAACAAGAAGATCAGGCACATCGCCTTTCCCCTGTTCAAGGCTGCGGAGATATGTTTTAAGCTCGGAGACTGCTTTGCCGTGGCCACCACGCACACTTCTGCTGACGATGCTAACCTGAAGAGTCTTTTCTTGGGAAAACCGCTGAATAAGAGTTCTAATGACGGACTCATGCCCATAGTCCTCGACAAAAAGAACAATATTACGCATCGAGATCGCCCCGCATAATAAGTTCAGAGGTAGAAAGCTCTTCTGTGTTGAGATCTCTATCGATATCGAGGCGGCGGGATAAACTGCCCCAAGTCGTAAAGGGGGTGATACTGGTGTTGCCTTGTTTTTTGCAGCAGACCAAGAGACTCTCGTCCGAGATCATGTCAGGAAGAATTGGGGAATGCGTGGTGACAATAAGCTGGGTTTCACCGCTGGAGGTTCTTGTTTTGAGCAAGTCCGCGATCATATTTATTCTGCGCGGGTGAATACCATTTTCCGGTTCTTCAAAACCAAGAAGGGCAGGCGGTTCCTTCGCCCCTCCAAGAGCAAGCAGGCCTAGAACACGTAGCGTCCCCTCGGACAGAACCCGTGCCGGTATAGGTGTTTCACCTTCCAGTAGTTTCAGTTCAACCTCGCCCAATTCGTTGACAGCTACATCGATACCCGTCACGCTTGGCACTATCATGTGCAACGCTTTCTCCACCGCACGAAATTGAGGCTTATCAAGAGCTTGCAGCGTATTTAGAAACGATGCCAAGTCTTCTCCCATCAATCCGATATGGCGCACTTCCTTGACCGGACTTGCGGCGCGCATCCGCTCCCGCGGTTCAAAGTAGAAGAAAAACCAGCTTGCCAATTCCTGGCGCATCGCAACCAGGTGGGGATAGTGAGGAGGATACAACGGCATTGAGAGGATACTATGATCAAGATACGTTTCATAATAGGTGGGGTGCGCCTGCCCTTCCATTCTCAGATGCAGCCGGCTCTCTTTCTTCTCAAGAAATGCGCTCCGTTTCCCGGTTATTTCTCCTTTTGAATTGAGGGCGGCCAGATATTCGTCAGCGACCCTCAGAATTCCGGTTTTAGGCAGAATTTCAACCTGGATGCGATACCTGAGATTTTTTTCTTTAACAAAGGATTGCGGCTTTGGTTCCGGTTCATGGGATCCATCGGGAGGTTTTGTTTTTCTCATCTCACGGATTTGACGGTTGACGGAGTTGATAACAGAATCTGAAAGCTCAACATCGACTTCCAACGTGAATGAAATGCTGTCCTGATTCAACAGCCCTTTGAGACCGCCTTTCCCAAACGTAAAAGATTCGAGCGGTTTCCCGCGGTACGGTGGTTCAAAAGCTTCTTTCAACGTGCGGCTGACTGCAATTCGTGACAATAATTGCAATGCGTCAAGAAAGTTGCTTTTCCCGGCGGCGTTGGGGCCGAATAGCACAGACAAAGGCTGGAGCGTCACATCCACATCAATAAGCGACTTGTATCCCTGAATTTTTATTTTTTTCAGCATACGGGCTCCATTTCTATTCAATTGCGCGCTACGCTTACAACGCAATAGCCACAAAGCTATCTCAATGGCGATGTTAGGAAGCTATATCAAAAACTGGTTTTAGTGCAAGTAGTTAATTACACCAATCACAACCGCCCGGATTTTATTATAGAAATCAGCAGCCAGATGCCCATGAGAAAAGCCACCAGGAACGAGATCATCGCAAGCGCCGACAGGCCGTATATCTTAGGCCCCACATTAGTTGAATGCATGATCGCCGAGCTTAGCAGAAGCGCGCTCACAATAAGGGAAAAAGCGATGCGGTTGCTCGATCGGTCGAAATCCTTTATCAGGTGGTCGATTCCTATGTGATGCATCCGGATCGTAAGCTGGTCGCGAAGCGTGCGCTGGATGAGCGTTCGCACCTGCTTCGGGAAAAACAGCGCGAACTCGCCCAGTTCCTTGGCGTGCTTGCTGGTAGTGCGGTAGAGGCGCGACGGATCCATGCGCCTTTTCATGATCTTGGTGGCAAATGGCTTGGCCGCCGCGATGAAGTCGAAGTTCGGATCGAGCGAGCGCCCGATGTTTTCGAGCACCAGCATGGTTTTGTTCACCAGAAGAAGATCGTCCGGCATCCGGAGGTGGTGGCGCATCGCAAGCTCGGTGAGCGTGTTCAGGTAGGCGGCGAAGTCGATCTCGTTTAGCGTGAGGCCGTAAAGCGGCTCCATGAATTCCTCCAGATCGGAGGTAAATTCCCGTCTGAAGCGCTCAAGATCGAGCTCCTCCGGCACGATGCCAAGCTCGATGTATTCGTCAACCACCGCGTCGAAATTCTTGTCCAGTAGCGCCATCAACAGGTTCGCTATGCTCTCGCGGAAACGCTCGTTTATGCGTCCAACCATGCCGAAATCGAGGAACGCCACCATGCCCGACGGCATGGCGATTATGTTTCCGGGATGCGGATCGGCGTGGAAAAAGCCGTCTTCCAGAATCTGCTTGAAGTACGCTCCCACGCCAATGTCGGCAAGCGCGCGGCGGTCTAGCCCCATCCGCTCGATGCCGTCGATGTCGTCAATCCGCACGCCGTCTATGAACTCCATCACCAGCACTTTTTCGGTCATGAACTCGGCGTATATGCGCGGGATGAAGATGCCGAGATTATCGGCGAAGTTCCGGCGGAAACGGCAGGCGTTGCGGCCCTCTTCAACGAAATCCATCTCTTTCCGCACTGTGCGCGCGAATTCGTTCACTATGCCAACCGGATTGAAAAAAACCGCCTCCGGAATATAGCGCAGCATAAGCTTGGCGATGGTGCGAAGCAGGTGGATGTCGGTCTCGATGGTCTCGCGTATGCCGGGCCGCTGAACTTTTACCACCACTTCCGAGCCGTCCTGCAGAACGCCGCGATGCACCTGCGCTATCGATGCGGCGGCAAGCGGAACGTTGTCGAACTCGGCAAAGATGTCGTCAACCGGCATCTTGACCTCGTCTTCGATAATACGGCGAGCCTCGGCTGCCGGAAACGGCGGAACCTCGTCCTGAAGCTTTTTGAATTCGTTGGCGAAGGATTCGGTTATCAAATCCGGGCGTGATGAAAGAATCTGGGCCAACTTTATGAAGCTTGGGCCAAGCTCCTCGAACGCCATTCGTATGCGTTCCGCGTCGGTCAGATGGCGATCCGGCGTCCAGTGGCCGAACGTCTGGACGCGTTTTTTAAACGGGATGTAGCGCTGAAGCGTAAGCTGCTCCACAACGCGCCCGAACCCGTGCTTGATGAGAACCGCAACAATATGGCGCAGCCGCCGCGCTCCCCTGTACGACTGCCTGATCCGAAGGATATTCATTTATTTTTGCATGGGAATTGGACGCGACGTAACATTGATGCGCGTCCAATTCCTTGCGATGTCTAGATGTCCGACTGCTCTTCGCCTCCCTCGCTGCCGGCAGCCGCTTCCTCAAGCTTTTTCACGCGACTGGAAAGAGCCTGAATCTTGCGGTTAAGCTTCTCGATGTCTTCCTTCGTGGCAAGGCTGATCTTCTCCACCGCGCTTTTTACAAGATCGTCAACGGTTTTTGTAACGTCTTCTGTTGTCTTTTCCGCCTTGGCAGACCATTCCTTCACAAGCTTCGCGCCCTCGGAATTGCTCAGTTCTCCTTTTGCAACCAGATCGTTAACAAATTCGTTCACTTTCTCCTGAACCCCGAAACCGGCAAGCATCGCTTTTCTAACGATATCGAACATCATTGTTGAACGCCTCCTTTGTTTTGTATAAGCGGCTGACTTCGATTCAAGTATATCGAAATTGCAATCTTTCGCAAGCGTTCGGGCCTCACATCTTCGCGCCCTTGAGCGCTTCGCGGCAGGCGCAGTCGCGCTCCCACGCGGCAAGAAGCGGGAATGCGGCGCGAAGCAGATTCCGTATTTTCTCGGTTGAGGCGCGCATGGTGTCGATCACCTCGACCGATGTAAGTTTCGCGCCGGTTATTCCGGCTCCCAGATTTGTCACAACCGCCACCGATGAAAAACATATCTCAAGCTCCCGCGCCAGAGCCGCCTCCGGCATTCCGGTCATGCCCACAACGTCGCCGCCCATCGCGGCAAGCATCCGCACCTCCGCCGCCGACTCAAGACGCGGGCCGTTCGTGCAGATATACGTTCCGACAGGACGGAGCTGAATTTCGGCGCTTGCCGCCGCGTCGCGCAGGATGCCGCGCATCCGGTTGCAATACGGCTCGGTGAAGTCGATATGAACAACCTCAGGGCCGTCGTAAAAAGTCGATTCGCGCCCGCTGGAAAGATCGACAACCTGATCGAGAAGAACCAGCGAGCCGGGCTGAACCGAAGGTTTCAGTCCACCGGTTGCGCCAACCGATATGATCCGGTCGATGCCGAGTTCCCTGAACCCGTAGATATTTGCGCGATAATTCACCTTGTGCGGCGGAATGCGGTGGGGCGCGCCGTGCCGGGGAAGAAAAGCCACATCGATTCCGTCGAACTCGCACAGGTGATAACCGTCCGACGGCAGGCCAAACGGCGTGTTCACCCTGCGGATCTCTTTGATCCGCACTCCCTCCATCTCGTAAAGCCCGCTTCCGGCTATCACTCCGATTCCCGGCATTTCAAACCTCCAAATGAATGTCTAACCCGCTGAAATTCAAAATAAAATTGACCTTCCGGCCAAATTGGTGCTATAGTATGAAACATGTCCACCGTTTACCTCAGCCTTGGTTCCAATCAGGGAAATCGCGTAAAACAGTGTCGGGATGCCATCGGCCATATAAAAGAGCGCTGTTCGGCTGTCGTCAAGGCCCATTCATCGCTGTATGAAACGGAGTCGGTAAGCCCGATCGAGCAGGAAACCTTCATCAATCTGGCAATAGAGATTACCACCAACCTTTCGCCGATGCCGCTTCTGCGCTCGATCAAGGAGATCGAAACCCTGATGGGACGCAGAAAGCTTGCCCGCTGGGGGCCGCGTGAAATCGACATCGACATTCTCCTTTACGGCGATCTGGTCATGCGCTCCGAACATCTCACAATCCCTCACATCCTTATGCATGAACGCAGGTTCGTGCTTGCGCCGCTTGCGGAGATAGCACCGGAAGCGATGCATCCACTCCTGAAAAAGACGGTATCCCAGCTTCTGAGGGAATGCACCGACGAGCACTGGGCCAAACGGATTGATGAAAAAATATGATGCACGCCGCCTTTACGCCACCGATAGCCCCTTGCAGCCCAGGTTTCTCTCCACGCATTCCAGCAGGAACGGAGACTCATTCCTGCGCGGCGAACCACATTGCATCAACGCCTGCCTGACTGAAGGCGCTCCGGCGTATGGCTCCGAGATGTCGAGGCCAAGCGAAGGCAGATTCCTGCGCAGCTCATCGTAATCGTATCGCAGCGCCAGGCGGTGCATGTAACCGCCGAAGATGGATTCCCCGCGTTCACCAACCCACTTTCCCACAACGCCGGGCGTTTTAAGTTCATCAAGTCCGCCCTCCAGAATCTCGTCATTCATTTCGTCTCTGCTCGCGTCCAGTTCCACAAGCGCAACAGCCCCGATGGACGGCTGCTCAAGCGCCTGGACGCCCCATTCATTCGCGTCGGCTCCCCTCAAGAAACGTTCCCGCCTGCCGAATCCCATCAGTTCAAAGATTGCTATCAGGTGGTGAAAGTTCTTTCTTGAGCTGCGGAATACGTGATGGTCGTGGTTGCCCCATCCAAGCCCAAGCTTGTCGTGCAGAGACTTGAGCGCCATCGCCGCCGGGCAGCAGACCTCCCATATCCGGCGCTCGCTGTCCAGAAACATCGACGCGCAACGGTCGCGCCCCACAAGGCCGATCACCCTGTTGATGATCCGTTCCGTATATTTCCAGCCGTCCTCGCCCCTGTCGAATGCCCTGCGGCGCTTCAGTATGAGTTCCCGCGCCTCCATGATGTCCTGCACTCCGCTCGAATCCATCTCTTCCGGCATCCACATGTCGGCGTTTTTCTCGGCGGCAAACAGCAGAGTTCCGCCGGTGTCCGAGAGCAGAATGCGCGAGTAACCGCTTCCGGGCGTGCCGTCAAGCTCTCCGTAGAATCCGCCCAGATGGCGGAACACCGTAAGCGATTCGATTTTGAGCGTAATTCCACGAACCACCTGAACCGGGCCGGGAAAAACCCGGAGGGCCGGGAAGCAGCCCCTTGGATGGATGAATATTTTCTGGCCATATATCGTTGTCCAGAGCCGGTAGCCTAAACGCTCGATCTCATACATGAGGGCGCCTGAAAGCGTGAAGCTTTCAATCCAGTCGCTGATGCGCGAGAATGTGCGGCTGGAGATCTGGTGCGTGACACGGTTTATCTCCTCGCTTTTTTCGCACGCCTCCCGAATAAGCGATGCAACCATCGCCTCTGTTTCCGGATACTCCTCCCATACGAATCGTCCTGAATCCATGATTTTCCGTTCATTTCCTGATTTTGCGTGAATTACGATATGTTATCACGAATCCCGACGATTCGTGAGCGCGGGAGTGTGGAGAAAAATTCGAATGAGCGCCCGGCGGAAGCAGCTTACTCCCTGCCGCGCCAGCCCTCCATCAGCGTGACCGCATGCACGGCAACCAGCCCCGCGGTTATGCCCAGAACATCCAGTCCGGCTATTTTTATCAGCAAAAACAGCGCCCCGGCAATCGCAAGCAGTCTTATCGCAAGGAAGAACAGCGATCCGCCCTGAGCCGCCTGTCCACCAGCCACAAGCGCGGCGGTGAAACCCACGGAACGCAGATGCGCCAGCCCAAGCGCGCCGCCCGCGATTATCGCAACCGGAAAGCGGTGGCGATCCATCAACGCGAAACAGGCGGCAAGCAGGAGCACAACCAATGATGCGCGGAGGATGATCCGACGTAGAAGTTCGTCTGCTGTGGTCATTTATCGCCTTCCCGCGACGACCGCTTCGCTATCTCGAACAATTTCACAAATCCGGCGGCGATGCCCAGAAAAAGGAATATTATGCTGAACCACGGAAACGTGCCGAAAACCTTGTTGTCCAGCCAGTAGCCAAACCAGCCGCCTATGAACGTGGACACAACCATGTTGATCCCGATGCCGCTCAGATCGAGAAGCGCCTGACGCCCGCCCTGTTTTTTCCCCTCATCTGCCATGCCAAAGCATACAACATGGCGACGTCGCGGGGCTATCGCGGAAAATAGGGTAAAATGTAGTCCTGCCGAAGAAACAGAATTGACGGCAAAACGGAGGAACTGTAAATGAGCGAATGCCAGCCATCGGCTGCCGGAAAAATGGTTCATGGCCCAAGCCTGCTCACAGAGCACGACACATATCTATTAAAGGAAGGCTCGCACTTCGACCTGCACAAAAAACTGGGCGCGCATCTTCTGACGGTGGACGGGCGCGAAGGAGTTCTGTTTGCCGTCTGGGCTCCAAACGCGGAATATGTTTCGGTCATCGGAGATTTCAACGGATGGGACGGTTCGACCCATCCGCTTGCGGTTCGGCTTGACGAAACAGGCATATGGGAAGGCTTTCTGCCCGGAGTTGGAAAGGGCTGCATCTACAAGTTCATGGTGCATTCGCGTTACAACGGCTTTCGCGCCGAGAAGTCCGATCCGATGGCGTTCGCGGCGGAGCTTCGCCCCAACAGCGCGTCGGTTGTGTTTCCGCTCGACGGCTACGAATGGCGCGACGCCGAGTGGATGAACGGGCGGGCCGAGCGAAACGCGTTGTCGGCTCCGATTTCGATCTATGAGGTTCACCTTGGCTCGTGGATGCGCGTTCCGGAGGAAGGAAACCGCTGGCTCACGTACCGGGAACTGGCCGGGAAACTGGCCGCCTATGTTCAAGAAATGGGCTTCACACATGTCGAGCTCCTGCCGGTGATGGAGCATCCGCTTGATGCCTCATGGGGCTATCAGGTGATCAACTATTTCGCGCCGACAAGCCGTTTCGGCAGTCCGCACGACTTCATGTATCTTGTGGACGAGCTTCACCGGCACGGAATCGGCGTGATTCTGGACTGGGTTCCGGCGCACTTCCCGAAAGACGGACACGGGCTGGGCTACTTCGACGGCACGCATCTCTACGAGCACGCCGACCCCAGAATGGGCGAGCACATGGACTGGGGAACCCTCATCTTCAACTTCGGACGAAACGAGGTGCGTAATTTCCTGTTAAGCAACGCGCTGTTCTGGCTGGAGCAGTATCACCTCGACGGGCTGCGCGTTGACGCCGTGGCCTCGGTTATCTATCTTGACTATTCCCGCAACGAGGGCGAATGGATACCGAACAAGTATGGCGGGCGCGAAAATCTTGACGCGCTGGATTTCCTGCGGCGCTTCAACCAGATGGTTTACGAGCGGCATCCTGACGTAATAACCACAGCCGAGGAATCGACGGCGTGGCCGATGGTGTCGCGCCCCACATACGTTGGCGGCCTCGGCTTCGGCCTGAAGTGGAACATGGGCTGGATGCACGACATACTGGAATACATGACGCTCGATCCGATATACCGGAGCTGGCATCACAACAACCTCACGTTCGGACTGCTGTACGCCTTTCACGAGAACTTCATCCTGCCGTTCTCGCACGACGAGGTTGTGCATGGCAAGGCTGCCATGCTCTCGAAAATGCCGGGCGACGACTGGCAGAAACTGGCCAACCTGCGGCTTCTCTACGGCTTCATGTTCGGACATCCGGGCAAGAAGCTGATGTTCATGGGCGGCGAATTCGGACAGTGGGCCGAATGGAATCATGAACAGAGCCTCGAATGGCATCTGCTCCAGTTCGCCCCGCATCAGGGCCTGCGCAACTGGGTGAGGGATTTAAACGCGGTATACAAGGCGGAACCGGCGATTCACGAGATCGATTTCGATCACACCGGTTTCGAGTGGGTTGACTGCAACGACCACGCCGGAAGCGTGCTTGCGTTCCTGCGTTTCCCGAAGGACAGGCGTCATCCGGTTCTTGTCGTCTGCAACTTCACGCCGGTTCCGCGCGAAACGTATCTGGTTGGCGTGCCGGAGAGCGGTTTCTGGCGCGAGATGTTGAACAGCGATTCCGAATACTACGGAGGCAGCGGCATGGGAAACGGCGGCGGGGTTCAGGCCGAAGAGGGGGAAGCCCATGGAAAGCCGCACAGGCTGAGGCTGGTTCTTCCGCCGCTTGCCGCGCTGATTTTCCGTCGGGAACATTAGCAGGCAGTGGCGAACGCATTCCATTGGGCGAACGCAAGGTTCGCCCCTTCCCATGCTGTTCACGGTGTATAATCAACAGTCTGCCGTGCTAACAACGTCAGCATATTCCGCCGATAGATAAAGGTAACGCCCGGCATATTCAAGGCCGCCGCTACCGGAGGATCATATGAAGTCTGGACTGGTCATCAAGCGCGCCCTCATGGCAGGGCTTCTTCTTTTCGCCGACATGGGTTCGGCCTCCGTTGTCCGCGCCGACAACAACGCCGATTTTGAAAACAACAAGGCGCGGGTTGTCGGCTACAGGCTGCGCCAGGAGCTTCCGCGCGAGCATTACAGCCACAAGCCGCTGGACGACAACCTTTCACACGCCGCGTTCGATCTCTATCTGAAACAGCTCGATTACCAGAAACGCTTCCTGCTTGAGGACGACGTCAGAAAACTCCGGCCCTACGCCGACAAGATTGACGATGAAATCAACCTTGGAGACATCGAGCTTCCGCAGACCGCGCATAAAATACTGAGCAAGCGGCTGGCCCTCGTAACCGAAATGGTGCGCGCGATCCTTGCAAGCGACTTCGATTTTTCCGGAAAGGACGACATCGAGACCGACCCTGAAAAGCTCTCGTTCTGCAAGACAGATGACGAGCTTCGCGAGCGCTGGCGCAGGAATCTCAAGTATCAGGTTCTGATCCGCGTGCTCAACATGGAAGATGACGAAGCCGCAACGCCAAAAGGCGATAAAAAGGAAGAAAACGGAGCCGAGCCCAAAAAGGACAACGGCGACGGCAAGCCGCCCCGCAGCGTACAGGAGAGGGCGCGGGAGAAGGTTTTAAAAAGTCATGAAGAGGCGTTTGCCCGGATGAGGAAGGCTCCCCTTCAGGATCAGTACGACCAGTACTTCAATGCCGTGACCCGCGCATACGACCCGCACACCAACTACATGCCGCCCGAAAAGAAGGAAGATTTCGACATCAGCATGCGCGGCTCGCTAGAGGGAATCGGCGCGCTCCTTAGCGAGGAGGGCGGCTACATAAAGGTGAGCAGGGTTATTCCCGGAAGCGCAGCCGCCCGTCAGGGACAGCTTGCAGCCGAAGACATCATCCTGCGCGTTGCCGAGAAAGGCGGCGAACCGGTTGAGATCACCGACATGCGCCTTCGCGACGCCGTGAAGCTCATTCGCGGGAAGAAGGGCACGGAGGTTCGCCTTACCGTGAAGAAGCCGGATGGCATTCTGACCGTGATTCCGATCATCCGCGACGTTGTGCAGATAGAGGAGACGTTCGTCAAGGGCACGGTCATCACCGATGACAAGACCGGCGGGAAATACGGCTACATCAAAATCCCGTCGTTCTACCGCGATTTCGAGCAGTCGAGCAGGGGCGGCAAGGCCCGAAACTCCACCGACGATCTTAAGGCCGAACTGGACAAGCTGTTGAAGGAAAAGATTCACGGGCTGGTTCTGGATTTAAGGAACAACGGCGGAGGCGCGCTGTCAGACTCGATAAGCATAGCCGGGCTGTTCATCAAGTCCGGCCCGGTGGTTCAGGTGAAGGACAGCTACGGCAACATGAAAACGCTTGCCGACGATGATCCGTCATTGGCCTACGACGGCCCGATGGTTGTTCTTGTGAACAAGTTCAGCGCGTCGGCGTCGGAAATTCTGGCGGGCGCACTCCAGGACTATGGCCGCGCCGTGATAATCGGCGGCGAACATACGCACGGCAAGGGAACCGTCCAGACCATTCTCGATCTCGACTCGAAGCTCCATTACAAGAACATGGATCGGTTCAAGCCGTTGGGCGCGCTCAAGATCACCATCCAGAAGTTTTACCGCGTCACAGGTGAATCTACCCAGTTCCGGGGCGTGGTTCCGGACATAGTTCTGCCCGACTCGTTCCAGTATCTGAAAACCGGCGAGCAGTACGGCGAGTATGCGCTTCCATGGGACACAGTGGGTGGAGCCGCGTACACAAAATGGAAAAAACGCCCGTCGCTTGCGCGCATAAAGGAAAAAAGCGCGGCGAGAACGTCATCGAACAGCGAGTTTGCCGAAGTGACACGCGAGGCCGCGCGCGTGAAAGATCGGAGCGAGCATACTATCCAGTCGCTGAACATGGCCGACGTGCGCAAGGAGCGCGAAGATGAGCGCAAGGCCGCCAAGTCCGGCGCGAAATTCCACGGGCTCGGCGATCCTGACGATCAGGATGATTCCGGCAAGCCGTCCGGCAAGGCCCAGACAGAGGAAGAGAAACAGGCCGCATGGCTCAAGGGGTTGAAGGAAGACCCGTACCTGGGCGAATCGATTGCGGTCATCAACGACATCGGCTACGAGGATAACGGCGAGGCGGCGACGCTTGGCCAAAAGCTTTAATGCCCAGATTTAATACTAAGTCGCCAAAAACGTATAATACCGCCTATGCGAGCCATAGGCCCGGTAACATCAACCGCCACCGGTATGCGAAAGAGAGCACTGCGCAGCAATGAAGAAACTCGGCATTACACTTAAGGACGTCAACGCTGTCTATTCCGGCCCGGAGGGCAAGCTCTGGGAGCTTATAATGGGCGAGCAGATTCATGTTGGCGGGTTCGCCCATTCGATGATTCTGGCACAGAAGGCGGGCATTGGCGAGGGGCAGAAGGTGCTCGATCTATGCAGCGCGCTTGGCGCGGGGCTGCGGTTTCTGGTTGGCAACTTCAAGGTGCAGGGTTTCGGCCTCGACGGAACCGAACACATGTGCGAGGAGGCCAAGCGCCGAGCCGCGCGCGACGGCATGGCCGAGGCCATCGAGTTCAAGCTTGGCGACGTGACCAGCATCCCGTGGGCCGACTCGCACTTCGACGTGGTTTGGGGCGAGGACGCCTGGTGCTACGTTTCCGATAAGGACAAGCTGATCGGCGAAGCCGCGCGCGTGCTTAAAAAAGGCGCAACCATCGCCTTTACAGACTGGGTTGAGGGCAAGGCCGGACTGAGCGACGCCGACGCGGAGCGCATCAACACGTTCATGAAATTTCCGTACATGGAGAGCCAGAATGGCTACGAATCGCTCCTTGCAAAACACGGCTTCGACGTGAAGGTATCCGAAGACCTGACAGCCGAATTCGCTGATTTCATAGAGCTTTACCTGCAAATGGTATCGAAGCAGCTCACCTTCGACGCCTTGAGAATTATCGGCTGGAACGCCGAAATGATGCAGGCCATCGGCGGCGAGATGAGCTTCATGCTGGGCTGCGCCCGAAGCGGCGGGTTCGGCAGGACACGAATTGTAGCCGTAAAGAGATGAGATCGGCTGTGCCAGCCACTCAATTTTCAGGTCATTTGCGTATGAAAATCGAACCACCAATTGTCTGATTCCGGTTTCATAAGAAGCGCCTGCCGTAAACGTTATCAGGAAGAGATTGAAGCGCTGGGCAGTTGGAGGCAATCCGGACGAAAATGCGCCGGATTCACCTGCAACGCATTTCCACCCGCGGTTATTGCCGGGCTTGGCATCCGGCCCTTGCGCCTGCTCTGCGGCGCGTCGTCCGACGCCGAAAGCGCTGGCGAGCGCGTGGCGCGGGCCGACGTATGCCCGCATGTGAAGTGCCTGCTCGGAAATGTTTCCGCGTCAGCTTCGCTTCACTCTACGGTCGATATCTGGATCGGTCTTTACACCTGCGACCAGATGCGGCGCGGATTTCAGGTGCTTTCCGCAAACCTTGGGCGCGAGGTTCATCCGATCCAGCTTCCGGCCACGCGCGCGACGGAATCCGCCGAATATTACGCCGGTCAGGTTCGGCGTTTTGTGGCGGATGCCGAGGCGCATCACGGTTTGCGCTTCGATCCGGAGGCGGCGCTTGCATGGCATCGTCAGTGGGCCGAAGCGGCTGACGCGCTGAAAGCAGCCGCCCTGTCGCCGGAAATTTCGCCGCTTGATCTGCACGAGATGTTTCATCTTTTTTTCATTGCGCGGCCTTTTGGGTTAGCCGATTTTTTCAAAAACCTTATTGCAAACGCGCCGCGCTTCAAGCCGTCGCGCCGGGTTGTGCTTGCCGGAAGCCCTCTTGCACATGAGGATACGGCGGTTATCGCCAGGCTTGAGGCAAGCGGAATCGGCATTGTTCCGCTGAACTGCACGGGCCTGAACGCAGTTGAGTTGCCGGGCGGTGTAATTGATGAAGACTACACTCCCCCCTTGCCCCGTCCATTTGCGGGATACGCGGCTGGCGTGCCAGCGCTTGGTGTAATTGATGAAGACCACACACCCCCCTTGCCCCCCTCATTGAGGGGGGTGGCGAAGCCGGGGGGAGCCGGAAACAGGGCGAACACGCAGGTTTGCCCGAATGATTTGAAAATGGAATTAGTCGGCTCGCTTGCCTTGCAGGCGTTTCATCTTCCGCCGTGCATCCGCGCCCGCCCGAACACGCCTGTGTACGAGCGCATTGGCCGGGTTATCGCCGAAACCGGCGCGTCGGGATTAATCGTGAAATGCCTGAAATTCTGCGACCAGTGGTACACGGAGCGCGAGAGAATGCGCCGCTCGTTCGACATTCCGGTGCTGGTCTTCGATTCCGACTACGCTCCGGGCGGCATGGACAGGCTCGAAAGCCGGATAGACGCATTTATAGAGATGCTGCCATGAACGACGCTGCAAGGCGGCTTACGGTGATGGAATGGGAGGAGCGGATGCCGCTCGTGCCGGAGGCGTACCGCGCCGAATGCACCGTGCTGCGCTCGCTTGTGCCGGGCGGGGTGCGCTATCTGTTCAGCCCCTACGAATACTCGTGCCGGGGCGACGCGCTTCTTCGCCGCCTGAAGTTCGACGGCTCGCTTGCCGCGCTCCGGCTCTGGGCGTTCATCTTCAGCGAGAAAGACCGGCTGTTTCTGGCGAAGGAAAAAGGCTGGAAAATCATCGCCGCCATGAAAGACCTCGGCCCCGTGCCGGTGCTTGCCTACGCGCTGCCTGAGGCGCTCACCTTCTACGCCGACGAACTCTGGTGGGCTCCGTGTTTTGCCGAGGAGCCGCATCTGCTTGACGAGGCGGCGAAACTCGGCGCGGGCGAAGAGCTTTGCTTCGTGCGCGCCGCGCTTGGCGCGATGATCACGCTCGATTATTTTCCGGCGCCCGATCTCTGCATCGCCGGAGTGGGCGCATGCTGCGACGATTTTTCGGCGGTGATGCAGCTTATCGAATCGATAGGCTATCCGGTGCATTGGTGGGAAATGGCGGCGCGGTTCGATCTGTTATCACCAACCACGGAAATGTTTCTCCGCACCCCAGGCGGCGGCTCGATGTATCAGGAGTCGGCGCGGGAATTCGTGGCCGGCCAGTTGCGCGGCGTGGTGAAGCGGCTGGAGGAGCTTTCCGGCGTGACGATCACCGAGGAGATGCTCGAAAAAAGCCGCACGGTTTTCAACGAGATTCGCGGGAAAATCTCCACGCTCCGCGATCTGGTCTATGGCGCGAAGAATCCGCCGCTTCCGGGGCTTGAGATGATGCTTGCCGAGTTCATCGCCATACACGCATGTTCCGAGCCGGAGGAAGCCGTCCGCGTGCTTGACGATCTGTTGCAAACCGTGTGCGAGAGACTTGCGAACAACACTTCTCCCCTTTCGCCGGAGGTTGCCCATTCGGCCAATCTGGCCGAACCGGTACGCATCTTCTGGGCCACGCCGCCTACAGATGCTTCGCTCATCACGCTGCTTGAGGACTTGGGCGGATGCATAGCCGGAACCGAATACATGATCAGCCACGCGTTTTACCGGATGGCGACGGACAGGCCGGTTGTGGAAGCGGTTGCCGAAAACTGCATGGACGATCCGATGACCGGAAGCGCGGCGTTCCGGGCGAGGCGAATAGTGGATGGCGCGCGAAAGTACGGGGCCGAGGGCGTGATCATATCCGGCATATCCGGCGCGAGCCACTGCCCGTTCGACGAGGGCGCGATAACCGAAGCGGTGATGAAAGAGCTTGATATTCCGGTGCTTTCGTTCGATGTGCCGTACTCGCCGGGCAGGTTGAGCGAGCAGATCGCAAACCGGATGCAGGGTTTTATCGACATGATTCGCCAGCGCCGCGCCCCCATATGAACTCCGGGCGGCCCGCCGGTCGGCGGGGAGTGCTCAAGCGAGGCGATTACTCCGGCAGAATACTTCCGCACGTCGATGTCGCGCGAGGTGGACATCGCACGGGAGGCCAAAAAAGCCGGGAAGGGCGTTGTCGGCATCTACTGCGAATTCACGCCGCGCGAGCTGATTCTGGCGGCAGGCGCGGTTCCGGTCTGCCTCTGCGGAGCCAATCCGCGCACGATTCCGGCAGCCGAAACGGTTCTGCCGGCTAATCTATGCCCGCTTATAAAATCATCGTTCGGCTACATCCTTACCAACCGATGCCCGTTTTTCATGGTGACGGATCTGGTAGTTGCCGAGACCACATGCGACGGCAAGAAGAAGATGTACGAGCTGATCGCCGAAAAGAAGGCGGTTCACGTTCTGGAACTTACGCAGAAGGTTGACGAGGCCGAGGCGTTTGGCCATTGGCTGGCGGAAGTGCGGAAATTGCGGGCAAAGCTGGAATCGGTTTACAGCCGAAGCATATCCGACGACGATCTCCGCGCCGCCATACGCGCCATGAACCGCGAACGGGCGCTTTTGCGGCGTGCGTTCGAGCTTGGCATGAACGAACCGGCGGTTGTCACCGGAAAGGAACTCTCCGAGCTTCGATACCGGCTTTCGGGCATTGACGATCACCTGAAGATGCTGGAGGTGTTTATTGCAGACATCGAGGCGCGCAAGGCCGCGGGCCGGTTTGCCGCGCCCGCCGGTGCGCCGCGCGTGATGCTCACCGGATGCCCGACAGCGCAGGGAACCACAAAACTTATTGAAATAATTGAGGAATGCGGCGCGGTTGTGGTGGCGCAGGAAACCTGTTCGGGCTTGAAGCCGCTCGACATTCAGGTTGACGAAGACGGCGATCCGACAGAGGCTATCGCGCGGAAATACTTCCGCCTGCCGTGTTCCTGCATGACCCCGAACACCGGGCGTACCGAGCTGATCGAACGGCTGGCGCACGATTTCAGGGTTGACGCCGTGATCGATCTTGTGTGGCAGGCCTGTCATACATACAATATCGAGGCGTATCTTGTCGAGCGATTCGTGCGCGACAGGCTTGGGCTTCAATATCTCAAGGTGGAAACAGACTATTCCGATTCAGACCGCGAGCGGCTGAAGGTGCGGGTGCAGACAGTTTTGGAGATGCTTTAACCGGCATGATTACCTTGAAATGGATTTGCGAAAGGGTGCGGAAGCAGGAGTACTATTATTCGCAGCATGGCGATCAGGAGCGGCAGAACGACAACCTCGCGCTAGCCGAGATCGAGGAAGCACTGCTTTCGGGAAGAATGCTTGAGCAATATGAGGATACCGGAAGAGGTTATAGCTGCCTTGTTGCCGGTTTCACCGACAACGGAAAGCCTGTTCATGTGGTTTGTGGAAAACGAGGCAATTGGATGGTTATAGTGACCGTATACATTCCGGCTCCGCCGAAATTCATCAGCCCGTACGAGAGAGGTTTGGGATGAATCGCGTTTGCAACTTTTGTGGGAACAAGAACGTGTCCAGCAAGCTGGTTCAGTATGTTTACAAGCATGATGACCGGTTTCTGGTTGTAAACAACGTGCCGTGCGAGGAGTGCGAATACTGCGGAGAACGATATTTCCGGGCGCATGACCTGAAACGAATCGAGAAGGATTTTTTTGCGATTTATGAGCATGGGAAGAAAGCCGCAAGAAAAATCAGCGTTCCGGTTGAGGAATTCGTTGAGCTTTCATGACGTGACGGGTAACGGCGCTTGATCACATGCGGCATTGACATAGGCTCAACATCCATAAAGGCGGTGCTGTTCGACGGCGCGCAGATAATCGATGCGAAGGTGGACAAAAGCGGCTCGCGGCCTGCCGACAACGCGCGCGGGCTTTTTCACCGGATACTTGAATCGGGCGGCGTGGCGCGCGACGACGTCGGGCGGATTGTGGCAACCGGATATGGCCGGAACTATTTTAAAGAAGCCGACGCAGTTTCGTCCGAGATTCTCTGCCACGCAAGCGGCGTTGCCTACATGTTCCCGTCGGCGCGGACGGTTATAGACATCGGCGGGCAGGATTCCAAGATCATCAGCATCGACGCATCCGGCAGGGTGGCTAACTTCGCCATGAACGACCGTTGCGCCGCCGGAACCGGCAAGTTCATAGAGATGGTATCGTTGATGCTGGATGTTCCGCTTGGACGCATGGGCGCTGAATCAGAGCCAGGAACCGATGCGTGTGAAATATCGTCGATGTGCGCGGTGTTTGCCGAATCGGAGATAATAGGGCTAACCCAGAGCGGCACGCCGGTTGACAGCGTGCTTCGCGGCGTTTTCCGCTCTGTTGCGCGGCGGACGCTCTCGATGACCGGGAGAATCGGCCTTCAGCCCGATGTTGTATTCACCGGCGGCGTGGCCCTGAACACCGGAATTGCGCGGGCGCTGGAACAGGAAACCGGCCACCGGCTGATGATTCCGTCCGATCCGCGCATCACCGGGGCGCTTGGCGCGGCGATAATCGCGGCGTCGAAGGCGGCGGCTCGCCGCCCGGTTTCCGAAAGCATTGTTGGAGCGAGGTGAGCAGATGGATAATAAATTTACAATTCCGACCGGCCTGACTGAGAAGAAACACTCCGGCAGCAACGATGCCGGAACCGGCATGAAACCCTCAGGAATGACGCCGGTGGAAATCAGCGGGCCGGTCTGCATGATCAACCCCGCGCCCGGCGGGAAGGGTTCGTCGCTTGCGGGGGGCGGTGCGGTAGGCTCGGCCTTCATGAGCGCGTTTCTCTGAAACATCAACATCGTCCTGGCCGGTCTTGGCCTGGGAAGCGTTTCGGCGGGCGCGTGGCTCGCCAAATACAGGTTCTTCTTTCTGCCTCTCACGGCATCGCTGCTGGCGTATTCGTTCTATCGCACATACACGGCGAAATGCTATGTTCCGCGCCGAAACAAGGTTATACTCTGGGTGACGGCAACGGTGAGCATAGGGCTTACGGCCTATTCGATTTTGAAGTAGGGACTTTTCAATGTCTGACGAAAATATCTGGAACGATTTCTTCACAGCTGTCAGAAAGCATGAATGGCCGGAGGCGATAAGAAGCGTTGAATCGCTTGTGCTGAAGGAGCCGAACGACCCGAACAACCTCATAAAGCTTGGCGATCTGTATCTGGAGGACGGGCGCAAGCCGGACGCTGTTGCCGCCTACGAGAGGGCGCTTGCCCTTTTCAAGAAAGCTGGCAACGCCGGGCGCGCGATTGTGGTCTGCAAGAAGATTCTTGCCATCGACCCGGATCGCATGGATGTACAACGAGAGATGACGAACATGCTGTTGAACCATTCATCCGACACCCGCCTGAAAATTCCGGCAAGACCGGCAGTAGCGGACGGTTCGGCCTCAAGAGACAAGCAGACCCGCATACTGAATTTCCTGAAATCCGGGCGAGTTGCCGAGTTTCTAAAACGGATTATCGAACAGGGCATTCCGAGTGCGCTGAAGGACGTGGAGCTGAAAACATTTCACGCCGGAGAAACAATTATCCGCGAGGGAGAGAAGGGCGATTCAGTTTTCGTGATCATGAGCGGCGAGGCCGAGGTGTCGTGCGAATTCGACGGCAACATCGCCATTCTGGCCTATCTTGGCGCGGGCGACGTGTTTGGCGAGATGGCGTTTTTCATGTCGCGCCCGCGCAGGGCAACGGTGAAAGCCCTGCGGGAGACCGAAATAATGGAGCTTGGCAGACCGCTGCTTGAAAAGCTGCTTTCAGCGCGGCCCAAGGCGCTCAAGTATCTGCACCACATCTACACTTCGCGGCTTGAGCATATGCCGCCGATGCTTTAGCCGCCGGAATTACTTCCCTTCCTTCGCCCGCAGCCGCTTTAGAGCCTGAAGCGCTGCCATCACGCCCTCGCCCACAGCCGTGGCCACCTGCATTCCGCCGCAGGTAAGATCGCCTGCCGCGTAAACTCCCTCCAGATTCGTCTCCTGCTCGCGGTTCACTATCACGCAGTCGCGCTGGTTCAGGTTCACTCCGGCGCGCTCAAGAAGCTTTCCGGCTGGAACATGCTGGATGATGAACACCGCGTCGGTCTGAAGGAAATCGCCGCCCTCTTCGCTTTCGATGACGATCTGCTCAACCCTCGTTTCGCCGATTATCGACTTTATCCGCGTGTTGTGCAGGATTGTTATGCCGCGCTCGCGGGCCGCCTCCCGGAGCGACTCAGGGCATTTCACCTTCTTGCAGTATGAAACCAGCGTCACATCGCAGCCAAGCTGCTTGAGCATGAGCGCGTCTTCCACCGCCTCATGGTCGTTGCCGTACACCACAACCTTTTTGCCCTTGTAGAACGCGCCGTCGCATACCGCGCAGTATGAAACGCCGCTTCCGATGAACCTGTCCTCGTTCTCGATCTGCGTTTTGTGGCCGCCCCTGCCGGTTGCCACAATCACGACGTCGGAGATGATAATCTCGCCTCTTGTGGTAACCATCTTGGGGTCGTAGCCAAGCCCGTATTCGATCACGTCGCCCTGCATGATGGTTGCGCCAAAGCCCTCCGCCTGCTTCTCGAATTTCGCAAGAAGCTCAGGCCCGCTCATCGATTCCACGCCCGGATAGTTTTCTACCGCGTGAGCCAGCTCAAGCGACGACTTCGCCTTGCCCTTGAGCACAAGCGTCTTTCTGTTGGCGCGCGCCGTGTAAATGGCCGCGGCAAGCCCGGCAGGGCCGGCCCCGATTATCAACACCTCGGTCTGAATCTCTTTCTGTTGCGGCTGCATATATTATTCTCCTGACCTGTTGAGTGGTTCCATTACGAAAGTTTCGACATAACGAGTTTATCACATGTGCCGCGTCCGGTTCGTTTGACAACCATTTCGGCTCGCCGCTAGACTAGACGGCCATGATAAATAACGTATACAAAATTATTGCAGACGCCGTAACTCCGCTCATGCCCAGCTGGGGAATAAGCGAACTTCCTCGCTTCGAGGTTCAGACCCCGAAAATCGAGGCGCACGGGGATTTGGCCACTAATCTTGCCATGCTTCTTGCCAGGCCGCTGCGCCGCGCTCCGCGGCAGGTGGCAGAGGAGATAAAGGCGGCGATAGAGCAGGCGACGGACGCTTTCTCGGCCATCGAGATAGCCGGGCCTGGGTTTATCAATTTCCGGTTCGGAAACGCCTTCTGGCACGGAAATCTTTATAAAATCCTGCACGAAGACCGCGCGTATCTGCGCCCGGACATAGGTGGCGGCGCGCGTGTGCAGGTTGAGTTCGTCTCGGCCAACCCAACCGGGCCGCTTCACATCGGCCACGGACGCGGCGCGGCTGTGGGGCTTGCGCTTTCGAACCTGCTTTCAGCCGCCGGATTCGGCGTGGAGCGCGAGTTCTACATAAACGACGCCGGGCGGCAGGTGAAACTGCTGGGGCTTTCGGTGCATATCCGCTACAGGCAGCTTCTGGGCGAGGCGGTTGAATTGCCGGAAGATTCCTATCGCGGCGACTACATAGCCGATGCGGCGCAGGCTTTGATCGACGAAAAGGGCGATACATACCGGAATATGGCGTTCGAGGACTGCCGCGAGGAGATAGTGGACTGGTCGTACAAGCGGATGCTTGCCGATCTGAAGGCCGATCTGGAGTCGTTCGGCGTGGTTTTCGACACATGGAAAAGCGAGAAATCGCTGTTTGCAAGCGGCAAAGTCGCCGACGCGCTCGACGCGCTTCGCGCCGCCGGGCATGTGTACGAGAAAGACGGCGCTGTCTGGTTTGCCTCCAGCGCGTTCGGCGACGAGAAAGACCGCGTGGTCGTCAAGGCCGACGGCGAATTTACATATTTCGCCTCCGACATCGCCTATCACAAAGACAAGCTCGACAGGGGCTTCGATTCCATAATCGACATCTGGGGCGCGGATCATCACGGCTACATTTCGCGAGTTGGCGCGGCGCTTCAGGCGTTCGGCCTCGACAGGGATAAGTTTCGCGTGCTGCTCGTCCAGATCGTCAGCCTGCTTCGTGGCGGCGAGCCGGTGAAGATGTCGAAGCGTTCCGGCGAGTTTATTACCCTGCGCGAGGTGGTGGACGAAGTTGGAGCGGACATCGCCAAGTTCATTTTTCTTACCCGCCGGTGCGACAGCCATCTGGATTTCGACATCGAGACAGCCAAGGCGCAGTCGTCGGAGAATCCAGTCTATTACGTTCAATACGCCCACGCCCGCATAAACAGCATATTCAGGCAGGCTCCGTCGAAAGGTTTTCAGGGCGTTGACCGGAACGCGATGGGCACGATAGATGTTTCGTGTCTCGTGGAGGCAGATGAAATCGGCCTGATAAAGAAACTATGCCGTTATCCGGCTGTGTTCGAGGGCGCGGCCACTTCCTGCGAGCCGCACAGAATAACGTATTATTTGCAGGAACTTGCTGGCGAATTTCACGCCTTCTACCGCAATCACCGCGTGCTTGTGGAGGACGACCGGCAGCTTGGGCTTGCGCGCATGGCTCTGGCCCGCGCGGTCGAGGTTGTGCTGCACGAGGGGCTGTCGATTCTGGGCGTGAACGCGCCGGAAGAGATGTAGATGCTATAATATGGCGAGGGAGGATAGCATATGCAGGCAACATTGCCGCTCGAAGCCTTTGAAGCGCTGGAAAAGAGCCTCGGCAAGGAAGAAGCGAAAAAGGTTGTGCGGTCGATAGAGACCACGATAACCGATCTGACCGAGTATCGCTGGAAGTCCAGCAAGGACGAGCTTCTGGATGCCATGAGAGCGGAGTTCGTGACCCGCGATCTTCTTGAGCGGCGCAATGCCGAACTTAGAGCCGACATTATAAAATGGATGTTCATTTTCTGGTGCGGACAGATCGGCGTGATCTTCGCTTTGCTGAAATTGGCGCGTTGATTTGACGCAGCCCGAAGAGTCGTAACCCTCAAACAGACAAGTTTCCACCACAAATGGTCAATTTCGAACTAATCACAACCGACGGCTCTGCCCGCCGTGGCCGTGTTGTCACCCCGCGCGGCGTAATAAACACGCCCGCGTTCATGCCGGTTGGAACCATCGCAACAGTGAAGGCGATGTCGCCCGAAGAGCTTGTCGAGGTCGGCGCGGAGATTATCCTCGGCAACACATATCACCTCTATCTGCGGCCCGGACACAACGTTATCCGCGAGATCGGCGGCCTGCACCGATTCATGAACTGGCGCGGGCCGATCCTCACAGACAGCGGCGGATTTCAGGTCTTCAGCCTGGCAAATCTCCGCAAAATCAAGGGCGACGGCGTTGAATTCCGCTCGCACATAGACGGCTCGCTGCACTTTCTCACGCCGGAACGAGCGATAGAAATTCAGGAGGCGCTCGGCTCCGACATCATGATGGTGTTCGACGAGTGCATCCCCTACCCGGCTGACGAGGCGTATGTGTCTAAATCCATCCGGCTCACTTCGCAGTGGGCGGCCCGCTCGAAGGCGGCGCGAAAAACCGAAGCGGCGGTTTTCGGCATCGTGCAGGGCGGCATGTACCCGGAAATGCGGCGGCAGAGCGCAAACGAGCTAATAGAAATCGGCTTCGACGGCTACGCAATCGGGGGCTTAAGCGTGGGCGAGCCGAAAAACCTGATGTATGATGTGCTTGGCCACACCGCGCCGCTGTTGCCGCAAACCCATGCGCGATACCTGATGGGAGTGGGCGATCTGCCCGACATGCTTGAGGCGGTTGAAAACGGCATCGACATGTTCGACTGCGTTATGCCGACCAGAAACGCCAGAAACGGCACGCTTTTTACAAGCGTGGGCAGAATAAGCATCAAGCGCACGGAACACACGCGCGACGCCGGGCCGCTCGACCCCAACTGCTCGTGCTACACCTGCCGGAACTACTCACGCGCCTATCTGCGCCACATGTTCATGGCGCGAGAGATCCTTTCGATGCGCCTGAACACCATCCACAACCTGCACTTCTATCTGGATTTCATGCGCCGGATGCGCGAATCCATTGAGGCCGGACGCTTCGCGGCGTTCAAGAAAGAGTGGCTGGTGATACTTGCTCGTGGACAAGAACAGGCAGATACGTAAAGTCCTCCTGCTGACCCTTGGCTTGAACGCGGGGGTGGCGGCGGCCAAGATCGTCTACGGCTACCTGATCGGCTCGATCAGCATGACAGCCGACGGATTTCATTCGTTCTTCGACGGCGCGTCGAACATCATCGGCTTGGTCGGCATATGGATAGCCTCCCGCCCGCCGGACGAAAACCACGCCTACGGCCACAAGAAGTACGAAACGCTATCCACAATCGCCATTTCGGTGATGATGTTTCTGACCGCGATTGAGATTCTCAAACGGGTATTCCAGAACCTCTCCGGCGCAAAGGGGCCGGAGGTTGAGGCCGGCGGATTCGCGGTTATGATAGTCACGCTTTTTGTGAACATCTGTGTTTCACGGTATGAGCGCAAGAAGGGCATCGAGCTTGGAAGCGATTTTCTTGTGGCCGACGCAATGCATACCAAAAGCGACATCTACACAACGCTTACAGTAATTGCCAGCCTTGTCGGCGCGCGCATGGGCTTTCCGGCAGTCGATCCTGTTGCCGCAGTTTTTATCACATTCATGATCGCCAGAATGGGCTTTGAGATTCTACGTAGCGCATCCGCCATCCTGACCGACGCCGTTGCGTTCGATCACGATCTTATCTGCCGCGCAGCGCTTGGCGTTGAGGGAGTTGTGGACTGCCATGCCGTCCGCACGCGCGGACGCAAGGATCATGTTCTTGTCGATCTGCATGTGTCTGTCCGGCGCGATATGCCGATAGGCGCGGCGCATGACGTTGCCCACGCCGTTTGCGACAGGCTGAAGAAGACGTTTCCGGAGCTTGCCGACGTGGTTGTGCATATCGAGCCGCAGGGCCATGTTGAGCCGTAAACCGGCGCCAGATGCAAGATTTTTTGCAGGCGCTTCGCATGACGATTCAATCAAGGCGACGGGGAAATGAGCCAACCCTTACACAAACACGCAATTCAGCCCAAGCGCCTCCGATAACCTGTCCAGATATTCCGCCCTCGGAATCTCAACAGCTCCAAGCGGCCCGGTTGCGGGCGTGACCATCTGGCAGTCGAGAAGCGCATATCCGCGCTCTTTCAGCCGTTCCACCAGAGCAACAAGCGCAGCCTTCGATGCGTTTGGTTGCAGGTGAAACATCGATTCCCCTGCAAACAGTCCGCCGACCGCAACGCCGTATAATCCGCCGACAAGCTGGCCGTCTTTCCATGCCTCAACACTGTGCGCGTGGCCAAGGCGGTGTAGGCGCATGTAGGCCGGCATCATCTCGTCTGTAAGCCAGCCGGGGCCGCGAGCGCTTTCGTGTGCGCTGGCGCAGCCGGTGATAACGCTGTCGAACGCCGTGTTGATGCGGATTTCGAATTCGGCGCGGCGGAGCGCCTTTTTTAGCGAGCGGTTTACGCGGAAGCCTTCAAGCGGGATTATGCCGCGCGGATCGGGCGACCACCAGATTATCGGCTGTCCGGCGCTGTACCACGGGAATATGCCGCTTCGGTAGGCAAGAAGAAGGCGGGCCGACGACAGATCGCCGCCGACCGCCACGATTCCCTCAGGCGTTGATTGTTCTACGGGCGGAAAGCTGAGCGACGGGCCGAGCCATTTGATCATGCCACCGGTTTAAACGTGAACACCGGTTTGCCGTCTTTAATGTCCACCTCAGCCTCGCCGCCCTTTTCGAGCGCGCCAAAGAGCATCTCGTCCGCCAGAGGCTGTTTTATCTCGCGCTGGATGAGGCGGCCAAGCGGACGCGCGCCGAAGGCCGGATCGAAGCCGTTTAGCGCAAGCCATCGCCGCGCATCCTGCGATACGCGAAGCGTAACCTTTCGCGCCGAAAGCTGGAGATCCAGCTCGGCGATGAACTTGTCAACCACCTGCGCCATAACCTGTTCGCTCAGTTGGCCAAACGCGATGATTGAATCAAGGCGGTTGCGGAACTCCGGGCTGAATGTGTCTTTCACCTTCGCCGAAACTGCGCCGGATGCGTCGGCTCCGGCTTTGTCGAAGCCGAAACCGATGCTGCCGCGCGAAAGCTCCTTCGCGCCCACGTTGCTGGTCATGATGATGATAACGTTACGGAAATCGGCCTTTCTGCCGTTGTTGTCGGTGAGAGTGGCGTAGTCCATCACTTGCAGAAGTATGTTGAACATGTCCTGATGAGCTTTTTCAATCTCGTCCAGAAGTAAAACGCAGTACGGATTCTGGATTATGCCGTCGGTCAGCAGCCCGCCCTGATCGAAACCCACATAGCCCGGAGGAGCGCCGATCAGGCGCGAAACCGCGTGGCGTTCCATGTACTCGCTCATGTCGAACCGCAGGAACTGAACTCCAAGCAGACGCGCGAGCTGGCGCGCAACCTCGGTTTTGCCCACGCCGGTGGGGCCGGTGAAAAGAAACGAGCCCATCGGGCGGTCGGGGTGCGAAAGCCCGGCGCGTGAAAGTTTTATAGCCGACGCAAGGGCGCTTATTGCCGCGTCCTGTCCGAAGACCGAGAACTTGAGGTCGCGTTCGATGGTTTTCAGCGCCGTCTTGTCGTCAACCGAGATATTCCGCGACGGAATGCGGGCCGTGAGCGCCACGATCTCCTCGATTTCATGAACGCCGATCACCGATTTCCGTTTCGACTGCGGCATCAGGCGCACAGCCGCGCCCGCCTCGTCGATCACGTCGATTGCCTTGTCGGGCAGACGGCGCGAAGTGATGTGGCGGGCCGAAAGCTCTGCCGCCGCCCGAAGCGCCGGGGCTGAATATTTTATGCCGTGATGCGTCTCGTAGCGGGTTTTCAGGCCGCGCAGGATGAGCACCGTTTCTTCGACAGACGGCTCGGCAACGTCGATCTTCTGGAAACGGCGGGCAAGCGCCCTGTCTTTTTCGAAATGGTTGCGGTATTCCTGATGCGTGGTCGAGCCGATGAACCGGATGTCACCTGAGGCAAGCGCCGGTTTAAGCAGGTTCGACGCGTCCAGCGTTCCGCCGCTCACAGCGCCCGCGCCAACTATCGTGTGAATCTCGTCGATGAACAAAATTGCGTTTCCGGCCTTCGAAAGTCCTTTCAGCACGCCCTTAAGGCGCTCCTCGAAATCGCCGCGATACTTTGTTCCGGCAAGAAGCGCGCCCATGTCGAGCATGTAAAGACCGGCATTGCTTAGCGGCTCCGGTGTCTTGCCTTCGAAAATGCGAAGCGCAAGCCCTTCGGCAAGCGCGGTTTTCCCCACGCCGGGGTCGCCCACGAAAAGCGGGTTGTTTTTATTACGCCTGCACAGAACCTGCATGGCTCGCTTCAGTTCGGCGTCGCGCCCGATGAGCGGATCGATGCGTCCGGCAGCCGCCTTCTCAACAAGGTTTACTGTATAGGCCTCAAGCGGATTGGCGGCGGGACGGGCCTCGCACCCGCCGCCCTGTTCGCCGTTATCATGCCCGTTATCCGGCCCGCCTGGCTGTTCCTGTTCGTTGTCGCCCACGTTCTTCGATATGCCGTGGGCCAGATAGTTCACGACATCGAGCCTCGTCACTCCCGCCTGTTCGAGAAAGTAAACGGCATGGGAATCGGGCTCGTGAAATAGCGAAACCAGCATGTCGCCGCCGGTTATCGACTTCTTGCCGGTATTCCGCACATGCGCCGAAGCGCGCTGGAACACGCGCCGAAGCGCAAGCGTGGGTTCGGGAACGGCATCGCCCCCGGTACTGGCAGACATCGAAGATTTAAAAAAATCCTCCATGCCGCGGCGAATGATGTCGGGATCGCCGCCGGAATGCCTGATGATTTCTGCCGTGGCATCATCCATGAGCAGGGCAAAGAGCAGATGCTCGGTGGTAAGAAACTCATGGTGCTTTGACTGCGCCTCGGCCTGCGCCACTGTGAGCGCTATCTCGATCTCCGGACTTAACATTGCTTGAACTACCTCTCCGGTTCCATGCTGCAACGAAGCGGATGCTGATTGCTTGTTGCGAACTGGTGAACCTGTTCCACCTTGGTTTCGGCGATTTCGCGTGTGAAAACTCCGGCAACGCCCATTCCCTTGTGATGCACCGTCAGCATGATATGCACGGCTTCGGCGTCGCTTTTCCCGAAGACGCCTTTAAGCACCGCCACAACAAATTCCATTGTGGTGTAGTCATCGTTATGAAGCAGAACGCGGTAAAGCGTTGGCCTTTTGGAAGCGGAACGTTCCCTTACATCCGTTCCGCTTTGTCCCTCTGTCCGTCCGATGCTCAAGCCGATCTCCTTGCAACCTGTTTTTATAATTATAATACAATATGTTCCGGCAATGATCCGATGGCAACTAACCGTGTTGTTTGTGATATTATTATCGGAACTTCCCCCGAAAAAACATGGACACCTCGGCGAACATAGAAAAGGGCGGCATCGGTTTCCGTCATTACGAAAGCGGACTTCTTGCGCTGCTTCTTGCCGCCGCATATTTTCAGGTGATCGCGCGGATGGTCGCCCACTGGGACGCCGATCCGAACTATTCGCACGGATTCATCGTTCCGTTTATTTCGGCTTATTTCTTGTGGCAGGAAAAAGATCGTTTAAGCGGTATCCGGCAGGTTCCTTCCTCGCGCGGGCTTCTTGTGCTGGCCGCCGGGCTTCTGCTTTACATTCTGGCCTTTCTTGCGGCTGAACTTTTCACGATGCGTATTTCGCTGCTTGTCTGTCTTGCGGGGGTGATAATTATCTCTTACGGAATGGCGTTTTTCCGCGCAGTCTTGCTTCCGTACTGTTATCTCTACTTCATGATCCCGCTTCCTTATCTGTTGTACGACGCCGTGGCTTTCCCATTGAAACTATTTGTTGCAAAGTATTCCGTCATCACAATGCAACTGATAGGCATATCCGTTCTGCGCGAAGGCAACATCATAATCCTGCCCAATACCACGCTTGAGGTTGCCGACGCATGCAGCGGCATACGGTCGCTGATGTCATTGTTGGCGCTGGGCGTTGCCTATGCCCATTTTTCACAGCGAAAGCTTTCCAGAAAAATCATGCTCGTTGCCTCCACAATACCGATTGCAATATTCGCAAACTCCATACGGGTAATAGGCACGGGTGTTCTGGCTCGTTTCTATGGCGCGAAAGTTGCCGAGGGATTTTTCCATGAATTCGCGGGGCTTGTGATCTTTGCCGTCTCGATTGCGCTTCTTATCGGCATTGGCGCGCTGTTGAGCAGAACGAATGCCGATGAAGAACAGCTATCATGAAACAGGCTGATCGGTCATCCCGCTGGAATCCCCAGGTTTTCCATTATATTGCGGCGGCAATGATAGTGGCTGTCGGACTGTATCTGAACTTTTTCCTGAAGGTCGATTCGGTTCCGCCCAAAAAGCCGTTCTCGGCGTTTCCTCGCACCATCGGCGGATGGACAGCCGTGCGTGATTTCGATTTCGACAAGGAGACGATGGCCAACCTCCGGGTTGATGATTTCCTGTTCCGGTCGTACACAAACGGAGACCGCCAGATTCAGCTATACATCGGCTACTACCGCACCCAGCGCGAGGGCGCTCAGATTCATTCGCCGAAACACTGCCTGCCCGGCTCAGGCTGGTTTCAGATAAGCGAGGCAAAACGCAACTTTTCGCCGCCCGGAAGCGCAGCGTTTGAGATCGTTGAGGCTGTTTACCAGAAAGAGCGCGACCGGACGATGTTTTTGTATTGGTACGACATGCATGGGCGCAAGATCACAAACGAGTACCTGATGAAGCTTGCAATGATATGGCATTCGATAGCCGACAACCGGAGCGACGCCGCATTCATTCGGCTGTCTATCCCGGACAACGCAGACAATACGGAAAAGACCCTTCATCTAGGCGAGGAGTTTCTTGCTCAGGCTGTCCCGCAAATCGAGTCGTTTCTTCCCTGAACCGGCGGTCATTGCGCGCCTTTTCGGTCTGAACCTGCCGACCGGGGCATCATAGACCGGCATGGATGTATTCGCCATAACATCGATTACGCAGATCGTCTTGTGCGTCATCTTTGCGTTGTTCGTTCTCATCCGCAATTTCCGCTCTCTGGTGAACGTATCCTTCTCCATCGGCATGGTTTCGCTTGCGATTCTGGTGTTTGGCGACTACATGTCCATTCAGGACACATGGAATGCCATTGCGTGGAAGCGGCTTTCGATGATCGGCGAATCGCTGTTTCCGATGTCGTGGCTTCTTTTTTCGTCCAGCTACGGATCATCTGAAAGTCGCTCAAGCCGGATATGGCCTGCGGTTCTTGCCATATCCGGAGCCGCCGGCCTGACCTTGGCAGCGCTGTTCTATCCAACCTTCGGCTTCATGTATTCGCCGGAACTTATCACCGAGAAGATCATATACCTTAACGCTCCCGGATTTTATTTCTACATGGTGCTTGTGATGGTTGCGATCATCGCTCTGGTGCGCCTTGAAAGTGTTCTCTGGCTTTCACGCGGCGGCACGAGGTGGAAGGTGAAATATGCGGTGGTCGGCGCTGCGGGGCTGCTCGGCATGTTCATCTACTATTACAGCCACTCGATCCTCTACCGCTCCATAGACATGAATCTGGCTGAGGTGAGAAACGCGGTTTTCCTTGTTTCAACCGTTCTGCTTGCCGCCGCTTTCGTCCGTCAGCAGTTTCTGGATGTGGATGTTTTTGTTTCGAGGCGAATGGTTTTCCGTTCGGCGTCGCTTCTGGTTGTGGGCATCTACTTCATATTCCTTGGGATAATCGGCGAGGGGATGCGTTATTTCGGCGAGGGCGTAAGCCGCCGGATCATGCTCTTTCTGGTTTTCGCCGGAACAATCGGCTTGAGCGTGCTGTTTCTTACCGAGGGTTTTCGCAGGCGGGCCAAGCGGTTCATAACCGACAATTTCTACCGCAACCGTTACGAATACAAGGATGAATGGATGAAATTCACCCGGAAACTTGCAACCGCGGTCGGCATGAGTGAACTCATCGATGTGATTCTGGAAATAATGATAGAAACCTTCGGCGTGCGCGCGGCATATTTCTGGTCTTGCGGCGCCGAGAACATGTCCGCCAGATGCGTTCGCTCAACATCGGGTTTCACCGCCCCCACATTTGAGGTCAAGGCGGAAAGCCCGCTTATGTGCAGAATGGCATCGGGCCTGATATACGACCGGCGAGCGCCGGACAATGATATCGAAGCAGCGCACGGCAATGATCTGTCAGTTATCGAAGCCGGGATCGTGATACCGGTATGCACAGCCGACCGGCTTCTCGGCTTTGTGGTGCTGGGCGGGAGCATTGCCGGAGCTTCGTATGACGACGAGGATTGCGAGCTTATGCTCACATTCTCGCGGCAGGGCGCGTATTCCATCGAGCGCATGTCGCTTTCTGAAGCGTTGACAGCCGCCCGTGAGATGGAGGCGATGGGCAAGGTTGCTTCTTTTGTGATGCACGACCTGAAAAACATGACCACATCGATGTCGATGCTGCTTGAGAACGCCGAGCATTTTATCGGGCACCCGGATTTTCAGCGCGACATGCTGGGAACAATTCGAAGCCTCGTGGATCGGATGTCGAGCGTCATGCGCAAGCTGTCGCATCTGAGAGAACAGCAGGATGTGCGCATGAGATCGGAACGCTTGAGCGTTATTGTTCATGAGGTCATACTGACGCTGTCGATTCCGCGCGAAATCGAGCTTGTATTTCAGGAGCACCAGGATCCTCCGGTGCCTTGCGACAGGGAGCAGATGAAAAAAGTTCTGGTAAACCTTATTATTAACGCGGTCGAGGCCATGAAGCAGAAAGGCTCAGGGCGCATGACCGTCGATGTTTCCCAGGCCGGAAGCGAGGTCTGCGCGTCTGTAAGCGATACGGGCTGCGGCATGTCTCACGATTTCATCGAGCGGGAACTGTTCAGGCCTTTTCACACGACCAAGAGCGGCGGGCTTGGTATCGGGCTATACCATTGCCGGTCTATTGTTGAATCGCACGGTGGGCGGTTTGCGGTTGAAAGCGTCATGGGCGAGGGCTCAAAATTCAGCATCTATCTTCCGATAAAAGGAAATAGCCGAAACGTTAATAAAGAGGGGTTATGAGGAAACTTCTAATAGTTGAAGACGATGTCGGCATACAGACACAGCTCAAGTGGGGGTTGGCCGGCAACTGGAGCGTATCGGTATCCGGAGCGCGTCAGGAGGCGGTTGACGCCGTCAAGGCTGACGCTCCTGATGTCGTGATCCTTGATCTTGGACTTCCCCCGCACGAAGACGGTGCAACAGAGGGGCTTGCCTGCCTGAAGGAGATGCTTGCGATTTCCCCTCACACAAAAATAATCGTCGTGACCGGAAACGAGGAGCGCGCGAATGCGCTGGAGGCCATCGGTCTTGGCGCCTACGATTTCTATCAGAAGCCTGTTGACATGACCGTGCTCAAGATTATCCTGCAAAGGGCATTTCATGTTTCGGAACTGGAGAGGGAGCACGAACGCCTTAAAAGGCATCTTGCCGAAAGCAGCACGTTTGAGGACATGCTTGGGTATTGCTCAGGAATGCAGGAGGTTTTTGCCGCCATCAAAAAGGTGGCGGGAACCGATGCGACTGTTTTAATTACCGGAGAGTCTGGAACCGGAAAAGAGCTTGTCGCGCGCGCCTTGCATAAGCGCAGTTCCCGCAAGGATGGCCCGATGATTGCAATAAATTGCGGAGGCATTCCCGATACGCTTATTGAATCGGAGCTTTTCGGATACGAAAAGGGTGCGTTCACCGATGCCAAGGCTCGCAAGATCGGACTTATTGAAAAGGCATCCGGCGGCACGCTTTTTCTTGATGAAATAGGCGAGCTGCCGATTCAGCTTCAGGTCAAACTGCTTCGTTTCATTCAGGAGCGCAAGATTCAGCGTGTCGGCGGAACAGTGCCGGTTGATGTCGATGTACGCATCATCGCCGCAACAAACGTCGATCTCGAAAAGGCGGTGCAGGTTGGCAAGTTCAGGGAAGACCTTTTTTTCCGTGTAAGCGTGATCTGCCTTCATCTGCCGCCGCTAAGGGAGCGAGGCGACGATGTTCTCATTCTGGCGCGCAATTTTCTGGCTAAATTCGGACGCCTGCATCACAAGAAGTTCAAGGGGCTTACGCCGAAAGCTTTAGTCGCCATGCAATCATACGAATGGCCGGGCAATGTGCGGGAACTGGAAAACAGAATGCAGCGCGCTGTAATCATGTCCAGTGAACCGGTCATAGACTGGAATGATCTGTCACTGCCAGGAGTTCAAACCGGTGAATGGGACGACTCGGAACCAAAAACCCTTCGTGAAGCCCGCGCTATTGCAGAGATGTCATTGATCAGGAAAAGCCTGATGATTCACGGCGGGAACATAAGCAAGGCCGCGGAGGATATGGAAATAAGCCGCCCCACGCTTCACGATTTGATCAAGAAGTACGAGATGAATGTGTCGGGACACTGACATGAGATAACGATTATTGCATCTTCAACGGGTATCTTTCCGGATGCTCAATAATCTCATCGGATAGATCAATATCCAGTTCCGGCCAGTAGTAATGACCGGCTGCCGGTTCCTCCACATTTAATATTTTGCCTACGGGCGCATCCCTGAACCAGGGGAAATCCTCGTATGGCATGAACATCTCACTGTCTCCGGCCAAAAGCCACACACCATGATTCGAGATGTTCGTTACTTCAACTGTACCGGCGTCGTTCCCAAGCGTGTTTAAACTCATTGCAGTGCTCCTCGATAATAGCCTTGATCTCATTCAACCTGACAGCCGACAAACCATGGCTTTTTGCCAACGACAGATCTGGCTCTAACCAGTACTTTGCTTCGCCATCGGAACAAACAACATGAACATGCATTCTGCTTTCCTCGCGTGAAAAGAAAAAGAAACGATAGCCTTTCACTTTCAACAACGTCGGACTCATCTGTCTATCAATCCCATTTTTGTGCAAACCTCGTGTTAGATATTAGCTCAAACACTTCCCTGTGAAAAGGATTTTTACTCATAAAAAAAGCGGCGCTTTCGCGCCGCTTTGAACTGTTCGGGTAAACCCCTCGTTACGTCTTTATTTCTCTTAGGCCTTTTTGCGGCGGCTGTAGAACGCTACGCCAACCAGACCTGAGCCGAGAAGAAGCATTGTGCCGGGTTCCGGCACTGGCTGTGTATGCGTATCCAGGCTGGTCGATTCAAACACCTGGGTGCCAGGATGATGAATGTCGATAATTGTGAGCAATGTGATCGGTGACAAACCAAACAATGTGTTGTTTGTTCCGCTTCCGGAGAACGGGCTCGAAACGATTGCGCCTGAATCTACGATCAGATTGCCGTTTGCATAGGTTCTGACCCTGACGGTTCCATCTGTTGTAATGCCACCGTAAGTGGAAATAAACCCGTCAGCCGCCAGCGGGCCTGCAACCGAATCAGATAATGTTATCTGAAGGTCGTTAGGTATGCCAACTGCAGGCATCTGAATTGTGAACTGCGCATTGTTAAGATGCAACTGCGGCAATGTGGAAGTTCCGATTGCCGGCGAGCCGACGCCCAGCGCCAAGCTTATATCCCAATTTCCAATCGACTGGGAATACTGGACTGTACCGGCAATAGCGCTTTCGTCGCCTGCGCCTCCGTCTGTGATGCTTAGGGATGTAGTGCCGTCAAACAGTGTAAGCACGGGAACCGCCTCAGCCTTCACCGATATGCCGAGCGCCATAACGAACGCCATGGCAACCATTCCAATTTTCTTCATGTTTTTCATGATTTCACCTCCTTTCGTACAAGATTGAAGCTTGCTGTTAAGTGTTGTTTCCATTTTAATCCTCCCTCCGAAGAGTTCATTCCAAAGGCTTATTGCCGTTGCATAACTGAAAGCAAACAGCGTGCCATTACGATAACACGTTGAATATGCAACGAATACAACTCTCTACCGTATTTGAACCTGTAATTTATGTAAGGTTTATCGACAGTGCGCTTGGGGGTGTCGGTTAACATGTGGCCACCGGCAATGCCTGCCCCCCTGTTACTGCGTGTCATGATTGTGATTAAAAGGCGTGTTGCAGGCTAAAACAGATGAAAAGATGCGATCTGCCTTGAGGAAGCAGCGTAAAATAAATCGACACATGGTGCGGAAAGCGGTTTTTTGAGCCGCTTTCCGCTATTCAATGCATTGATGTCTCTGCCTACGCCTTTCTGCGTCTGCCGTAGAGAATCAATCCAACAACCCCGGTTCCAAGCAACATGATCGTTCCGGGTTCAGGAACCGGCTCGATAATGGCATCGAAGCTGGACACCTTGGTGCCGACTCCATGATTGATTGTCATTACACTGGTAATGGAGAACGGGCTGCCGGTTCCAAGCTGTCCGGCGGTTGTTCCTGCAAAGGCGCCTCCGCTGAATGCGCCGAGGCTGCCTATCAGGCTGGTCTGAGCGAACAGGGTATTGCCTGTATCGTAGTAGGCATCCCAACTCACAGATCCACCTGTAACGCCGCCAATTGCCATCGACACAAGATTGGAGCCAACTGCAAGCGGCCCATAATTGACTTCAGAGAACGCAATGGTTATTGTGCCGCCATTGCCGATTGAAACCTGCACTGAATTGACATCCATGGTCGGCATGACAGGCGAGCCAAGTACCGGCATGGTCAGGCCAGTCGTGACACCGATCATGAAGTTGCCGATAGGGGTGAGTGACGTGACAGCGCCAACCACAGGATTCGTATCCCCGGCGGCGTTATCGGCAATTGAAACAGTCGTGCTGCCGTCGGAAATCTGTAATGTCGCAATCGCATGAACATTGGCCGACATGCCTGTGAGCAACATTGCCAAGGCAAACGCAATTGCTATCGCTGCTTTCAATCCATTGGCATTGCGCGGCATTGCGCTCACCCTGTTTTCAATCTGTGTTTTCATCTTGCTACCTCCTTGCTGATGACTGTTGCCAGCCATCGCTCATGATCCGATTCAGTCTTAGCCTTGGCCGTGGCGAGCATGTACGAGCATCACGCGTGCCATCTGTCGTAACCGATGCAAAACACGGAGAAATCTAAAAGCCAAGGCACAGATTACCTGATAATTGTAAGTTTTGGCGACAGGCGGAGCTTGGCATTGTCACGGATGAAATATCTGGCGACCGGCATGGCAACCAGTTGTTATTCCAAGGATATTGCAGTAATCAGAAAAGAACGGCCATTTTGCGGGCATGGCAGGAACGGAACTGTGCCACGATTATTGTAAAACTATCCAACAGCAGGTTATCGCACAAGCCTGCGAGCTGCCGCTACTGCGAAATCGCCGGCTTCTTCCGGAACGGAGCATACAGCGGATCGCCAATGAGCGTCATTCTCCATGAAACAAATGGAGCGCTTCTGTAGTAAGCCTCGACAAGTGTAAGCTTTCCCGTCAATAGCAGTGGGAAAAAAATCTCCGGAGCCGGAAATGCCTGCAGATACGGCTCGTTAACCGGCCCCAAGGTTGCCGCAACGCCATCCTCCAGCATACGCTTGCACCATACGGTGCTCGATCTGTCCCTGAGCGTCTGCGCTTCCGCGCTTGCGACATGAAAACCGACCGCCCCACGCTTCCATTTAAAGGAATCCACATATTTCCCCAACGAGTACCAGCCGACGTAAAGGGCGGCGTCCGGACAGCAATCCTGCGCGAATAGCGCCTCCCTTGTGTCGATCACCACCGGCATCGTTCCCTTTTCGCGCACCAGATTTGCCAGCCGCAGCAGGTGCGAATCGTAGTTTTCGTCATTCCCCCCGCTTTTGGCGTCAATATAAAACTTTCCGTCAAGTCCGTTTTCCTCGGCCCATATTGCGTCATCCACAAGCCTTTTGGCGATTTCCGGCGTCGGGCCGTCGAGCCGCGCCGCCATCACGGTATCTTCCCTCGAAAACACTATCCCCGGATTCCTGTCGAACTGCGCGTTGAACGGATTGGCAAGCCAGCCGCCAAGCCGATGAGGCGAGCCGGCCCCATTTGGCGCGCCTCCAGGTACATTCGGCGCCCCGGCAACCGACGCGGCAAGCTCGCTGTCGAGCGAGGCCGACGTCATTGAGGCGATCTCAATCGGATGAGACAGATCGTGCCAGAAGCGAAGCTCCCCAAGCAGTCCATAACTTGCGCGCACAGCCGAAGCCTTTTCGCTGGCGTCGTAATGTGTTACTCCGCGAAACAGGGCATTCCCCGAGACGGTCTGAAGCGCTGAGGCCCATCCGACAAGGTTGTCGCCTTTCAATTCATCGGCCTTTTTCCCTGCCTGCTGTATCACGTTGCGCGCGATGTTGCCGATTCCAACCAGCCGGAACACAATCGAACCGGCCTCAGCTGAAACGCGCGGCGATGTTTTTGTGCCGTTAAGCAGGCCGTTTGCCCCGATCACGGCCTTTTCGGCGCGTGCAATCACGGCCAGGGCATCGGATGAGGAACCGGTTTGAGCCGCTACGCCTTCAAGTTCCTCAAGCCGGGCCGTCAAGGCGGTCACCAGGGAGGAAACCTCCGGAACCCTCCGCTCCGCAAGCTGCTTGAGGTCATCGTTGCCGTCCTCGGCGCTCTCGTCGATGCGCAGAGGGGTTCCGTACACCAGCAGAATAACCGGCTTTCGCCCGGATTTGCGCAGCCTGCCGACAGCTTCCCTGAGCGGCGGCAGAACGCGCCGGTTGAATGAATCACGCGAGATGGATTCGGAATCCGGCACGTCGATGCCGGTCAGGTTTCCGCCCGGAATGTTCCGGCGGGAGGCGTAATAGTCGGCCACATCGCGGCTTTCAGCCGATTTCCGGTTATAGACAACAATAATATCTTCCGGTGAAACCGCCGCATTGCAGATTGCTGGAGCCGCAAGCAGCGATCCCGCGATCAACAGGAATGCCAACAGACGGTTGGCTCGGCCCGTCATGCAACGGCCTGTTTCGGGGTTCTGACCTCAAACCGCGCGATGATGTCCACGTTTTCTACCTCCTCGCCGCTGGAGGCAAGCGTGTAAACCGCATCGGGGTCGCTATCTTCGTAGAAATTGGGGTTGTAGGGTATACGGATAGATTCGCTTCTGCCGTTTGGAACATACTCAACCGAGTTGCCTTCGACTGCCGTGACCGTTCCATGCTCCTGAACCACGCGCTCAACGCTGCCGTCCTCGCGCCGGTAAACTATTCCGACAAGTATATGCCTGCCCGGCATTTCATCTTTGCTGAATTTCATCTATCGCCAACCTCAATTGTTATATTTGGGCTTCCGGATGAGTTTCAGCCGGAAGCAGCGACAGGACAAAACCGTATAGTCCGCCTGCGCATTCGAGCGCCTCGTCAAATTCCTCCTTGCCCGGTTCGGAATATTCCTGCGGGTATCTGAATAGTGTCGCGTAGGGAGTCAGCGTGGCTCCGGCGTCTGCCCATGACAGAAAGCCGCTGTTTACTGTTGCCGCTTCCTCGACAAGCTCTTCAATATCGTGCGTTTTGCCGAACCGGATATCGTGAAAAACAAGAAATGCCTTGACAGCCTTTTCCGCAGCCTGCTGGCAATGATAAACGGCTGTGTCGAGATAGCTGTCAGAACCGGAGGCGAGCTTGCGGGCGGAGCCTATATCCCGCGCAGCTTTCTCAAGCCAGGCGCGAGTCAGGTTATTTTTCTGTTCGCTCATACAAAACTTTTCCATCCTCAGCAACCCTGCATTCGAGGGAAGCGCGAACATGACGGTAACGGTCAAACTCATCGCGTGTCTTGACGATCACGTCCTTTGCCATGCCAAGCCCGCAAAGCGCCTTGTGCGCCATGACAGCCCGCTTTGCAGGCGACAGCGCCGAAACCGGAACAATCACCATCAGATCAAGGTCGCTTTCATCATCCGGCTTTCCCCAGGCCCGCGAACCAAAAAGGATTATCTGCTCAGGCTGAAACCGGGCGACAAGTCTTCCGACGATTTCTTCATATAATTCATTCATATGCATGGTTCCCATACTGCCCTCCGGTTATAATACCAGAATGAACGCGAAGCCGATTCCGTCGAAACCTCGCCCCTTTACCGTCATCACGGACATGACGGTAAAGGGCGTCTGCTTTCCTGCGGGTTCCATCATCGGCCTCGACGAACGCGGCGCTCTTTGGCGCTGTCATCTGTCCGGGGAAACCATCATCAACGGAGCGCCATGCATGGCGGACACCGAGGTCGAATTCCATCAGGACGGCGCCATGGCCGCGTACTACCCGGCGCGCGATATAATCATTGAGGGCATTATTGTTTCCGGCGGCGCACTCACCCTGTTTCACGAAAACGGCACGCTTTTCCGGTGCGTGCTGGCGGGTGACGCAATCATTCATGGCATTAATGCAAGAGCCGGAACAGAGCTTTGCCTCTTCGATGACGGACGCGTTTCGTCGTTCGAGACCGACGGCTCGTTTCAGGCGGAATTTCCTGTCATGCCGAACTCCCGCGTATGGCTTCACCGCGACGGCAGTCTTAAAGCGGCAACTCAGCGCGAAAGTGGTAAAATCGTCTGGTTCAATGACGGAAATCATGACTGAAACACGCTTCTACCTCAAAGGCGGAAGCCGCGCGTTCGAGCAAATAGATGGTGAAGCCGCCATTCAGGGCATCCCGTGCAGGGATGCCGCATGGTTTTATTCCATCGGCAGCCTTTGGAAGGGAACGCTTTCGCGCGGACATGCCATTCGTGGAATACGCCTGCCGGAAGGCGCAAGCTTCGAACTCTATCGTAACGGCAGACTGAAAGGCTTTATCGCGGCATCTGATGTTGCCATAGACGAAACCGTCGCTCTGGGCGGCAATCCGGTGCGGCTATACGATGACGGGGACATCGCTCGCTTCACCCCCGCGCATGGATTTCAGGTTTCCGGCATTCATGCGATGGACGGCTCGCCGGTTGAGCTTTATCCCGGCGGCAGACCGGCGATGTTCACGCCGGCCAACGACGCGCGAATCGGCGGCATTACTGCAATGGCCGGAACTGTTGTGCGCCTGTTCGAGGACGGCAGTCCTCGCGAATTTGTCACGGCAGTTGAGGTTGATAACGGGATTGGCCTGTTTCAGCGCGGCAGCAGGTTTTTTTATTTAGACGGCGACACGATCGCGCGCATCGATCCGGCAAATTCGGCGACTGTTAACGGCATCCAGTGCCGCGCCGGTGCGCCGATACTTTTCCACTACGACGGCGGCCTTCGCCGCGTGTTCCTCTCCGAAGCCGCAACCATCGACGGAATTCCGGCCCACCCCGACACCTTTGTGCTCTTTCATCCGAACGGGCGTCTTTCCGCCTGCGAACTGGCGCAAGACATCGCCATTAGCGGAGTTGCCTGCATGGGACGGAAATGGGTGGGCCTTCATCCGGATGGCGCGCTGAAGCGCTGCTTTATTGCCGCACCGATTACATGGAACGGACAGGTTTTGCCGATCGGATCGTGGGTTTCGTTCCATCCGGACGGCGCTCCTGAATGCGCGAGGGATGAGGTTACGAAGCGGTACCTGGAATAAACATCTCCGGCGCAACCCAATGCCGATGACGTCAACCAGCGTCTTTTTCTTCCATCCAGTCCGGCAAGGGGCTGCCTGTCGCTTCGGCATAAAGCGTCTCCGGAGCGATATCTATTTCGTTCTGCCATGTCAAGACGCCCAGTTCCCGATTTATTTCAAAATTGCGAAAATATGCGATGTCTTTAAAACGCTGAAATACGCCGCCCCTGCAAAGGTATCCTGAAAAATTCATGACGCCTTTATTGCCGTCGTCAAACTCGATTTCGATTTCGTAATTATCTATGTAACTTGCGCTGACAACATCGTGAATCATCGCCAACCTCCTAATTTAATGGACTTATCTTAGATAATGGCTGCTCGTTTCGCGCATCGTTCCAATTCCTCATCAGTTCATCCCGATGCTGCGCTGCCCATTCGATCACAAGCCCCAATGCCCGTGGCGGAAATTTACCTTCAATAACGCGAAGCGTGGCAATCTCGACAGCGACGTAATCCTTCCCGTATCGAGCATGAAAATGAGGCGGATTGTGTTCGTCAAAATACATGGAAATGATGATTCCGAAAAAACGGGATATTTCAGGCATGGCCTTCTCACCGGCATACGGGCCGGAATCGCTTCCGGCCCGTTGCATATCAAAACTCTGAAACGGTTTAAACCGTTGACTTGCTCATGTCCTTGCCGCTCTTTGCGGTAATTGCCGCCTGTGCAGCCGCAAGCTTTGCAATAGGCACGCGGTACGGCGAACAGCTTACATAGTTCAGGCCGATCTTGTTGCAGAACGTTACTGAACGCGGCTCGCCGCCGTGCTCTCCGCAGATTCCCATCTTCAGCTTCTTCTTGACGGTTCTGCCCTTCTCCACCGCAATCTGCATCAGCGCGCCGACGCCAGTCTGGTCAATCGTGACGAACGGATCGTCTTCCAGAATGCCCTTGTCAACGTAGAACGGCAGGAACCTGCCCGCGTCGTCGCGGGAAAGACCATACGTTGTCTGGGTGAGATCGTTTGTGCCGAACGAGAAGAAGTCGGCGTATTGAGCAATTGCGTCGGCGGTTATCGCCGCGCGCGGAAGCTCGATCATAGTTCCGACAGTGTACTCAACCTTCGTCTTGTACTGCGCCATCACCTCGGCGGCAACCCTGTCCACCACCTCGCGCATCGCCTTCAGTTCGTTAACGTGACCGACAAGCGGAATCATGATTTCCGGAATGACCTTCACGCGCTTCTTCGAAAGCTCACATGCGGCCTCCATGATCGCGCGCGCCTGCATCTCGTAGATTTCCGGGTATGTCACGCCAAGGCGGCAGCCGCGATGTCCAAGCATCGGGTTGAACTCGTGAAGCAGCCGGTTCTTTGTGTTAAGACGCTCGACCGAAACGCCCATGCTTTCGGAAAGCGCCTTAATCTCGTCGTCGGTGTGCGGCAGAAACTCGTGCAGCGGCGGATCGAGAAGCCTGATCGTTACCGGCAGGCCCTTCATCTCCTTGAAGATGCCGATAAAGTCGCCCTTCTGCATCGGCAGCAGTTTCTCAAGCGCCTTCTTCCTGTCGTCGATTTCATCGGCAAGTATCATCTCGCGCACGGCCTGAATGCGCTCGCCCTCGAAGAACATGTGCTCGGTGCGGCAGAGGCCGATGCCTACGGCTCCGAATCCTCGCGCCACCTGCGCGTCGTGCGGCGTGTCGGCGTTGGCGCGCACATCGATGGCGGCAAACTCGTCAACCCACGACATTATCTTTGAAAAGTCGCCGGTGAGTTTCGGCTGGATGAGCGGAGCCTGGCCAAGAAGCACCTCGCCGGTGGTTCCGTTCAGGGTGATGTAATCGCCCTCCTTCAGCACAAGATTGCCGACGGACATTGTTTTTGCCGTCTCGCTGATGTTGATTGCGCCGCATCCCGCCACGCAGCACTTGCCCATGCCGCGCGCCACAACCGCCGCATGCGACGTCATGCCGCCGCGCGCTGTGAGAATGCCCTGCGCCGCGTGCATTCCGCCGATGTCTTCCGGCGATGTCTCGGTGCGCACAAGAACAACCTTCTCGCCGCGATCAGCCGCCTTTTCGGCGTCTTCCGCGGTGAACACGAGCGTGCCCACGGCAGCGCCCGGCGACGCCGGAAGCCCCTTGGCGATCTTTTCAACCTTGGCCTTCGGATCGATCATCGGATGCAGAAGCTGGTCTATCTGGGCCGGATCGATGCGGCTGACCGCCGTCTTCTTGTCGATCAGCTTCTCCTCCACCATGTCAACCGCAAGCTTGAGGGCGGCTGTCGCTGTGCGCTTGCCCACGCGGGTCTGGAGCATGAAAAGCCTGTCTTCCTGGATGGTAAACTCGATGTCGAGCATGTCTTTGTAGTGCTTTTCGAGTTTTTTGTAAATCGCCATCAACTCCTTGTAGCACTTTGGCATCTTTTTCTGCAAGTCGGAAACCGGTTCCGGCGTGCGGATTCCGGCCACCACGTCCTCGCCCTGCGCGTTCAGCAGAAACTCGCCAAAGAACTTGTTCTGGCCGGTTGACGGATTGCGCGTGAACGCCACGCCGGTTCCGGAATTGTCGCCCATGTTTCCAAAAACCATCGCCTGCACGTTGCAGGCTGTTCCGAGCTTGTGCGAGATGCCGTTCAGGTCGCGATATTTGCGCGCACGGTCGCCAAACCATGAGCCGAAAACAGCGTTGATCGCCATCTCAAGCTGCTTGAGCGGCTCCTGCGGAAAGTCGTGCCCTGTGGCGGCGCGGTATATCTGCTTGTAGCGCACGCAAAGCTTCTCAAGGTCGTCGGCGTCGAGGTCGGTGTCGAGCATCACGCCCTTTGCCTGCTTCATGTCCTCAAGCGCGTGTTCGAACTTCATCCTGTCCAGCCCCATCACGATGCTCGAAAACATTGTCATGAACCTGCGGTAGGCGTCGTAGGCAAAACGCGTGTTGCCGGTCTTTTTTACGATGCCTTCCAGCGTGGCGTCGTTCAGGCCGAGGTTCAGCACGGTGTCCATCATGCCGGGCATCGAGAATTTCGCGCCGGAACGCACCGATACCATGAGCGGATTCTTCGGATCGCCGAACTTCATGCCCATCGACTTTTCGACCTTTTTCAGATTTGCCAGAACCTGATCCCACATTCCGGCGGGATGCTTCTTGCCCGCCTCGAAGAATGCGTTGCAGGCCTCGGTGGTAATGGTAAATCCGGAAGGAACCGGGATGCCCAGCCGGGTCATTTCCGCAAGTCCCGCGCCCTTGCCGCCCAAGAGGTCTTTCATGTCCCCCGTTCCGTCGGCCTTCCCGTCACCGAAGAAATAGACGTGCTTTTTTGTCGCCATTTGATGCCCTCCTTGATTCTATCCGGAACCAAATGTTCCGTTTAAGCTGAAACCGATAAAACAATAAAAAACCCGGCATTCACCGGGTTCATTCGACTATTCTGGAAAAATCGGCCACGCGCTTGAATACGGCCTTTACCTTTGCAAGAAGGGCAAGCCTGTTGCGCCTTATGTTTTCGTCCTTGTCCATCACAAGCACCGCGTCGAAGAATGCATTGACGGGCGCGACAAGCTCGTGTACCGGCATCGGATTTTCCGCAGTCACCCTTCTTTCGAGATCGACCGCCGCATTGTGAAGCGCGCGCTCCGCATCGGCAACAAATGCCGATTCATCCGGATCACCGGCGTTGTCGATCTTCGAAAGAATATTATGTACCCGTTTTGCCGCGGTGACAAGCTCAATAAATCCGGCGGATTCCCGCAATTTCCGCACAGCGGAAACACGCAGGCGAAGATCGGTCACGCGGCCCACGCCATCTGAGAGGGCGGCTGCCGCCTCGTCGTAGCGCACGCCCTCCGTCTCCAGCATCCCGGACAGCCTTTGCGCCATGAACGTCATTATCGACGCCGAAAGCCCGTCCGGCGTTGAAAGGGTTTCCGAAAGCGCCTTGACGGCGTCGTCAACAAGCTCCTCCACAGCAATGCCGTATCCCTTTGAGTCGAGAATGGAAATCACTCCAAGCGTCTGGCGGCGAAGCGCGAACGGATCCTCCGAGCCGGTGGGAATCAGCCCCACGGAGAAAAACGCGGCAACGCTGTCGATCTTGTCTGCAAGCGACACAACCGCGCCCAGATCGGACGGCGGAACGTCGTCACCCGAAAAACGCGGCATGTAATGCTCGTCCACGGCGCAGGCCACGTTCTCGCGCTCGCCGTCGGCGAAGGCGTATGTCATTCCCATGTAGCCCTGAAGTTCCGGAAATTCGTAAACAACGCCTGTTGTAAGGTCGGCCTTGGCCAATCGACAGGCCCGGCCTACGTCATCGGGCGCAATCGACGGCGCGATCTTCGGCGCAATGGCAAGGGCTATGCGCTCAAAACGCATCACCTTGTCGTAAACGCTTCCGAGCTTTTCCTGATAGTTGACCGATTTCAGCTTGTCCAGACGCGACGCAAGCCTCTGCGAGCGGTCTTCATTGAAATAGAACCGCGCATCCTCAAGCCGCGCCCGAATTACCCGCTCGTTTCCGGCGGCTATGTTCGGGCTGTTTTCAGGCCTTGAGTTGCTGATGGTGATGAAGCACGGGAGAAGATTTCCGGTCTTGTCCTCAACCGCGAAATACTTCTGATGCCCCTTCATCACAGTGATCAGAAGCTCGCGCGGAAGCGCCAGATACGACTGCTCGAATTTTCCCATTACCGCCGTCGGGTACTCGACAAGATTTGCCACGGTATCGAGCAGCCCCTCGTCGTGCAGAACCCGTCCGCCAACCGAGGCGGCAAGTTCGTCGCACTGTTTTCTTATGCGCCTCTTTCGTTCCTCCGGTTCGACGATCACGAAGTTCGTCTCGTGGAACGGAACGTAAGACTTGTGGTCGCGCACCTGCCACGCGCCGGGCGACAGAAACCGGTGGCCGCGCGTGATGTTTCCGCTTTTAAGGCCGTCCACCTCGAAATGCACGGTTTCGCCGCCATAGAGCGCAAGTATCCAGTGCAGGGGGCGCGCAAACCGGAGCGATCCGCTTCCCCATCGCATCGACTTCGGAAACGGAAGCGATGTGACCATGTCGGAAAGAATGAACGGAAGCCGCTCCGTTGCGGCCACGCCCTTTTCCTCGACAACGGCTGCCACGTACTCACCCTTTTCAGTGGCGCGAATCTGGAGCGCCTCAACCGTCACGCCCTGTCCGGCGGCAAAGCCGGTGGCCGCCTTAGTGGGGTTGCCGTCCTGATCGAACGCCGCGCGTTTGGGCGGCCCCATGACCTCGCGAATGCGGTCTTCCTGCCTCGCGGCCAAATCCTCGACCACGAGCGCAAGCCTTCGCGGAGTGCCGTATGTGTTTATCGCGCCATGCGCCAGAGCCTCTTTTGCAAGGCGCGTCTCGGCAAGTTTCTTCAACGCTTCAAGGGCGGGCGGTATGAACCGCGCCGGAAGTTCCTCGCAGCCGATCTCAAGCAGAAGCGCATTTGTGCTCATTTCGCGCCTCCCGGTTCTTGCGAGCCTTGGCGGGCAACGCAAACGTCTTGCGAGCCTTGGCGAGCAACGCAAACGTCTTGCGAGCCTTGGCGAGCAACGCGATTAATCAGTGGAAAGTTCATGTTGGTGCGAAGCTCCACATACCCCTCGGCGCAGAGTTTGGCCAGATGCCGCACACGCGTAATGTATCCGGTGCGCTCGGTCACGCTCAAGGCGCCGCGGGCGTCGAGCATGTTAAACGAATGCGAGCATTTCAGCACGCAGTCGTAAGCCGGAAGAACAAGATTGGCTGCGGCAAGGCGCTTGGCCTCCTTTTCATGCATGTCGAACAGACGATATTGCATATCGACATCGGCCTCGTCGAAGTTGAACGCCGAGAACTGAACCTCGCCCACATGGTGAACATCGCCGTATGAAACGTTGTTTGTCCACTTGAGGTCGTAAACGCTGTTTACGCCCTGTATATACATCGCCAGCCGTTCGAGGCCGTATGTTATTTCCACCGATACCGGACTGAGATCGATGCCGCCCACCTGCTGGAAATAGGTGAACTGGGTGATCTCCATGCCGTTTAGCCAGACTTCCCAGCCAAGCCCCCAAGCGCCCAGCGTGGGCGATTCCCAGTCGTCCTCAACAAAACGGATGTCGTGCTGAAGCGGATCGATGCCTATGGCGCGAAGGCTTTCCAGATACAGCTCCTGGCTGTCTATCGGAGAAGGCTTGAGAATGACCTGAAACTGGTAGTAGTGCTGAAGGCGGTTCGGGTTTTCGCCGTAGCGCCCGTCCGTCGGTCTGCGGGAAGGCTCAACATAGGCGGCCCTCCACGGCTCAGGGCCGAGCACCCGGAAAAACGTTGCCGGATTGAATGTTCCGGCTCCAACTTCTATATCGTATGGCTGCTGTATCACGCAGCCCTTGGCTGCCCAGAAAGATTGAAGCTTGAGGATCAGATCCTGAAATAGTAGCATTCCTCGCCTTGCATTCCCGGTAATTTGAAACTCATGCCATAAGGGCATGAAAAGGTTTCAAATAGTACCAGAATAACTGGCCGATTTCAAACGTTTGTCAAGGAAATTCATCCGGCAGGTTTTTTGCGGCACGTTATATGAACAGAGTGGCCTGCCCCTCATAGGCCTTCCCAAGAAATGTCGCAACTCCGCCAACTTCCACTCCGTCGATCAGATCTTCCTTTTTAATGCCAAGCAGATCCATCGACATCTGGCATGCAACAATGCGAACTCCGAATTCCATCGCCATTGCAATGAGGGCGCCGAGGGGTTCCACATTCTTTTTCCCCATCATGTATCGAAACAGCCTCGGCCCGATACCGCCATAGTTCATCTTTGAAACGGCAAGCCTGCCCGGGCCTTTCGGTCTCATCCGGAGCAGTATGCGCTCAAGCAAACCGCGTCCCGACGTGCTGAACGCGGGCTTTTTAATAACATCAAGCCCCCAGAAGGTCACAAATATCGTAACCTCCTTGCCCATCGCCAGCGCGCCATTGGCTATAATAAACGCAGCCATGGCCTTGTCGAAATCGCCGCTGAACAGCACCATCGTAAGCGAGTTGCCCTTGTTTTCGAGCCGGTCGATCCGCTCTTCCAGTTCCCTGATTTTGGCGGCAAGATCGTTACCCATGACGGCGATACACGGAAAGGCTTTTTCTCTTCACTTGGCCATCACTGTTTGGTTATGCTTGCGATGATGTCCTTGCCCTGCTTTTTTATATCGCAAGGCAGGTTTTTCGTTTCCTTGCACCATGCAGTTATGTCCGGCTCGAATCCGGGATCGTCGCAGGTGATCTCGAATTGATCGCCTTGCGCCGCTTTCCTGAAAGCCATCGCGGTTTTCATTATGGGCATAGGGCAGTTCATGCCCCTGAAATCAAGCGTTATCCGGGCCATTCAAGTCCTCCTGAATCGTTTACTGCCTGAATTGCTCGCTAATTATATCACAGGATAATTCGCGTGCCGTTCGTCGCGAGCATCCATGGGCGATATGGGGTTATAATCGAATCATGCGGTTATTTGCCACAACCATTATCATGTTAGCGCTTGCCGTTTTCAGCGCTTCCGCCAGTGCCGCGGAGCGCATTCCAGCCGCCGATTTTGCGCTTCAGGATATGTCGGGAAAAACCGTGCGGCTGTCGGATTTCAGCGGCAAGGTGGTTCTGCTTAACTTCTGGGCGACATGGTGCCGCGAATGCGTCGATGAACTTCCGGAGCTTGAATCGCTTCATTTGAAATTCAAGGACAAGGGACTGGCGGTCATAGCCATCTCGATAGACAGAAAGGCCGCCACAGTTGCCGATTATCTGCTGAAAAAGCCGCTGCCGTTTCCGGTGCCGGTCGATTCTCGCGGAGAGGTTTTCATCAAAAGCTACACGGTTTTCGGCGTTCCGGCCACGTTTTTGATCGCCCGCGACGGGACAATTGCCGACAGGCTGCTCGGCAGACAGTCCATGACTTCGGGCAGTTTCATGAGGCGTATCGAAAATCTGCTTGAGGAAGGGGCTAAACGATGAACCGTCTTCTATTGGCTTCGGCTTTTATGGTTATGCTTGCGTCCTGCGGGCCTTCAACGTTTATAGTGAGCCGCGATTCCAGTTCATACTATTTCGGCTCGGAAAGCCAGAGCCTCAAACGCATGATCTGTGACACAGGCGATCTGGAGCGCGTCCTGCGCGACGCGGAAATCCCGGAACATCTTAAAAGCGATTTCAACGAGTACGTCTGCACCGAGAAACGTTCCCGCGAAAAGGTTATCGCCCTGTATGCATTCCTTTCGCCTGAGGAAAAACGTTCGCTCAAGCGGGCGTTCAGCATGCGCGGCTACATGGTCAATCATGTAGCCTGTTGAGGGTAGACAGGGTTCCCGGTCGGGAACGGATTCTGTTGTCCGCAATATTATGGATTTGGCGTGTCTGTAAATACAGCTTTGCAGTCTAAGCTACATATTTGTTAATTCCTTTAGCTGTCCGGTTCGTTTCCGGCGTTATTCCGGCGTTTAATCCCAGGCATGAATATTGCGTCTATTCCTGTCAACAAGAAGGAGTCGTGCAATGATGGAAAAATTTATTCTTGCGGCAGCTATAACGATCTGCTTCAGCATCTTGACGGGCGTTTCCCAGGCTGAAACTCCGGCTATCACCGTGTCGGCGGCAATAAGCCTGAAAAATGCCTTCGAGGAAATCGGCAAGCTGTATGAGTCCGGAAGCAATGTGAAGGTCGTGCTGAATTTCGGGGCGTCGGGTGATCTTGCAAGGCAGATAGCTGGTGGCGCGCCTGCCGATGTCTTTGCTTCCGCTGCGCATAAAGACATGGACATGCTCGACGGCAACGGATTTCTCTCCCCCGGCACGCGCGTGAACTTCGCAGGCAACCCGGTTGTTCTCATCGTGCCGCTTCATGGGCCGCTATTGAAGGGATTTGACGATCTGAATACGCCCGCAGTAAAGAAAATAGCGACCGGAAACCCCAAAACAGTGCCTGCAGGCAGGTATGCTGCCGAGGTGCTGGACTATTACAAACTCTCCGGCGCAATCAAGGATAAACTTGTTTTCACCGAAAACGTCCGGCAGGCTCTCGACTACGTGGCGAGTGGAGAAGTGGACGCAGGCATTGTTTATGCCACGGACGCCGCGGTCAGGGCCAGAGATGTCAAGCTGGTTTTCACTGCTCCGGAAGGAAGCCATAAGCCGGTTGTTTATCAGGTTGCCGTGGTTAAATCTACCGGAAATGAGGCTTCGGCAAAGGGTTTTATCTCGCTGGTTCTGTCGCCTGCCGGCCAGTCGATACTCAAAAAATACGGGTTTCAGACCGCCAGATAGGCCGTTGCATGGACGAATCGGTTCTTTTTTCGATACGCCTGTCATTGCAGGTTGCCGCTGTCTCGACAGCGCTTATTGTGCTGACCGGATTGCCGCTTGCGTATTTTCTTGCGCGAAGGGACTTCAGCGGCAGGGAACTTCTCGATGTGTTACTTACGATCCCGCTGGTGCTTCCCCCCACAGTAACCGGTTATTATCTGATTATCCTCTTTGGACGCAATGGTTTTATCGGGAAATATCTCTATTCATTGACCGGATGGAGCATCATGTTCACCTGGTATGCGGCAGTTCTTGCTTCCTACGTCGTGGCGCTGCCGTTGATGATAAAGACGGCAAGGGCTGCCATCGAATCCGTTGACGGAAGCCTCATCGATGCGTCATACACGCTCGGTCACTCCGAGCCCGACACCGCGCTGAAAGTCATACTGCCGCTTGCAAAGCGCGGCATTGTTGCCGGAATGGTCTTGTCCTTTGCCCGCGCCATGGGAGAGTTCGGAGCAACGCTCATGCTCGCCGGGAACCTGCCCGGCAAGACAAGCACGATGCCACTGGCGATTTACAGTCTTGCGGGAAGCGGGGAATGGTCGCAGGCTCATTTCATGGTCTTGCTGCTGACCATGATGTCCGGAATATTCCTGTATGTCGCAAACAGATACTCGCGGAGGATCATCTGATGGGCCTTCAGGTTAGCCTCCAAAAGAAGCTAAACGGCTTCAACCTTGATATCGGCTGGGAAATACGTAATGAGCTGGCCGTGCTCTTCGGTTTTTCAGGCGCAGGCAAGTCCATGACGCTTCAGTTGATTGCCGGTCTTATGAGGCCCGACAACGGGAGGGTGAGCCTTGATGACACGATATACTATGACAGCGTGACAAACACCGATTTCCCGGCGAATAAACGTCCATTTGGCTATGTTTTTCAAAACCTTGCGCTCTTTCCGCACATGACTGTTATCGGAAATATTCTTTATGGCGCCCCATCGGCACAGAAGCATGAAAAAATGAATCATGCCCTGGAGATGATACGCGCATTCAGGCTCGCGGGGCTTGAAGGCAGATACCCTCATGAGATATCCGGAGGCCAGAAGCAGCGGGTTGCGGTTGCAAGGGCGCTGATGCGGCGGCCACGGGCGCTATTGCTTGATGAACCGTTTTCGGCGCTTGACCGGCCTCTCCGCATCGAAATGCGAGGTTTTCTGCGGGAAGTCAGGGACGAATTCAATATTCCCGTGATACTGGTAACGCATGATTTCGAAGAGGCATCCGCGATAGCGGATAAAGTAATCATTTATGAGCATGGCCGGATAGCTCAAACCGGCACCCCGGAAGAGATCCGAAGCGCCGAAACGCCGTCCGGGGCCTGTGCCGTCAGGGTATAAATTTTTTCTGGAGTTTTTCGAACAAACCTGTATAATCTCCACGTGCGAGCTTACTGGTTCCGCCAAAGTCCGGATTGCAGTCCGATTCGTCCGCATGAAAATGATTCTGTCAATCACTTCACGCGGCACGTGCGTTATATTCCCCTATGAGCTTGAAATCTTGTTTCGGAAACACCGTTGACCGTGATGAAATCCTTACGATTCGGCGCGGCGCCGGTAACTAGGAGGGCTTGAAATGGCCAAGAAGGAAAAAATACTTGTTCTCGACGACGATCCGGCGGTAACGCTAAGTTGTCAGCGAATCCTCGGCGTTGAGGGATACAGCATAACGACCGTTGCCCGCGGCGAGGACGCCATCAAGCGGGTGTCAAGCGAGGAGTTCGACCTGCTCATCTCCGACGTCAGGCTGCCGGACATCAGCGGCATAACGGTCTTGAAGGAGACGAAACTCATCCAGCCGAAGATGGACGTTGCGATAATAACAGGCTATCCCACGCTTGAGGACGCGCGTGAATCGGTGCGGCTTGGCGCGTTCGAGTTTCTGGAGAAACCGTTCACGCCGGAGTTCATGCTGAACATGGCCCGAAGGGTGTTCGACGAGCGCGGCTGGATACTTCGCAAGGCGTTCATCGACGAGTTCAGAAACTCCATAGTCGATCTGCGCGATCAGGACAATCCGGTGCTTTTCTACAAGGAAGGCACATGGGCGCGGCCCTTGAAGGGCGGCATGTGGGAGGTCGGATGCGACCTTCGTTACCTGCTTCTTGAGGGGCAGATGGTGTATGTGGAACTCACCGACAAGCTTCCCGCGCTGGTTGCGGGCGAAAGCTTCGGCCAGGTTGTGCTTGGCGACGGCAGGAGCCATGAGCTTCTTGCCCCGATGACCGGCAGGGTGCGCGAGCTCAACATGGGCGCAAACAACGCCGTCAGCGAGCTGGTGCGCGACAATCTGGCGCAGGGCTGGCTGCTGTGGCTTGCCAGAATCGCGCCGATCGAGGGCGCGCGGCTGTAACTGTGTTTCTCAATTAATAATCCCGGAGAACTGTATGACAGAAAACGGCTTGAAGATACTTGTCGTGGACGATGAAAGCATCGTTATAAGAAGCTGCGAGATCGTGCTGAAGGGCGCGGGCTATCATATGGAAGGCGCGCTTGGCGGGCGCGAGGCGATCCTGAAGATGGAAAAAGAGCGCTACGACCTCGTTTTCACCGATCTGAAAATGCCTGAGGTTGACGGCATCACGCTCATCCGCTGGCTCAGGAACTCGCGGCCAGACACCGGCATCGTGATACTCACCGGCTATCCGTCGCAGGACACGATAAAGGAGGCTCTTGGGCTTGGGATAATCGATTACGTGCCGAAGCCGTTCACGCCTGCGGTGCTTCTCGATGTGACAAGGCGCGCGGTGCAGTGGCTTGAAACCCGGAAGCCGGGAGCCTTTGCAATATCCGCCGAGATGTCGTCGCCTGCCGAGCCTGTCCGCGACGATTTTCCGCCCGCGATGGCAGCCGAGCTTGACAAGGTCATCGCGCATTACAAGCATATCCCCGGAAGCCTTATACCGGTCTTGCAGCGGGCGCAGGAGATGATAGGCTGGCTTCCCGTCGCCGCTCTCAAGCGCGTGTCGAAGGGCATGAATATTCCAGCCGCCGAGGTTCACAGCGTTGTGAGCTTCTACTCGTTTTTCACCATGAAACCGCGCGGCGACCACAACATCAGGGTGTGTCTCGGAACCGCCTGCTACGTGAAACGGGCCGAGGAGATACTGCGCAATCTGAAGGAGGGGCTTGGGATCGGAGTGGGCGAGGTGACGCCGGACAGGAAATTCTCGCTTGAGGAAGTCCGCTGTCTGGGCGCGTGCGGTCTTGCGCCTGTTGTGGTGGTTGACCACGACACGTTCGGCGGAATCGATCCGAAGAACTCGATGGAAATCGTTGAGAAGTACCGTTAAGGGGGCAAGCAGGAAATGGCAAGACTGACGATAGACGATCTGAAAAGAATAAAGGAAAAGCACAAGGAAGAATTCTCGCTTCGCGAGGGAGGATACAGGGCGAAGGTGACTGTGCATATGGGAACGTGCGGCATAGCCGCCGGGGCGCGTGAAATAATGACTGCGCTTATGGCGGAGCTTCGCGAAGCGGGGGCCGAGGGCGTGATAGTTGCCACGTCGGGCTGCGCCGGATTGTGCAGCAAGGAGCCGCTTGCCACTGTCGAGATGCACGGGCAGCCGCCGGTGAAGTATGGCGAGCTTACCGAGGCGAAGATCAAGACCATCGTGAAAGAGCATGTGATCGGCGGCGCGCCGGTCGAGAAGCTGGCGCTTGTTACCGGCAGCGAAACGGCGTATTAGCGGGTTTTGTTATGAAATCCCCCCTACCCCCCTTTGGCAAAGGGGGGTGGCATAGCCGGGGGGATTTAAGTGTGAAATTAAAACGACTTCATTGACGAAGGAGATTTTATAGATGGAACAGTATCGCGCGCACTTGATGATATGCGCCGGAACAGGTTGTGTTGCCAGCGGCTCGCTGAAGGTGCGGGACGCGCTCGATGTCGAAATCAGAAAACGCGGCCTTGAAAAAGAGGTCAAGGTGGTGCTCACCGGCTGCAACGGTTTCTGCGCCAAAGGGCCGATCATCGCGGTTCACCCCGGCGAAATCTTCTATCAGGTTGTTAAGCCGGAAGACGTGCCGCTTCTTGTCGAGGAGCATTTCATAAAGGGCAGACCGGTCGAAAAGCTGATGTACAAGATGCCCGCCGACAAAAAGGCCATTCCGGTGATGAACGAAATCCCGTTCTTCAAGCATCAGGTGCTTCGCGTGCTTCGGAACAAGGGCATGATCGACCCGGACAGCATCGAGGAATACATAGCGCGCGACGGCTATCAGGCCGCCGCGAAGGCGCTTCTTGAGATGTCGCAGCAGGAGATTATCGACACGGTAAAGGGCTCCGGAATCAGGGGCAGGGGCGGCGCGGGCTTCCCCACCGGCCTCAAGTGGGAGTTCACCTCCAAGTCGGCGGCGGATCAGAAATACCTGCTCTGTAACGGCGACGAGGGCGATCCGGGCGCGTTCATGGACAGATCGGTGATGGAGGCCGACCCGCATTCGGTGATCGAGGGCATGGTGATCGGCTCGAAGGCGATCGGCGCTACAAAGGGCTACATATACGTGCGCGCCGAATATCCGCTTGCCGTCGAGCGATTGAAAAAGGCCATAAAAGACGCGAACGAGGCCGGGCTTCTCGGCAGGAACATCCTCGATTCCGGCTACGATTTCGAGCTTGACGTTTACCTTGGCGCGGGCGCTTTCGTCTGCGGCGAGGAGACGGCGCTGATGCGCTCCATCGAGGGCCAGCGCGGAATGCCGAGGCCGAGGCCTCCGTTTCCGGCGCACAAGGGGCTTTGGGACAAGCCCACGGTGCTGAACAACGTGGAAACCTTCGCGCAGATTGCGCCGATAATTCTAAACGGAGCCGACTGGTACAAGAGCCTCGGAACCGAGAAATCCACCGGCACGAAGGTCTTCGCGCTCACCGGCGCGATAACAAACGTGGGCCTTGTTGAGGTGCCGATGGGCATTCCGCTTCGCACCATCATCTACGACATCGGCGGCGGAATATCCAAAAAGGGCAAGAAATTCAAGGCGGTGCAGATGGGCGGCCCGTCGGGCGGCTGCATACCCGAACACCTGCTCGATACGCCGGTTGACTTCGATTCGATCAATGCCACAGGCGCGATCATGGGATCGGGCGGCATGGTGGTGATGGACGAGGACAACTGCATGGTCAGCCTCGCCAAGTTTTTTCTCGGTTTCACTGCGGATGAATCGTGCGGCAAATGCCCGCCATGCCGCGTGGGTACACGCGTGATGCTCGACACACTCATCGACATAACCGAGGGGCGCGGCAAGCCGGGCGATGTTGAAACCCTGCTCGACCTCTGCGAGGACATAAAGGCCACCTCGCTCTGCGGCCTTGGACAGACAGCGCCGAATCCGGTGCTGACAACGATCAAGTATTTCCGCGAGGAATACGAGTCGCACATCCACGACAAATGGTGCAAGACAGGCGTATGCCGCGATCTTGCAAGCTTCGAGATCGATGCGGCGATATGCACCGGATGCGGCGTCTGCGCGCGGGCATGTCCGCAGAAGGCGATAACCGGCGAGAAGAAACAGCCGCACAAGATCATTCAGGAGCTATGCATTCAATGCCGCACATGCTACGACCGATGCAAGTTCGGCTCGATAAAAATAGGCCCCGGACTGAAGTTCGCGAAAGCCGGAGCGACGAATGCGGCGGTTGCCGATGCAACTGCGGTTGGTGGGCCCGCTGCGGTTGCCGATGCAACCGCAGTTGGTAATAGAGGTGAGAAATAATGATTGAACTAACCATAAACGGAAAGCCTGTTCAGGCCGAGGATGGCGCGACCATCCTCAAGACCGCGAAGGCCAACGGAATAAAGATACCGAATCTTTGCTGGGACAAACGCCTGCGCCCTTACGGCGGATGCCGCCTCTGCGTGGTTGAGCTTGAAGGCCAGCCGCGCTTGTTCGCCGCCTGTTCAACTCCGGTGCAGCCCGGCATGAAGGTTCTTACAGACACGCCGAAGCTTAAAAAAGCCCGCCAGACGGTGCTTGAGCTGCTGCTTGTGCATCATCCGCTCGACTGTCCGGTCTGCGACAAGGCCGGCGAGTGCGACCTGCAAGACCTTGCCTACGAGTATGGCAAGCCCGAAGGCAGGTTCATCCGGTGGCGGAAAGACAAGCCCGCCGACGTGCGAGGCCCGCTTATCGAGCTTAACTCAAACCGCTGCATACTCTGCGGAAAATGCGTGCGCATCTGCGCCGAGCATCAGGGCCGTGGGGCGCTTGGGTTCATGGGACGCGGATTTCCGACGGTTGTCACCCCGGCCTTCGGCGAGATTCTGGAATGCGACTACTGCGGCCAGTGCGTTGACGCTTGCCCCACCGGCGCGCTTGTGGCCAAGCCGTACAAATACAAGGCGCGGGCGTGGTATCTGGACGAAAAGGATTCCATCTGCTCATACTGCGGCTGCGGCTGCACGCTCACGCTCGGCATTCGCGAGGGCAAGATCCTTCGCGCGCGCGGCGAGGAAGACAAGGGCGTATCCGACGGAAACCTCTGCGGCAGGGGCAGGTTCGGCTTCGATTACGTTCACGATCCGGCGCGACTGAAGACGCCGCTTGTGCGCAAAGACGGCGAGCTTGTCGAAACAACATGGGACGAGGCGATGAAATACGCAGCCGACGCGCTTCGCGAGGTGATTTCCAGGGGCGGGGCGCAATCCGTGGGCGCAATCGGATCGCACCGCTGCACCATGGAAGACAACCACATGCTCAAGCGGTTCATGACCGTGCTCGGTTCGGGCAACCTCGACTATTCCGGCGCGTTCGGCTATGGCCGGGCTCAGAAGGCGTGGGAGTCGTGCTTCGGCGCCGCGCCGCATAAAATAGATTTAAAATCGCCGCTTGGCAAGCAGGCGATTCTTGTTGTGGATTCCGACATCACGGTCACGCATCCGGTGTTCGGCCTGAACATCATGCAGGCCGGACGCGAGGGCGCGCATATCATTACGTCCGATTTCCGCGAAACAAAGCTTACGCGCCATTCGTCAACGTGGCTTCGCAACAGGCCGGGAACCGGAATCGCCATGGTTAACGGCATCATGAAGGCGATCATCGACGGCGGAATGTTCGACAAGTCTGCCGCCGAAAAGATTGAGGGTTTTGCGGCGCTTGCCGCATCGCTCGAAAATTACACGCCGGAAAAGGTTTCGGCGATGACCGGCGTTCCGGCTGAAAACATTGCCGCCGCCGCGGCAACTTTTGCCAAGGTCGGTTCACGGCTGATAGTTATGTCGCTAGGAACATCCGACAATACAAAAAACGCCGACCTTGTTCGCGCTGTTGCGAATCTTGCCATTCTTCTTGGCGACGGCCCCGAATCCGTGCAGATTCCGGCTGAATATGCTAATACGCTGGGCGCTTGGAGCGCGGGCATAAGGCCGGGTGAAGGGGGCAAAAGCGCCTCTTCGATGCTTTACGAGCCGGGCTCGGTGAACGCGCTTATCGTGATGGGCGAGGATCCGGTGTCGTCATTCCCCGACGGGGGAGGGATTCTGCGCGCATTGAAATCGCTTGATCTTCTGATAGTAAGCGCTATCACCATGAACGAGACCGCGAAGATGGCTAACGTTGTGTTCCCGGCCACAAGCTGGGGCGAGAAGGACGGCACTTTCATGAACGCCGAGGGCCGCGCTCAGCGGATGCTTCGGGTTTCGGAGCCCACCGGCATGAGCATGCCGGACTGGCAGATCATCCGCAACCTGTCGTGGGCCATGGACAAGGAGACCGACATACGCTCGATCGAGGACATTCGCAAGGAAATGGCCGATGTTGCTGTTGCAACTGAAGCATCTGTTTGCCGCTTTGCGCCTGCCCGGCAGCCTGCAATTCCGGCTGACGGCAATCATGTCTTGCTTGCGGTTCGCGATGTGCTTCAGCATTCGGGCAGCATGTCAACACGGTCGGAGGCGCTCGATCTGGTGGTGCGCGAGGCTGTGCTGGAGATCGGAGAGGCCGACGCGGAGCGGCTTGGCATTGCCGACAACGCGCACGTGAAGGTTACAACCGTGTCGCAACCGCATTATTCTGTTTACCTCAAGGCACGGATCAGCGATGAGCTTGTAAACGGCGTGGTGACAACCTCGATGCATTTTCCTTCGGGGCGTGTGAACACTCTTGTGGGCTTGGCGGCGGACGGCGGCGCGGCACCGTGCATGGTGCGCATTGAAGCCGCATCCGGCTGATACGACACAGTATGAGGCTTGAGCAGATCTCCGAACTTGTTGATGCTGTAGTTATTACCGGGACGGAAGAACCTGATGTCCCGGTAGAGGTTGAGCACTGCTACATAGCCGACCTGATGAGCGATGTCCTGGCGTTCTGTCCGCCCGACGCGCTTCTTATAACCGGGCTGACCAACACGCAGGTTGTCCGCACCGCAGATGTTGCGGATATAAAGGCGGTTGTTTTTGTGCAGTCGAAAAAGCCGGATCACGAAACAGTGGCGCTCGCCCGCAAAAAACAGCTTCCGCTTCTTACGACATCGCTTCCCGGATTCGAGGTATGCGCCCGTTTGCACAAGGCCGGACTGGGAATGGCGGGCGGGTGATGCATTAATCGGTTTTTGCCGTATACTGGTTTTGTAACCTGCGGCGAATGTTCCGCAAAACGTCTGAAACGCGGAGGTGACACATATGAGCGAGAAGGATAATATTCAGGAGCAGATGGACGCTCTCAAAAACGATTTCGGAAGCCTGAGGCGCGACATCGCCGATCTGTCCAAGACGCTTCGCGATGCCGGAGCCAGCAAGGCCGAGGGCATCAAGGCATCCATTGACGAAGAGCTTCACGCAAAGGCCGAGGAGTTGAAACGCGCCTGGGAATATGCGCGCGAGCACGGCCAGAAGGCGAAGCAGGAGCTAGAGGCGGGCGTCGGCGCGCACCCGTACACAACCATTTTGGCCGCATTCGGTGTGGGCTTCATTATCGCAAAACTGATCGACCGGGGACGCCGCGACTGAAAAATCTGGTTAATCTGCTTATCGCGGCGCTGGAACTGCTGGAGGCCGAGGCGCGCGCCTTTCGAAAGGCGGCCATGCGTCTCGGCCTTGGACTTGCGATGCTCGCGGTTGCATCATTCTTTGCGCTTGCGGGTTTTGCGCTATGCATATTGTCTCTCTTTTATGCGCTTAGGGAAAGCTTTGGAGCCGCTCCGGCTGCGCTGGCGTCTGGAGCGGCCTGTATCTTATGCGCGGGTTTGATCGCATGGACAGCGGCAAGAATGAACCGGTAAGCGTTTCCGTGGCGAAAATTCGCCTGCGCGAGGCCGCCGGCAAGGTTGGCGTTGCGGACATCGTTTCGGATCATCCGCTTGTTGCGGTAGCCGGGGCTGTTGCTGCCGGTTTTCTTTTTGCGAAAAGTTCTCGCGCCCGTGACGTCATGGTGCGCGAACTGTTTCGCCGGGTTATAGGCGCTGCCGGCGAATAGATAAATACAAGCCGCGCCAGGCTCCAATCATCAAGTCGTTAAGGAAAAAGACAGATGGCAACACCACCCAAAAAACGTCTTGGCGAGATACTGATCGAAAAAGGGCTCATCAGCCACCCGCAGCTTACCGATGCGCTCAAGAAAACCAACCAGACAGGCGGCAAGCTTGGAGCGTCACTCATCAGCCTGGGATTCATTACCGAGGAGCAGTTGCTTGAGGCGCTGAGCAGTTCCCTTGGCCTTCCGTTTATAGATATCGCCAAAAACGTGATCTCTGTCGAGACGCAGGCGAGATTCCCATATGATCTCGTAAAGCGTTACAGAATAGTGCCGGTTGGAATTCAGGGGCAGGTTTTCACAATAGCCACCGAGGATCCTACCGACTACCGGGTGATCGAGGAGTTGCAGTTCACGACGAACTACAACATTCGTCCGGTGTTGGCGTCGAGCTACCAGATTTCTGAAATCATTCGTTTTTTCGAGCAGGTTGGCTACGCGAAAAAGCCTTACGACCTGGGAATGCTCCGCAAGATTCAGGAGAAGATGAAGGTGCTCACCGTTGACATGCTTCTTTCGGAGCTAGTGCGGCTGGACGGCTCCGATCTTCATGTAACGGTGGGCGCGCCGCCTTCCGTGCGATTGCGAAACGAACTTCAGCGGCTTAATCTGCCGATGGTTGACCGCGATACTGTAAAAAGGTTTGTCGAGGAGCTTCTGACCAAGGATCAGATGCAGAAGCTCGAAAAGATGAAGGACATAGAAATTCCGTACATGAAGGACGGCATCGGCAGGTTCCGCGTGGTCATCTACATGCAGCGCCATTCGCTCACAATCTGCGCGCGCAACCTGAAGGCCGAAATCCCCTCGCTGGAAAGCCTTGGCCTGCCTTCGGTCATCAAGGATTCCGTGCTTACAAGGCAGGGGCTGCTGCTTGTAACGGGCCCGGCTGCCCACGGAAAATCGACAACGCTCGCCTCCATAATCAATCTGCTGAACGAAAACCGCGCGCTGAACATCATCACGCTTGAAGACCCCATCGAATACCTTCACAAACACAAGAAATGCAACATCAACCAGCGAGAAATCGGCGAGGACACCACGTCGTTCGTGAAGGGATTGAAGCATGTTTTCCGTCAGAATCCGGACGTGATAATGATAGGCGAACTGCGCGATCCCGAATCCATCCACATAGCGATGAAGGCTGCGGCAACGGGGCATCTTGTTCTGGCCACGATGCATACGCAGGACACCGCGTCGGCGATAGACACCATATTGAACTACTTCTCCGGCAACGAACAGAACGTAATCCGCCAGCAGTTGGCAGACTCGCTCATCTGCGTGATCTCCCAAAGGCTAATCCCCAGGAAATCGGGCGAGGGGCGATGCCTTGCCTACGAGCTTATGCTCAACTCATCGAGAATAGCGGCGCTTATCCGCGAGGGCAAGCCGCATCAGATCAAGGTGCAGACAGCCGCGGTGCGCGGCGACATGGAAACTCTTGAGTACTCTCTTGCAAACATGGTGAAAAAGGGAACCATTTCGGCGGAAGACGCCATGCACTATGCGCTGAACAAGAAATCGCTGGAAGACATACTGGCGCAGAAACGGCCTGAAGGCACGGCGTAGAAAAAAGGCGCGGCAAAAGCCGCGCCTGCTAAAATGAAAATGTCTGTTATGATTTATTCGGCTGTTCTGTACAGATCGGGGTTACCGTGTATGTATTCGGTTCAACTTTCCACGCGCCGCCAGCCATCATGTCTATGGGTATTGTGAGTATGCCGAAATCGATAAGAATTCCAAGAAGCGAAGTTGCGTCAAAACGTTCCGATGACATAATTGAAACATCCTGACAACCTTGTTTGGCTACCCTGATTTCATGGGGCTTACCCTTTTTGACCTGCGCCATTGCACTGTCATAGCCACGCGGCGTGCCATCGATGAAAATAGTTGTTCCCTTTTCGAGTGAATTCACAGATAAATTCTCACTTGTTCCATGAATCATGCTGGCGCATCCTGTAAACATGGCCATCAGACACAACGCTGCAATTACTTTCCTCATAACTCCCCCTTAATTCGGTTTGTACGGATTTGCTCAACGCTGATGCGTTGTATTCAAGTCGTATGCAAGGTTTTTGTTTTGGACTGTCGCGTAATCCATGCCGGGCGAAGACATGTCTTTTAGCGCTATCAAATGCTGTCGAAGATCAGGGGACATATCGTTTGCATCCATAACCACAAAGCCCTTAACGGCTGGATCGAACGGCCCGGACATCTCAGGTATTACACAAACTACGTCTTCAGGAATCAGCGTCCATGTGGAGCCGGAGCGCGGATCGACTACCAGATAACCATTGAAACCGCCTAGCGGAGCATCATCTGCAAACCATCCGTTCAGCCGCTTCTCAATTTTCAGGTCAATAGTAGATAAATTTTTATCGGTTATGACGATTCGAAAACTCTCTTTGCCGGATGCCATGCTGATATGCTTAGAGTCTAACTTGAAGGGTGTAACGACAGAAGCAACAATAACGCCTTCCGAGTCGTACACGGTTGCGGATGCCCCCGTATCAGGATGCCAATTGCTGCCAATGGTTGTTACCCTCTGTGATGACGCGCATCCCGTAACAAGAAGAAATGTGAAAAACGCCAAAACACGTATCCACGCAAAACCGCTCTGATTGCTCATTTTCCCAACTCCCGTGTTTATATAGCGCGTCATTCTTTCATTAATTCGACGCTTCTTCGTGTTTTATCAATCCCGGGTTCTGTTTTCTGTTGTTGTCACGCCCCCGGCTTAAACGGATTGAGTAAATCAGATTTACCCCATCGATGTCAATAAAACAGTTAAAACGGCAGGCCAAACTGAAAAAGCGTCAACAAACCGTCAGACTTCGTGCGATAAACGCCTGTCCAAGCGACACGCCGCCGTCGTTGCACGGCACTGCGCGGTTTTTGTGAGGCGCAAGCCCTCGCTCGCGCAAGCCATGCACGACGCCGCCCAGAATAAGCCTGTTTTGGAACACTCCGCCGCTCAATGCAACATCGCGGATTCCGGTTGCCTGATGAATCGACATCACAGCTTCCGCCACGGCGGCAACCACGGTGTTGTGAAACCGCGCCGCGATTACGCCTTTATCCGTGCCGCCGGTAATCTCGTCGATGATTCTGCGTATCGCATCAGAGAAATCAATCTCCGCAAGCTGGCCCTCCGAAATCCGGTATGGATATTGCCCAGCATCATTCCGCGCCGCCGTCGCCTCCAGGGCAATCGCGGCCTCGCCCTCGAACGTGTTTATGTCGGCTATGCCGAGCATCGACGAAACAGCGTCGAACAGCCGTCCGGCTCCGGATGTCAGTGGCGAAAGCTCGCGGTTTCCGGCTATCATCAGGATGTTTCCGACTGCGTTTTCGCCGCGCCGGGCTGTCAGTCCGATGCGCGTCAGAACATCACGCGCTTCGTCGCCGTAAATGCCGTGCAAAAAACTTGCGGCCATGCGCCAAGGCTCGCGTGCGGCAGCATCGCCGCCGGGCATCGGAACGGGGCGAAACCTGGCAACGCGCTTCAGATCGGCGGCGGTTCCGGTAAAAAACTCGCCGCCCCATACAGTATTACCAACGCAATGAACTACGTCATTGCGCGGCTCGTCATTGCCATGCCCCGATCCGTCCAGCGCCACACCGATTATCTCGCCCTCGATCTTCCATTCAGCCAAAACCGAAGCGATATGCGCATGATGATGCTGGATGCCGATTGTGGGAATATCCGTCTGCTCCATAGCCCATCCGGTTGAAAAATATCCGGGATGAAGGTCGTGGGCAATGGCCACCGGCTCACACCTGTAAACCTGCTTCAGGTTGGCAAGCGTTTCCTCAAAAAAACAAAGGGTTTCGTAATTCTCCATGTCGCCGATATGCTGGCTGACTATGGCGGCTCGGCCCTTTGCAAGCGTGAACGTGTTTTTCAGGTCGGCTCCCACGGCCAGAATGTCGGGGCCGCCGCAGGCCAAGGCAATCGGCGACGGCGTGTAACCGCGCGCACGGCGAATAAAAAGCGTCTGGCCTTCGTAGCTTGCCGTGACGGAATCGTCCACACGCATGAAGATGTCGCGGTTGTGAAGCAGAAATGCGTCGGCAAGCCCGGCAAGCTTCTCCATCGCCTCGTCATTGCCAATTACAATCGGCTCCTCGCTCATGTTTGCGCTGGTCATGACAAGCGCCCGAAGCCCGGAGCCGTTAAATAACAGATGATGAAGCGGAGCGTACGGAAGCATGATTCCAAGGCGCGGCGATGAGGGCGCGATTGCCGAAGGCAGTTCGCATTCGGCCTGCTTTTCCATCAGAACCACCGGACGCGCAGGCGATTCAAGAAGCGCCGCCGCGTCGTCATCCATAACGCAGTATCGCCGTATCGTTTCCACATCGGGAGACATCAGCGCAAACGCCTTGTTGCTTCGGCGCTTGCGCACCCGAAGCGTTTCGACGGCCACGACGTTTTCGGCGTCGGCGGCCAGATGAAATCCGCCAAGCCCTTTTATCGCAACGATCAGCCCGCTTCGAAGCGCATTCACAGCGCGGCTTAGCGCTGTATTGCCGGAAATGCGCAGTCCGCCACTGATGAATTCGACATGCGGCCCGCAATTCGGGCAGGCGTTTGGTTGGGCGTGGAAGCGCCGGTTGTCGGGGTTGTCGTACTCGCGGCGGCAGTCGGCGCACATCTCAAACGCGGCCATCGTTGTGTTCGGGCGGTCATACGGAACCGCACGCGTGATGGTGTAGCGCGGCCCGCAGTTGGTGCAGTTTATAAACGGATAAAGATAGCGCCTGTCGGCGGGATCAAGCATCTCGCGCAGGCAGTCGGCGCAGACGGCGGTGTCTGGCGGAACGTGCGTCGAGCCGCCGATGTCCGCGCTTTGAACGATGGCAAAGTCCTTGCCGCCGCGAACCGGAACCGGTTTGAATTCCATCGAGAGTATTCCGGCAAGCGGAGGCGCTTCGGCAGCAATTCGCTCCGGGAAATCCTCCGCCCCTTCGCCTTCCACCTCAACCGTTACGCCGTCGGAGGTGTTCATCACGAAACCGGAAAGATTGCGCCCGACAGCAAGATTGCGGATGAACGGGCGGAATCCCACGCCCTGAACGATGCCGCGAACCTCGATGCGGAGACGGGTTAAGGGCGGATTGGTCATCGGCAAGCTTTCGTTGGTCTGCATCATCCGGGTTTCGCCCGGTTTTTCGTCTTCCAGGACATGTTGTTCATGCTACCATCCTTTTCCGATTGTTCACCGGGCTTCAGGCTGCTCACAATCAAGTTATTCAGGATAGCTCGCTTAGGTCTTCTTGCCGTGCGCCCCTTCGCTGTGCTAACTTGATTCCATGCCATTAGCCGATTTTGTTCTTTATGAAGAAGAATATGGAAAGGTCGAAGCCGAGCTGACCGCCCTCTGCCGCGATGCGAGGATAACAACCGCCGCCGTCATCGATAAAAACGGCCAGATCATTGCCACCGCAGGTGAAACAAGGCGCATTGACGCCACATCGCTTGCTTCGCTTGCCGCCGGAGACGTGGCCGCCGCCAACGGCATGGCCGCGCTGATCGGTGAAACCGAATTTTCCGTGTTTTTTCACGAGGGGCAGAGGGATTGCATCTATATGTCGCTTTTGGCCGGGAGGTTCATCCTGATAGCGATCTTCGACAAGAAGGTGACATCGCTTGGAATGGTGCGGCTGAAGGCAAACAAGGCAACCGAAGCCCTTGCCTCCGCCCTGACGTCAGCTTCGTCGAAGTCGGAATCCGGCAAGAACGCTGTTGGCGAACCGCTGTTTGCCGATATAACCTCCGAAGACATCGACCGGCTTTTCGGGCAGACGTGACGATTTCTGGAAAATAACAAGGAATGTCATTCATCAACTTCTCATCGCGGGAAATCAACTGCAAGATCGTTTACTACGGGCCAGGCCTTTGCGGCAAGACCACAAATCTTCAGCATATCTACGGCAAAACCGCAGCCGACCGAAAGGGCAAGCTGATTTCACTGGCAACCGAAACCGAGCGCACACTTTTTTTTGATTTCCTGCCGTTGTCGCTTGGCGCTATCAAAGGATTCAACGTGCGGTTCCACCTTTACACCGTGCCTGGGCAGGTTTTCTACGCCGCAAGCAGAAAGCTCATACTGAAAGGCGTTGACGGCATTGTTTTCACCGCGGACAGCCAGATTGAGCGCATGGACGCCAATCTGGAGAGCATGGACGACATGCGGCTGAACCTTGCCGCGCAGGGATACGATCCGGAAAAGATTCCGATGACAATCCAGTATAACAAGCGAGACCTGCCGGGAGCGGCTCCGCTTGTGGAGATGAACCGCCTGCTTAATCCCGGCGGCCACACATGGTATCAGGCGGTTGCCGTCGAGGGCGTAGGTGTTTTCGAGACGTTGAAGGATATAGTTAAAAAGGTGCTTGCCGAAGTCCGGAATTCGTATTAAACCCGCATTCCGGCCATAACACACCCGCCGGCACGATTGAATTTAACCCGTCTGCTATGCTATCTTTGCGGCTAAACCACACGCCGGAACCGGTAAGGGGTCTGTGCGCGCATCGCGCGCACGGCATGCGCCGAAAGGCCCGGACGGCGGAGGAAACCTTGATCACAGAAAGAAGGAGAACCCCAAGATGGCAGCAGTAACAATGAAGGAACTGCTTGAAGCCGGTGTGCATTTCGGACATCAGGCCAAGCGGTGGAACCCCAAGATGAAGAAATTCATCTTCGGCGAGCGTAACGGAATTCATATCATCGACCTCCAGAAAACTCTCCGCATGATGAACGACACCTACGATTATGTTCGAGAGGTTGCCAAGACAGGCCGCCCGATCCTGTTTGTCGGAACCAAGAAACAGGCTCAGGATGCCGTGCGCGAGGAGGCCGAGCGCTGCGGCTCGTTCTATGTGAACGACCGCTGGCTGGGCGGAATGCTCACAAACTTCACCACGATCAAGAAAAGCCTTCAGAAGCTCAAGAAGATCGAGACGATGCGCGCCGACGGAACCTACCTCCATATCACCAAGAAGGAAGCGGGAATGCTCGAAAAAACGCGCACGAAGCTCGAAAAAACGCTTGGCGGCATCAAGGACATGCCCGGACTTCCGGCAGCGATATTCATTATAGACACCAAGAAGGAAACCATCGCCGTTGACGAGGCTCGCAAGCTGTCGATTCCGGTGGTTGCGATTGTAGATACCAACTGCGATCCGGACGTTATCGACCACATAGTGCCTGGCAACGACGACGCCATTCGCGCCATCCGCCTGATAACCTCGAAAATCGCGCAGGCGATTCTCGAAGGCAAGGCGATTCGTGACAAGGACGCTGAAGTTGTGGAGACCGCAGAGCAGGCGGTTGAGGGCGCTGAGGAGTCTGCCGAGTCGTCGGTTGCTGCGGCGGCGGAAGTGAAGGAGGGCGGCGAATAATGAGCGTTTCAATGGATGCAATCAAGGAACTGCGCGAGAAGACCGGCGCGGGCATGATGGACTGCAAGAAGGCGCTTGCCGAAACGGACGGCGACTTCGAGAAGGCGGTTGACGTTCTTCGCAAGAAGGGACTTGCCGCAGCAAGCAAGAAGGCAACGCGCACAGCCTCGCAGGGCGTTGTGGGCTCGTACATTCATCTGGGCGGCAAGATCGGCGTTCTTGTGGAGATCAACTGCGAGACCGATTTCGTTGCCCGCACCGATGATTTTCAGGCTCTTGTCAAGGATGTGGCGATGCACATAGCCGCCGCAAGCCCGCTTTATGTGAGCCGCGAGGAGGTTCCGGCTGACGCGCTTGAGCGTGAAAAGGCGGTTCATGCCGATCAGCTTCGGCAGCAGAACAAGCCCGAAAACATGATCGAGAAGATCCTCACCGGCAAGGTGGAGAAGTTCTACAACGACATCTGCCTTGTGGATCAGATTTTCGTGAAGGACGCCGAGGGCAAGAAGAAGATCAGCGACCTTATCGCGGAGCATGTGGGCAAGCTCGGCGAGAATATTGTGATCCGGAGGTTTGCGAGATTCCAGCTCGGCGAAAAACAGTAACCGCCAAACCGGCGGCTCGTGCCGGTTACAAGCGTGTTCTGCTGAAACTCAGCGGCGAGGCGCTCATGGGCGACCAGCCCTACGGCATATCGCCGGATGTGGTTTCGATGATCGCAGCGGAGATTGCCGACGCACTGAAAACAGGCGTCGGCATAGCCGTTGTCATCGGAGCAGGCAATATCTTCCGTGGCGTGCAGGGCGCAGCCAGGGGCATGGATCGCGCGGCAGCCGATTACATGGGCATGTTGGCAACCGTGCTTAACTGCATCGCCCTAAAGGGTGCGCTGGGCGCCATTGGCGTTGAAGCGAGGGTGCTTTCGGCAATCGAGATGAAGGAGGTTGCCGAGCCTTACATCCGCGACGCGGCGCTTGCCCATTTGGCGAAGGGGCGCGTGGTGATATTTGCGGCGGGAACCGGCAATCCGTTTTTCACCACCGACACCGCCGCCGCTCTTCGGGCGCTCGAAATCGGCGCAGATGTCGTGCTGAAGGCCACGAAGGTGGACGGAGTTTATTCCGCCGATCCGGTGAAGAATGCGGACGCAAAGTTTTATCCGGAACTGAGCTATCTTGAGGTGTTATCACGGGATCTTCGCGTGATGGACATGACGGCGATCTCGCTCTGCATGGAAAACGCGCTTCCGATCATCGTTTATAACATGAAGAAGAAGGGGAACCTCAAGAAGGTTCTCGGCGGCGCAAAAATTGGAACAATCGTAAGGAGTGCATGATATGGCTTCAGCTACGAAGGATAACGCACAGTTGAAGATGGACAAAACCATCGAAGCCTTCAAGCGCGAGCTTGCATCGATCAGAACCGGACGTGCATCGCTCGCATTGCTAGACGGGGTAACGGTCGATTACTACGGCACTCCAACGCCGCTTAGCCAGGTGGCTGCGCTGAGCGTGCCGGACAGCCGTACAATCGCTATTCAGCCTTGGGAGCAGAAGATGGTGCAGGCGATCGAAAAGGCCATCCTCAAGTCCGATCTGGGCATCAATCCGGGAAACGACGGCAAAACCATAAGGCTTCAGATTCCGATGCTAACCGAGGAACGGCGCAAGGAGCTTGTGAAGCTTGCGCACAAGCGGGCCGAGGAGAGCAAGGTTGCTATAAGAAACATCCGTCGCGACGCCAATGAGGAACTGAAGAAGATGGAGAAGGACAAGCTCATCACCGAAGATGAGCACAAGCGTGTGCATGACGAAATCCAGAAGATAACGGATGCGCATATAAAGCGCGTGGACGAGGTCACCGCGCACAAGGAAAAGGAAATAATGGAGGTCTGACGGAGGCGCGTATGAACATTAATTTCATGCTCAAGGTCGAGGACGCAAAGATGGTCGATATAAAGAAGGCTCTGGAAACCGCCGGAATCAAGGTTCGGAGCATTCAGGAGATTCACAAGGAAGGCGCGGGAGCCGAGAAGGAAGAGAAGGCGGAGTAAAACTTTAACTCCCCCCATGCCCCCCTCAATGAGGGGGGTGGCGAAGCCGGGGGGAGTGTTCTTCTACTGCTCCGCCTTGTCCAGCAGGAAGTTAAGCAGTCCCACAACGATCTTCACATCAGGCTTGGTCATGTTCGAGTCCGGCTTTCTGAGCATCTTGACTCCGTATGCCGCCGTAGCCCCCTTGTCGAAAATGCCTCCGGATATCGGCGCAACACCTGTCTGGATCGCAACAATGGCTCTCTCCAGAGAGTGGCATTTCCTGCATTTCATCCGCATCAGATCGTAGGCAGATTTCATGTTCGGGGGGAAGCCGGCAGTGTCGATCTCAATGTTGTCGCCGCCGCCGATGACCTTGATGCCCGCGTAGGCAGGCATGGACAGAACCAGAACAATCAGTATTGCGATTAATTGTTTCATTTCGATTCCCAACCTCCTAGAACGCGTACACAATGGCTCCGACCACCTTGTCTTCCCTGGCGGAATCCACTTTCTTGTGAACATATTCCGCAACAACCTTTACGTTCTGCAGAACATTGTGGGCAACCGACGGCGCAAGAACAGTTGTTTCCTTTGCGCCGTTGTCAAGCGATTCATAGCGGGCAACGACCATTGTGTCGGAACCGATCAGATAGCTTGCCTGAGCCAGCCATGAACTTGATTCGAGCGATTTGTTGTCGCCATTGGGGTTGTCGTCATTGCCCTTCGTGAATCCGAGGCGAAAACGCAGTGTTCTATACATGACCTCGGCTTCGATGCCTGCCTTGCTGAAATCGTTTGCGACCACCTGCGAAGAGCCGCTGTACCAGAATCCGCCAACGGTGATTGTGAGAAAGTCCATGATGCTGTCGCTGTCGAGGCTCACTTCCGGCTCATTGCCCTCATAGTCGGTTCCGGATAGCCTTGCCTGGGCATGAATGTACCAGTCGTTGCTGTCGCGGGTCGGATTGCCGTCGGCGTCGTCCGTATTGCTGTTGAGAGCGCCTGCGGCCGCAAAGATTCGCGATCCGAAAATCTTGCTCACCTCAACGCCTTCACGCGCGCTGTTGATCTTGAACGGGCTTTTCCCGACCTTCATCTGGATGTAGTCCATCTTCTCAAGCGCCGCGCGATTGTTCGATTTCCAGAGGTTGAGAACCGGCTTGAAATTTCCGGCTCGCACGAACACCGGAACATTGAGCGGATTCCTGAACTTGATATAAATCTCACCGGTGGCTCCGTCTGAAAAGTTGTATTCGGCGAACCATCCGGCCTTGTCCTGAAACGATCCGGCAGTGAACATCTCGAACTCGGATGTCCCGAACAGGTTCAATCTGGGCGTGCTGTCCTTGTTGTACACGGCTTCATGGGTTCCCATGAAGCTTATCGGAATCTCGGAGGGGATGCCGGACAGAAACAGGGCCTCGTTCTTCTGCTGAACCTGTTTGGGCGACTTCTTGCCCGGCCAGATGAAGCCGTTCTTCTCGAACGCCTCGCCGAATTCATTGCGCTCAGGGAAAATGGTGTGACAGGTCTTGCACTCGGTGTTGTACTGTCTGGCAAACGCCGGAATTGCCTGCGCTTCTCCCGGCGCGACAACCTGAAACGCAAGTACGGCGATGACTGCTGCAACTGCTCCTGCAATTTTCTTCATGATGTTCCTCCTGTGCTAGATATTCTCAGCGGACTCGTTGAGCTTGAATTTGGCCATCTCCCTGCGCAAGGCGGATATCTGGGCAAGCAGATTCGCCACGGCGGAATCCATCACCTTCGCGGAATCTATGTTCATGGCGGCGGAATCCTGAATCTTGCCAACAGCTCCGATAATGCGTTCGGAACCCGTGATCTGCCCTTCGCACTCTTCCCTGATACGGCTGATCATGTTAAGGATGTTTTCCGTTGAGGACATGACAAAGGCTCCGGCCTCCTTCTGTTCATGCGTGGCATTGCTGACCTGCCACGAAAGCTCCTTCATGCGCTCGACTGCAAGCATGATGAAATCGTTGCTTCGTCCCTGCTCCCCGGTGGCGGTGGCAATTCTGGCAACCATGTCGGACACCTGCTCCATGGCGTTACGGATAAGCCTGATTTCAGCCGCCTGCTCGGCGGCGGCAGCCGCAATGACGCCAACCTGGGAAGTTGCCCTTGTCGCGCTTTCCACGATTTTACCCAGTGCGTCGCCCGATCTGCGCGACAGGTTCTCGCCGTCGGCGATGCTCTCGTCGGCCAGCCTTATCGCGATTACAGCCCGCGCGGTTTCGTCCTGAACCCCCTTGATGATGCGTGATATTTCATGTGTCGAACCGATTGTCTTGTCGGCCAGCTTCTTGATTTCATCCGCCACGACCGCGAATCCCTTGCCGTGTTCGCCGGCCTGTGCCGCGATAATGGCCGCATTGAGAGCAAGCAGGTTCGTTTGCGATGCGACTGCATTGATTACCGTCAGGATCTCGCCTATGCTTCTGCTCTTGACGGAGAGGCTTTCGATCACCTCGGCAGTAACCCGCGAGGATTCCCTGATGCCGTAAATTCCGCTGATCGTCGCCTCGACAGCCTCCCTGCCTGCTTCGGCTGCCAGCCGCACGTCTTCCGAGAGCGCTGTCGTTTCATGGGCATTGGCCTCGATCTGAGCAATTGACGTATCCATCTGCGCCACCGAGTCGGCTGTGCCGGAGGCCGCCATCATCAGGCTATGCACGCTTCCGTCGATCTGCCTCACGGCTCCAGCCATTTGGGTAATGGATGTGCTCACGTCATCGACCGCGCCGGCCAGCGCCTCCATGCTGTTGGCCACGCTGTCGCTGCTGGAGATCATTTCATGGATGGACGACGCGCTCTCGGCTGCCGACTTCGAAAGGCTGCCGACGCTGCCGGCCACGCTGTGAACCGAGGCTCCTATCTGTGTCACGGCGGCTGAAGTCTCGTTCACCTCTCCTGCCTGAATACCCGCAACGTCAACAACCCCGCGGGAAGCGGCGGACAGCCTGCCGGAAACATCGCCGAGCACATCGGTGGTGGTGTTGAGCTTCCTGATCATGTCGGACAGCTTTTCAACCATGGTGTTGTAGTATCCGCTCAGAATGCCGAGCTCATCGTTGGAATCGATGATTACCTTGGCGGTAAGGTCGCCTGTCGCGCCGTGGTTAAGCGCGTTGACCATGCGGTTGGTGCGCCTGACGATGCTTCGCGTTGTAAGCGTTCCAAGCGCTCCGGCAAGGAGAACCGAAACCGCAATCACCACCGAAAAGGCTATGAGCGTTCCGCGCTTCTGAATTTCTGTTTCCTTGCCGGCCTGGGCAACCTCCTTGCCTATTGCAACAAGCAGATCGTCGAGCGCCGTCTTTGCGTCTTCGTTTGCGTTTGCAAGGTCATCCAGCACCAGCTTTGCAAGGTTGTCCTCCTCCGCCTCGTAACGGATATAATCCTTCAGGATGGAATTGAATCGATGGACAACAATCTGTTCCTTTTTTGATATGAACTCCTCGGCTGCCGTGTCGAATTCATCCCATTTCGCAAGCGCGTCCTTCGTGCGTTTTTCTATTATTCCGCCGGGTTCGGCGGGACGAATTCCAAGCTTCGGGTTTCCCTTTATCAGTATCAGGCCGTTCTTGCGCAGGATGTCGCGTTTCATGCGGTAGTCGCCCGCGAACTCCTCGAACTGTTCCCTGTTGGCGCGCACCGTCACCACTTTAAGAATGTCGGCGTATGCAGCCTTCTGTGTTATCTCCATGAGCATGATGAGCTTTTGCTGGCTGATCAGATTGTTCAGCACTTCGCTCATCCGCGCGGTGAGCCGGGTCATGTTCCAGACGCCGTAGGCGCCCGTAACGACAACCAGTATCGCCATTATCATGAACGAGCTTACAAGTTTCTGTTTTATCGATAAGTTTTTCACATGAGCCGCTTAAGCACGTCCAGGTTGCTGCCGTAGCCGTTGCGGTGGACTAGGCACGGTTGCCAACACCGCAAAAGCGTTTACAATAGTGCTAATCGTCACTAGACACTTCTAACTTGAGGAGGTTTCGCAATGGTAACAGGCTCTTTTGGAAGCAGGAAACTTGTTGCAGGAATCCTGTCCGTTCTTTTTACCCTTTCCGGGTGCGGAGGCGGCGGAGGCAGCTCAACCGGCAGCGGCACTACCCCAACCGCAACCATCACTCAGGAGAACGCGGCAACGCTGGCGGCAACCGCAATAGTTGGTTCCGAGGCCGTCTACACAAGTTCGAGCGCCGGCAACGACACAACTGCAAAGGCAACGGTAAGCAACGCAAATACCCGCAGGTTCAATCTGGCCGACTTCTCGCGGATGATGCTTGGCGAAATTGAACATTCTGCCGGCGGGCAGGTTTCGGGCAAGGCTGCGCCGAAGACCGGCGTTTGCTCATCCGGTTCGGCTGATGTCGGCTATACCGACACCGACGGTAACGGCCAGCAGTCCATCGGCGACACATTTACCGCCACATTCATATCGTGCAACATCGAGGGTGCGGTGATAAACGGCTCAATGTCCATCACTCTCACAAATGTTTCGATAGGGGGCGGCTCAAGCAGCATGTCCGCCACCATAAACCTCTCCAGCTTTACCGTAAGCGAAGGCGGCAATACCGTGTCGATGAACGGAGGGTATTCGTTCAGTTCCACGGTATCCTTGTCTCCGATGCAGGCCACCATTCATCTTTCCAGCTCGTCCCTGACGGTTGCCGTCAATTCAACTTCCACCACACTCAGCGATTTCAGCATGACTGCCACAGTGAACAACAGTTCATATTCCTATCAAACGAGCGGTGCGATCAGCAGCACGGGGCTTGGCGGAATCATAGTCTTTCAGACAACAACGCCGTTTGTCGGGCCGGTCGGCTCAGGCGACGGATTCCCGACAAGCGGATCTCTCAAGGTCACCGGCGCGAACAACGCCTCGGTTACTATCACCGTCAGCGGAACCGTCGTTAACGTTGCCGCCGACATTAACGGAGACGGAACCAACGATTTCAGCACTAACACAACCTGGGACGCGCTTACGAGCGGTGTTTGATTTCATCTGATGCCGCATAAGATTCTGGTTGTTGACGACGAGGAGAGCATGAGAAACGTGCTCTCCATTCTCTTGCGCAAGGAAGGCCATGATGTTGCCACATGCGATGGTGGCGTCGAGGCGATAGCCGCGCTTCAAAACAGCCGGTTCGACATGGTGATAACAGACCTGAAGATGCCGGAGGTCAGCGGCATCGAGGTTCTTCGCAGCGCCAAAAGCGTGAATCCGGCAGTGCCGGTCGTGATGATCACAGCCTTCGCCACCGCCGAATCGGCTGTCGAGGCGATGAAGCTTGGCGCGGCTGACTACATTACCAAGCCTTTCCGAGTGGACGATGTCCGCAGGATCGTGCGCGGCTGCCTTTCCGGAGGCGCGTCTCCGTATGCCGATAATGCCCAAACGGATGCCGGTTCATTCAATGTTACACACCTGATCGTCTCCGGCAGTCAGGCAATGCGCGATGTGCTGTCGCTTCTGCCTCGCATTTCCGCAAGCGACGCCAATGTGCTGGTAACCGGCGAATCCGGAACCGGCAAGGAGCTTGTGGCGAAGTCCATTCACGAGATGAGCGCCAGAAGCGGCGCGGCGTTTGTTACGGTAAACTGCGGCGCGATTCCAGAAAACCTGCTGGAGTCGGAACTGTTTGGCCATGTGAAGGGCGCGTTCACAAACGCCATCGCCAACAAGAAAGGCCTGTTCGAGATGGCCGACGGCGGCACGATATTTCTCGACGAGATAGGCGACATGCCGCAGCCGCTTCAGGTGAAGCTTCTGCGCGTGATCGAGGACGGCGATTTCAGGCGCGTGGGCGACGCCGAAACCAGACGGGCCAACGCGCGCATCATCGCGGCCACAAACAAAGACCTGAAGGAGGCGATACGCGACGGATCATTCCGCGAAGATCTCTTTTACCGCCTGAATGTGCTGCCCTTGAAGCTGCCGCCTCTTCGAAACCGCGTCGGAGACGTGCCTGTGCTTATAAGGCATTTTCTCGAACGAATGAAACCGGTCAGGCGGCTTGATGCGGAGGCGATGGAAATCCTGTCGCGCTATCCGTGGTGGGGCAATGTGAGGGAGCTTGAGAACATGATCGAGCGGCTGGTGGTGATGAGCGACGGCGACGTCATCCTTCCGCGCCACATCCCCGACGAGATACGAATGCCGGAATCGCTGCCGCTTCCGCAAGAGATCCCGCCCGGAGGCGTGAACCTCGACGGCATTATTGAAGACATAGAGAAGCGCTATCTGGTAAAGGCGCTCGAAAAGGCGAATGGAGTAAAAACAGACGCCGCAAAACTGCTCAATCTATCATTCAGGTCGTTCCGCCACCGGCTTGCCAAGTATCAACTTGGAAAGGCAGATGAAGAAGGGGAGTGACAGCGCAGTTGCGGCAACGCGCAATGTGGTTTATTATAGCTATATATATCCACATGACAGGGAGGAACGCATGCGAACCATTCAGATGACATTGGACGATGATTTGGTGGCGGCGGTTGACATGGTTGTCAAGAAACTGCAAACGACACGCTCAGCCTTTACCCGCAAGGCTCTGGCTGATGCCATCAAGCAGGTGAACGTCAATATGCTCGAAAAAAAACATAAAAACGGATACGAACTACATCCCGTCGGCAATGCGGAATTCAGCGTTTGGGAGTCGGAGCAGAACTGGGGCGATTGATGAAACGGGGCGATGTGAGGTGGTACACGTTCAAAAGTCCGGACAAAAAACGCCCGGTTGTCATTTTAACGCGAAATTCCATTCTTGATTATCTTGGCGAAGTCACGGTTGCGCCGATAACCTCCACCATCAGGGACATCCCAAGCGAAGTGTTCCTGTCGGAAGAGGACGGAATGCATAACGACTGCGCTGTTAATTGCGATCATATACAGACGGTCTCAAAAGACAGGATCGGATCGTTGATAACCACCTTATCCAAGGAAAAACTGTTCGAAATACGCGGGGCAGTCTGTTTTGCCTTGGATCTGTGATGGACGATGAGCGCGATAAGCGGCGCGGCGTGGTATCGTATTTAGTACACGGATGGAACGGGGTATCGACATGGTTGTGAATTTGCAAGACATGACTACGGAAGATAAATTGATGTCAATGGAATTATTGTGGGACGATCTATGCAAGAACCGGATCGATTTTACATCTCCAGACTGGCATGGCGCGATATTGACGGAGAGGGAGAAAGCCGTCGCCTGCGGGGAGGATGAATTCGTGGACTGGGATGAGGCAAAGAAAGAAATACTGAATTCAATTTTATGAAAATACGCATTCTCCGGTCGGCGAAGGCTGACTTGAAGGAAGGCTATCATTTTTATGAGTCTCAGGCCGCCGGAATAGGCGCTTATTTCATTGAGTCAATTTATTCGGATATAGATTCGTTGAAATTGTTTGCCGGAATTCACCCCGTGTATTTCGGAAGTTATTGCAGATTATTATCGAAAAGGTTTCCGTTTGCCATTTATTACAGAATGGAAAAAGGCGAAATCAGGATTTACGCAGTTCTTGACTGCCGGCGCGACCCCGCCTGGATAAAGAACAAATTGCAATGACTTTCCTCTCTGATTACTTCAAACGCGCGGCGTGGTATCGTATTTTCCGTGAACGAGAATGAACCGCCAGGCAGCGTGACCGAACCAGCGGGCGACGATCTTCTCCTCTACGCCGCCTTCCATGGCATCGCCGGACGGTCTCACGCCATGCTTTCGGTCTTCCGCAAGATTCAGGCATACGGCCCAACGGACGCGGCGGTGATCATCACCGGCGAAACCGGCAGCGGAAAAGAGCTTGTGGCCCGCGCCATCCACGAGGAGAGCGCAAGAAGCCGCGGGCCGTTTGTTGCCGTAAACTGCACAGCCATCTCCGAGGAATTGCTGGAATCGGAACTCTTCGGCCACGAGCGCGGCTCGTTCACCGGCGCGCTGCGGAGCCACAAGGGGCGGTTCGAGCGCGCGGACGGCGGCACGCTGTTTCTGGATGAGATCGGCGACATGCCGGTGCGGACGCAGGCCAAGCTTCTGCGCGTGCTGGAGGAAAAGCAGATCGAGCGGGTTGGCGCGGAACGCCCCATCCGCGTGAACGTGCGGATTGTGGCGGCCACGAACGTTCCGCTTGAGCGCGAGGTTGCCTCCGGGCGTTTCCGGGCTGATCTGTATCACAGGCTGTCGGTGCTGCGGATTCATGTTCCGCCGCTTCGCGAGCGCGGGCGCGACCTTGAGCTTCTCTCCGACATGTTTCTTGCCGAATTCCGTGAAAAGTACGGCAGAAAAGTCTCGCGGCTCTCGCCCGCCGCGCTTGAGCTACTCTACCGCTACGCATGGCCCGGCAACGTGCGCGAGCTTCGAAACGTGCTTGAGCGCGTCTTCATAGAAACACATGCCGGTCTGATCGGCGCGCGGGCGTTCGAGGAATGGGTGAACGAGCGCCAGAACCTTGTTCCGGGCGAATGGAACGTTGCCGATCTGGAATCGAGACGGGCGTCGCAAAGCCCGATAATCGTAAACAGCGGCGGCATTCCGCTTCTGGCAGCGCCCGGCGATCTGCCGAATGCGGGGCCGATCACCAAAAATATATTTGCCGAGGCATTCTTGGCATCAGGCGGAAACATCACTGCGGCGGCAAGGAAACTTGGCGTCCACAAGGCCACGCTCTACCGGCTGATGAAGCGTGAGGGAATTACGCGGGAGTCTTTGTCGGCAAGTCGTTGATTGCGTCGATCAGGCTTCTCAGGCTGCCGAAATCCTTGCGGTTGAAATCTAGAAGCAGACGCGGCATGGCGGCAAGCTCAGGCTCGTCGGCCTCTTCCGGCAGCGCGACTCCCTGACATACGCTTCCGCCTGGAACAAGTATCGCGGCGAAACGGCGCGCAAGCTCTTCAACGCAGTTTTCCGCAAGCATTTCCGACATCCGGACAACCAGCTTTCCGTTAACGTATCGCATCCCCTGATAGCGGCGGTAAAAACGGGTGATAATGCCTGCGGCTTCGTTGACTGAATCGGCATGCCTGAAAAGCTGCATGTCCGGATCGCTGATATAACCATGTTCGAGAAGCTCATGCCGCAGGAACCCGATCCAGCGTTTCCAGTATGTTCCGCCCGGAACGTCCATCAGCACAAGCGGAATCGGATCGCGCTTGCCTGTCTGGATTAGCGTGAGCGTTTCCATCGCTTCATCGAGCGTGCCGAATCCTCCGGGAAAGAGGGCCACGGCGTGCGCCTCCTTCAGAAAGGCCACTTTCCGGTTGAAAAAGTATTTATACGTTACAAGGCGCGGATTGTTTTCGAAAACCGGATTGGCGTGCTGCTCAAACGGCAGGCGTATGTTGATGCCGAACGATCTGTCAGGCCCTGCGCCCTCGTTTGCCGCCTGCATGATGCCCGGCCCCGCGCCCGTGATAATCATGAATCCGGCGTCGGCAAGCACGCTGCCAAGCTCATGCGCCATCTTGTAGATCGGCTCGTTCGGCGCGGTTCGGGCCGAGCCGAAAACCGTCACCTTCCGGAAATGCCTGTACGGCCCAAACGCCTTCGAGGTGAACCGCATCTCCTTGAGCGAGGAGTTCATCAGCTTGATGTCGCCGCGCGATTCGCATTCCTGTCCGGCCTTGAGCGCCGTGATAAGCATCACGCGCACCATGTCGGCGTTGGAAACATCAGCGGCCTGTTCGATGATCCGGTCGATTGCGTCGTCGATATCGCCGTTTGCACGGGTAAAGCGGAGTTCCATTGCGGTTTGAATTATACGATATTATTCAGGAAGATTCGTGCCCTTGACTCTAAGTTGCCGGCTTGCTATATTCTATCGCCTTATTAAGCCAATGAGCTTATTGTCGCTTTTCCGCTTTAGCCTTGTTGCCGGAGAAGCGGTTGCTGAAATCAGGCTGTTTTTGGAAGGAGGTGACGTAGGCAGTACGTTTCCGTAAACAGCGGGGATGCATTTCCCCTGTGGTTTTGCAGATATTCACTTGGCCGTTATGGCCGACAATGAACACAACGCAAGGAGGGCAATATCTTGATCAGGAAAATTCTCATGGCCGCTGCGGCGGTTCTAACTTTCAGTTCCGTATCATTCGCGGCAGGCGCTCACGACGGGCTTGTCTGCACAGGTTGTCACGATATTCACTATGCAAAGGATTCATTCATATTCGCGGTCGCCGCCAACAAGGTGGCCACGTCTCCGTCAACGAAGAAGAATTACAGCGGCGTAACGGCTCTTTGCCTTGGCTGTCATGCCGATGCCGAGCACGGCGGCATGGGCATCAAGCCTATCTCCCAGCACACCACCCACCCGTTCGGCACGCCGCCAAATCCGAAGGTGGCCCGTGTTCCGCGCGCTCTTCTGAGGGACAGCAAGATGGACTGCGTGAGCTGTCATGATCCGCATCCTTCAAACCCGAACTATCGTTATCTGAGGACTGACACAAAGGGCGGAAGCGAAATGCAGTATTTCTGCGCCATGTGTCATCCGGCCAAGGCCGATGCCTCTGTTTCGAACCAGGCGATGAAGACGCTGAAGGTGTTCACGAGCATGGACGAGAGCAAGGGCCCGACAACATCCACTGTTGGCGAGCTTACGTCCGCTCCCGATGCCGGCCCGGCTGAGACGGCTCCGGCGGCTGCTCCAGCGGCTGCTCCGAAGAAGTAATTTGTCTCTCGCAGGGGCGACCCGTCGGGTCGCCCCTGCATCATGTCTGCCGGATTAAACGTTAAAAAGGGCTTGTCCGTCACCGGACAAGCCCTTTAACATGTTGGCCTTTTTAACGTGTTAATTTTGTGCGTCAGCCCGGAATCAGGCCTTCACAACCATCCCCGAACGAATGCAGCGTGTGCATGAGTGGATTTTCCTTGTGCTTTTTCCGTTGCCGGATGCAACCCTGACACTCTGCAGGTTGGGCATGAATACCCTCTTGGTTTTGTTGTTAGCATGGCTGACGTTGTTGCCGACCATCTTTTTCTTGCCGCAAAATTCGCATACTGCCATTACCGATAATCCTCCTTGAACGCCGCCAAATAAAAAAACCGCCATGGCGGCCGTCGTTGATATTCAAAGGCCATTATGATAACATTACTAAATTGCTTTTACAAGAGCCTGTAAGAACCTGCATCGGCTGCGGGATAAAGCGTAAAAAGAGCGAACTGTTAAGGATTACGCTTTCCGGCGGCGGCATCGAGTTTGATCCGCGTATGCGTCTGCCGGGGCGCGGTGCTTACGTCTGCCCCGATCAAGAATGTCTCACGAAAGGGATAGGTGTCAGGCCGCTCAGCCGTTCTTTCAGGCGGAAGATTGGCGCGGACGCCGTATCGGCGCTTGCCGAATCGGTAGCCGAATCCGGAAATACCGGCGAGATTATATCTCATGCTATTAATAAGGAAAGACAGAGGACTTGATGGCGAATATACGGGTACATGAACTGGCGAAAAGGCTGGGGATAGACAACAAGAGCATTCTCGATGCCCTGAGCAAGATCGGCGTAACCGGAAAATCGCATTCATCAGCTCTGGACGATCATGTGGTAGTAAAGATCAAGCGGGTATTGCTCGGCTATGATGTGGAGCCGGAACCGCCTCCAGCCCCTGCCGGACGCAGGAAGTCGAAGACAACCGTTGAACCCGAGGCTGAAGCCACGGAAATTCCAGTTCATGAGGAACCGGCATTGTCCACTGTCGAGCAGACAGTTGAAACCGTTGCAGCCGGAATTCCGCAGGCCGGATCAGGTGAACTTCCGGTTGAGAAGCCATCCACCGAAATAATTGCCGCTGAACCGGCAGCCAAAGCGGTTTCCGTTGAAGAAAGTCATGCGGAGCCGTCGCCTGTCGCGAAGCCGGAACCGGTTGCGCCTTCCGCGCCGGAACCGGTTGCCGAGCCTCCAAAGCCGGTCAAGAAAGCCCCAAGAAAGGTTGTGCTGAATCTCGCTGACATGCAGGCTGCCGCGCGTATGCAGGCGAAGATCCCGACACGTATCGAGGATCTGCCGAAAATAACCGAGACACTCAATGCCGTGGCAACACCACAGGCTGTCTCCGGACGCGTTCAGGAATCTGCGGGCCAGGCTGAAAACGTTCCCAGGGGAGCCCTGCCCGGCAAGAAAAAACCGAAAAAGGTATTTGCCGAAACCGCCGCTCCCGATGCCGAAAAACTTCCTGAAGAGCTTCAGGTCGAGAAAATCCCCGACAAATTCGCAAAGGAGCTTTCAACCGACAAATTGCAGAAGTTCAAGGGCAAGGCGTTCGAGTCGCTACAGAGGGTTGAGGCAACGAGGGCATGGACGCCGGCTGCGCCGGCTGCCGTTCGCGGCACACCTCCCCCGCGCGGAGGCGCAGGAGGGAAAAGGCCGTTTGTCAAGGGCCGGAAGCCGTTTGTGCCGCAGCAGCAGCCGGGCCGGTTCGACAAGCGCCAGGCTCCGCCTCCAATCACCGCGCCGCGCAGGAAAGACCTGAAGTTTTTCGAAGGCACGACTGTCAAGGACTTCGCCGCGCTGATCGGCCAGAAAGTTAACGATGTCATCAAGAAGCTGATGGAGCTTGGCCAGATGGCAACGCTCAATCAGCCCATAGATACGGATGCCGCCATGCTGTTGGCCGATGCCTTCGGCGTGGGCATCGAGGTGGCGTCGGTCGATACTGAAGAGTCGATTCTTGCCGAAATAAGGGACGACGCCGAAGCGCTTCGTCCGCGTCCGCCGGTTGTAACCGTTATGGGGCATGTCGATCACGGCAAGACTTCGCTTCTCGACGTCATTCGGAAAACACGGGTTACCGAGGGCGAGGCGGGCGGAATAACCCAGCATATCGGCGCGTACAAGGTGCGCCTGAACGACCGGGACATAACATTTCTCGATACGCCGGGTCATGCCGCGTTCACGGCCATGCGCGCTCGCGGCGCCAAGGTTACTGACGTGGTCATACTGGTTGTCGCGGCTGACGACGGCGTCATGCCGCAGACCGCAGAGGCTTACAACCACTGCAAGGCGGCCAATGTGCCGATTGTGGTTGCGATAAACAAGATCGACAAGCCCGACGCCAATCTCGACCGTGTGAAGACGGAGCTTGCCGAGCTTGGGCTTGTGTCCGAGGAATGGGGCGGCCAGACCGTTTACTGCGAGGTTTCGGCCAAGAAGAACATCGGCATCGAGCATCTGCTTGAGATGGTGCTTCTGCAGGCCGATATTCTGGAACTCAAGGCCAATCCCGAACGGCTTGCCTACGGCACGGTTGTTGAAGCGCGGCTCGACAGGGGACGCGGCCCTGTTGCCACGATACTCGTCCAGAACGGCACGCTCCGTTCCGGCGATGTAATCCTTTCCGGCACTCTCTTTGGAAAGGTTCGGACTCTGAGCGACGACACCGGCAGATTGATCGACAAGGCCGGGCCGTCTGTTCCGGTTGAGGTTGTCGGACTCTCCGGCGTGCCGAGCGCTGGCGATACGTTCGTTGTTCTTGAGGACGAACGCAAGGCCCGGCAGATAGCGATGCTCCGCGAGGAGAAACAGCGGGTGAGGGATATCGCCCACAGGCCGAAGCTTTCACTGGACGATCTGTACAAGAAGATTCAGGAAGGCGAGGTTCGCGAGTTGAACATCGTCCTGAAAACGGATGTTCAGGGCTCGGTCGAGGCTCTGCGCGATTCGCTTCACAAGATCACCCACGCCGAGGTGAAGGTGAGGGTCATTCACGCCTCAGCAGGCGGAATCACCGAAAGCGACATCATGCTTGCAAAGGCTTCGAACGCCATTGTCATAGGCTTCAACGTGAGGCCGGAGCCGAAGGCGCATCAGCTTGCCGAGCGCGACGGCGTGGACATCCGCCTGTACACCATCATCTATCAGGCTGTTGAGGAAGTGAAGCAGGCGATGGAGGGCATGTTGGCCCCCACAATCACCGAAACCATTCTTGGCCGCGCAGAGGTGCGCCAGACCTTCATGGTTTCGCGTATCGGAACCATCGCGGGTTCGTATGTGCTGGACGGCGTGATAAGCAGGAAATGCACCGGAATCCGCGTGATACGCGACAACGTTGTGGTCTATCAGGGACGTCTGGGCTCGCTCAAGCGATTCAAGGAAGACACGAAGGAAGTTGCCGCAGGCTACGAGTGCGGCATCACCATCGACAACTTCAACGACATAAAGGTGGGCGACATTCTGGAAGACTACTCGGTCGAGTCGGTGGCGACGAAGCTGGAATAGACTGTTGCCGCCCGTCGCTCCGCATAATGGAACATGGTTGTCGGGCTTCTGACATTCGACATCCATATTCCTGAGTCGGGCTCGCTCAAGTCGAAGCGCTTCGTGCTGAAGAGCCTGAAAGACCGTGCGCATAACCGCTTCAATGTGTCGATAGCCGAGGTTGGCGACAACGATCTTTGGCAGAGAAGCGCGATGGCTGCGGCTGTGGTGGCGAACGATTCCGCTCATGCGCACGCCGTGCTGGAAAACGTGATTTCGCTTGTCAGGGGCATTCACGATGTTGAACTGCTCGATTACCGCATTGAGATGCTATAGCATCGGGACATTCAGATATCGGAGGGTAGTATGGGGATGCTGGTTGTTGGTTCGGTTGCGTTCGATTCGGTCGAAACGCCGTTTGGAAAGGTTGATGATGTTCTTGGCGGCTCGGCCACGTATTTCTCGACGTCTGCCAGCTATTTCACGAATGTTGCTCTTGTCGCGGTGATCGGCGAGGATTTTCCGGAAAAACATATAACTTTTCTAAAAAGCCGCAATATCGACGTTTCAGGCCTTGAGCGCGCATCCGGAAACACATTCCGCTGGAAGGGCCGCTATACCTACGAGCTTAACGAGGCCCACACACTCGAAACCCACCTTAATGTTTTTCAGTCGTTCAAGCCGGTGCTGCCTGAAAGTCATCGCGATTACGAAGTTGTGTTCCTTGCCAACATCGACCCAGACCTTCAGCGCGAAGTGCTTGCACAGGTGAAGAAGCCGAAGCTTGTGGCCTGCGACACGATGAACTTCTGGATTCAGGGCAAGCGCGATTCTCTCGTCGAAACGCTTGAACTCGTTGATATTCTTATCATAAACGACGGCGAGGCGCGCCAGCTTTCGGGCGAGCCGAATCTGGTCAAGGCAGCGGCGAAAATCCGCGCAATGGGGCCGAAAACACTGATAATCAAGCGCGGCGAATACGGCGCGCTTCTGTTTACCAACGACGGCGTCTTTGCCGCTCCTGCGTATCCGCTGGAGAAGGTTTTCGATCCGACCGGCGCCGGCGACACCTTCGCAGGCGGCTTCATGGGCTATCTGGCAAACACGATGAACTTCGACGACGCGAGCATCCGCAAGGCGATAATCTTCGGAAGCGTCATGGCCTCGTTCAATGTGGAGGATTTCTCGCTGAACCGCTTGAAAAGCCTCGACTATTCTGAGATCGAAGACCGTTACCGCGAGTTCCGGCGGCTTACACATTTCGACGATATCTAGCTGTTCATGGATTCGCTGAAAGGGTCTTTCGTTGTTGCCATGCCTCAAATGGCAGACCCGCGTTTCAAGCAGACCGTGGTGCTGGTTTGCGAGCATAACAAGGACGGCGCGCTTGGGATAATCGTGAACAAGCCGATGGACGGCATCCGCTTCGACGACATCTGCAGGCAACTGAATATTGCAACGCCGAAAAAAACGCCTCCAGTCTACTACGGAGGGCCGGTTGCTTCGGAGCGCGGATTCATCATACATAACGGCAACTGCCCGAACGGCGATGAATCGCTGAAGGTTACGGATTCGCTCTGTCTTTCGGCAAGCCAGTTGCTGCTTGAAAGCATCGGCAACGGGCGCGGGCCGGAAAAATTTCTTTTCGCGCTGGGCTATTCCGGCTGGGGCGCCGGACAACTCGAACGCGAAATAGCCGATGACGGCTGGCTTATTGTTCCCGCCGACGCGCGCATAATCTTTGAAACATCAGATGCCCGCAAATGGAAGGCATCCGCCGGATTGTTCGGCATAGACATTGCACTGATCGGCGGGAAGTCGGGAAACGCGTAGGGGTTGGGATGGGTTGTTAACAGTTTGATCTGGAAATGGAATTAGCACATAGCGTTTATCAGTCGCCCGCCGCTACCCCTCCACCAACACCAGATTATCGCGGTGGATCACCTCGTCGGAATACTTGTAGCCCAGCCTCGCCTCGATCTCGGAGGTTTTCCGCCCCATTATGCCGGAGATGTCCTGCGCCGAGTAGTTCACCAGCCCCTTTGCTATGAGCCGCCCGCGCGGATCGCGGCATTCGACCGCGTCGCCCTCGCCGAAATCGCCGTCAACGGCGGCGATGCCTGAGGGGAGCAGGCTCTTTTTCAATATCGCCCTGGCTGCGCCATCGTCAAGGTGAAGCACGCCCTTGCACCGAACGCCGTAGGCTATCCAGCCCTTGCGCGATGAAAGCCGGGAATCCGGCGGCGGCTCGAATACTGTTCCGCGTGAGAAACCTATGGCAACTTCCTTCAAAACACCTTTTCTTCTGCCGTTTACAATCGACACCGAAATGCCGTGCGATGTCGCCATGCGCGCGGCCTTGAGCTTCGAATACATGCCGCCGGTGCCCACGCCGCTTGTCGATCCGCCCGCAAGCGCGAAAAGTTCGTTGTCGATCTTTCTGACAACCGGAATGAGATTTGCCCCCGGTTCAGTAGGCGGACGGTCGTAAAGGCCGTCAACGTCTGAAAGAATTATCATTTTGTCAACGCCAAGCATTCCGGCCACCAGCGCGGCAAGATGATCGTTGTCGCCGAATTTAATCTCGGCAACGGAGATCGGATCGTTTTCGTTTACAACCGGAATGAAGCAGTGTTCAAGCAGGGTGTTCAGGGTGTTGCGGGCGTTCAGGTAGCGGGAGCGGTCTTTAAAATCGTCGCGGGTCAGCAGAAGCTGCGCGGCTTTCAGGCCGTGCTTTTCGAAGTATTTCTCGTAGGCCCACATCAGCGCCGACTGTCCGGCGGCTGCCGCCGCCTGCTTTATGCGGATGTCGCGGGGATATTTTTCGAGCCCCATCTTTTTCATGCCCGCCGCAACCGCGCCGGATGAAACCAGCAGCACATCGTCGCCGCCAACTTTAATTTCCGCTATGTCGCGGGCAAGCGCCGCAATGCGCGCTGCATCGAGTCCGCCTTCGGCTCTGGTCAGGATATTGCTTCCTATCTTGACCAGAAACCTCATCCCTTGTGAACCTCGCGCTCCAATGCCTTCACCAGCGTTCGCACGCCATCGCCTGTCACGGCTGAGACGGGATAGAAGACATAACCCTCGTTCGCGCAGTATTCGTGCAGGCGTCCCAAGCGTTCGCCCTCAAGGCATGCATCCGTCTTGGTTCCGGCAACTATCATCGTTCTGCCCGCAAGCTCCGGCGAATACGCCTCAAGCTCGGCCATCACGGTTTTGAAATCCTCAACCGGATCGCTCTCGTTCATATCCGAAACATCAACCAGATGGGCAAGCACAGTTGTGCGCTCAATGTGGCGCAGGAACTGAATGCCAAGCCCCGCGCCGTCCGACGCGCCAGCGATAAGGCCGGGGATGTCGGCGACAACGAAGCTTCGCCCGTCTTCGGGCTTGACAACGCCAAGATTAGGAACAAGCGTGGTGAACGGATAATCGGCTATCTTGGGCCGCGCCGCCGATATTACCGAGATCATGGTGGATTTGCCCGCGTTCGGAAGGCCGACAAGCCCCACATCGGCAAGCAGTTTCAGCTCAAGCGTAAGCCGCATCTCAACGCCCGGCTCACCCGGCTGGGCAAATCGCGGAGCCTGATGAGTGGAGCTTTTGAAATGCGCGTTGCCCTTGCCGCCACGTCCGCCTTGGGCTACAACCGCAGTCTGGCCGTCCTGCGTCATGTCGGCAACAACCTCATCGGTTTCCGCGTTGATTATCAGCGTGCCAACCGGCACAGGAATGACCAGAGTTTCGGCGTCCCGCCCCTTTTTGTCGGAGCCGAGGCCCATCTTGCCGTTTTCTGCCTCGTGATGGTCGAGGTATTTGAAGTCAAGAAGCGTGCTCATGTCGGTTGTGGCGCGAAAAACAACATCGCCGCCGCGTCCGCCGTCGCCGCCACTTGGGCCGCCCATCGGAACGTACTTCTCGCGGCGAAACGCAATGCAGCCCTTGCCGCCTTTTCCCGATCGAATGCGTATGTTTACAAGATCGACGAATTTCATTTCTTAACCGGCAAGTTCGAACACGAAAAAAGGCGGGCATTACCCGCCTTTCGCTTTAGTGAGATCAATTTGCTACTGCGCTGCCTGAGCGGGATAAACACTTACCTTCAAGCGCTTCTTGTCCTTGTGCTCAAACTTGACCTCGCCGCTGATGAGTGCAAACAGCGTGTCGTCCTTGCCGCGGCCCACGTTGTTGCCGGGATGCCACTTCGTGCCATGCTGGCGCACGATGATGTTGCCCGCAAGCACCGCCTCGCCGCCGAACTTCTTCACGCCAAGCCTCTGGCCCGCGCTGTCTCTTCCGTTACGTGAACTGCCTACGCCTTTTTTATGTGCCATTTCGCTAAACCTCCGAAAAATTAGAACTGTTTTTTAACATATGCGCACTTGTGCTGTCAAACGCAATTGCGAATGCGCATATGAATCGTTCTATCCGCCCTGCTGCGCGGGCGGGACAATTCTGCTATCCGCCCTGCTGCGCGGGCGGGACAAATACCCTCGTCGCCAGTTCGGCGTCGATCATCAGGATGCCTCGTCCGTCGTCGCCTATGAGGCGGGCCTTCTTCAGAATGGCGCTTACCGACGATTCCTCCTCCATCTGCTCGGTTACGAACCACTGGAGGAAAATGTCTGTTGCGTGATTGCCCTCCCCGCGCGCCTGATCCACCAGCTTGTTGATGCACGAGGTAACAAACTTCTCATGTACCAGCGACTTTTCGAAAACCTGAACGATCGACTCGAAACCGGACGGCGGCCCGTCGATTGCAGCAGCAATGGCATGGCCGCCGGTTCCGTTTATGAAATCGAAGAATTTCATCGCGTGAACCAGTTCCTCCTGCGTCTGAACGCGAAACCAGTTGGCAAATCCGGGAAGCTCCTGCACTGCAAACCACGACGACATCGAAAGATACAGATAGGCCGAATAGAATTCACGATTCATCTGCTCGTTAAGGCTTTTTTCGAGTTCGCTGCTCAACATGGCGCTGCCTCCTTCGATTCGCTCAAAATTCCGGAAACATTCTGATTTCGAGAACTCCTCCGGCTGCCGCCTCGCAACGCGCCTGAAGGATGCCGCCCTCGATATAAGCCAGATTATACTGCCGGAACCCTTTTCTGACAAAACTCTGCGCGTCCGCCGGACAGCCGCGCTCGCAACCGGCAATGCCCTTCACCATCCGCGGCAGCAGTTCGTCCAGATAAAGCCCGTCAGACGGAACATTATCCTCGGCAAGAAACTCGCCTATCCTGTCCACGACAGCCCCGGTGTCCATCCTGTGCGGATTTTCCACCTTGATGGGAAGCGATCTTCCTCCGAACGTAATGTCAATATCCATGCAATGAAACCTCCCGAAAATGCGATCTGAAAATGCCAAATGTTCGGTTATTATAAACAATTCCGGCAATATCAATAAAAAAGCCCCCCAGGAGGGATGGGGGGCTTGAGCTTGTTTCTTCCCGGACGTGGGGGAACGTCCTTCGAGCGTGTCTATTTATATCTCAGCGTAGGCAATGCCTTGTTGATCCAGTAGAAGAGCACGAACGGCATGACCGCTATCGTGAGCGCGCCAAACAGGCCTTCCTTGTATGTGTCGATGCTGTGCGGAATGATCGGCAGATGGTAGTGCATATATCCGGCGAATGTGAGCGAGAACGCCTGACCGCCGATCACCACGTTGTAGCGCATCATGAAGACGCCCAGAAGCACCAGCATGGTTGCGACGGCTGTCCGCCGCACGGTCAGCCCCGGAATCACAAGCATCAGGAACGGCACAAGGTTGCCGAGCGTGTATTGCAGGATGAAAATGTTCACGAAATCCTTGCCGTAAATAACCGACCGGAGAATGTCCCACGATTTCAGCGATGTGTAGCCACGGAACACGAGATCGAGCAGTTCGAGCGTGATGGCCGCAATCATGAAGCCGACCAGATATTTCGAGGTCTTGCGGATGACGTCAATCTCCGCTCCTCCAATTTCCTCGGCGCTCATTCCCCAGGCTCTGCGTGCCGACTTGGCGCGGTATTTCTGCCATTCCATGATGATGATGTAGGTCAGAATGCAGAGCGCGATTCCAGACACGATGGCCGACATGATGAATATGACCGGCATGAGCGGCGTCATCCAGAGAGCGTTCGCCTTCACCGAGCCGAATATGAATCCGGCGTAGCCGTGCAGGAAGCAGGCAACCGGAATGCCGATGCCCGCCAGAATCGTCACGGCCTTGTGGTCGCGGTGAAGCGCCTGCTCGCTTATGTCGTGAACTCCGAGCGAGAAAACCCGGTAGATGGCCCGAAGCAGACTGTTTCCGAAGCCTTCCTTGCCTTCGAGCGCCTTCATCTGCTTTACCGCGAACTCACGGTAAACAAACCATATTTCGCACGCCACAATGATGTAGTAGGTGAAAAACACGATACCGAATGCCGAGATGGCCGACGTGAAATGCGGCGTGAAGAACACCTGAATACCGCGCTGAGGCTGCTGAAGATGAAACATCAGCGGCATGGGAGCGGCAAACAGAAGCGCGAACGAGAAGATCAGCGAGAACTTGGCTATGTCCTTCAGGTCTTCCTGCTTGAACACATGATAAAGCGACGAAAGCACGAACGCTCCGGCCACGAGGCCGGTCATGAGCGGATACATCACGATCTGGATGCTCCAGTAGATGAACTCGTTGGGGTAAACGAAAAGTTCCTTTATTGTCCATTCGGCGCCGTGTATGGCGCTTGCGGCTGATTCAACCATTTACGATCACCTCACATTCTTGTCAAGGCCGAGATAAAAGACCTGCGGCTTTGTTCCGTACTCATCCTTCAGCACGCCAACCCGTTCGTTCAAAACTATCTTTGTGACCGGATCGTTCGGATCCTTCAGATTGCCGATCATCCTGGCGCCGGTTGGGCAGGCATCTACGCACGCCGTCTTCATGCCCTGACTGATGCGGTGATAGCAGAAGTTGCATTTTTCGGCAACCTTGAACTGCGGGTGAAAGAAACGCACGCCGTAGGGGCAGGCCATGATGCAGTAGCCGCAGCCGATGCACCATGTGCGGTCAACCAGAACCACGCCGTCCGGAGCCTGATATGTGGCGCCGACGGGGCAGACCTGAACGCATGGAGGGTTCTCGCACTGGTTGCAGAGCTTCGGCACAAAGAATGCCTTGGTGATTTCGGAATCCGGTATGACTTGACCGTGTATTTTGGGCGTTGTGAAGCCGTCGCGCGCGGCGTTTGGAGTGTCGGCATGAACCTCGCCGTCTTTTGTAACCACATAGCGTTCCACCCAGGTTCTCGAAACCGGGGCGTCGTACATCACCTCGTTTTCGTTCTTGCAGGCCTTCACGCAGAAGCCGCAGCCGATGCATTTGTGGGTATCAACCACAAAGCCCCAGCGCACGCCGGTTTTGGCTATGGCGGCCTTCGCCTCGCCAGGCTCCAGTATCTTCAATGCGCCAACCGGAATAGCCGCGACAGCGGCAAGTTTCAATGCGTTTGCGAAAAATTCGCGTCTTGAACAGTTATCGCTCATTTCAGGCCCTCCAGACTCGGCTTATGAGGGTTGTGACAGGCACTGCACTCCATGCCGGCATTGTGAGAATCGGGGTCGATCCCCTTGAGTTCGCCGCGCCTGCTCGACGGGTAGTTGAGCTTCGCATGGCAGCGGATGCAGAGATCGCGGCTTTTATCAATCGCAAGCTTCTGAGGATTTTCCGGGTGATCCATAGCCGGGCCGTGGCAGTTTTCGCACTGTATTATAGAGTGCTTCGACGCCATGTTCATCTCATACTTGTCCGCATGACAGTCCTTGCAATAGTCCTTCGTCCGGTACTTGACCTTGATTTTCTTCCAGTCCTCTTCGCTTGCCTTACGGTAATAGCCATACATGAAACCGCGTTCGTGAGTCCCGAAGTCGGACGGAACGTAAAAGTACCTGGCGGTAAGGATCAGGGCCACAACGCCCAGAACCACCCATGCGGGCCGCCAAACATGGTTGCTCATCAGGAACCTCCTCGTTTCTGGAATGACATTGTTTTCTGCTTCATGATACTGAGCGGATACCTCCCGGTGAAGTTATTTCAAGTTTCGTGCTGCCGGGGTGCGTAAAAGAGAGTTCCGCGCCTCGCACGCAACAGGCAATTGCGGACGCGGAACACATCATTGAGTACTGCGGCCCTTTGCGGGCATCTGCTATTTCTATCTTGCTCCCCGGTACTGCTATCTTTGTCTGTGGATGATAAAAAATCGGCAAAAGGCTGTCAACGTGAATTTATGGTTATGATGTTTTCTTAAATTGTAGAGGCGAACCATTTATTCGCCATCTTCACAATGTTGATAACCCAAAGGCGAACACAAGGTTCGCGCCTACCCCATCGTCCGTCTTCCCTCAAGCGATTTGGCAAGCGTCACCTCGTCGGCAAACTCGATGTCTCCGCCGATCGGAAGGCCGTAGGCAATGCGCGAGACAGCTACATTGAACGGCTTGAGCAATTCGGCGATGTACTGAGCCGTAGCCTCGCCCTTGGTGTTCGGGTTGGTGGCGATGATCACTTCTTCCGTTCCGCCATGGGCAACCCTTGTCACAAGCTCGCGTATCTTCAGGCGTTCGGGCGTAAGTCCGTCCATCGGTGAAAGCGAGCCCAACAGCACATGATAAAGCCCGCGGTAGCTTCTTGTGCGCTCGATCACGATAAGGTTGCTCGGTTCCTCAACCACGCATATCTTCGAGGCGTCGCGCCGCGCGTCGGAGCATATGTCGCAGATTCCGGTTTCGCAGATATTGAAGCATTGGCCGCAGAAACGCGCCTTGTCCTTCAGCGCCAAGATGGCATCGGCAATGCCGCGCGCCTCGGCGTCGGGCATCGCCATTATGAAAAATGCCAGCCGCTGCGCCGATTTCCGCCCGATGCCGGGCAGCTTCGAAAGCTGCTCTATCAGGTTTTCAACTATTCCGATGCTCATATTTCATCTAATCCCTTGGCTAATTCCTTGGCTAATTCCTCACTGGCGAGGGCAAGGTTTTCTCTATCCCCTCTCCTTCAGGAGAGGGGCTGGGGTGAGGTAGAAGAGGGGCAAAGGTGAGGCACGATCTCAACCGCCGAAAAGACCGCTCAGGCCGCCCATATCTCCAAGTCCGCCGCCCATGCCAGGCAGATTCAGGCCGCCGGTAACCTTCGCCATCTCGTTTTTCATCATGTCTTGCGCGCGGCGCAACGCCTCGTTCGTGGCTGCTGCCACAAGATCCTGAAGCATTTCGATGTCGTCCGGATTGACAACGTCGCGCTCGATGCTTATCGATACGATCTCGTTTGCCCCGTTTGCGACAACCTTCACCATGCCGCCGCCCGCCGATGCCTCTACGGTCTTTTTCGCCGCCTCGGCCTGAACCCGCATCATATCTTCCTGCATCTTCTTGGCCTGCTGCAACAGGCCGCCAAGCATCTTCTTAGACATCGTCTCCTCCGTTTTTCTCGAAATAGCCGCCAAGCGGCCTGACGTCAACAACACGCGCATCGAAAAGATCGATAACCTTCTGCACAACCGGTTCCTTGAGGATCTCGCCCTTCACCTCAGCGGGCTTTGGCCGAGCATCTTCAGCTATTCCTTCGCCCGCGACAAGCTCCACGCGCAACCGTCTGCCGATGATCGCGGCAATCAACGCCTCGATGTCGTCGATGCTCCGCCTTGCCGACTTCAGGTAGAAATCCGACGCCGTATCGAACGCGATTGTAAGCGCGATTTCGTTCATTCCGGCAAGGCGGCCATGTCCAAGCATCGAGGCCAGTCGATGGTTTTTCGCGTCGATGGCGTCGATAATTTTTTGCCACAGGTCGCCGCCCCCGGCTGCCGTATATGCGGCGATATTTTCCGATACGGCTGGCGGCGGCGCGGGTGGTTCCGGCGCGGGCGGTTCCGGCTTTGCAGCAGAAGGCTGGGCAACGGGCTTTGACGGCGGCGCGGCAACCGGTCTTGCGGGCAATGGATGCGGCAAGGAAGGCGGCAGCGAAATCGGAAGTTGAGAAGCTTCCGGCAACCCCGCCTCCAGCCTTTCGATTATCGTATCTATCGATGCCGCGCCCTTGAAAAAAGTGGCCCTGATGAAAGAGAGTTCCAGCAGATAGCGCGGATTCGTCACAGCCCTGATGTCGCCTTCGAGCTTCAGAAACTCGTTCAGCATCAGCATCAGTTCTTCGGAGGATGATCTGTCGGCCAGTGCCTTGAGCTCCTCGATCTCGTCGTCGGGCAGTTCAAGCAGGCTTGCCGGACGCTCCGCCACCCGCACAATCAGCAGATTGCGGAACATCGTAACGAGTTCACGCGGGAATGTCCGCAGATCGCCGCCTTCGTCGGCAAGCGTGTTGACGTAATCCAGTAATCCGGCGCGGTTGCCGCCAAGAAGCATACCGGCAATGCCGAACAGCACGCTTCGCTCAGGCAGGCCGAGCATGGTCTGAAGCACGTCGTCGCGTATGTCGGTGCTGAAGGCCATCGCCTGATCGAGCACCGTGAGCGAATCGCGAACGCTTCCCTCGGCCACGCGAGCTATCATTTCGAGCGCTCCGGGCGTTATCGTGGCCTTCTCCTGCCCGCAGATATACGACAGATGCTCCATTATGCGCGCCTTCGGCACGCGCCTGAAATTCAGGTGCTGGCAGCGCGAAAGAACCGTGATCGGAATGTTTTTCGGCGATGTGGTGGCGAAGACGAAAACCACATGCGGCGGCGGCTCCTCCAGCGTTTTAAGGAGTGCGTTGAACGCCTCCTTGGTGAGCATGTGAACTTCGTCGATGATATAGACCTTGTAGCGGCCCGAAGACGGCGCGTACCGCACGCCCTCTCGCAGTTCGCGAATTTCGTTTATGCCCCTGTTCGACGCGCCGTCGATCTCGATGACGTCAACCGCCGAGCCTTCGGTTATCGCGATGCAGTTAGGGCATTTGCCGCACGGCTGCGGGGTTGGGCCTTTCTGGCAGTTGAGGGCGCGGGAGAGGATGCGGGCGGTGGTGGTCTTGCCCACGCCGCGCGGCCCGGAGAATACGTATGCGTGGGCAACCCGGCCCTGGCGCAGGGCGTTCTGGAGGGTGCGGATGACCGCCTCCTGCCCCACAAGCTCCTCGAAGAAGAGCGGACGCCATTTACGCGCAAGAACAAGGTAGCTCATATTTTGCAGTTCCGGTCTTGATAGATTATGCCTGAATTTAAACTGGAATCACGCAGCCTGCGGATCAGGATTACCCGCGGCACTCGCGTCAACCGCCTACCGTTGCTTCCTTCCAGACCTGGCGGGGTTCGGCAGCGCCGCGATGCGCGGGGCCAAACCCGCAGACTGCGTGATTCCTCCGATGAGTGAGCTTTCGGCCTGTTTGCCGAAATGCTGATGCAACGTCATGGCGGAGAGGGTGGGATTTGAACCCACGAGACGCTATTAACGCCTACACGATTTCCAGTCGTGCTCCTTCGGCCGCTCGGACACCTCTCCACGTGTTCACGCCTCGGATCGGATATTCTAAAGAGTAGCCATGAGGGAATGCAAGCGGCGGATGGTCAAATCCGAAATACCGAGAACAAATAGTCAGGCGGGAGAACGACAGTGTTGTCAGTCAAGCAGGAGCGTCAGTCCTTTATCCATGTTAATCCTGTGCTGCTTTTTCGGTGAATGGAAATGGCACGACAACCACATCCCAACGGTCACAAACCACGAAAAGCCTCTTCGTCCTCCGGGGTATTCCATTCATCGAGGGTATCGGAAAGCGCTTTATGAAATGTGGCGTCGAAAGGCTCCATTCGCTTCAGGATCACGACGCCATCACGCACCTCATAGGTGAGGGAATCACCCTGAGCAACGCCAAGGACATCCCGAATCTCTCTCGGAATGGTAACCTGCCCCTTGCTGGAAACACGGCTTGCCATCATGTCGCCTTACCTCCTTACCGTAAAATGGCATTACTAGCCGTACCGGCAAACAGTATAAGGTCACAGCCTGGCAAGGCGGGATGATTGGATATCTAAACCGCAGTGACGGTTGTGAAGTAGGCTTGGCTGCCACCTGTTTCACCAAAATTAAAGGGCGAACCCCGCATTTCGGACTTCGCCCTTTCTTACCCCAACCACTTGAAAATATGCATTTACAGCCTAACGCGTGAGTAGTGCCACACTTGAGCCTCCGATGGAGGCGGCAGGCAAATCTGCGCGGCGTGCTAAAATAGATTTCGGGAGGAGCTAAATGGCAAAAACAGCTATGGTTACGGCACTGGTGGAGCCTTCACTGAAGGCAGACGCCGAAAAGGTGCTCAATCGGCTCGGCATAAGCACAACCGAGGCGATAAGCATGTTTCTTTCTCAGGTCAGGCTGCGTAAGGGGTTGCCGTTTGAGGTGGCAATACCGAATAAAACAACCTTGCGAGCAATGCAGGATGCGGAAGATGGGCGAAATCTGACTGAATGCCGCGACGCTGCGGATATGTTCAGAAAGCTTGGCATCTGAATGCTCTTGCCCGGATTTACAGGGCAGTTCAAAGACACTCATCACCATTCTTTCATCTTGAACAAACGTCCCTGTTCGTTCTCGTCATGCAATGTCAGCACAATCTCGTCCGGATCGAACACTAAACCTGCTTTCTCTCCATGTGTCGGCATATCCGAATCAATTAAAGTAATTATAGGCTGAATGCCGAGATCGGCATATCTGCGAATTACAGCCAACAGGTTTTCTTTCTTGCGGTTATCTAATGACTCAAAAACGCCATCATGGTATACAAAACGCGGGAATTTATCATCAAGGTGCGCACGCAAAACTGCCAGATCGAATGCTATGCACAGCAGCTTTCTATACGTATGGCCAAAATCAGCGCTGGTGGCGTTTCCGGACTCGTCGAGAATTTCGGCCTTGAACTCCAAGTGCCCCTCCTTGTTGGGTGATACGCTGAGGAGGGCCTTCCGTGCAATGACTTCCTCAATAATCTCGTTGAAGAACAGCCGGATGGATGAGAACAAGCTGGCCGTGTCTGCATTTTGCTGTTCTACATCGGCTTCGATCTGCGTCTGGAGATGACTGCGCTCCTCTGTCAGCGCACGGATGTCTGCACGCAATTCCTGTAGGCGATGCAAGAAGCCTCTCTGGCGCTCCAGAGAGGCAATGTCAGCACGCAGCGACACCATTGCGTCGGAGACTTGTTTGTATTTGTTGAACACGTCAGTGTCGCTCAGAAATGCCAAGGCGTCCGAGCGTCGCTTGCCCAATGTGTTGAGTTCGGCATTGACTCGCTTCAGTTCTGTCTCGACCTCGCCTCGCTCTTCCTGGAGGTACACACGGCGTTCGTCCGTTATCGCCCGATTAAAAGCAATCAATTGCTGAAAGTCTCTCTTGATCTGGCCTTGGAACAAGACGCCTGCTTCCTGGAACAGGCGTTGCGCCTCGTCAGGGCTGAACAAGATTTGATCGTCTTCGAGCGAAGCTAGGATTTTCTTCTTGTTCTGATTCAGTGAGTAGCGCTCGGCATTGAGCATTGCAATTCGCTCGTCAATCTCATCGACCAGTTGCTTGGTGCGATCCTTATCTTGCGTTCGGAAGTCAAAGGCATCGAGCAATTTCTGTTTTTTCTCAGCTTCCCGCTGTTTGAGCAGCAATATGCCCTCGATCTTGCTGATGTCCTCGAGTGAGCCGCCTAACTCCTTCTTTACGGTTCGTTCCGTCGTCTCCTTTTCCTCTAACTGGACTTCCTTCCTATAATGTAATTCAACCAACTGGGCGTTGAAGCCAAGGATATGCGCTAGGAAGGGCTTCCAGTCCAAATGCTTGCCAGCGAACTTGCGCAGGTGGAATACATCGCGGAAATCATCCTGCGAGCGCAACTGGTAGCCTAATCCGTCACGGAATATCCATGGCTTCAGCGCACGCCAGTCAAGCAAGCTGTCTAGCATGTCGCGGGCGCGATCGAACGGCATGTCAAGGTGATCCCATTGGGACGCAGACAATACGGTCAAGTCTTGGCGACTGGCCTCATGTTTCTTGAAGCTGATTTTGCTTGCTTCCACGACGCTGCGGCGCACGGTCACGTAGGATGCATCGGCCAATTCGATCTCCAGAAAAAACTCGAATTCCTTGAATATGTCTAAATGTTTAAAAAGGAAGGATTTGGCGTCCCGCTTGGCAAGAAAGCAGAAATCAAGCAGCCGCCCAAGCGTGGTTTTGCCTAAGTTGTGCGTATCTTTCTTGCGGTTCTCCGGCAGGCGGATTTCAGCCAATATGACGTTCATGCCCGATACAAAGTCCACAGGCTCGAACAGATCCTGCTTGTTGGAATAGAGTCTAGACAGCTTCATTTGTCCCCACATATTCAATGGCATCGGTCTTGGGGCGATACTCTATTAATCCCAATATATAGAGAAAATTCAGCGCTGGCATGAACAGCACATCACCGCCATTAACAGCCTTTTTTGCGTACTTGAGTAAGCTGTCGTAGTCATTGATACGATGAGTCTTAAGCCGTGCCAGCAGTAGTAGCGACACGTTAATTACCGTGCGATCAGGGTGCGAGTGTTTAGTCGGTCTCAGCATCGCTCACCTTCCCGATGTCGCAGTTCCAGTACATGTAAAAGAGTATTGCGCGAGTTAGTCGTTTGTGATTGTGCTGGCGCAAGACAGGGTCACGACCGAACAACAAATCTACCAGATGCTCCATGACCTCGTCGAAGGTCTGGTAGTTCTTGCGCTTAGCTATGATCTTAAGTTGGAACTCATCGACCACAGATTCGTACATGCTCAGAAGTTCAAGATTCTCCGGCGCAGCCAGGAAAGTGCTAATTTGCACTGTCTCTTTAAGGTACTTCTTGCGTTGCGCTTTGGCGTAATCCATAGTCATATTGTTGATAGCGTTCTTTTCCTCATATGGTACGCGTGGCGTCGGTGGATGACCCAGCACAGCCGACACGCCGTCTTTCTGGCGCGCCAATGCTTGTACAATCTCAGCAAGATCGTCAGGGCTGATGATCAATGGTGAATCGACCGGATCAAGGTTGGCCAGCTTTGGAACATCTGGGAACGTTTTTAGCAAGTTCTCCAGTTGCTCAAGACCACATAGATAGATTGACGCATCGGGAATGTCGCACTCCTTTGCGATGTGCGCACGAATTTCGCTTTCGGCATTGCCAGCCAGTCGCCGATTGGCAAACAACATGTAGTTGTCCAATTGTTTGTTAGCGCACAGTTTCTTGATGCGTGGAATTTCTTTTCCCATCACAGTGTTCGTGGCCGAGAGGCTGAAGAAGTCGGATTCAGAAAAATTGCGATTGTAGCCGTTGGTGTGTTTGGCCTGTATGATGGTTGTACCAGTCCATGGCGACGCCTTGCTGGGATGAAGTTCTGCGATTCCGACGAACTTGGCGTCACGTCCGCCATCAGGCCCCTTTGCGAAGCCTTGAACGGAAACTCCAAGTAGGCGTTGACACAGGAACACAATCAAATTCTCAAATTGTGCGTCGCTCAGGTCTTCATATGCATATTTCACAAGGATTTCGCCTTTTCACCACAATTCCGTTTTGAATACATTGCCGGTTAGACACTCAACTCGAATATATTAACTGGGTTCACGTTTTTCCGCATTCTGCAGACAACAGTAAATTCGCGAATGACTCCTGAAATCCCAACGAGCACGCTAAATTACCCCCGCAACCTCGTGCAAGTCAATAACATTGCGGCAGATAGCACTTCCCCCCACCAAAAAGGGCGAAGCCCGTTCCCGGACTTCGCCCTTTTTTATTGCTAACGCCTTGATTAACTAAGCTTTTACAGCCTCGCGCATCAGCTTCGCCACCCTCGACGCCCCGATGATCGAGCCGTTCAGCGCCATCATCGAACCCGCGGACTTGATCGAAGCCGAACCCGCGCCCTTTGACGGTTTGATTACAGCCGCGTTCAGAACCGGCTCGTCGCATGGCATCGCAAACTGCTCAATCTCCGCCATCACGTCTTCGATGTCTTCCGCCCTTTCGCCGCCGCCGATTCTCTCGGACAGCTCAGCAGCAACCTCCCACGGCGAGAAATACTCGGCTTCCGATGCGATCGTTGACCAGAGCGTGCGCTCCGCGCCGTAGTAGTTGATGATCGAGCCGTCCTGCTCTATGAAAGCCGGGCCCGGAAGCACCACATCCGCGCTGCTGGCCATGTCGTTCATGTGACTGACCTGCGCCACGACAAACGACGCGGGCTTGCCGCTTACCGGAACATCGCCAACCGCGTAGAGGAAATCGAGTCCGCCCTTGAGCATTTCAGCCGCGCTCATGCCGCCAGCCGGGGCCGCAGCAAAGCCCGGAAGCGTTGCGGTTGAAAGGCCCATCATGGCCGCGCCAACCGCGTTTGCGTCCAGCAGCACAGGAATTACCTGCCCGCCGGTCAAAGCCGCAAGGTTGAGCGCCGAAAGAACGGCATCAGCGCCGTTGTCCTTGCCGGTTACGCCGGTTGAGTAAAGAATCATCGGCAATTTCGCCTTGGCGATAAGATCAGCCGCTTCCTTCACGTCGTCAAGCGACAGGCCCGCGGCCTCGGCCAGCTTCGCCGCGTCATCGGCGGATGCGGCGGCCTTCACTGCGTCAAACCCGTCAGTCCTGCGCGCGCGCTCTGCCGGAATCATGTTTTCCTTCACAAGCACAGCCATTATCGCGGCAAGCGCATATGTGTCGGTTCCCTCGGCGAGCTTCAGGTTCTTGGCTGCGATGCCGGCGTAGGCGGAATCTGCCGGATCGAGCACGATAAGTTTCGCGCCGCCGGAGACCGTCTTGCGGATTTTGGCGTCGTGGGCCGGAAGCGCGCGGCTCCACTGGCTGGCATTAACGCCCATTGTCACGATCAAGTCTGCGTCGCAGAGACAGTTTTCGACCTCCGGAATGCCGCCGAACGCCTTGAGGTACGCCGGAATTGTGGCGGTGTCGGAAAGCGAGGCGGTGCTGTCAACATTGTTCGTGCCAACGGCGGCGCGGCCAAGCTTCTGGAGCATGTAGGCGTCTTCGTTCGTGACCGATGCGTTTGCGATAATGCCGACCTTCGCCGGATTCGCCTTTGCCGCCTTTAATTTCGCGGAAACCGCGTCGAGCGCATCTTCCCACGATGCGTCTTCAAGCGCGCCGTTTTTGCGGATTTTCGGGTTCATCACGCGGGTATCGGCGTTAAGAGCATCAAAGCCAAAGCGGCCAACCGCGCAGATAAACGCGTTGGGCTTGGGCGACGTAACCTTCACAATGCCATCCACGCCTTCGCTCACAACCAGCGAACATGCCGAGCCGCATAGAGTGCAGGTGGTGTCGGCCTTCTCAAGCTGCCATTCGCGGCCTTTTGCGCGGCGGCCTGATTCGAGAATCGCGTTCACCGGACAGGCGTCCAGACAGCTTCCGCAGAAGGTGCAGTCTGTTTCATGAAGCGGCTTGTCCTGCGCCGTGGTCACCTTAGCGCCCACGCCGCGTCCCATGAATTCAAGGATGTTGGTGTTCTGGGCGGTGCAGACGCGCACGCACTTGCCGCAGAGTATGCAGTAGTTCGGATCGCGCTCGATGAAGCCGTTGGCGTCGTCGATTGCATGGTTGAACGATTTCCGCGTGTAGTTCGACTCGCGGACATCCAGCCTGTACGCCAGATCCTGCAACCAGCATACGCCTGCCTTAGGGCAGGTCATGCAATCAAGCGGATGCATCGAAAGGATGAGGTCTATGACCATCTTGCGCAGGTCTTTGATCTGCGCTGAATCGGTCTTGATCTTCAAGCCTTCCTTCGTCTTCATGGTGCAGGCGGTGTTCGGCCCGCGCGATCCCTCAACCTCGACCATGCACATGCGGCATGCGCCCACACCGCGCATATGCTCAAGGTGGCAGAGGTTCGGAATGTCAACGCCAACCATTCTGGCGGCGTCCACCAGATTCATCCCGTCGGGAAGCTGCACTGAATGCCCGTCGATTTCCATCGTGATGATTTTATCAGCCATAGCCATCAGTCTCCTTTTATATCCTTAAATAAACTCGAATTATCAGTTAGTTCCGAGCGCCGCCGGAAATTATCGTCACAGCGCCTTCGGGGCATATCTCGCGACAGGCGTCGCATTTGGTGCAACGAGCCTGACGAATGCGAAACGGCATATAGCCCGACGCATACAGGCTGCGCTTCTGGCCCGCAATTGCCGCAAACTTGCAGGCAAGCAGGCATTCGCCGCACATCGTGCATTTGTCGGCGTCGATCTCGTACCGGATGAGCGGCTTGCACTCAAGATGAACGCAACGACCCTTCTCAAAATGCTCCACAAGCTCGTCGCGGTTCTTCTTCAGAATCTCGTCGAGCGTCTGGGCAACGTCCTTGCCCTTCTTGCAGCGCGAGCCAAGAAGCATCTCGGCGGTGATGATTTCGAGCCTGCGGATGTCGGCGTCGCTTGAAGCGCCGCCCTCAAGCCTGCCAAGGATGTTCAGCACCTCGAACGATCCCATCATGCACGGGTGACACTTGCCGCACATCTTGTCCACCTGAAAATCGGCCCACGTCTTGATCGCCTTCTGAACCGCGCAGTTCATGACGGGGGCCGCAGAGGCTTCAGCGGCTGCCTCAGTCTTTTCCACTTCATTAACCGTTGACATTCGCTCCGGCCTCCTTCTTTTCGGATTTCGCCTTTGGAACCTTCTCGATATGTATCGCGTTCGTGGGGCAGACCATATAGCAAGCCTTGCACTTGGTGCAGTAGTCGCGGTCTATATAGAAACGATCCTTCGTCTCGGTCACGGCGTCGAAGGCGCAGGCCTTAACGCAGAGTCCGCAGGCGATGCAGTTGACCTGATCGATCATGAACTCGCCAAGCCCCCGGCATGTCTTTGCCCGGCAGTACTTGTCGTGGATATGCTCCTCGTACTCCTCGCGGAAGTATTTTAAAGTCGATAGCACCGGGTTGGGAGCCGACTGCCCAAGGCCGCAGAGCGCGCCGTCCTGAATCTCCTTGCCCAGCTTTTCGAGGTGGTCGAGGTCTTCCGGAACGCCCTTGCCGGTTGTTATGCGCTCAAGGATTTCGAGCATGTGCGATGTGCCTATGCGGCACGGCGGACATTTGCCGCACGATTCCGACTGGGTGAACGAGAGGAAAAACTTCGCCACGTCCACCATGCAGTTGTCTTCGTCGAGCACAACCATGCCGCCGGAACCCATCATCGAGCCGACTTTCTTGAGCGAATCGAAATCCACCTTCAGGTCGAGCATGTCAGCCGGCAGGCATCCGCCGGACGGGCCGCCGGTCTGAACCGCTTTAAATCCCTTGTCGTTCAGCACGCCGCCGCCGATGTCGTAGATTATCTCGCGAAGCGTGATTCCCATCGGCACTTCAACCAGTCCGGTGTTCTTCACCTTGCCGGTGAGCGCGAAAACCTTCGTGCCGGGCGAATTTTCTGTTCCTATCGAGAGGAAATGCTCGGCGCCCTTGTCGATTACGTACGGCACACATGCGTATGTTTCTATGTTGTTCAGGTTGCTTGGATAGCCCCAAAGTCCGCCGCCTGTTTGCGAAAGACGCGGCGGGCGCGGCCTTGGAAATCCGCGCTCGCCCTCGATCGAGGCCACAAGCGCTGTCGATTCGCCGCAGACGAAGGCTCCGGCGCCCTCCCTTATCGCCACGGTAAAATCGAACCCGGAGCCCAGAATGTTCTTGCCAAGCAGCCCCATCTCCTCGCCCTGCCTGATGGCGCGCTCAAGATGGCGGACGGCCATCGGATATTCGTGGCGCACGTAGATGAATCCGTAGTTTGCACCTATTGCGTAGGCGCATATGAGCATTCCCTCAAGAAGGCTGTGCGGATCGCCCTCCATGATCGCCCTGTCCATGAACGCGCCGGGGTCGCCCTCGTCGCCGTTTGCAATCACGAACTTGACCGGGTTTTTATCGCTCTTTGTATGCTTCCACTTCTTGCCCGCCGGAAAACCGGCGCCGCCCCTGCCGCGAAGATTCGCCTTGTCAACCTCGGCAAGCGTGTCGTCCGGCGTCATGCCGGAAAACATCTTCTCGGCGCCGCGATAGCCGCCAAGCGCGATGTACTGATGAATGTTGCCCGGATCGATCATTCCGTTATTGCGAAGAGCGATGCGGAGCTGCTTCTTGTAGAACGGAACGTCCGAAACTTTTTCCACCGGCGCATTCATGAAGTCAGAGCGGTAGAGATGCTCGCGGTAGGGAATGCCGCTTACGACCGTGTAATCCACGATCTTGGCCATGTTTTCCTTGCGGACGCGCTGGTAAAAAATGTCGGAAGGCTCAACCCGCATGACCGGGCCTTTCTGGCACAGGCCCTGACAGCCGGTTTTCACCACCTCGACTTCAACGCCCTTCTGCTTCGCGGCTGCTTCCAGTTCGGCCACAACCTTTTCCGCACCCGACGCTATGCAGGCAGTGCCGCAACATGCGCGCACGCGGGGCGTCTCAGGCCTGAAAAGCTCCTCTTCAAGAACGGCGCGAAGGCTTTTGAGTTCCTCGATGTTGTTTATCCTGCTCATGACAAGTCCTCTTTCACCGACTTGATGATCTCCGCGACGCGCTTCATGTCGATCTCGCCGATCACGTCCTCGTTGATCGTGGCAACCGGAGCCAAGCCGCAGCAGCCCACGCATCCAACTGTTTCAAGCGTCATCGAAAGGTCGGGCGTTGTTTCGCCCTCTTTCACGCCGAACTCGCCTTCAAGCGCCTTCAACACTTCGCTTGCGCCGCGAACGTGGCAGGCGGTTCCGGTGCAGACCTTAACTATCTTCTTGCCGCGCGGCTTGAAGTAGAAATGCTTGTAGAACGAGGCGGTGCTGTAAACCACCGACATCGGAACGTCGAGCTCGCGGCCCAGCGTCTCCAGCGTCTCCTCCGGAAGGTAGTTGCATTCCTTCTGAATCTCCTGAAAGGCGTGGATAAGCATTCCCTTCTGCTTCTGCTCGCGGGAAAGAACACCCGCCACCGCGCCCATTTCCTTGTCTATGTCCATGCTCACCATGTCTGGTTAACCTCCGTAAGCGCGGATTAGAGGCCGACGTGCGGCCTTGCGCCGCCCTTGTCGATCTCGCGGCGGGCCGCCATGTCGAGCAGAACGCGCTCGGCTCCGAACTTGCCCGGCTCGTATTTTCTGAGCTTGAGCGCGTCGCGCGCGGCGTCGATGTACTGGAGGGCAAGCGCGAGTATCTTCTCCGGATCCGGCTCGAAATGAAGCGAACCCATGAAACGGTCGAACCAGACCTTGGTCATGATGTCTTCGACTTCCTTGCTGGCCCCAACCGGCGAATGTCCGCCGAAGATAACCGGCACGCCGGAAGCGGCGAAGTAGCAGCCGATGGCGATTGCCTTTTCAGACATCCACTCTGGCGCGATGCCCACGGCGGGCATTCCGCCGATCTCCTCTGAAAGACCGCCCTCTGCCGCCATCGCGGTTGCGATGGTGAGAATGCGAGAGTTATCGACACAGGAGCCAAGATGCAGGATCGGCGGTATACCGATCGCCTCGCAGACCTCGCGAAGGCCCGGCCCGGCCATCTCAAGCGCGGTTTCCGGCGTGAGATAACCTGCCGTGCCGCAGGCCGCCGAGCCGCAGCCGGTGGACACGATCAGCACGTCGTTCTTGATAAGCTCCTCGGCCAGGAAGCGGTGAAGGCCGGTTGACGGAACCCGCGGATTGTCGCATCCGGCAAGGCCCACGACGCCGCGAATGCGTCCGGCCATGATGGCGTCGTTAAGCGGCCTGAACGATCCGCGCCACGATCCGCCCTGCATGTACTCGATATATTCGTGCGAGAAACCGGCGATAAGCGGGAACTTGTCGGTGACATGGCTGCCCTTGGTGGTGCGGTTCGGGAAGTTGTCGATAGCCATGCGGACGATCGTCTCGGCGGTTTCACGCGCGGAATGCTCGTCGTATTCAACATGAACCGCGCCAGGAATCATCGCCTTCTTGCTGTTGGTTATAACCTTCGTGTGGAACTTCTTCGACAGCTTTGCGATTGCGGGCATGATGCACTGGACATCAACCGTGATCGCGTCAACGAGGCCGGTCATGATGCCGAGCTCCTGATTGGTGAATCCGCCGGCGGTCGGAATGCCGTGGCGCATCAGCACCTCGTTTGCCGTGCAGCACATGCCGCCCAGATTTATTCCCTTCGCGCCCTTCGACTTTGCGTATTCAACCATCGCCGGATCGGAGACGACCTCGACGATGATCTCGGCAAGAGTGGGCTCGTGGCCGTGGACGATCAGGTTTACCTCATCTTCCTTGAATATTCCGAAGCTCGCCTCGGCCTTCACCGGCTTGGGAGTGCCGAAAAGGATGTCGGTTATATCGGACGACACCATGCATCCGCCCCATCCGTCGGCCAGCGCGGTGCGAAGGCCCTGAGTAAGCAGATGATCGGGATCGTGATCGACTCCCATGGTTGTGCGGTGCATCGACTCCACAACCTCGCGGTCTATGCCGCGCGGGGTGATGCCGTATTTCTTCCAGCGTTCCTGAGTCTTGCCGGGCGCGCGCCGAACGTAATTGAGTTCGCCGCCCTGACGGCCAAAATCCTGCAGAAGGGTTTCGGCAACGTCCTTGCCGACGTCGTTTACTGCGCGGCCCTCGAACTCGATGCCGAGAATGCCTGCAACCTTGTATAGTTTTTTAACGTCGCGTATATGAAAATCCTTCGCCTCGCCGGTTGCTGCCGCATGAAGGGTATGCACCATGTCGCGCGCGTGATCGGAATGGGCCGAAGTTCCGCCCGCGATCATGCGGACAAAGTTTCTTGCGACAATAGTGGAAAGGCTTGCGCCGCATACTCCAACCGCCTCTTCCTCGGCGTTTTTGCCCACCAGCCTGCACGGCCCCATGTGGCAGACGCGGCAGCATGCGCCGGTTTCGCCGATTGGGCAGGGCTTCAACCGGTTAGCGCGGTCGAAGCATGTTTCAAGTTTTTCTATTTCAGCCCAGCTTATAATCTTCCCGGCGGCGGCGTCTGCGCTCTTCTTGATACCCGAATGGACGTCACTCATGAATCGAATCCTCCATTTTCTAGCTGACCCCGTAAACGAAAACCACGCATTTCCAAGGAAGACTGCGGGGCAAACGGGACACACGGACACATATTTTCAAGAAAAATATGCGATTTCCACGGATGGATACTTTATTTATTTTGGCATGGCTCTGTCAAGATGACGTGATCCGGCGGCAAATGAATAAATGCGGGTTTACTTGAAAAACCACCATGGAATAGTGGACAATCCTGCTCTGCAACAAAGTGTGCGCCCGTAGCTCAGCCGGATAGAGTACCTGGCTTCGAACCAGGGTGTCGGGGGTTCGAATCCCTCCGGGCGTACCAATACCATTATTCAAGCTCGCACGGATATTTGTCTGCCTTTTCGACATTTACGCCGGCAACCGCGTGGTTCATTCACAATCTTGATGCATTCTTGACGCAATCCCCCAATCTTTTGAGCCCATCTTTATCCGGAATCCACTAAAGTGTCTTTTAGGTGGCATTACTCGGAATTCAAGGTGGTTCATCATGAATGGTTACGATCTGTCTCAGGCGCTCCTGTTGTTCGGCGCGCTGCTATTGCTGGTAAAACCGCTGGGCGCATTCATGGCGGCGGTATATCAGGGAGAGCGAACGCTTCTCTCGCCGGTTCTCATCCCTTGCGAAAGGTTCATCTACCGTGTTTGCGGCATAGACCGCGACGATGAGATGGACTGGAAGCGTTACGCCACGGCCATGCTGTTGTTCAATGCGGCGGCGTTCGCCTCGCTGCTTGCAATCCTGAAGCTTCAGGGAATTCTGCCGCTGAATCCGCAGCGCATACCGTCGTTTCCTTGGGATATGGCGCTGAACACCGCTGTAAGCTTCACCACGAACACCAACTGGCAGGCGTACGGCGGCGAATCGGCGGCAAGTTATTTCACGCAGATGGCCGGGCTTACCGTTCACAACTTCGTATCAGCAGCAACCGGCATGGCGATTGCCGTTGCGCTCATTCGCGGTTTCACGCGCCGCAGGGCCGCAACCATCGGCAACTTCTGGCTCGATCTGACGCGCGGCATACTGTACATACTTCTGCCGCTGTCGCTGATATTCGCCGTTTTTCTGGTGTCGCAGGGAGTTATCCAGAACTTCAGCCCGTATAAAAGCGTGCCGTTTCTAGATCAGCCGGATGTCAGAGCCGCCGTGACAGAGCCGGCAATTCCGCTTGGCTCCGGTGTCCCGGAGCCGACGATTCCAATGGGGCCGGTCGCCTCGCAGGAGGCGATAAAGGAACTCGGCACAAACGGCGGCGGATTCTTTAACGCCAACTCGGCGCATCCATACGAAAACCCTACGCCGCTCACAAATTTCGTGGAGATTCTCCTTATTCTTTTAATTCCCGGCGCGCTCACCCAAACCTTCGGCGTCATGGCCGGAAACCCCAAACAGGGCTGGGCTATTCTGGCCGTGATGCTGATCCTGCTGGTGACGGCGGCGGGCGTCATGTACATGGCCGAGACAAACGGCAATCCGCTGGTTACAAGGCTCGGCGTTTCCGGCCCGTACCTGGAAGGCAAGGAAGTGCGGTTCGGCGTCGGCGGCTCGGTGCTCTTTTCCGCCGCGACAACCGGAACATCCTGCGGTGCGGTCAACGCCATGCACGACTCTTTCACGCCGCTTGGCGGGATGATTCCGCTGATGCTCATACTGCTTGGCGAGGTGGTCTTCGGCGGCGTGGGCTCCGGCCTCTACACGATGCTCGCGTTCGTGGTCATTGCCGTTTTCGTGGCGGGCCTGATGATCGGGCGAACGCCGGAATATCTCGGCAAGAAGATCGAGGTGCGTGAGATGTGGATGTCGATAATCGCCGTGCTTACAGCCGGATTGCTGGTGCTGGTTCTCTCCGGAGCCGCCATGATCCTGCCTGCCGGAACATCCGCAATGGCCAATCCCGGCGAGCACGGTCTTACGGAGGTTCTGTACGCCTTCGCCTCCACCTCAAACAACAACGGCAGCGCATTCGCCGGACTGAATGCCAACACCGTTTTCTACAACCTGGCCGGCGCTTTTGCGATGCTCATCGGGCGCTTTGTTCCGGCTGTTGCGATGCTGGCGATGGCAGGTTCGCTTGCCGCAAAGAAGTACGTTCCGCCAAGCCTCGGCACGCTTCCGACAGACCGGCTGCCGTTTGTGCTCTGGCTTTCGCTGGTGATCGTGATCGTTGGCGCGCTCACGTTCTTCCCGGCCCTTGCGATGGGCCCGATTGCCGAGCATCTGACGATGACGGGGGTATGATCATGTCTAAAACTGTTCCAAAAACAGCTTCCATATTCACATCTGGCCTGTTGCGCACGGCCATGGCCGACGCCGTGAGGAAGCTCGATCCGCGCGCTCTTCTTCGCAATCCGGTGATGCTGGCCGTTGAGATAAGCGGCGTCGTCACGCTTGCCACGTTCGCCATGTCGCTTGCCGGCGCAAGCCGTGAACCCGCGCTTTTTACCGGAGCGGTTTCGCTCTGGCTCTGGCTCACCGTGCTCTTTTCCACATTCGCCGAGGCGCTTGCCGAGGGGCGGGGCAAGGCGCGGGCCGCGTCGCTCCGGAAAAGCCGCACCGATATAAGCGCCAAGCGTCTGAACAAGCCTGAATTCGGCGCAAAACACGAAAACATATCCGCAAGCCTGCTTCGCAAGGACGACTTCATTCTGGTTGAGGCGGGCGACATTATCGCGGGCGACGGCGACGTGATCGCGGGCGCGGCGCTGGTCAACGAGTCGGCGGTAACAGGAGAGTCGGCCCCGGTTGTGCGCGAATCCGGCGGCGACCGAAGCGCCGTGACCGGCGGCACGAAGGTTATCGCAAGCTCGATCATCGTCCGCATAACGGCCAATCCCGGCGAAACATTCATAGACCGGATGATAGGCATGATCGAGGGCGCGAAGCGGCGCAAGACCCCAAACGAGATTGCGCTTGAGGTGCTTCTTGTCGCGCTCACCGTGGTGTTCCTTCTGGTGGTTGCCAACATGAGCCCGCTTTCGATCTACAGCGTGCGGGCCGCCGGGCATGGGCAGCCTGTGTCGCTCACGGTTCTGACGGCGCTTTTTGTCTGCCTTGCCCCCACGACAATCGCCGCGCTTCTTCCGGCCATAGGCATCGCCGGAATGGACAGGCTGTTCCGCAAGAACGTGATCGCCATGTCGGGCCGCGCCATAGAGGCGGCGGGCGACGTTAACGTGCTTCTGCTGGACAAGACCGGCACAATCACGCTTGGAAGCCGCGAGGCGGTGGAGTTCGTTCCGGTTGGCGGACATTACGCGCGGGAGCTTGCCGAGGCGGCGCTTCTGGCGTCGATGGCGGACGAAACACCTGAAGGGCGAAGCGTGGTGGTTTTGGCAAAAGAGAAATACGCCCAGCGCATGGAGGCCCTGCCCGCCGGAGCCCAAATAATCACGTTCAGCGCCGAAACGCGCCTTAGCGGAATAGACATGAACGGCGAGGCATACCGCAAGGGCGCGGCTGACTCGATAGTCGCGTTTGTGAAAAGCCGCGGCGGCAGAATTCCGGAAGACCTCGACGCAACGGTGGATGCCATTGCCCGCGCGGGTTCCACGCCGCTTTGCGTCTGCCACGACGCCGAGATATTGGGCGTGATCAATCTGAAGGATATTCTCAAGGGCGGCATTCAGGAACGGTTCCAGCAGCTTCGAAGCATGGGGATAAAAACCGTCATGATAACCGGAGACAATCCGCTCACCGCCGCCGCCATCGCAGCCGAGGCGCAGGTTGACGACTTTCTGGCGCAGGCCAAGCCGGAAGACAAGCTTCGCCTCATACGCGAGAATCAGGAACAGGGCTTCATGGTGGCCATGACCGGCGACGGCACGAACGATGCTCCCGCGCTTGCTCAGGCCGACGTGGCCGTGGCCATGAACACCGGAACACAGCCCGCGCGCGAGGCGGCCAACATAATCGATCTGGACAGCAACCCCACAAAGCTGCTCGACATCGTGGAAATCGGCAAGCAGATTCTGATGACGCGCGGCAACCTGACCACGTTCAGCATCTCAAACGACATCGCAAAGTATTTCGCCATAGTTCCGGCGTCGCTCATATCCATCTATCCGCAGCTTGCCGCGCTGAATATCATGGGGCTTGCCAGCCCTCATAGCGCAATACTTTCGGCTGTCATCTTCAACGCGGTCATCATTCCGCTTCTTGTTCCGCTGGCGCTCAAAGGCACGAAATACCGTCCGATGCCCGCCGAAAAGCTGCTGATCTACAACCTGCTTCTCTACGGCGTGGGCGGAATCATCGCGCCGTTTGTTGGAATAAAGGCCATCGATCTGGCAGTCGGGCTTTTTGTTTGAAAGGAATTGCGGCAATGAACGATCTTAAACCGGCCATTCTCACATGCCTCGTTTTCACCATCCTGCTGGGCGGCGTCTATCCCGCCGCCGTCACGGCCATCTCTCATGCCATGTTTCCATATCAGGCCGCCGGAAGTTTTTTAACCGGCGGAACCGGGCGCATTACAGGATCGGCGCTTATAGGGCAGCAGTTTTCCGATCCGAAATATTTTCACTCCCGCCCATCCGCCACCGCCGGTTTTGCCTACAATCCGCTTGCATCCGGCGGATCGAATCTCGGCCCGACAAATCCGGATTTTCTGAAACAGGTTGGCGATAGGGTAGCGGCGCTCCGCGAGTCGGGAATTTCAGGGGGCACACCAGATGATCTGGTACCGGCTGATCTGGCGCTTGCCTCGGCAAGCGGTCTCGATCCGCATATCTCGCCCGAAGCGGCGCTGGCGCAGATACGGCGCGTGGCAAAGGCGCGCGGCATGACGGAAGATGCGCTGAAACGGCTCGTGAATGCGCGGGTTCAGGATCGGGACTTCGGCATACTCGGCAGCCCGCGCGTTAATGTGCTTGAACTGAATATGGAACTGGATAAACTCTCCTTATGACGGACAGCCAGGAAGATCATCGCCCATCGCCGGAAGCGATGCTGAGGGCGGCGCGGGCCGAGGAAACCGGCGACGGCAGGGGTAAATTAAAAATTTTTCTTGGCTATGCCGCCGGTGTCGGCAAGACCTTCGCCATGCTGGAAGAGGCGCGGCTCCGTAAGCGCGAGGGGCGCGATGTTGTTGTCGGGTATGTGGAATCCCACGGCAGAACCGAAACCGACGCGCTTCTTGAGGGGCTTGAAATCATCCCCTGCGCCGGAATCGAGTATCACGGCGTATCGCTTCCGGAGATGGACGTCGATGCGGTGCTGGCCCGCCGCCCGCGCATCGCCCTGGTTGACGAGCTCGCGCACACAAACGCTCCGGGCTCGCGCCACGCCAAGCGCAGTCAGGATGTGGAGGAGCTTCTTGCCGCCGGAATCGACGTCTACACCACCGTTAATGTTCAGCATCTGGAAAGCCTGAACGAAATAGTTGCGCAGATAACCGGCGTGGTGGTGCGAGAGACCGTTCCCGACCGCCTGCTGGATGAGGCCGCCGAGATCAGGCTGGTGGACATTCCATGGGAAGACCTTCTTGAGCGGCTGCGGGAAGGCAAGGTTTATGTTCCGGAGCAGGCCGCGTGGGCCGCCGACAAATTCTTCAAGCCCGGAAACCTCATGGCGCTGCGCGAGCTTTCGCTTCGGCGGACGGCAAGCCGGGTGGACGATGAAATGCGCGCCTACATGGAATCGCGGGCGATTTCCGGGCCGTGGGCCGCAACCGAGCGCCTGCTGGTATGCGTGAGCGGAAGCCCGTACAGCGAGCAGCTCATCCGCGCCACCCGCCGACTTGCAGACGACATGAAGGCGCAGTGGTTCACTGTTCATATCGAAACTCCTGGCAGCGACAGATTCATGCGCGAAAACCGCGAGCGCGTCTGGCGCGAGCTGCGTCTGGCCGAAAGCCTCGGCGCGCAGGTTGCCACCGTAACCGCTCCAGCCGTGACCGAGGCGATCATCGACTATGCCGCGCGCCACAACATCACCAAGATCGTGGTTGGAAAATCGCTCCTCTCCAGATGGCGCGAGCTTCTGCATCCCTCGATCATCGACCAGCTCATCCGCCGCTGCAAGGGGATAGATGTCTACGTCGTAAGCATCGCGCCCCAGAAAACCGGCGACAAGATCACGCGCGGCAGGCGCGGCGGCGAAAAAATATCGTGGCGCGGCTACATGGCAAGCGCCGCGCTTGTGGCCCTGGCCACCGGTTGCGGAGAGTTGCTGAGGCCGTTTCTGGCCCCGACCAACATGGTGATGCTCTACCTGCTTGCTGTTGTGGTGGCGGCTGTGCGTCTGGGGCTGAAACCGGCGATCAGCACGGCGTTCATGGGAGTTCTGGCGTTCGATTTCTTTTTCATTCCGCCCCGGCACTCTCTCTCGGTTGCCGACACCGAATATCTTGTAACCTTCATCGCGCTATTCACCGTGGGCGTGGTGATAAGCACGCTTGTGGACAAGGCGCGCGAGCGGGGCGACACCATACGTGAGCGCGAGGTGCAGACCGCCAGCCTCTATTATTTAAGCCGCGACCTCTCGGCGGCAGCCGACATTCAGGGCGTGCTCCACGCTGTTATCAGCAACATGAAGGAAAGCCTGAACGCCCTGCCCGCCATTCTGCTTCCTGAAGGGCAGCGGCTTGAGGTGAAGGCCGCGGGCGGCGGCTTGAGCCTCGACGCCAGGGAATACGCGGTTGCCGACTGGGCTTTCCGGAACCGCCAGCCTGCCGGACGGGGAACCGAAACCCTCGGCTCGGCGGAACTTTTTCATCTTCCGCTTAAAACATCGGCGGGCGCGCTGGGCGTCATGGCGGTGAAGCTTGAAAACGATTCCGACTACTCATCGCCCCTTGTGCGAAGGCTTCTGGATGCGTTTGCAAGTCAGGCAACGCTGGCGATAGAACGGGTGCATCTTGTGCGGCAGGCCGAACAGGCGCAGGTTCTTCAGGCAAGGGAGAGCCTTGAGCGCGCCCTGCTCAATTCCGTATCCCACGATCTGCGCACCCCGCTGGTCTCGATAACCGGAGCGCTAAGCGCCCTGAAAAGTGAGGAGCGCCTGCTCGATGAAAAAAACCGCCGGGAACTTCTCGACGCCGCCTGGGAGGAAGCCGCCCGCCTGAACCGCTTTGTGGGCAACCTGCTCGACATCACCCGCATAGAGGCCGGGGCGGTGAGGCTCAAAAAAGAGCCTTGCGATATTCAGGACATGATCGGGTGCGCCCTTGCCGCAGTCGAACAGCGGCCCGGCGCGCGAAGGGTGGAACTGCATATTGCCGACGGCCTGCCGTTTGTTATGATGGACATGGCGCTGATGACTCAGGTTATGGTGAACCTGCTCGACAACGCAATGAAATACTCGCCCTTGGGCGGCGCGATTTCGATCGCCGCGCGAATGGACGACAACGCGCTGAGGCTGGAGGTTGCCGACGGCGGGCCCGGAGTTCCGAAAGCCGATCTGAAACGGATTTTCGACAAGTTCTACCGGATACCGGTTCCGGAGGGCACGGGCGGAACCGGGCTTGGGCTTTCCATCTGCAAGGGAATTGTCGAGGCTCACGGCGGAGCAATCACCGCCGAAAACCGTTCGCAAGGCGGTTTGCGGATTATCGTGACGCTTCCGGTTGTGGAATCCGGGCCGTGAGGAATTGTTGCCGATGACTGATGAAACCGACATGGCCAACCCGCCGCGCATTCTCGTTGTGGACGACGAGACGGCGATCCGGCGATTTCTGCGCACAGCACTGGGCGGCGGCGCGTTTTCCCTGCACGAGGCCGAAACGGGTCATGCCGCGCTGGCGGCGGCAGCCGTTGCGCGGCCCGACATCATACTGCTCGATCTTGGCCTGCCCGACATGGACGGCATCGAGGTGATCCGCCTGATACGCGAATGGTCGCCGGTTCCGATCATCGTGCTTTCGGTGCGGGAACGCGAGACCGACAAGGTGGCGGCGCTGGACGCCGGAGCCGACGACTATCTGACCAAGCCGTTCGGCATTGCGGAGCTACTGGCGCGGATACGGGCCTCGCTTCGCCGCACGCTGCAAGAGGCATCCGAGCCGGTGTTCCGGCTTGAGGGGCTGGAGGTTGATCTTGTCCACCGGAAGGTTTCGGTGGATGGGCGCGACGTGCAGCTTACGCCTACCGAGTATGAACTGCTGCGCCTGCTTGTTACACATGCGGGCAAAGTGCTTACGCACGGACGCATCCTGAAGCGGATATGGGGAATCGGCTATCTCGACCAGCCGCATGTGCTGAGGGTGAATATCAGCAACCTGCGCCGGAAGATCGAGGCCGATCCCTCGCGCCCGCGCTATATTCGCACCGAACCGGGCGTTGGGTACAGGATGATGGGGGAGTGAGGGGAGGAACGGTTAGATGCCGTTCCTTACCCGATTAGCCATTGACGGCACTGTTCGCAATCTCATTCGCCAGCATCTCCGCCTGCTTGAGCACGGTTTCCGTCGCCAGCTTCTGCATATCCGGAGGATAGCCGTATTGCCGTAAGGTTCTTTTCACAATGACCTTGAGTTTCGCCTTGACGCTTTCCTTGATGGTCCAGTCAATCGAGGCATTGGCCCGCACCTTTTCAAACAGCACCACGGCCAGTTCGCGCAATTTGTCCTGCTGCATCAGCTCGCGGGCGCTGTCGTTGCTGGCCAACGCGGTGTAGAAGGCATATTCAAAATCACTCAGCCCCATGGCCTCGGCCTGTTGGTTCGACTTGACGATCTCCTTGCTGATGTTGATCAGCTCGTCCATCACCTCCACTGCGGTGAGGATCTTGGCGTGATACCGCTGGATGGCGTTTTGCAGCATTTCCATCAGGGTCTTGCTCTGCACCAGATTCTTTTTGGCCCGCGCCTTGATCTCGTCTTTGAGCAGTTTTTTCAGAACTTCCAGAGCGACGTTTTTGTGCTCATTGTTTTTCAACTCCAGCAGGAACTCTTCGGAGAGAATGGAGATGTCGGGTTTCTTGATGCCAGCCGCATCGAACACGTCGATCACCTGTTCCGACACCAGCGCCTTGTCGATGACCTGGCGGATGGTGGTTTCGATCTCCTCATTGGTGCGGCCAGCGCCGGTGCTGTCGAACTTCGCCAGCCGCGCCTTGATAGCCTGGAAAAAGGCGATTTCATCCTTCACGTCCATGGCCTGTTCGTGCGGGACGGCGATGGCGAAGGCCTGCGACAAGGCGCTGACTTCGTCGATATAGCGCTTCTTGCCGTTCTCCAGGCCGAGGATATGTTCCTCCGCCGCCAGGATCAGGGAGAGCTTCTTCGAGGTATCGGCCTCGAAATAGTCCTCGTAAGGGAAGCCGTGGTACATAGCCGCCACCACTTCCAGCTTTTCCAGCATCAAGACCACCGCTTGCTCCTGGGCCAGCATGGGGTCTCCCTTGCCGCCCGCATCCGCATAGAACGCCAATGCCTGTTTCAGATCAGACGCTATCCCCAAATAATCCACAACCAGGCCCGCCGGTTTGTCGCCGTAAACCCGGTTGACCCGCGCGATGGCCTGCATCAGGTTGTGGCCCTTCATGGGTTTGTCGATATACAGGGTGTGCATACACGGCGCGTCGAAGCCGGTCAGCCACATATCGCGCACGATCACCAGCTTCAATTCGTCCTCCGGGTCTTTCATGCGCTCAGCCAGACTCTTGCGCTGCTGCTTGCTGGTGTGGTGTTTGGCCAGCACAGGGCCATCCGAGGATGAGGCCGTCATCACCACCTTGACCACCCCTTTGCTCAAGTCATCCGAGTGCCATTCGGGCCTGAGCCGGATAATCTCGCCGTACAGCTCTGCCGCGATGCGCCGCGACATAACCACGATCATGGCCTTGCCGGCAAACACTTCCTGGCGTTTTGCAAAATGCGCGACGATGTCTTGCGCCACGTTCTTGATACGCTGCCCTGCGCCAACCAGGGCCTCCATCTTTGTCCATTTGGCCTTGGCCTTCTGGGTCTCGGTCAGTTCGTCTTGCTCCAGCTCGTCATCCAGCTCGGCGATAAGCTGCCTGCCTTCGTCGCTGAGCGCAACCCTGGCCAGCCGGCTTTCGTAATAGATGCGCTTGGTAGCGCCGTCCTCCACCGCCTGGGCGATGTCATAAACGTCGATGTAATTGCCGAACACCGCCGGGGTATTGACGTCGGTCTTCTCGATGGGCGTGCCTGTGAAGCCGAGATAGGTCGCGTTCGGCAGGGCATCGCGCAGATACTTGGCAAAGCCGTAGACGATCTTCTTGCCGGTGACGCTGCCTTGCGCGTCTTTCTCGTCCACGGTTTTGGCCGCAAAACCGTACTGGGTGCGGTGCGCCTCGTCGGCAATCACCACCACATTGCGGCGGCCGGTCAGTTCCTCGTAGACATTGCCTTCTTCCGGCTGGAATTTCTGGATGGTGGTGAAGATCACCCCGCCGGAGGCGACCTTGAGCAGGTCTTTTAATTGCTGCCTGTCCTCGACTTGCCTGGGCTCCTGCCGCAACACCTGGGCACAGGCGGCGAAGGTATCGAACAATTGATCGTCCAGATCGTTGCGGTCGGTGATCATGACAATCGTGGGATTATCCAGCGCCAGCACGATCTTGCCGGTGTAAAACACCATGGACAACGACTTGCCGCTGCCCTGGGTGTGCCACACCACCCCGGCTTTTTTGTCGCCCTTGGGTTGACTCATGACATCCGGCAGCCCGTAGGCCCTCGGTGGCTCGGCCACCATCAGCGGTTCGGCAATGCTCGCGGCGCGCAAGGTCGAGGCCACCGCCGCATTCACCGCGTAATACTGGTGATACGCCGCCAGTTTCTTCACGGTGTGGATGCTGACGACACCGGTTGCCGGGTCTTCCTTTTTCGATTTTTCGAACACGATGAAGTGGCGCAGCAGATCGAGCAGCGTGGCCTTGTTCAACATGCCGTTGATCAGGGTTTCCAACTGGCTGATCAGCGGTGAAGCCTCAAGCCGCCCGTCCGCCGTTTTCCAGGCCATGAAGCGCGACAGCCCCGCCGACAGCGATCCCACCCTGGCCTCCAGCCCGTCGGAGATCACCAGCATGCCGTTGTAGGTGAACAGGCTCGGAATCACGTCCTTGTAGGTCTGCAATTGCTGGTAAGCCGCTTTAATGGTGGCGTTTTCATCGGCGGCGTTCTTGAGTTCAACCACCACCAGAGGCAGGCCGTTGACGAACAGCACCACATCCGGCCGCTTGTTCTGGTGGTTCTCGATCACGGTGAACTGATTGGCGACCACGAATTCGTTGTTGTCTGGATTGCTGAAATCCACCAGCCACACCAGATCGCCGCGCTCATTGCCTCTGTCCTGATAGGTTACCTTGATGCCTTCGGTCAGCATGCGGTGAAAGGCTTCGTTGTTGGCGATAAGTTCCGGGGAATTGAGGCGTTGAATCTGTTTGATGGCGTCTTCGCGCACCTCGGCGGGAAGGCCTGGATTGATGCGTGCCACGGCCGGGCGCAGCCGTTCCAGCAGCAACACATCCTCGAAGCGTTCGCGCTCCGGGGTTTCGCTATCGGGCGCGATATCCGGGGCATAGACGTGCTGATACCCGAGTTTTTCGAACAGCTCGATGGCGAGGGCTTCGATGGCGGATTCGGTGAGGTTATTCGCTGGCATCGTCGCCCCCCGTGATCCTTTTGATTTCCTTGTCGAAATCGGAAAGATAATTCTGATCCTGAATGATGCGGAACACGGCAAACTCCCCCTCGGCCTTCAGCTTCGCCTCCAAGGCCGAGACGCGCCCATTGTCCTTCAAGATCGGATACCTGGAAAGCGACAGGAAGTCATCCAGGAACCTTGCCCAGTCCGCCATGCGGGTGACGATTCCGCGTTTGGCCTGATTCTCCGCGAGGTCAAGATAGGCGGAGACAATGCGGTTAAGCTCGGCGATGTGAGCCTTGTTCAGGTAGTTTTTCGCCACCGTGACATCGGATTTCAGGATTTTCCCGTCGGGCGCCTGTTTCCAGTTGGTGAGCCCCATATAAATTTTGGTAGCGTCCGCCGAATCATAAATGATCTCGGCGGCTGTTTTTCCCGTGATCGCCCAATGCAGTTTGTTCTGCACCATGGCGAAGAACTCATTGGTGATGGGCGCGTTCTTGTCGTAATCGGCAGCCAAGGCGTAAATATCGGTGATTTTCTGATAAAAGCGGCGTTCGCTGGCGCGAATCTCGCGAATTCGCTCCAGCAGCTCCTCGAAATAATCCTTGCCGAAAATGCCTTGGTTCTGTTTCAGTCGTTCGTCGTCCATGGCAAAGCCTTTGACGATAAACTCCCTCAGCACCTTGGTTGCCCAGATGCGGAACTGGGTCGCCTGATAGGAATTCACCCGGTAGCCGACGGCGATGATGGCGTCCAGGTTGTAGTATTTCACGCCACGCGTCTGGGTCTTCTTCGCTAGCGCCCCATGGCGGGTGGTATGTTCCAGAATGGAACCGACCTGTCCCTCACCGAGCTCACCGCTGGCAAAAATGTTTTTCAGGTGTTTGGTGACGGCAGGCCGCCGCACCCCGAAAAGCTGTGCCATCTTCTCCTGTGTCAGCCAGACCGTCTCGTCCCGCACCAACACATCAACCCGCAAACGCCCTTGTCCCGTCTCGTACAGGATAATGCTCGACTCTTTCATACCGCCACCCGCACTTCGCCGCTCATGAGTTTGGGTAGCAGGGTGTCGCGGAGTTTTTCGAGGGTGCGAATCTGTTCAGAATTTGCATGCAACTTTTGCACGGCTGATTCCGCGAACGCGTTGAATTCGATTACAGTCTCTTTCGACGGAATTTTGATGTCGTAGTTTTTAAGATGATCGACGTTTACGCGCTGCCGTCCGCTTGAGCCTTCCATGCACCCCTCTGCGTAGTCTCGAAAATCGCGATTTCGGCAAAGCGAGTATGCAAAGAACGGATGCAGGAATTCCTTGGGACGCATGACAATGTATTCTGTTGACCCCCAGCCAACCTGGCCTGTTTTCAAAAAAATCACATAAGCCGCCTTGCCGTTTTCGAGGCAGGGGGTAATCCTTGCGAGCAACGTATCACCGTTGATGAATTTGGTGCCGGACGAGAACTCTCGTTCATACCAACCGTCAGGAGAAAAGGTGGTGGTGCTGAGGGCTGCCATTTCTAAATAAGGCGCGATGGTGCCTTTTGCCAACTTTCTTGATGGATTGAATTCAATCAAGTCAGCGATTGTCCCTTCCTCCCAATTCTCCTGCGCTTGTTCCACGAACCACTGGCGGAAGAGGGTTTCGGCCATGGCTTCGAGGGTTTTGTTCTGGCGGTGGAGCAGGTCGATTTTGTCGTCAAGGCTGGAGAGTACCGAGGCGATGGCGCGTTGTTCTGGCAACGCGGGAACAACAACGTTCAGCTCTTCGATCATGCCTTTAGTCAGGGCTCGTCGCGTTGCGCCAATCTCTGATTGCATCAATAGTTCTTCTTTCATCATTTGAAGAAGATAAAAGATGAACAGAGGATTTGCTTTGCCTCTATCAAGTCGAATAATCGCGACATGTTGGTTAACTCTTGCGGGCAGAACTGCTTGTGGAACTACGCAGCACCTTGCGACACTATCGCCAGTAATGTTTAAAAGCACATCGTTCGCTTCAACCGTTACGTTACGTAACTCCTCCGCCTGTTCGTCATCAATAAACGCAAGCCCGTCCGTGCTGAACGAAAAATCCAGCACGTTTTGGCTACGAATCAGAGACATGCCTTTTAACTTATAAGAATTCTCGCCACCTCTAGGCGTGGCCCCACTCCCTATTTTTGTTGCAAGCGAGCCAAGAGTCGTTTTAGTCCACTCATCCATTGACTTTTACCTTCGCCAGCATCTCAATGGCCCGCATCTCCATCTTCGAAAAAGCGAACCATTTATTGCCCAGGTCTTTAAGCGACGCGCCGATGTGGTAGATATCGTCGTCGATGATCAGAAATCGGTCGTGGGCGAGCTTGAATTCCCGCGCCTCGATGCCCGGGTATTGCGCGTTGAATTTGTTGATGTCCTGGGCGAGGTGGCGGCTGATTGTCCTGGTCAGCAGTTGCACGCTCACCCCCGCCTTGCGCTTGGCGAGCAGCATCAACACGCTTTCGTCCACATAGTTGTCGATGAGGATAATCCGGCGGCTGGCGGCACGGATCAGGTCGCAGACAAAGGCGTAGGCATCAAAAACCTGGCCATCGAAAAAAATACCCTGCTTGGGTTTGATGCTTTTGTCTTCCAGCGCATTAAAAATCTGCTCAAATCTTTCATTGGTTTTCAGTTCACTGGCAATCTGCCGCTTCTCTACCTGATCAAGTCGTTGAAATATCGTTGCGTTATGCGTAAGAAATTGCCTCATCTTCACAAAGGCGCGCATGATTGCGATATTGATCTCTATGGCTCTTGTGCTGGTTAAAACTGCTGAGAGGGACGCCACACCCTGCTCTGTAAAGGCAAAGGGTCTTGCCCCGCCAAGATGCTTTTTGGAAGGTATCACAGATTGTGATACCAGCGACTCGATCTCTTCATCCTTTAGCTCAAATATAAAATCTTCGGGAAACCGTGCCTTATTCCTTTTTACCGCTTGCTTAAGCGCCCGGTTTTCTACCCCATACAACTCTGCCAGATCGCGATCCAGCATCACCTGCACGCCCCGCAGGGTGAAAATGTGATTCTCGATATTCGGCAGCTCAACCAACTCGCTCATACCTTCACCTTCCCCAAATTCTCCGCAATCAAGGCATCACCCTGTTCACTGTTCATGGCCTGCACCCTCCAACTCAGCCTCGATTTCCTCTATGCTGGGCAGGGATGATTTCAGCGGGGATTTGCGCAACAAGTTGTTGCGCAATTGCTGGCTCCCGCACCCAGAAGCGATACCATTGACGCATAACCTCCAGATTTCTTTTGGAAAACCCCTTCATGTCAGGAAATGCTTCCTGTAGATCGCGGCTCATCTGTACCAGAAAACCGTCGCCCCAGGCCGCTTCCTGCTGTTTGGCGACGATGGATGCTGCAATATCCCAATAGAGGCACAACAGCGTCTGATTAACAGCGACCGCCGCTTTGATCTGGGCTGACTGGATGCGCTGTTTCACATCCTGAATGAATGCCCGGTAGCCGTCGGATGTGATCGGCGAGTTGCTCATGCCTTCACCTTCGCCAAATTCTCCGCAATCAAGGCATTCAGCTTCGCCTCTTCCTGCAACTGCGCTGCAAACTCGGCCTTGAGCCGGGCGAAGCGTTCCTTGAAATCGAAATCGTCCTCGTCGTCCGGCAGGCCGACATAGCGGCCCGGCGTGAGCACGTAATCCAGTTCTCGCACGCGCTCAATGGGGGCGGCATTGCAGAAACCCTTTACATCCTCGTAATGGCCATTGACATTGCGCCACTTGTGATACGTCTCGGCGATGGCGGCGATGTCTGCCTCGGAAAATTCCTTGGTGCGGCGGTTGATGAGGTGGCCGAGGTTGCGGGCGTCGATGAAGAGAATTTCATCGGCGCGGTTGCGGAACTTGCCGTTGGTCTTGTTGCGGGAGAGGAACCACAGACAGGCCGGGATCTGGGTATTCAGGAACAGCTTGGCTGGCAGGTTGACGATGCAGTCCACCAGCCGAGCCTCGACCAGCGCCTTGCGGATGTCGCCCTCGCCGGAGCTTTTTGACGTAAGCGAACCCTTGGCGAGCACGAAGCCGGCCTGGCCGCCCGGGTTCAGGTGATAGAGGAAGTGCTGGATCCAGGCGTAGTTTGCGTTTCCGGTGGGCGGCACGCCGTATTGCCAGCGGCCATCCTTGCGCAGCAGGTCGCCGCTCCAGTCGCTGTCGTTGAAGGGCGGGTTGGCGATGACGTAATCAGCCTTGAGGTCTTTGTGGGCGTCGTTCAAAAACGAGCCTTCGTTATTCCATTTCACCTGCGAGCTGTCGAGATGGCGGATAGCAAGGTTCATCCTGGCCAGTCGCCATGTGGTCTGGTTGCTCTCCTGCCCGTAGATGGAGATATCGTTGACCTTGCCCTGGTGGTCGGCAACAAATTTTTCCGACTGCACGAACATGCCGCCGGAACCGCAGCAGGGGTCGAGCACCCGGCCTTTGTAGGGCTCCAGCATCTCCACCAGCAGTTCGACGACGCTGCGCGGCGTGTAAAACTGGCCGCCCTTCTTGCCTTCGGCCAGGGCGAATTCACCGAGGAAGTATTCAAACACATGGCCGAGCAGGTCGGCGCTGCGGGTTTTGGCATGGCCTAAGGCGATGTTGCCGATGAGATCGATGAGGCCGCCCAAGCTGGTGGGGTCGAGATTGCCGCGGGCGAACACCTTGGGAAGCACGTCGCGGAGCAACGGGTTTTCCTTTTCGATTGCGTCCATGGCTGCATCCACCACCTTGCCGATCTCCGGCTGCTTGGCGCGGGTGAGCAGATACGACCAGCGGGCCTCCTGCGGCACGAAGAAGACGTTTTCGGCCTTGTATTCGTTCTTATCTTCAGTGTCGGCCCCGGCATAGTCGCCTTCACCGGCCTGCAGCTTTTCGTAGAGATCGTCAAAGGCGTCGGAGATGTACTTGAGGAAGATCAGCCCCAGCACGATGTGCTTGTACTCCGCCGCGTCGATGTTCTTGCGCAGCTTGTCCGCCGCCTTCCAAAGCTGCTTCTCGATGGGTTCTTCCTGCCTGGATTTTGGGGCTTTATCTTTGGCCATACTTTCCTTAATGCCGGGTTCTATCCTATCAGGGACTTAAGAGGCTAACAAGTGAATAATTTGTAATACAATCTGAATATTGCCGCAAGCAAGTCATTCAGGGCAGGGAGGTATTTCATGTTTCCGGGTAGAAAAACCGCGCCGCGGATTCTGGCAACGTCAATTGTCGCGCTGATTGTCCTGGCGCGATGCCTACTGCCCGGAATCGCCATTGCAGACGAACAGCCCGCAAAAGAAACGGTTGCATACTTCTTCTACGGCAAGGGCTGTCCGCATTGCGCGGCAGCGGAGCCATTCCTTGAAGCGATGAAGAAAAAGTACCCTTCGCTTGTCGTAAAGGCCTTCGAGACATGGCAAAACGCGGAGAACGCCAGGTATTTCGTGAAGCTTGCCGAAGCCTGCGGAGCGCAGGTTTCCGGAGTTCCAACGTTCTTCATAGGCGAGGACGTGATTGTCGGTTTCAACAAGCGGATAGCCGGAGTGCTGGAGCGAAAAATCGAGTCATGCGCTGCATTCGGCTGCCCCGATCCTGCGAACAAGCTCAAGTGCGGCGACACGACCTATTCACGCCTGAGCGAACAGGACACCATCGTCGATCTGCCGCTTTTCGGCGCGATCGACACCAGAAACATCTCCCTTCCGGTCTTCACGTTCGCCATCGCCGCCCTTGACGGTTTCAATCCATGCGCCTTCTGGGTGCTTTCGTTCCTGCTCACAATCGTCATCCATGCCCGATCCAGAAAGAAAATCCTGCTTGTCGGCGGCATTTTCGTTGTCACCTCGGCTGTCATCTACTTTCTCTTCATGGCGGCCTGGCTGAATCTTTTCCTGTTTGTAGGCTATGTCGGGATCACCCGGATTCTGATAGCGGTTATCGCGATCATCGCCGGGCTTATAAACGTGAAGGATTTTTTCTTCTTCAAGCGGGGAATTTCTCTCACCATCCCCGACAGATTCAAGCCCGCGCTGTTTGACAAGATGCGCAAACTCACCACTCAGAGCAAAACAAGCGCGGTTGTGGCCGGAACCGTTGTTCTGGCGCTGTTTGCAAACACGGTTGAGCTTTTATGCACAGCCGGTTTTCCGGCAATCTATACAAGAATACTCACTTTGCAGCATCTTGGCTCAATCACCTATTACCTGTATCTGGCGCTCTACAACCTGGTTTACGTGATTCCGCTTGCTCTTATGGTCGGCTTCTTCGCGATGACAATGGGAGGCAGGAAATTCTCGGAGGCTCAGGGTCGCGTGCTTAAAATAATCAGCGGAACACTGATGCTGATTCTTGGGCTGATCCTTCTCATCCGCCCGGAACTGCTTTATTTCAAATGAAAACTCCCCCGTGATCCGGGAGAGTGACTCACACCCCTGCGGCAATCGCCCGGCCCGTGTGCGAAGCCGCAACGCAGGCCACCCGTTCCGGCGCGCCCTCGGCCACTATCATGCCGCCGCCGTCGCCGCCCTCAGGGCCCAGATCGATAATCCAGTCGGCGCACCTGATAACGTCGGGGTTATGCTCCACGACAACCACCGTGTTTCCGGCGTCAACCAGCCGGTTTACCACCACGAGGAACTTGCGGATGTCGTGGAAATGAAGCCCGGTTGTCGGCTCGTCGAGGATATACAGAACGCCGCTTGATGCCGCGCCGATCTCGGCGCATATTTTTAACCTCTGCGCCTCGCCGCCCGAAAGCGTGGGCGCGGGCTGGCCGAGCTTCAGATAGCCAAGCCCCATTTCAGACAGCGGCAGCAGTTTTTTGGCGACAGACGGCGCGCCCGAAAAATGCGCCGCCGCCTCGTCGATCGTCATGTCGAGCACCTGATGAATATCGCGGCCCAAATAGGTGACGTAGAGAACCTCCGGCTTGTAGCGCCGCCCCTTGCATTCGTCGCAGGTCACGTATAGGTCTTCGAAGAAATACATCTCAAGCTTCTGAAATCCTTCGCCCGCGCAGGCTTCGCACCTTCCGCCCGCCACGTTGAACGAGAAACTGCCAGCCGTAAGCCCCATCCGTTTGGCCGCCGCCTGATCGGCGAAAACCCGCCTGATCGGATCGAATATTTTCAGATAAGTCGCGGGGTTGGAGCGCGGGCTACGGCCAATGGGGCTTTGGTCTATCAGCCGGATTCCCTTCAAATGTTCGATCCCCGACATGCCGCCAAACGGCTCCGGCTGCTCTACGTCGGCCCCGCCCTTTCCAAGCGCGCGCGCCACAGCCGGAAACAGCGTGTCGGCGATAAGCGTGGATTTTCCCGATCCCGAAACGCCGGTGACGCAGGTGAACGTGTTCAGCGGAATCTTCAGATCGACGCTTTTAAGGTTGTTTCCGGCGCAGCCCGAAAGCGCGAACCATGGCTTTTTGCCGGGCTTGCGCCTGATGAGCGGCGGCGGAATGGTTTCACGCCCGATGAGGTAACGCGCCGTCAATGTGTCGGTTTCGGCAAAGCCCAAAGCCGGGCCGTTATAGAGAACCTCGCCGCCCTTCTGTCCGCCGCCCGGCCCCATCTCCACAATCCAGTCTGCCGCCTTCATCACAGAGCGGTCGTGCTCCACAACCAGCACCGTGTTTCCGGCGCGGGAAAGCTCGCCCATGATGGCGGTAACGCGGTCTGTGTCGCGGGCGTGAAGCCCCACGGTCGGCTCGTCCAGCACATAGAGCGTGCCGGTGAGGCGCGAGGAAAGCTGGTTTGAAAGATTAATGCGCTGATATTCGCCGCCAGAAAGCGTTTTAGACGCCCGCGACATCGTGAGGTAATCGAGCCCCACGCGCCGCAAAAAGCGCAGCTTTTCGGTGACGAGGCGCATCGCCTCAGCCGACAGCGCGCGCTCGTGACCGGTTAGCGGCAGCGATGAGATCCATTCATCCACGCGCGAAAACGGCATGTGCGACAGATCGGTGATGGAACAGCCGCCGATTTTGTATGAAAGCGCTTCGGGCCGCAGACGCGCGCCGTTGCAGGCGGGGCATGTAAATCCGGTTCGGTAGCGGCTGAGCATCACGCGCACATGAAGCTTGTAGCGCTTCGCCTCCATCTCCTCAAAATAGTCGCGCACGCCGTAGAAGCCCGGCCCGCCGTTTAGAACCAACTTTTTGTGCTCTTCCGGAAGCTCTCTAAAAGGAACGGATATGTCTATTCCGGCAGCCGTCGCCTCGGACAGGAATTCCTTGTACCACTTCCTGATGGCCGGGCCCATCCACGGCTCAACCGCGCCGCCCGCGAGCGAAAGGGCGGTGTCCGGAATTACGCGGGCGGGATCATAATCCAGAATATTGCCGAAACCCTTGCACGCCGGACATGCCCCAAGCGGATGGTTGAACGAAAACAGAAGCGGTTGAGGCTCCGGCAACGACACGTCGCAGGCGGCGCAGTGGAGCTTCGACGAAAACCGAACGGTCTCTCCGCCCACAATCTCAACCGCCGCCGACTCCGCGCCCTGCTTCCACGCGGCTTCGAGCGATTCCGCAAGCCGCGCGGCGTTTTCCATATCGATCACAAGACGGTCTACAACCGCGAACATCGGGCCGGGCGACGGATTTTCCACTTCCGCGCCGTTTTGCCTGAACCGCATGAAACCCATGCGCCGAAGCGGCTCGATCCGGTCTGCGTCGGCCTCGAACATGACGTATGCCCGTCCGCCGGATGCGGTTGCAAGCAGATGTGCGGCGGCGTTTGATGGCGACCAGCGGCGAAGCTCGCGCCCGCACGACGGGCAGGCGGCTGTGGCAATCGCGGCAAACAGGATGCGGAAATAGTCGTACAGCTCGGTTGAAGTGCCGACGGTGGAGCGCGAGCCCTTCACGCTGTTTCGTTGCTCAAGCGCGATGGCCGGGCGGATGTTGCGGATGGAATCGACGTCGGGCCTGTCGATTTTTTCGATGAACAGGCGGGCGTAGGTTGAGAGCGATTCGATGAAACGCCACTGCCCTTCTGCAAACACGGTGTCGAATGCAAGCGAGGATTTGCCCGATCCGCTCAGGCCGGTGACGACGATAACGCGGTTTTGCGGAAGCGTCAGGCTGACGTTTTTGAGGTTGTTCTGGCGGGCGCCCTCGATTATGAGATCACGAACGGGCATGGGGGTGAATCACTCCCCCCGGCTTCGCACCCCCCTCATTGAGGAGGGCAAGGGGGGAGTGTTCCCCTTTGGTGATAGGGGGAGATTGTTAAACGTATGCAAGCCAACTCTTGTACGCCGGATTCTTTCCCTTAACAACGTCGAAATAAAGTGTCTGAATCTGCTTTGTGACCGGCCCCGGCGGGCCGATTTCACGGTTGTCCAGTTCGCGGATGGGGGTGATCTCGGCGGCGGTTCCGGTGAAAAACGCCTCGGAAGATGTGTAGACGTCGTCGCGGGTGACAAGCTGCTCGTGAACCTTCATGCCTCGGTCTTCGGCAAGGGTAATGACCGTTTCGCGCGTTATGCCGTCAAGAATCGACGTAAGCGGCGGGGTGATCAGCCTGCCCTTGCGGACTATGAAAATATTCTCGCCGCTTCCCTCGGCAACATAGCCCTGCGCGTCCAGCAGAAGCGCCTCGTCGCATCCGCACGAAATCGCCTCCTGCTTGGCAAGTATCGAGTTCATGTAGTAGCCCGACACCTTGGCCCTGCTCATGGCGGCGTTTATGTGATGGCGGGTGAACGATGAAACGCGCACCTTTATTCCCTTGTTCAGGCCGTCGTCGCCCAGATACGCACCCCACGGCCATGCGGCGATTATCAGGTTGATCGGGTTGTTTTTGGGGTACAGCCCCATCGCGCCAAGCCCGATAAACGCAAGCGGGCGGATGTAGCATTCCTTCAACCCGTTCACGCGCACGGTTTCAAGAATCGCTTCGGCAACCTGCTCGCGCGTGTACGGGATGGCCATCCGGCATATCTTGGCCGAATCGAACAGCCTGTCCACATGCTCGGTCAGGCGAAAAACAGCCGGGCCGTCTTCGGTGTTGTAGCACCGTATGCCCTCGAACACGCCCGCGCCGTAGTGAAGCGCGTGGCTAAGCACATGCGTGGTTGCGTTCTCCCACTCGACGAACGCTCCGTCCATCCATATCTTGTCTGCAAGTTTGTTCATTGTGTATCTCTCCGGAACTGACGTAATATGCTGATTTATTGCGGCCTTGGAGGCGGCTTTCTGCGCGGTGGAGGCTGCGGCGGGCCGCCGCCTCTCGGCATTTTCGTAAGGTCAACCTGCGATGCGGTTATGCTCACGCGCTCAATACGCCCGTCGAGCGCATAGTCGAACCGGTAATTACCGGCGTTCATCAGGCCGATGATCCGCGTGAGCGCGCGCTCAAGAGGCTGATTGGCGAACTTCACGCTTACCGGGCGGGTTTCAAGCGTCGGATCGATGATGGTCGTGAACCCGGCAGCGGTTCCGATGTCGGTGAAGACCTCGACAGCCGGTATTTTTTTCAGCTCGACGGTGAGTATTCCCGCCTGATAGTTGATAACCTTTACCGCCGAAACCGCATCCTGCGGAGCCAGAAGCGGCGGCGCGTCATCGATCGGCGGCGGCGCGCCGGGAATAACGGGAATAACCTGCACACCCGGAGCTTGCGCGGGCGCTGGCTGTTCACCATGCGCCGACACCGGCAAAACGGCGAACGACAACGCAAGCGCCAGTGTGAAGCCACGTAAAGAAAGGGGAAGAGTCATTCGGTAGTCTAACTGCGGGCGGGAATGTCAGTCAATCGCGCCGAGCCGAAGGTTTCAATATTAAATGAGATTGCCGACTTCACATCGGCCAATGCCTCATCGTATGAATCACCCTCGCCGATAACAACGCCTTTCAGACCGGGCGGATAGGCGATATATCCATCCGGATGCTTCTCGATAATGATTTTCAACGGGAGCATATTATTGCTTCTGTCTTTTTCCTTCGCCTGATAATAGCGGCCAGTCCACGCAAAGCATCGTTCACGGAATCATGATCCGGAAAATATTCAAGAATATCCGGGTCGATCACGACAACATTCGCGCCTTCCGCGTATCGTTTGGCGTATTTGCCTGTCACGCCGCCGCTGAAGTCATATTCATCCAGCATGTCGGGATCGTTGCGCGTTTTCTTCATAATATTGCCGCTCCTTTCCGGTTGCCTGTCTGGCGCTGATAATTCGTGTGTTCTCGCCACGATCGGTATGCACGACAACCAGTAGCCTGTTTCTGTGCGAAAAGCCGATCACCACGAAACGATCCTCATCGCTGGAATGCAACGGATCGGAAATTGTCACCGACAAAGGATCGCGAAACACAGTGCCTGCCTCGTCAAATGATACACCATGCAGCGACAAATTTCGTTTTGCCTTTTTAGGATCCCATGCGAAATTCATGGCCATGACGTCTGCTTCAACTCCCGCCCGCTAATCCCTCAGCGGCCATTCGGCGTCTTCCTCGGTTCGGGCGTGGAAGCAGAAGCGATCCCATTCCACTTCCTTGAAAGATACCGGGCAGCGCAGTTTCATCTTGCGCTCGCCAAGGCCGATAACCTCCCAGTCGCCTCCGCGCGGGCCGCCCTCTATCCTTATCTTGTCGCCAACCGCAAACTCGCATGGCCTGAATATCGCAACCCTGTGTCCGCTCATTTACGCGCCTCCATCCGCTGCATCGCTTTCAAGCACCAGTTTGGCGTGATATATCGGCTTGTTCTGGCTCTCGTGATATGTGCGCGCCAGCATTTCCGCAATCAGGCCCATGCCGATCATCTGAACGCCGATGATTATAAGCAGCACGCCAAGCAGAAGGAGCGGCCTGCCACCGATGTCCCTGCCTCGGAAAACCTTTTCGCAGGCCAGATAGAACGAGATCATGAAGCCGGTGAAGCCCGACAGAAGCCCTATAGGCCCGAACGCCTGAATCGGCTTCGTGGAGTAGCTCTGGAGAAACTTCACGGTGATAAGATCGAGAAACACCTTGATTGTGCGCGATATTCCGTATTTCGACTTGCCGAACCGGCGCGGATGATGCGTTGTCTCGATCTCGCGCACGCGCGCGCCAACGTGGCTTGCCACAGCCGGAATGAACCGGTGCATCTCACCATATAGATTGATCTTTTTCACCACGTCGGCCCTGTACGCCTTGAGGCTGCATCCGTAGTCGTGCAGCCTCACGCCGGTCACTTTCGAAATCAGACGGTTTGCCATTATCGACGGAAGCCGCCGCGATATGAACTTGTCCTTGCGGTTTTTGCGCCAGCCCGAAACGATGTCGCAATGTTCTATCTCGGCAAGGAGATTCGGAATGTCCTTCGGATCGTTCTGGAGATCGCCGTCCAGCGTGATGATGACGCCGCCCTTTGCCGCGTCGAAACCGGCGGCGAACGCGGCGGTCTGGCCGAAGTTGCGGCGGAAGCTTATGACCGCCACCTTTTTATCCTTCTCGTGAAGCGCGGTTATGAGATCGAGAGTGCTGTCGGTCGAGCCGTCGTCAACCAGAATCAGCTCGTAAGGCCGTCCGACGCCATCCATCACGCCTTTTACCGCTTCGTAAAGATGCGGAATGCTCTCCTCCTCGTTGTAGAGGGGAACAAGCACCGACACCATCCGGTTATCTATTGAACCTAAAATGACTCTGCCTCCATCGGCGACATGCCCTTGAAGCCGTAACACCGGAATATAGTGAATTCCTGCATTATCGCGCCGTATTTCTCGATTTTAACCTGCTCCGGCCCGCCGGTTTTCTCGAAGGCGGCTGCAATGTTTCGCGGCATCCTGTCGTCCGCCATTATAACAAAGATCGCGTCGCGGCCCTTGAAGCCGTAAAAGCCCGGCCAGATGTCATACTGGTTCATCCTGCGGTCTCCGGGCGCGCAGTATGTGGCCGGATTGCCCTTCATGTAGAACGCAAGCTCGCTCGCAGCCATGTAGCTGTCCGAAATGATGAACGTCGTCTCCGGCGAAGGCATCGACGCGAGCGCTTCGTCGGAGCGTTTTGCAAGCTCTTGCCAGCCGATCAGCTTGTCCATTGTTGCGGCGCGCGCGGTAACCTTGTGCATGAGAAACGGGCTGTGAACAAGCAGCGTGAGCGCCAACGCCGGAACAAGCGCGGCGGCCCATGCCGCTTTTGCGCGTGATCCGCCATGCCACTTGCCGGCATAAAGCGCGAACATGACAAACAGCGCCGGATACGCCTCCATAGCCCAGTTGGCCTGCACCTTGCCAAAAAGGCTTTTTATCACGAAAAAGGCAAGTATCGGGATCGAAAACGAGAACAGAAACCGGCGGTTTCTGCCGCGTTCGATCCGGCGGCTGAAGGCTGCGACAAGCAGCATTGCCAGCAGAACCGGCGAGATAACGCCGATCTGCGACAGCACGAAACCGCCGAATTCTTCCAACGCCGACATAAAGCCATTGCCGTTCTGCACCACATGATTCGCGCTATGCCGGAACGTCACCCAGTCGTGTCCGGCGTTCCAGGCGATCACCGGAATAAAGACGGCAAGCGCCACGGCTGCGGCTATCAAAGGCTCTTTGCGCCTGAGCCAATGCCTGTCATCCCCGCTTGCCGCCATGAAAACAATCGCTGCGGGCATGAACAAGGCCATGGTGAATTTCGTGAGCAGACCAAGCCCGATTGTCAGCCCCAGCCATATCCAGTCGCTTGTCCGTCCGTCATCCGACATGGCCCGATGGAACAGAAACATGGCAATGCACCAGAGCGCCATGAACGGCGGATCGATGGTCATTACAATGCCGTAAACAGAAAACAGGGGCGTTGCGTGAGGGAGCATAGCCGCTAGAAGCGCGGTCTTGCCGCTAACGCGCATTCTCATCGCAAGCCTGAATATGAAGACCGACATGACGATTGAACAGATCATCGCACCGGCGCGAATCGCAAGCTCGCCGTTTCCGCCGATGGCAGTCTGCGCCCGGATAAGCCACGCGATCATCGGCCCCTTGGTGTAGTAGCTCCAGTCGAGCCTCCGCGACCATTCCCAGTAATGCGCCTCGTCGCCCGACAGATCGAACGGCCCCCACAGCACCACAAGCACACGCATGATCGTGATGAGCGCAAGCGCATACCCAAGCACGAACGCGTCCGGCATCCGCTTTTCACGATCCTCAATATATGGCGACAGGCGCGAAACGCCGTATCCGGTCATTGTTCCAAGCAGGCCGCCAACCAGCACATCGCCCGGATAATGCGCTCCGACGTAAACCCGCGAGAATGCCACAGCCGCAGCGACAGCCCACATCAGCGCGGCGGCGCGGTCGCGCCACAGAAACCAGACCGCTGCGATCGAGCCAAACGACGTGGCCGCGTGATTGGAAGGCATCGAAAACGCCTTGCCGCATCCGGCCAGCACGCGGGCGTCGGCAAGGGCTCGGCATGGCCGCACGCGTCCGATGAAATGCTTCAACTGGTTTCCGATCGCGTCGGCCAGCACCGCGGCGATAATCGCCATCAAAAGCACCCGCAGGGTTTTGCGCCAGTCGCGCGCGGCGTGAACCGCTATGAACGGGAGGGTGTAGTAGTACCAGTTATTGGTGAACGACGGCATGAACCCGTCCAAAAACGGGTTTGCGCATCCGTGATTTATTAGATAGAAAAGCCAGGTATCCATTTTTTGTAGGGGCGGTTCGCGAACCGCCCCTACAAAATGCCCTTGGTAGACCGCACGCCTGTTATGCGCGGATCGTTCGTGACGGCATCTCCCAAAGCCCGGCCAAAGCTCTTGAAGACAGCCTCGATAATATGGTGAATGTCGCGCCCGTAGTGCAGGATAACGTGCAGGTTCATGCCCGCGTGGCTGCTTGCGGCGCGGAAGAAGTCCTCGAAAAGCGAGGCGTCGAGGTCGCGGATCATGCCGGTGGGCTGCTCAACCTTGTAAACAAGATATGCCCGGCCCGACAGATCGACAATCACCTGCGCCAGCGTTTCGTCCATCGGCGTTGTCGCGTCGCCGTAGCGCCTGATGCCGCGCTTGTCGCCAACCGAGTCGCGTATCGCCTGCCCCATCACAATTCCCATGTCTTCAACAAGATGATGGTAATCCACCTGCGTGTCGCCGGTTGCCTTCACCCTGAGGTCGAACAGCCCGTGCCGAGCCATCAGCGTGAGCATGTGATCCAGAAACGGCACGCTGGTTTCAACCGAATACTTGCCTGTTCCGTCCAGATCGAGTTCCAGCTCGATGTCGGTCTCCTGCGTTGTGCGCTTGACTGTTGCCTTTCTCATATAACCGCCCCCTTCAAGGCTTCAATAAATTCGGAGTTCTCCTCCGGACGCCCGACTGTCACGCGAAGACATCCGCCGACTGAGCTGTCGAGATTTCTCACCAGTATTCCGCGCTCAAGCAGGCGCGCGTAAACACCCGGCGCGTCGCCCACCCTGAACAGGATAAAGTTGGCGTCGGACGGGAACACCGTTACTCCGTTGACACCGGCCATTTCGGCAACCATTCTGTCGCGCCCTGCGGCAATCGATTCTATCGCACTGTTGATGCCGTCGAATTTCGAGAGCGCGCAAACAGCCGCCGCCTGCGACAGCGAGTTGATATTAAACGGAAGCCGGATCTTGTTCACCTCGCCGACTATTTCAGGCGATGCGGCCATGAAACCAAGCCGGAGCGCGGCAAGCCCGATCTTGCTCAAAGTGCGCAGGACAATCATCCGGGGGAAATCTGCAAGGCGCGGAATGAAACCATCGCCGCCCGCAAACGGCTGGTATGCCTCATCAACCACAACGATTCCGGAAGATGCCTCGCATATTTCAAGGATGCGCTCATCCAAAAAACGGTTGCCGGTTGGATTGTTCGGCGACGCCAGAAATATCAGCTTCGGATTCGAGGCCGAAATCGCCTCCTTCATGCGCGCAACGTCGAGATCGAACCTTGCGTCGAGCGGAACCTCCACGCAACCGGCCCCAAGACCGCGCGCGATGATGCCGTACATCGAAAACGTGGGAACCGGATAGAGCACCGGCCCGCCGAATGTCGTTATCAGAAGCGAGATTATCTCGTCGGAACCGTTGCCCAAAAGCAGATTGTCCGGCGATAACCCGTGCATTCCGGCAAGTATTTTTTTAAGGGCCGAGGCGTCAGGATCGGGGTAGCGGTTAAGTTCGACCAAGCGCATGGCGTCCGCCACGACGTCTGCGTTGGCGGGCATGTACGGGCTTTCGTTTGCGTCGAGTTTGACGCGGCACGGAATCTCCTTTGCCTCGTAGGCCCTGAGCGCGCGAACGTTCGGCAGCACAAGGGAAAAAACCGCATTGCTGGTATCGTTTTTCACAGTCAGCGATTATAACACAGCGCAAAACGCCACGCGTTTCAATAGACGCGCGGCCCGTTGCAATAAGCCCCGGCCTCTGGTAAAATTCGCCAACTATTTGTTATTTCTTTCAATTTAATGGTTATAGAGGCGGCTCGTGGCGGATTTTCCGAAGGCAGGACTCCTGAACAGGGCCGTCGCGGCGGCGATTGATGTCATTGTTGTCGCGGCGCTTGGCAGTCTGCCGAACATGGGATTTCTGGCCGGAATGCTGTATGTGCTTGTTCGGGACGGATTTTCCGGAGGGCAGAGCCTTGGCAAGCGTCTTGCCGGGAACAAGACGATTGTTCGCGCGGACGGACGGAGTGCGGTCTTTCGCGAATCGATGATTCGCAACATTCCGTTTGCCGTTGCGCGTGTCCTTTGGGCAATTCCGCTTATCGGATGGCTTGCGGCAGGCGTTGTAATGATATTTGAAGGTCTGCTGGTGATCGGAAGCCCGCGCGGAGCGCGCCTTGGAGACGAATTGGCTGGAACGCAGGTTGTGGAGGAAGCATAAAATGTTTTTCAAAAATATACTCGGATTTTTCTCGAATGATCTGGCCATAGATTTGGGCACGGCCAATACGCTTGTTTTCGTAAGGAACAAGGGCATAGTGTGCAACGAGCCGTCGGTTGTGGCTGTGGACAAGCGCACAAACCGCGTGCTGGCGGTAGGCGGCGAGGCCAAGCGGATGCTCGGCAAGACTCCGGCGCATATTGCCGCTGTCCGCCCCATGAAGGACGGCGTCATCGCCGACTTCGACATCACCGGCGAGATGCTCAAGTATTTCATAGCCAAGGTGCATAACCGCACCGCTTTTGTCTCGCCCCGCATAGTGATCGGCGTTCCGTCGGCAATCACGCAGGTTGAGCGCAGGGCCGTGCGCGACGCTGCGGAAGCGTCGGGCGCAAGGGAGATTTTCCTTATTGAAGAGCCTATGGCTGCGGCCATGGGCGTGGGGCTTCCGATCGACGAGCCGTACGGCAACATGATCGTGGACATCGGCGGCGGCACAACCGACGTTGCGGTCATATCGCTTTCGGGAATCGTCCACAGCCGGGCGGTGCGCGTTGGCGGCGACCGCATGGACGAGGAGATAGTAAGCTACATCAAGACCAAGTACAACCTGCTCATCGGCGACAAGTCGGCGGAGCAGATCAAGATCGAGGTTGGTTCGGCTGTCAAGCTGAAAGACAGCAACCTCTCGATGGAGATCAAGGGCCGCGACCTCATCTCCGGCATTCCAAAGACCATCCGCATCACCGAAGACGAGGTTCGCGAGGCGCTCTCCGAGGTGATCGCCGTCATTGTCAACACCATCAAGCTCACGCTAGAAAACACCCCGCCGGAGCTTGCCTCCGACATCGTGGACAGGGGCATCGTGCTTGCCGGAGGCGGCGCGCTTCTGCGCGGCCTCGACCAGCTTCTGCGCGATGAAACCGATCTTCCGGTTGTGGTGGCCGATGATCCGCTTTCATCGGTGGCGATGGGCGTGGGCCGCGCGCTCGACGATCTGGAACTCCTCAAGCGCGTATCCCTTTAACGGGCGGCAGAGGCGTAACCCATGCGCGCGGTAACAAGACGCCGCGCCGTTCTGGCGGCTTTTCTTGTGGGCATGATCATGCTGATGACCCGTCAGTCGCGAACCGGCGGCTCCGGCGGTGGAACCGGCGGCGAAGGCTTCGGCATATTTTCTCCGTTCATGTCGGCAATCAATTACGTCTTCGACGGCACTGGCGACCTGATCCACGACTACCTTGCGGTTGTGGGCGCGAACAGGGAAAACCGCGAGCTTCGCAGCCGTCTTGCCAAGCTCGAACTCACGCAGCTTGGCTATGAGGAGATGATCGGGCAGAACCGGCGCATGAGGCTTCTTCTGGACTTGAAGGAAAAACTCTCATGCCCGGCAACCGCCGCCGAGGTTATCGGCGGAAGCCCCGCAGGCTGGTCGCGAACCATAACGATTGACAAGGGTTCCGCCGACGGTCTTGCCATAAACATGGCGGTCATGGGAAGCAAGGGACTGATAGGCCGCATATATGCCGTGGCATCGCATTCTGCGAAGGTTCTCCTGCTGGTCGATTCCAAGTCATCGGTGAGCGTCAGGTTTCGCAACTCGCGGGCCGAGAGCGTGATGCGCGGCGGCCCCACATGCGTTGCCGGTTCCATCGAGCGCGAAGTGGAGATCGGCGAGGAAGAGGAACTTATTACCTCAGGCGTTGACGAACTATATCCGGCAGGCATTCCGGTGGGCGTGGCTCATAACGCGCGGATTACCGAATCGGCGGTGTTTCAGGAGGCCGACGTAAAAACGCACGAGAGCTTCAACCGGATCGAAGAGGTTCTGGTGCTGCTTTCGGGCCGGGACTGCATTGTCAGATAACAATGTCCGATAGGCGCTATTCATGATCGCTTTCGTCCGCTGGTGCGTTCTGCTTATGTTTGTCTTTGTGCTGCAGGTCAGAGTGCCGCTTCCGATCTGGTTCCGCCCGGCCTTTGTCCTGCTGGTGATATTCTTTCACAGCCTCCGTTTCGGCGAAACGAAAGGGCTTCTGCTTGGCGCGCTTGGGGGGCTGGCGCTGGATGTTTTCTCCGCCGGAATGATCGGCCCGCAGATATTGAGCAAGGGCGTCGTAGGCTATGTTTCTGCGTGGCTTCCGCGCCTCTTCTACCGGAAAACGCCTGTCACTCTTACAGTCTGCATCGCCATTGCGGCGCTGATCGACTGCGCGATTCTTCAGACGGTATTCAAGGCGTTCTCGCTTTCGTGGACAATCGAACCTCGTGATGTTCTGGGCCTGACGGTTGCCACAACGGCTGTCGGGGCCGTATTTTCATACATGTCATGGCAACGGGAATCAAGAGCGGGCGCGTAACCGACACCACGGCATCGAGGGTTATTCTCGCCGTGATGGTAATCCTTTTCCTTGGATTCGCGCTCAGGCTGTGGCAGCTCCAGATGATCGAGGGCGACAAGTACCGCAAGCTTGCCGAGAGCAACCGCATTCATACCGTTAAGGTTCCTGCTCCGCGCGGCATCATCTACGACAGAAACGGCATTCCGCTTGTCCAGAACGTGCCGGCCTTCGACGTAAGCGTGACGCCGTCCGAGTTCCCGATGGAAAGCACGCCGCTTCTGGCCGCGCTTCTTTCGATGTCGTCGTCGGAGCTCGACCGCAAGATACGCGGCAGAAGCGTGAACCCGAACTATCCGGTGAAGGTGAAGCTGGACGTCACGCGAGAGGAGATTGCGAAGGTTGAGGCCCGCAAACTCGAACTGCCCGGCGTTGACATCCAGATGGAGGCCAGCCGGAAATATCTCTACGGCTCGCTTGGGGCGCATGTGCTTGGCTACCTTGGACGGTTGCGCCCGGATCAGGCCGACGACGAACGTTTTAAGGGCGTGCCGCCGGACAGCTTCGTGGGCCAGTGGGGGCTTGAGGCTGTCTTCGACGAATATCTGCGCGGAGTTCCAGGCGAGGAGATATACGAAGTGAACGCGCTGGGGCAGAAGATACGCCAGCTTGGACGAAAGCCGCCTGAGAAGGGAAACGACCTTCGCCTCACTCTGGACATGTATGCCCAGAAGGCGGCGGAGGATGCCTTCGACGAGGAGGACAAGGCGGGCGCCGCTGTTGCCATCGACCCGAACACCGGCGGAATTCTCGCCATGGTAAGCAGGCCGTCCTTCGATCCAAATCTCTTTGCAACCGGCATCAATCCGAAGGAATGGAAGGAGTTTATAAACGATCCGCGCAAGCCGATGTTCAACCGCGCCATCCAGTCGCAGTATCCGCCCGGCTCGACATTCAAGGTGGTTGTTGCGCTTGCGGCTCTGGCCAACGACCGGTTCAGCCCTGACAGCCGCGTGCATTGCTCCGGCGGCATTCCGTTTGGCGGCAGGACATTCCGCTGCTGGAAAAAGGGCGGCCACGGCTCCGTCGATTTAAGGCGGGCCATTGTTGAATCGTGCGACGTGTATTTCTACCAGACCGGCCTGAAACTCGGAATCGATCCGATAGCCGCGATGGCCGAATCCTTCGGCATGGGCGCGCCGCCGAAGGTGGGACTTGTGAAGGAGGCTTCCGGCATCGTGCCGTCGTCGGCATGGAAGATGAAGCGCATGAAGCAGCCGTGGTACGCCGGTGAAACACTTAGCTGCGCCATCGGGCAGGGCTATGTTTCGGCGTCGCCGTATCAGATGGCCGAGGTTGCGGCTATTATTGGAAACGGCGGCACGCGCTGGAAGCCGTCATTCGTGAAGGGAACCACGCCGGAGGCCGCCGGTAAAATCAATTTCGATCCGGCGGCGATCGGCCTTGTGCGCGACGCGATGCGCGGCGTGGTGGAGGAAGGCGGCGGCACGGCACACCGGGCCAAGTCGCAGATAACAACCGTTGCGGGCAAGACCGGCACGGCGCAGGTTGTGGGAAATGAGGCGCTGAAGTTCAAGAAGGCGGGCGCGCAGCTTGGGGATCACGGCTGGTTTATCGCATTTTCGCCGGTTGAGAAGCCCGACATCGCCATTTCGGTCTTTGTGGAGCACGGCGGCCACGGCGGAAGCGTTGCGGCCCCGATCGCAAAATCGATGATCGAGGCGTTCAGGAACAGGGAAGTGCCTGAAAAGAAAAAGAGCGAAGAGGAAAAGATGGGGGCTGGCGGGGATTGATCTCGGTTCCGAAAATCGACAGGCGTTTGATCGCAAACTTCGACTGGCTCATGCTTGGCCTGACCGTGTTGATTGCGCTTATCGGCGTTGCGACCATATACAGCGCAACACGACCGGTGGGCGACGATCCGCACGCCAATTTCTACATGAAGCAGCTTGCATGGGGCGGCATCAGTCTGCTTTTCGTCTTCCTTATCGCCGGAGTGGACTACCGCTGGTTTCACCGGCTTGCCTATCCGCTGTTGGGAGTCGGCGTTGTTCTGCTTGCAATCGTGCTGGTGATGGGACGCACCGGGCTTGGGGCGCAGAGGTGGCTTTCGATAGGGCCGCTCTCGTTCCAGCCGTCGGAGGTGGCGAAGCTTTTTTTTATACTCGCCATGGCCAGGGCGCTTTCGGAATATAACGCGCGGCTTGGCCTGAAAGACATCGCAAGGCTTTTTGGCGTCTTTCTGGCCCCGTCGCTTGTTTTCCTTCTGCTTCAGCCCGATCTGGGAACAGGCCTGATGTTTCTTTTCACCTTCACCGGCCTGTTGCTGGCCGCCGGAATAAAGCGGCGCGCATTGATCGCGCTGGCGCTTTCGATATCGCTTGCCATTCCATTCCTTGGGGGAGTCTTCTGGGCCGGGCTCAAGCCATACCAGCGAAACCGCATAGTGGCGTTCCTCGATCCGGATATCGATCCGGCTGGAATCGGCTATCAGATCGCGCAGTCGAAAATAACTATCGGCTCCGGCGGCATGACCGGAAAGGGTTTTCAGAAGGGAACGCAGGGCGCGCTTCGATTTCTGCCGGAACGTCACACCGATTTCATATTTTCGATATATTCCGAGGAATGGGGCTTTGCCGGCGCGATTGCGCTTCTGCTTCTTTATCTTATGGTGCTCATGCGCGGACTGGATACCGCCAACAGGGCCAAGGACAGGTTCGGCTATTTTCTGGCGCTTGGGGCTGTGCTGATGGTTTCGTTCTACCTTTCGGTGAACATCGGCATGACGCTTGGCCTGACGCCGGTGGTCGGCGTGCCGCTTCCGTTCATGAGCTACGGAGGCACGGCGCTTCTAACCAATTTCACGGCGGTTGCGCTGTTGATAAATGTACGGATGAGGAGGTTCGAGCTGTTTTACTAGCTTGCAAATAATGACATATAACTGGTTGAACGATGTCCGCAAGCCAAGCCGCTACACAGGCGGCGAGGTGAACGCAATACATAAGCCAAACGCGGAGACACGCGTCTGCCTGGCTTTTCCCGACACCTACGAGATCGGCATGTCGCATATCGGCATGAGGATTCTCTACGGGCTGATAAACGCCATGCCGGGCGCGGCGGCGGAGCGCTGCTTCGCGCCGTGGCTCGACATGGAGGCGGCGCTGCGGCATCGCGGCGAAACGCTGCGTTCGCTGGAATCGGGCCTGCCGCTAAAAAAATTCGACGCGATAGGTTTCAGCCTGCAATACGAGCTTTCGTTCACAAACGTGCTTCAGATGCTCGATCTTTCCGGCATCGCGCTTCATTCCGAAGACCGCGCCGAAGGCGATCCGATCATTCTGGCCGGCGGCCCGTGCGCCATGAATCCGGCTCCGATGTCGCGATTTATAGACGCATTCCTGATCGGCGACGGCGAGGAGGCGGTTCCGGCCATCGTGGACGCCATCGCCCAGACCAGGGAAATGCCGCGCATCGAACGGCTTCGCGCGCTTTCGGCAATCGACGGCGTCTACGCGCCGCTTCTGCACAGAAACGGAAACGGCTCGCCGGTTGTCAGGCGGCGCGTTGTGGAAAACCTCGACGCCGCGTATTTCCCAACATCGCCGGTCGTCGCGCATCAGGCCGTGCATAACCGGGTTGCCATCGAGATCGGGCGCGGATGCCCGCGCGGATGCCGGTTCTGTCAGGCGGGCATGATATACAGGCCGCTTCGCGAGCGCTCCATGGAAACCGTCATGCGCATCGCCGGGGAATCTGTCCGGAACACCGGATTTCAGGAGGTATCGTTCACGTCGCTTTCGGCTGGCGACTACGGCTGCCTGTTTCCGCTAATTCGCGCCGCGAACTCGCGCTTCAAGGGGCGGCATATCGCAATTTCGCTTCCGTCCCTGCGCGTGGGCTCGTTGAACCGCGAATCGCTTCGGCTTATAAAGGACGAGCGAAAAACCGGTTTCACCATCGCGCCGGAGGCCGGAACCGAGCGGCTGCGCCGCGTTATAAACAAGCAGATAACCACCGAGGATTACACCGAAGGCCTGAAAATGCTGTTTGAAGAGGGATGGGAGACGCTGAAGCTATATTTCATGATCGGCCTGCCGACCGAAACCGGCGACGACATCGAGGGAATTATCGCGATGGTTAAGGAGGCCGGCGCGCTGGCGCGTGGCGCGGGCGCGCGGCGCGTGAACGTGAACGTGGGCGTTTCGACCTTCGTGCCGAAGCCGCACACGCCGTTTCAGTGGATGGGACAGATTCCGCTGGAGGAGATTTTCATCAGGCAGGGGCATCTGCGACGCGCGCTAATGTCGCGAAAATTCTCGCTTAAAACCCACAAGCCGGAGATGAGCATGCTGGAAGCGGTGTTTTCTCGCGGCGGCGTGGAAACAGGCGCGTTGATCGAAGCGGCCTACAACAGGGGCTGCCGGTTCGACGGTTGGAGCGACGCGTTTGATTTCGGCAAATGGCAGGAGTCGATGGCGGAAACCGGCATCGGCCCGGAATACGCGCAGAAAAACTTTGAAGCTGAAGAGAAGCTTCCGTGGGGCATGGTCGATCCGGGGGTTTCGACGAAGTTCCTCTGGCGGGAATACGAGCGTTCGCTTGAGGCGGAACGTTCGCCGGAGTGCCGCGAGAAGTGCCTCGGCTGCGGCATGGGCTGCAAAGGTTTGGACGTCTGCGAGGAACCGGATCAGGCGTTGAACGAAACTCCCGCGCTCAAGCTTTTACCCGCTCCGGTGCGCTTTCGCTTCCGGTATTCAAAGCGCGGCCCGTCGCGGTTCCTGTCGCATCTGGAGATGAAGGAAACGCTTATTCGCGCCATTCGCAAGGCCGGAATGATGCCCGACTACTCGAAGGGGTTTCATCCGCAGGCAAGGCTTTCGTTCGGAACCGCGCTTGGCGTCGGCATTTCAAGCATCGCCGAATACGCCGATGTTGAGCTGCTTTCGCCGATAGAAACATCGGCGGCAATTCGCGCGCTGAACACGTCGCTGCCGGACGGCATGGAAGTGCTCGAAATGAAGCCGCTTGCGCAGGATGCGCTGTCGCTCAGCAAGCTGATAAGCAGATACGATTATACGATAGAGCTACCTGATGGCTTTACTCCGCCCGAAAGGCTTCTCGACGACGAGATGCCGGTTGAGCGCGAAAACGAGTCGGGGCAGCGAAAGACTGTCGATCTGCGCCCGCTGATTCTGTCCGCGGAAATAAAGGGCGGACGGCTCTATCTGACCGTTGCCGACAAAAACGGCGTGATGGCGCGCATTCACGAGATCGCGGGGCGGGTGCTGCGGCTGGACGACGCCGCCGTGGCCGGGCTTGCCATCGAGCGAACCGGGCAGTATGGAGCCTTGCGAAATGGCGAGGCGGGCGGGCCGGGGCCGATGGATCCACGTTGACTTCGATGCCGCGAGAACGCTATTTGCTTCAGGTCATCCCTGGAAGACTATATTTCGGGGAAAGGTCAAATCATGGCTTTTCCCCTTGTTTGCGCGCCGGTTCATTTTGGGGTATTCTTCCAGTAAAACACGCCGCGAGGAGACGTTCCGATGATCGATGAAAAGATAAAATGCTGCGACCTTCTCGAAAGTTTCATAAGACGATACCGCAAGAACCTTTCGATGGAAATTGTTCAGCTTGGCGACGGATACGTTTTCGCGTTGCGCGGGCTTATTCATGTTGATCTGAATCCGTCTGTCATCGGCTCTTCCTCTTGCGAGGGCGGCTGCATATCGTGCGGCCCTCCAACCCCGTCCAAACCAAAGGAAACATGGCGGGCGGAGCCGTTCGAAACAGTCTGGCGCGTCTGCCCGTTCTGCGGCGGCAATTTCGTGCGCCGGTAGGGCCGATAGAGCCTATAAAGATTGCCCGCCGGGCCTCCCAATGCATCGGGATGAAATTCCGTAATGAACCTCCGCAAGAAGATATTCGTCAGCTTCCTTATCAGCGCCTGCATAATCGCGGCGGTGATAGCCTTTCAGCATTACGGCCTGATCGAGATGGAGCGCGAGATACGCTATCTCGAAATCACCGACACAATCCGCAGCAAATCCCTCCAGCTTAGAAGGCACGAGAAAAACTTCTTCCTCTACGGCCTGACCAAGGCAAACGAGGAGGCCGACGCGGTTGGCCGCTATCTTGACGAACTCGACACAGTGGCCGCAGACGCTGCGCTTGCCCGCGACGGCGGCGGCAACGGCAATGTTCTTGCCATGAAAACGCTTGTCACAGACTACCGGGCGCGCTTTGCAAGCATCCGCTCGCTTCTGCAAAGCAATCTGGCCGGGTTCGAAAGCATTCGCGCCGAAGACAGCGGCATCGTCAACGTGTCGCCGCTTGTGGCTGCCACGTTCTTCGACAGGCCCGCCGACAGCGCGGTTTTTCTTCGAAAAAAACTTGGCCTCGATTCCGGCCACCCCCTGATAACCGGGCTTGAAAAACTCGCCGCTGAAATCGCCATGCTGAGGGAAAACGGCGAGAGCATTCTTGCCGCCGCCAAGGAGATGGATCGCATGGCGCGGGAGAAGGTGGAGGGCGGCATACGCGCTTCAAGGCTTGCAACGGCTGTTTTTTTCCCGGTTTTCCTGGCTGTGGGCGCGGCAACCATTTATGTTATTACCGGCAACGTGTCGAAGCGGCTGGCCCTGCTGACTGAGGTGGCCGAAAGCACCGGCAAGGGCAGTTTCCGCCGCATGTCGGTTACGCCAAGGCAGCGGGGAAACGATGAGGTTGGCCTGCTTATAGAAAAGTTCGACGCAATGGAGGCGCAGCTTATCGCGAGAGACGAGGAAATAGCGCGCAAAAACAGCGAGTTACTGAAGAACAAAAAGCTTGCCACCATCGGAACGCTTGCCTCCGGCATTGCGCACGAGTTGAACAATCCGCTGAATAACATTTCCATTTCAACCCAGATGCTGATGCGCGAGGCCGGAGACGACTGCCCCCCGATGGTCAAGGAGATCGTGAACGACATCCACGGCCAGACGGTGCGTGTGAAACGGATAGTGGGCGACCTGCTTGAGTTCGCGCGAGGACGGGAGCCTCAGCCTGCAAGCGTTCCGGTTGGCGGAGTTATCGGCAAGGCGTGGGAGCTTGTAAGCCGCGCGGCCAACGTGGAAGACGTGCGGTTTTCACTGGAATCGCCGGACGGACTCATGATCGAGGGCGATCCGGAACAGCTTGAGCGGGTTTTTATCAACCTGTTCACGAACGCCGTGGATGCGATGCGCGGCGCGGGCGGTCTGGCCGTGAATGTTGCGGAAAGCGCCGGAATGATAACGATAACCGTTTCCGATACCGGAGCAGGAATTTCGCGCGAAGACATCGAAAAGATCTTCGATCCGTTCTACACCACGAAGGAGAAGGGGACGGGGCTTGGGCTTGCCATTGTGTCGAACATCGTGAGGAAACATGGAGGAGACATGACCGTGGAAAGCGAAACGGGCTCAGGCGCAACGTTCACCATCGCGCTTCCGTCGGATAGGGGAAACCATGCCGTTTAGGGTGCTGGTTGCAGAGGACGAGGAGATCACGCTCAAGCACCTTGTTTACACGCTGAAAAAAGAGGGCTATGAAACGGAGGGCGCGGCGGACGGCCTCGAAGCGCGGCGCATGAACGCTGAGCGTCCGTTCGACGTGGTCATCGCCGACATACGAATGCCCGGCATGGACGGAATGCGCCTTCTTTCGGAGATCAAGGAGAATACGCCCGAAACCGAGGTGATAATCGTGACCGGCTACGGCGCAATCGGCTCGGCGATCGAGGCGATAAGAAAAGGCGCATACGACTACGTGACCAAGCCGTTCGAGCTTGACGACCTCCTGCAGAAGGTTGCCAAGATACGCGAGCGAAAGAGCCTGCGGCGCGAGAACATCGCCCTTCGCGCTTTTCTTGGAATGCACAAGAAGGTGAATTTCATCGCCAAAAGCGCGAGGATGCGCAAGGTGCTCGAAATCATCGAGGGCATGAGCGAGTCTGACTGCAATGTGCTTCTTACCGGCGAAACCGGCGTGGGCAAAAGCCTTCTGGCAAAGATCATACACCTGACCACAAGGCGGCGCGATCTGCCGTTTCTGGCGCTGAACTGCGCCACGCTAACGGAGGAACTGCTTGCGTCGGAGCTTTTCGGCCATGAGCGGGGCGCGTTCACCGGAGCCGTGCGGATGAAGCAGGGGCTTGTTGAAATCGCCGACACCGGCACGCTGTTTCTTGATGAAATATCAGAGCTTTCCACCAATCTTCAAGCCAAGATGCTGAAGGTTATTGAGGAAGGCGAGTTCTACCGCGTAGGCGGCACAAGGCCCATTCATGTTGACGTGCGGTTCATCGCCGCCACAAACCGCAACGTTCAGCTCATGATTTCGGAGGGCAAATTCCGCGAAGACCTCTACTACCGCCTGAACGTGATGGAGATATTCATACCGCCGCTTCGCGACAGGAAGGAAGACATTGCGCCGCTTGCCGAGTATTTTCTGGAAAAGCATCTGCCGAAGGCCGGGAAAAAGATTGGCGGATTCGCGCCGGGAACGATAGACATCCTCGAAAAATACAGCTTTCCGGGCAACGTGCGAGAACTCGAAAACATAGTCGAGCGCGCCATCATTCTGGAAAAATCGGCATCAATCACTCCTTCCAGCCTGCCCGACACCATGCGTATGTTCAAAATTGAAACAATCGAGCCTGCCGGAATCAGAACGCTCGATGACGTTGGAAAGGAATACGCCGGGCGCGTTCTTGAGCTTGCGGGCGGCAACAGATCGAAAGCCGCCGAACTGCTGGGCATATCGCGGACGAGCCTCTGGAGGATTCTGAAGGGGGAGTAGCGTGGTTGCAAAAGTTTTAATGATTGGGCAAAGGATGTAAACTAACACCATGAAAGAAATCATTTTCGAAATAATTGAGGACGAGACAGACGGGGGCTTTGTTGCCCGCGCATTGGGCTATTCAATCGTTACCGAGGCCGACACATGGGATGAGCTTCGCGCCAATGTCCGCGAGGCGGTTATCTGCCATTTTGACGATGCCAACGTTCCGCCGCTTATCCGCCTTCATCGTGTAATTGACGAACTCGTTCCTGTGCAGGCATGAAGCTTCCGCGCGATCTTTCCGCCGTGGAGCTGGAGAAAGCACTGCGCAAGGCGTTCGGCTACCAGTTTTCCCGACAGGTTGGTTCGCACCGTCGTCTTGTTACGCAAATCGGCGGCGAACATCATCTTACAATCCCAAATCACAACACTATAAAGCCGGGCACGTTCCGGGCCATCATCGGCGAAGTGGCAGCGCATCATCGTATTTCAATAAATCAGGTTCTTGAAAAATTGACATAACCGTTTCAAAGGCAATTCGTAACAATGTTCATATTTGAAACACCCTGATCCGCTCCAGTACAAGCATTACCAGGCACTAGCCCGCCTCTAAAGCACCACGAAATCCTCAAGCGTTCACGACTGTTCACATCTGAAACAGTTTTCCGTCTCATCCATTTAAATTATCCCATATTAATCAATAAGTTACCTCTTGGCACTCTCATTGCTCCATATGGCGGCATAACAATCGGGCATATCGCCGCTCATATGGAGGTTTAGATGGGAAAGCGGATTTTGTTTGTTGCCAGAGGCGATGAAAACATGGGAGAGGGCTTCTCATACGCGCTAGATCTTGCGCGGGCTGTTGGCGAGGACATCGTGCTTCTTGTTGTCCGCAAGACGCGGATGCTGATGGACAGGTTTGAAGACCTGATGTCGGCGGTTGCCTTCGCCGAGGAGGGCGATCACAAGACCGCGCGCGAGATTGCGGCGGCTGGAATAACGGAGCCCGACATTGCGGGCAACACAGCCGGACTGGTCGAGGACGGAAGACGGGCTGGCGTAAACGTGCAGGTTAGCTCGGCGCAGGGCGACATGGTTTCAGCGGTGAAGGCCTTCATCAAGAGCGGAAACAACGTGGACATGGTGGTGCTTTCGCCCGGCATCACCAACAGCGGCGAAGATGGGGTGCGTGAGCTGGGCAGGCTGGTCAAGGGCGTAAGCAGGCCGGTGGTGGCAATGTCCCGGCAGCAGGCTGGCGCATGAGTTTCAAAACTACAACTATTTACTGCAAAAGGAGAAATTGAGGATGTATCTGTATTTACCCGTTGCGCTTACAAGCGTGAACATTTTCCTGCCGGTTGGCCTTGGGCTTGCCGTGGGGCTTCTATCCGGGCTGTTCGGCGTTGGAGGCGGATTCCTGATGACCCCGCTTCTCATCATGCTCGGCATCCCATCGGCAGTTGCGGCTGCCACCGATTCAAACCAGATCGTGGCCGCGTCCACTTCGGGCGCGTTCGCGCACTGGAGAATGGGCAATATCGATTTCAAGATGGGCATCTACCTTCTGGTGGGCGGTTTCATCGGCGGACTGGTAGGCGTGGAGGCGGTGAAGGCTCTCAGGGCGATGGGCAACATAGACTTCGTGATCAAGATGACATACGTTTTAATGCTGGGCGGCGTCGGCGCATACATGTTCATCGAGAGTTTCCAGAACCTTCGCAATAAGGACGCGGCGAAGCCGGTGGAGCGGAAGGCCGACGCTCCGAAGTCCGGTTTTCTGGCATCGCTTCCGTTTCAGACGCATTTCGAAAAGTCGGGCGTGACACATTCGGCGCTTCTGCCGGTTATCGTGGGCGGGCTTGTGGGCATTCTGGCCGCCATCATGGGCGTGGGCGGCGGATTCCTGATGGTTCCGGTGATGGTCTACATGCTCCGGATGCCGATGCATGTGGTTGTGGGAACAAGCCTGTTTCAGGTTCTTTTCACCTGCATCGAGGTCACGTTTCTTCAGGCATGGTCAAACCACACCGTGGATTTCATCCTCGCCGTGCTGCTCCTTCTGGGATCGACAATCGGGGCGCAGGTTGGAAGCGTGTTCGGGCGAAAGTTGAAGGGCGAGCAGTTAAAGATTCTTCTTTCGATCATCGTTCTGGCGGTCACGGTAAAAATTGTTTTCGATCTCGTGCTGACGCCGGGCCTGCTTCTGGCTCAGGCGGGCGGACATTAATCAAGGGGGGATTGCAAATGAGAAATTTCATACTGGCGCTTACGATAACGGCGGCATCAATATTCGCGGCAAGCGGCAGCGCTTCGGCCACGCTCACAGCCAACGCGAACCACAGCCTTATCAACATAGATTTCATGTATCACGGAAGCACTGTTTCGGTGAGGGGCGAGGCCGACAGCGGCGTCGATCTGGTCGTGAAAATAACCTCGCCCGAAGCGCATCAGGCTCTAAAAACCAAGGGCAAGGTCGGCGGCGTGTTATGGATGAACGTGGGCCAGCTCGAATTCGAGCATCTGCCGGGCTACTACGCGCTCTACGCAACCAAGGACATCGACAGGATTCTCGACGCTTCGGAGCGCGAGAAATATGGCATAGGATACGACGTTCTTGGCCGCAAGGCCGAAATCAGGCCACTTGCCAATGAAGAAGACCGCGCGAAGTGGTTTTCGGAGTTTATCAAGTTCAAGGAGGAGTCGAACCTCTACGCAACGCCGAAGAACATTGTGACCACGGCCAGCAAGGATTCGGCCTCCGCTTCCTATTTCATGAAAAGCGACTGGCCGTTTCAGGCTCCTCCGGGCATTTACGATGTGACGGTGTATGCCGTGAAAAACGGCAAGGTTGCCGAGGAAGCGCATTCGAAGGTTACGGTGGAGCAGGTTGGCATCGTGAAAACACTTTCGGACATGGCAAAAAATAACGCGGCAACATACGGCCTCATTTCGATAGCCGCCGCGCTGCTGGCCGGTTTCGGAGTGGGGCTTATCTTCAAGAAAGACGGAGGAGCGCACTGATTTTATGTACAGCAATATTGTAGTTGCGTTCGATGAATCGGAATTCGCAGCCGCAGCGCTTGTGGAAGCGCTGCACATGGTGAAGGCGCACGGCGGCAGCGTGACAATGGCGCGCGCCGTCTATTTCGACACCGAGGAGTTCGGCATCGCGCCGGAACAGCTTGAAAAGCGTTTTAACAAGGCTCGCGAAGCCTGCATGAAAAGCGTGGAGCGATACTCAACGGAGTTTGGCGTGAGCATAGGCCTGTCCATCCGGCAGGGCGACGCTCCCGAAGTGATAATCGAGGTGGCGAAGGAAAAAGCCGCCGATCTTATCGTGATGGGCACATACGGCAGGCGCGGCATCAAGCGGCTGATCATGGGAAGCACGACATCATCCGTGCTTCTGGACGCACCATGCGACGTGCTTGTGGTGAAGCGCCCGTGCCATGAATGCACCGGGAAATACGATTCGGTGCTCGTGCCGTTCGACGGCTCGCAACCGGCCCGCAAGGCTCTTGCCCGCGCCGTGGACATGGCCAAAACCAACGGCGCGCGGCTTATCGCGCTTTATGTGATTCCACAGTACGAGGAGATGATCGAGTTCTACAGCTCCGCATCCATCAACAACCGGCTTATCGAGGAAGGGCGGAAGATTGTTGACGAGGCGCATAAAATCGCGGGCGGGCGCGGCATAGATGCCGCCACGCTTGTTGAAAAGGGGCGCGCCGGCGACGTGATCGCCGAAACAGCGGCAACGCTGCCCAATCCGGTGATAGTCATGGGAACGCGGGCCTTGCGGGGAATGAACAAGGCGGTTCTGGGCAGCACCGCCGAGCGCGTTATAGCCTCGGCATCCGCGCCCATTCTGGTTGTGAAGGGATAATTTGCCATGAAAGGCTACAGAAAAGTGCTGATCGCGCTGAACGGAAACCGCGATGTTCTTACTCAGGGGCTGAAACTTGCGGGCGACGAGAAATGCTGGGTAACGGTGGTGAAGGTTCTGCCGTCATACGAGGGCGACATAAACCTGACCGGCATAAAGAACATCGAGGACGCGCTCTGCTCGAACTCCGGGGCCGCCGTATCCGGCATAAAGGCCGACGCCGCGGAAACGCGCGCGCTTGTGAAGGTGCGGGTTGAGGAAGGCGATATTCCGGCTGCGATAACCGAAGCCGCGGCGCAGGAGCGTTGCGACGTTATCGTGATGGGCGCGCCGAAGCGAAACGGATGGCGAAGGCTTTTCGGCGACAACGTGGTCGAAAAGGTTATCGGGATGGCCCCCTGCCCGGTGCTGGTGGTGGGGGCGTAACCGCCCCCTTACCGTTTCCCGACGCGCTCAAGCAGCTTCATGACCGCCTCTATACCTTTGTAAAACTGCGCTATTTCGAACTTCTCGTTCGGCGAGTGAAGCGCGTCGTCCGGCATTCCGAACCCAAGAAATACAACGTCCATGCCAAGCTCCACATTGAATATCGTGGCGATCGGGATAGACGCGCCCGACCGGATCAGCACGGGCCGCGCTCCAAACACCTCCTCCATCACGTCGCGCGCAGCCGAGATGTGCGGGCTTTCCGGATTCAGCAGAACGCCGCTTGCAGCATGAATTTTCCGGCATTCGACAGTAACCGGCGCGCCAGTAACCTGCGCAACAGAAACCTGCGGCGGCGCGATGGCGTTTACATGCTCGCAAAACTTCCGGGCAATATCGTCCGGATTCTGGTTCGGCACAATTCTCATGCTCACCTTGGCCGACGCGCGGCGCGGAAGCACGGTTTTCGCCCCCTCACCCTGAAATCCGCATGTGATGCCGTTTATGTCGAGCGTGGGGCGCGAGGTGATTCGTTCATATGTTGAATAACCGCTTTCGCCCCAGCAGGTCTTCGCACCGGCCTGCTCGATGAATTTACTCTCTTCAAACGGAACCTCTGCCGCAAGCCTCCGGTCTGTTTCGGTTATCGCGACAACATCGTCGTAGAAGCCGGGAATGAGCACACGCCCGGTTTCCAGATCGATCAGGCTGTCAAGAATTCGGGCAAGAGCGCTTCCGGGATTCATCACACCGCCGCCGTAAACGCCGGAATGCAGATCGCGTCCGGGGCCGGTCACCTCAATCTCCATGTAAACGATGCCGCGAAGGCCGTAGTCAATCGACGGCGTGTCGCGCTTCAGAAACGCCGTGTCGGAGATTACGGCGAAGTCGGCAGCAAGCTTTTCGTGGTTTTCAGCCGCCCATTTTTCTATCGACGCGCCGCCAGCCTCCTCCTCGCCCTCGGCGATTATCTTTATATTTACCGGCCACTTATCGCCCCACTTCGCCGATAGCTCGCGAAGCGCGAAAAGATGAGTACAGAGCTGGCCCTTGTCGTCGGACGAGCCGCGAGCGTATATCGCGCCGCCCCGGATTTCGGGCGAAAACGGCGGCGATTTCCATTCATCGAGCGGATCAACCGGCTGGACATCGTAATGTCCGTATAGAAGCACGGTCGGATTTGCCGGATCGTCAATTCTCTCTGCAAACACAAGCGGATGGCCGCCGTCAACCACATGGGTTTCAACGAAATCGATTCCGGCCTTCCGTATCGCGTCCGCAACCCAACCGGCGGCGCGGATCATGTCATCGCCATGTTCGGGCAGCGTGGACACCGACGGTATCCGCAGGAAATCGAGCAGTTCGTCAAGATAATCCGTATATTCCTTCATGAATGAATATTCCTCCTGATGCGTGTTAAGTCCGGCATATTAGCAGGCTTCAACGCCGGTTTGCCAGATATATCCTCATTCCTAGGCATTCAAGTTTCAGCGGTTTTCAGCCGATTAAGCCATGAACGGGTTACAACGCCCACAGCAACAACATCGGAGAACGCATGAAACTTAAAAGCTTCAACAACTGGTCTATCTTCTCAAAAATCATGGCAGTCTTGTTGACGAGCGTATCACTTTTCGCGCTCGTCATCCTGTTCTATTTCCTGCCGCTGGTGCAGGACAACCTGATGCGGCAGAAGCAGGACAAGGTTCGCAATCTTGTGGACGTGGCCTGGTCGGTTGCCGCGGCATACGATTCGCGAGCAAGGGCCGGTGAATTGTCGCAGGACGACGCCAGGAAGCTCGCGGCCCGCGAGCTGCAGGAGCTTCGCTACAACGACAAGGACTATTACTGGATAAACGACCTCGGCCCAACGATGATAATGCATCCGATAAAGCCGGAGCTTAACGGCAACGACATGTCCGGCTTCAAGGATCCGTCCGGGAAAAAGCTTTTCATCGAGTTCGCGCGCGTCTGCCGGGACAAGGGCGAGGGTTTTGTCGATTACCTGTGGCCCAAGCCGGGGCACGACAAGCCTGTCGGCAAGGTCTCGTTCGTGAAGCTCTACAAGCCATGGGGCTGGGTGATCGGAAGCGGCATATACACCGACGATGTGGCGGCAGAGATGGCCGGGCTTCGCATCCGGATTCTTGCAGCGCTTGTTGTCGGCGTTGGAGCATTCATCCTTGCCGCGTCGCTGCTTGCCCGTATGCTCACCAGGCGCATTCAACGCATCGCAATGACTGCGGAAGCCATCGGCTGCGGCGACCTCTCGTTCAATGTGGCTGCGGACGGCGAGGATGAACTTGGCCGCGCGGCTGCCGGAATGTCCTGCATGACCGGAAATCTTCGCGAAGTTGTGCAGGGTATTACCGCCATGGCAGACACGCTTGCCGGCCATTCCGAGGAGGTGTCGTCGAGAACATCGCAGATAACCGCGGGCATCGAGGAGCAGGCGCAGGGAATAGACCAGTCGGCAACCGCCAGCACCGAAATATCGCAAACCATCATGGACGTGGCAAGAAACGCGTCGGACGCATCGACAGCGGCGCACGAATCCGTCAGAATCGCGAACGAGGGCAAGAGCATTGTTGAAAGCACGGCGACTGGCATGATGAAGATCGCGCATAGCGTTGACAAGACAGCGCAACAGATCGGCGCATTGGGAGACAGCAGCCGCAGGATAGGCGAGATTGTAAACGTGATCAACGACATCGCCGACCAGACCAACCTGCTTGCGCTTAACGCCGCCATCGAGGCGGCGCGCGCCGGAGAGCAGGGGCGCGGATTCGCCGTGGTGGCCGACGAGGTGCGAAAACTTGCCGAGCGCACGGCCAAGGCCACAGACGAGATTTCCGGCATGATAACCAAGATTCAGCACGACACCGACGCCTCGGTAAAGAGCATGGAGGAAGGCCGGGCGCAGGCTGAGGACGGCGTGCGGTATGCCGATCAGGCGCGGCTGGCGCTGGACAAGATCGTGCAGGCGTCGGACAGATGCCTTGGCATGGTGCAGGCCATAGCCGCAGCAACCGAGGAGCAGTCAACCGCGGTCGATGAGGTTTCGGGAAGCCTCGAAAAGATTGCGGATGTTTCCAAAACATCGCTGGATGCCGTCGCCCGGATCGGGGATGCGACACACGAGTTGGCGCGGCTTTCCTCCGAGCTTCGCTCCCGCGTGGCATGGTTCAGAATCGAGGAGGCCAAACAGCACCGTGCTGTTGCAAAAGCGGTTCCGGCTCCGCGAGGGCATCGCGCAAACGCGCGAAGATAGTCCGGATAGTGCATAATACGGGGCATGGAGGGTGTTCGCAAAACCGTTCTGTATCTGACCGTCGCGGCGTGCGGTCTTGTCATCTGGCTGATAGCCTCGACTGACCTTCAGGGCCAGCCAGGGCTTCTCTGGGAACTCTCGACCGGAGAGGAAGGCACGGACGGAAGAACAGCGCTTTCGCTGGTGTTTCTTGGCGGAGCCGGGCTGGTAATCGGCGCGATAGTCTTTCTATTCCTTCTCAAGTTCACCTGGAACATAGCGTATTCGGTTGTTTCGCAAGGCGTTGCCGAGGAATGGCGCGGCACCGTGATGTGGCTGCTTCTGCTTGTGCTGCTGATGCCATGCGCCCTGCTGCGGAGCGAGATCAAGATGAAAGCGCTTTCCGTAAAGATGCAGGTTGCCGGCTTGATCGACGCGGCAAAGGGCTACGATCCGAAAGTGCAGATCAATAGCGGGCAGATCGATGAATCGCTTGCCCGCGATGTGGGCGCGTCCGCCAAATTTTCCGACAAGGAATCGCGCGCGGAAGCCGAGCGGGTTCTGCGCGAGGCCAAGGCCGACGCGAAGGTGGAAAAGGTCGATCCCGGCAAGATTTCGATCAAGGAAATCATCAGCGGCCTGAAAGAGTTTACCGGCAAGGATGCAGGCAAGAAGACTGAAAACAGCGAATCAGGCAAATAAACAGAATACCGGAGAACCGCAACAATGACCGACAGACCCGCGCGCAAGCCAAGACCAAGCTGGGACGAATATTTTCTGTTTCATGTGCTGCCGGCCGTGGCGCTTCGCTCCACCTGCCTGCGGCGGCATGTGGGAGCGGTTGTGACCGTAGGCAACCGCATTGTGGCAACCGGCTACAACGGCGCGCCGGGCGGAGTGCGAAGCTGCGACGAGCTTGGCTACTGCAACAAGGACAGGAAGGGGCTTGCCTCAGGCACGGGCCACGACCTTTGCCTTGCCTCGCATTCAGAGCAGAACTGCATCAATTCGGCGGCCAGAAGCGGCGTGAGCATTGAGGGCGGAACCATTTATGTAAACGTGCGCCCGTGCGTCCATTGCGCCAAGAGCATCATAAACGCCGGCATAAAGCGGATCGTTTACCAGAAAGACTACCCGGACGAACTGGGAATGCGGCTTCTGACCGAAGCGGGAATCCAGCTTGTGCAGATGAATCCGGAAGAAGCGTCCGGAAAACCGTATGGGCGGTTCGCGAACCGCCCTGTTCTTACAGATTCAATCCAGCCGCCACATCCCTGTCGAAATCGATTTTGCCGAAGTAGTCGGCAATCGCCATTCTGTACCGCCCGACAGCCGCGAACGCAGCCTTGGCCAGCGCGAAACGCTTGCAGGCAGTCACAGCGCCTCCGTTTGCGCCGATGTCGATCAGGAAATCGGCATACTGGCCGGGCGAACTGAGCACCGCCACGCTGTGCCAGTTCTTGGCCCCAGCCATGGTCATGGCAGGGCCGCCGATGTCGATGTTCACGCGCGCCGTCTCGGCGGTTGTATCGGCCTTGGCCACAATATCGGTAAACGGATAGAGGTTGGCCACAAGCACGTCGAAATAAACGCCCTTTGCGCCCCCCATTCCGGCAAGCGTTCGCTCAAGATAATCTATATGAGCCGGATTGCCGCGTTCGGCCAGCAGGCCTGCGTGAATTTTGGGGTGCAGGGTTTTCACCAAACCGCCCTCCATCTCCGGCGCGCCGGTGAACAACTCAACCGGCATATAGTTGGCAGCGGCCTTGTCACCAAGAATTTCGGCGATCTTCTTGCCGGTTCCGCCAGTTGAATAGAACATCACCTTCGGGTTCACCGAAAGCAAGCCGCTTACAAGGCCGTCCAGCCCGGTTTTGTCGAATACGCTCACAAGCACATGCTTCGGCCTGATTTTGTCGATCACCTTGTATCTGTTTTCCCGTATGCTCATCTTGCATCTCCTTTATGCCCGGAATGTTTGCGAAACGCTGTCCGGCCCGGATATATTACATGATTTAACAGCATTGCGAGGTGATTACAGAAATGAGCGAACTTAAAAAGATAGTTGGGTACAGTGCCGCCGATATGGCGAAAGACGGTCAGAAGCTTGGGTTGGGAACAGGCTCGACCGTGTTTTATTTCCTTGAACGGCTGGCCGGACGGATCAAGACCGAAGGCCTGACGGTTGCCGGAATTCCCACATCGGTGCAGACGGAGGAACACGCGCGCCGCATGGGCATTCCGCTTCTCACGTTTGACGACACGCAGGCGCTCGACCTTTACGTGGACGGAGCCGACGAGATCGACGCGGGTTTCAACATGATAAAGGGCGGCGGCGGCGCTCTTTTGCGCGAAAAGATGGTTGCGTCGGCATCGGCCCGCCGCGTGATAATCGTTGACCAATCGAAGGTGGTGGAGCGCCTCGGCACAACCTTCGCGCTTCCGGTGGAGGTTATTCCGTTTGGCTGGCGGTTCTGCAACCTTCGGCTTGAAAAACTTGGCTGCCGCCCGACGCTTCGCATGAGCGGCGATGCAACCTATTCCACGAACAACAGCAACTACATCCTCGACTGCCGGTTTCCGGACGGAATCAGCGATCCGGCGGCGATGGAGGCAGAGATAAACGCAATTGCCGGCGTGATCTGCTGCGGCCTGTTCATCGGTCTGGCGGATGAGGTTCTTGTTGGCGGCCCGGACGGCGTGAAAAGGTTGACAAAACAGGGCTGATGCCATGCGGCCAAAAGAGCCTGAATCGCTGGTTCCAGCGCACGGCGGATACCAGAACCTGAAAAGTTTTCAGGTTGCGCAGTTGGTTTATGATCTGACGGTTCGCTTCTGCGTTCGAAGCGCAAGGCGGGAAAGGCCATGAATCTTTTGCAGGCAACCGGCCTTTGCGTTTCCTACGGCGCTATCGAGGCTGTTCGCGACATCGACATTGCTGTCGAGCGCGGCGAGCTTGTCTGCCTGATCGGCGCAAACGGCGCGGGCAAGACATCCACGCTCAAGGCATTGGCCGGAATGATCAAGCCGTCTGGCGGGGAAATCCGGCACAACAGCGAAACCGTAACCGGTATATCGTCGCACGAGCTTGTCAAGCGCGGAATATCGCTGGTTCCGGAAGGGCGCGGCATATTCGGGCGGCTCACTGTGGAGGAAAACCTCGACATGGGCGCGTACCTGAGAAACGACAGGCAGGCTGTTGCCGCCGACCTGAATCGGGTGTTCACGCTGTTTCCGCGTCTTGCGGAGCGCCGGGGGCAGACAGCCGGAACGCTTTCGGGCGGCGAACAACAGATGCTCGCAATCGGGCGCGCCATGATGAGCAGACCGGCGCTGCTTCTGCTTGACGAGCCGAGCATGGGCCTTGCCCCCATGATGGTTCGGAAAATACTTGAAACCATTCAGATCATTTCGGAAGAAGGCGTAACCATACTGCTTGTTGAGCAGAACGCGCGCGCGGCTCTTGAAATAAGCTCGCGCGCCTATGTGATGGAAAACGGCGCAATTTCGCTTTCCGGGCCATCGCGCGAGCTTGCCGATGATCCGCGCGTGCGCCACGCCTATCTGGGCGGATAGCGGAAATATTTTCCGCCTTCGACAACCTTTTCCCCGCATACGGTTTACGCAAGCCAAGCCAGCCCGCGTTTCCACGCATGGCACTGCCCTTGCTTTATCAGTGCGAAGCAACGGAGGAACGCATGTACAAGGGAATATACACAAGCCTTTCGGGCGCGATGACGCGCGACGCATACGTGGATGTCATCGCCCAGAACCTTGCCAACATAAGCACAACCGGATACAAGCGCGACACGCTTTCGTTCAGGAGCTATCTGCTTGGAGAGGGCCTGCCGTCCAATCCGCCCGGACTCTATCCTGAATCCAAAACCTACACAGCCATGGGAGGAGCCGGGGCCGATTTCAGCGAGGGCGAAATCTTCAGCACCGGCAATCCGCTCGATCTGGCCATATCGGGGCCGGGCTTTTTCGAACTGGAAACCCCTGCCGGACTTCGATATTCCAGAAACGGCGCGTTCAGGATGAACTCAGGCGGCGAGGTTATAACGCCGGAAGGTTTCAAGCTCATGACGGACAAGGGGCCGCTGAAGATTGCCGCGAATGACACTCTCGCTCTCGACCGCTCCGGCAAGGTTATTGTAAACGGCGGCGAGGCGGGAAGGCTTCGTGTTGTCGGGCTTGAGAACGCGGCAAAGGAAGGCGGCGGACTGTTCACCGGAACTCCTGTCGAGTTCAAGGCCGACCTCATGCAGGGAGCGCTTGAACAGTCGAACGTGAAGCCGTTCCGGGAAATGGTAACGCTGATCGACGCCTTCCGCGCCTACGAAACGAGTCAGAAAATGATAACGTCGTTCGACACCATTTCGCAGCGCGCCGTCAACGACATCGCGCGTGTTTAGCATGTACGAGATCAAGGAGAACCAGTCATGATCAGATCGCTGTTTACCGCGGCCACCGGAATGCAGGCCCAGCAGATCAACATCGACGTCATATCGAACAATCTGGCAAACGCCAACACCAACGGCTTCAAGCGAAGCAGGGCCGACTTTCAGGATCTGCTCTACCAGACCATGCGTATGGCCGGAGCCGCCAACGCAGGCGGCGGCGAGGTTCCGACAGGGCTTCAGGTGGGGCTTGGCGTTAAACCTGCCGCGGTCAACAAGGTGTTTTCGCAGGGCGAATTTATCAAGACGGAAAACTCGCTCGATCTTGTGATCGAGGGAAACGGGTTTTTCCAGCTCACCAAGCCGGACGGAACAATCGGCTACACGCGCGGCGGAGCGTTCAAGATGAGCAGCGAGGGAACAATCGTAAGTTCAGACGGCTATCCGATGGAGCCGGCCATAACAATTCCGTCGGACGCAACCAGCGTGAGCGTCTCGAATGACGGCGTGATCTCGGTTCTTCAGCCGGGCAGCGTCACGCCGAATCAGGTTGGGCAGATACAGCTTGCCCGGTTTTCAAACCCCAGCGGCCTTGAATCGCTCGGCAACAACATGTACTCTCCCACCGCCGCATCTGGCGAGGCCACGGTGGGCAACCCGAACGCCGACGGCATAGGCGCAATCAATCAGGGATATGTGGAGTCGTCAAACGTCAACGTGGTTGAGGAACTCGTGAGCCTGATCGTGAGCCAGCGCGCATACGAACTGAGTTCCAAGGTTGTGCAGGCCACCGACGACATGCTTCAGCTTGCAAACAATCTAAGGAGATAGCGCGATGAGAGCCTTTTTAATATTGCTGCCGGCGCTGCTTCTGCCGGCGAATTCAGCTTTTGCCGAGCCGCTGGAAGCCATCGCAACCGCAATAGAGCAGTCAATCACTCGCTCGCCGCAGTGGGAATCGGTCGAGGCGGCGGATGTGAGGCTGGAGTCCGGCGCGGTTCCGGAAAACGCCGTGGTGAACGTCGTCGAGTCGGGCGCGTCGAATCCGCTGGGCAGGCGGATGTTCCGGCTGTCGGTAGAAACTGCTGCGGGCAGAAGCACGGCGTCGGTGTCCGCAAACATTCGTGCATACGCCACGGTATATCATCTGGCAAAATCGCTCGCCAAGGGCGAACGAGTCAGGCCGGGCGACCTTGTGGCGCGCCGCATGGACGTAACGCGCATTCCGCCGGACGCCGTAACCGAGCCATCTGAGGCCGAAGGCCTGGCGGCGATCAGGCCGCTTGCGGCAAACGTCCTTCTGAAACGCATCCAGATCGGCCCGGTTCCTGACGCCAAAAAGGGCGAGAAGGTGATCCTTCTGGCTGACGACGGCAGAATTCGCGTTGTGGCTCACGGCGTCATGAAGGAAGACGGGCACAAGGGCGAATTCGTGCGGGCTGCAAACCTGATGTCCGGCAGGGAGGTTTCCGGCTGGCTGGTGGAGCCGGGCGTTGTGAAGGTTACGTTTTAGCCTCTTTCGCCCACGTATCCTTCAGCGACACCGTCCGGTTAAACACCGGCCTGCCCGGCCTGCTGTCCACCGAATCAACGCAGAAATAGCCGTGGCGCATGAACTGGAATCTGCTTCCGGGCGCGGCTTCGGCAAGCGTCGGCTCGACAAGCGCGGAATTAATAACCTCAAGCGATTTCGGGTTCAATAGCTCGCCAAGCGTTGCGCCTTCCTTCGCCTCAGCCGGGTTGGCATCGGCAAAAAGGTGATCGTAAAGGCGCGCCTCTGCCCGCGCGGCGTGCGGTTCCGAAACCCAGTGAATGGTTCCCTTCACCTTGCGCCCGTCCGGCGTGCCGCCGCCGCGAGACTCCGGATCGTATTTGCAGCGAAGCTCTGTGATATTGCCGCCATCGTCCTTCACCACGCCGGTGCATGTGATGTAGTAGGCGTGCTTCAGGCGAACCTCGCGGCCCGGCGCAAGCCGGAAGAATTTTTTCGGCGGATCTTCCAGAAAGTCGTCGCGCTCGATGTAAACCACGCGCGAAAACGGAACCTGCCGCGTTCCCATCGACGGGTCTTCCGGGTTGTTCACCGCATCCAGAAACTCAACCTGGCCTTCCGGGTAGTTCTCGATCACGACGCGAAGCGGCGCAAGCACGGCCATCACGCGCGGCGCGGTTGCGTTTAGCTCGTCGCGGATGCTGTTTTCAAGAAGCGTTACGTCAACCGTGCTGTTTCGCTTGGCAAGGCCGATGCGCTCGCAGAATTTCCTGATGGATTCCGGCGTGTAGCCGCGCCGCCTGATGCCCGAAATGGTCGGCATCCGGGGGTCGTTCCAGCCGCTCACATGCCCCTCCTCAACAAGCTGCAACAGTTTGCGCTTGCTCAGGAGCGTGTGCGTCATGTTCAGGCGGGCAAACTCTATCTGCTGCGGGTGATAAACGCCGAGCGCGTCCAGAAACCAGTCGTACAGCTCGCGGTTGTTCTCGAATTCCAGAGTGCAGATGGAATGCGTTATGCCCTCGATGGAGTCCGAAACGCAGTGGGCGAAATCGTACATCGGGTAGATTTTCCACCTGTCGCCTGTGCGGTGATGCGCGGCGTTGCGGATTCGATAGATAAGCGGATCGCGCATCTTCATGTTCGGGGCCGCCATATCGATCCTGGCCCGAAGCACGCAGGCTCCGTCCGCCAGTTCCCCGGCGCGCATTTTTTCGAGCAAGGCCAGATTTTCCTCAACCGAACGGTTCCGGAACGGGCTTTCCTTTCCCGGCTCGGTCACGGTTCCGCGATATTTTCTAATCTCGTCTTCGTTCAGGTCGCAGACATACGCCTTGCCGCTTTTAACCAGTTGCACCGCGTATTCGTACATCCGGTCGAAATAGTCCGACGCGTAGAAACAGCGGTCTTCCCAGTCGAACCCAAGCCAGCGGACGTCTTCCTGGATGGAATCGACGTATTCCACGTCTTCGGTTAGCGGATTCGTGTCGTCGAAGCGCAGGTTGCACTTGCCGCCAGCGTTTTCAGCGGCAACGCCGAAGTTCAGACATATGGATTTCGCGTGGCCGATATGCAGATAGCCGTTTGGTTCAGGCGGAAACCGCGTGTGAACCCGCTTGCCGTACTTGCCGCTTTCGTTGTCCGCCGCGATTATCTCGCGGATGAAATCGAGCCGTTCGGAATCTGCGTTACTTTCGCTCATCAAGCGCCCTCGCCGAATATCGCGTTTTTGGCAAACTGCGGAATGGCGAACACCGCCTCGTGAACCTCCGCGTTGTAGTAGCGGAGCTTTTTCAGCATTTCAGCCGAAACCTCGCGCGCGGGCTTGCGGCAGCTTCCGGCCTTCGACGAAATCATGAAGCCGATCTGACCGGCGGGATAAGTCGGCACGCTTGCCCACGCGTATTCGACGGTCGGGAAAATTCCCCGGCTCATCGCGATCAGCCGCCTGATGAGCGGCGCGTGAAGCCAAAAACATTCGCCCTGCGACGCGACCACGCCTTTTTCGGTAAGAATCCGGTGCATGTCGCTGTAAAACGGCGTGTCGAAGAGAACCCGCGCCGGGCCTTCCGGATCGGAAGAATCCACGATTATCACGTCGTAGCTGCCGGCAGCCGCGTCGCGCGCGAATGCCGCGCCGTCGCCCACATGCACTGTAACACGCGGGTCTTCGTAGCCCACCGCCGCGTATGGAAGCCACTGTTTCGACATCGTAATCACGCCGTCGTCTATCTCGCAGATGTCTATATGCTGAACGCTTTCGTGCTTGGCCACCTCGCGCAGAACGCCGCCGTCGCCGCCGCCGATCACAAGAACGCGCCGGGGGTTCGGGTGCGAGAAAAGCGGCAGATGCGCGATCATCTCCTGATACGAAAACTCGTCGCGCTCGGTTATCTGAAGCGCGCCGTCCAGAGTCATGATCTTGCCGAATGTTTCGGTTTCGTAGAAGGCGATGTCCTGAAACTTCGTCCGGCCCTCGTAAATCTTCTCTTTCAGTTTTAAGGATATTGCTATTCCGGGCCACTGTTCGTTTACGTCGCTGAACCAGCCCTTCATTATTTCGTCTGCCATGATGTTCCTCCGTGGTGTTGTGTTGGGGAATTTTGCAGGATTACGGCATTATTTTCAACAGTTACAGAAAGCCGTAGACCAAGTAAACGCTCAGCAGCAGACCGAACACACCTACCGTCATGCTCGTTATCATTCCAAGGGCGATGTTGTATCCGGCAGGAATTTCAACCGGTTTCAGGGTTTTGATAATCCTGTTATGCTGCCGGGCGGAATAGATCGAAAGAAACGAGGCGAGCAGTATAAAGGCCAGACCCATGAGAAACGAAACGTCCCGATGGAATATCTTCGCCTCCCCCATTCCGGCGATTCTGAGCAACAGGCCGAAGCGTTCGATCACGAAACCAAACGCCATCAGCGAGATGCTCGTGCGGTTCCACGCCATGAGCGTGCGCTCGGCTGCAAAAAGCACACGCGGATCGCTTATGTCCGACATTTCGCCCCCGGTTTCATCAGCCTTGATTGTGGCGCATCAATGCCTGAGATACTTGCCCTTGATGTTGCCCATTATCAGCATCGCGCCCTCCGGACGCGCAGGAAGCGCTTTTTTTAGCCCATCCAGAATTACGTCGGCGTTGTTGGTTTTCGCCGCAAGCTCGCGCGCCTTTGCGTCGAAAAGCGTGAGGTAGCTTTTCATGTCGTCGAGGTCTTTCTTCGTGGAAACCGGCCCGTGGCCGGGGATGATTTTTTCCACGTCCATCGCCTTGATGGCATCAAGCGACTTGCCCCATGCCGGAATGTCGCCGTCTGCCAGATACGGGTGATAGCCGGTGAACAGTATGTCTCCGGCGAAAAGCGTTTTCGCGCCGGGAACATAAACGATCAGGCTGTCATCGGTGTGCGACTCGGCTACGGATATGAGTTCCACCCGCATGTCACCCAGATCGAGCGACATCCTGTCCGGGAACATGACCGTCGGATACGCGATTGCCGTTCCTTCCATGTCCTGCGCGGTCAGTCCGTATGCCGCCGTGTTTTTGAGCACGGCCTCGCTGTTTTTCTTCATGTTTATGCGGCAGTTTTCGCTTGAGATCAATATCGCGCCCGTTTTGGCCAGCTCGGAGTTGCCGAACGTATGATCGAGATGGCTGTGGGTGTTGATGACGTAGCGAATCGGCTTGTCGGAAACCGCGCGGATGTCGCTTACGAAACGCCGCGCCAGTTTTGCCGAGATGAGGGTATCGACCACGGCTATCGAGTCGCGCCCCACGATTATTCCGGCGTTTGCGCCAAAGCTGTTTGCGGGCAAGCCGCCCTTGGCGTCAACGTAGGAATACACGCCGTCGGCAATTTTGACCAATCCGCCTTCGGCGTAGGCGGCAGAATGAAACAGCACGGCTACAATCGCCATCGCCGCCACGAATAACAGACCGGCCCTTCGCGCTTCAAATGCTTTTAAATTTTTCATTGCGGTCTCCTCCTGATTTTTTAATAGCCCTTATATTACAGCGTGACCGGTTCCTGAGCGAACCATTTCAATATATTGAAAGCAAGCTTGCCGTTGTCATCCCTGCCCAGAAAAGCGTTTGCGAATGGAGCGTCATCGGCGATTACGACAATTTTCCCTTTGCCAAACAGACCTGCCGCGACTATTCCGAATCCCTGCACCGGCTCACCATTATCGTACTGCCGGTTTCGGTTCATGTCGGCCCATGCCCCATCGGAGGTTGTTGCAACAAGCGATGAATCGCCGTCGGCCATCAGCCCCCATGTGCCGAAGACCGCGATGCTTTTAAGTCCGTCCGCAACAGGATGCTTGCTGAACCTTGTGACATGGAAATCCTGCGATTTGTTGTCGATGATATTCTCCCGCTCGGATATCACGAAATTCGAGACATAGATATTGAACGCCTCGGTAAGGCGGGCAACAGGCGGCGTAATATGAATCATGACCAGAAGGTTGCCGCCGCCGCGCACATACGCAACAAGCGCCGAAACCTCTTCCGGTGAAACTTCCGCCATCGGCCCGGCAAGCACGTAGATATGCGCGCCTTTCAACACATCTGCGCCGATCTTCCGGTCGTTTCCGGAAACATCGTATCCGGACTTTTTAAGCGTCCGCACGAGTTTCGAGTAATCGACCGGCTTGTCCTTGAACGGCGAGAAAATCTCACCATGTGAGGTATCAAACAGCACCCTCGGCTTGCCGGCATTCACCGTATGCTTTACTCCCGCGAACAACATAAACCACGCGGCAATGAATATTGCCGCCGTGACGGGCAGTCCCGCCCTGAATCTGCCGTTAAATCTCATTTAAACCTCCTGACCGACTGGGGACAGTGTAGCAAGAATAGGCGGGAATTTCGCACTTGATACCGCTTGGCGTTCTACGTTACAGGCATCACCTACCCAAACACCACATACGCCCCCGCCTTCCTCAGCCGCTCGCCCTTCAGCCCGGCGTCGCGAAGGTCGCGGACGTGTGAATTGCGCCGCGCCTCGATGATGCGCCTTGCCGACACCGGGCCTATGCCCGGCACGCGCAGAAGTTCCTCCATATTCGCGGATTTCAGCCGCACTGGGAAGAACTCCGGATGCCGGTCTGCCCAGACCTGCTTCGGGTCGGCATCCAGCGGCAGGCTTCCGTCAGCCGCGAACGAAATATCGCCCGCGCTCCATTTATAGGCGCGAAGCAGGAAATCAACCTGATACAAGCGGTGCTCGCGTGTAAGCAGGTTTTCGCCCTGCGGCGCTTGCGCCTGTTCGCCCGGCAGTTCCGGCGCTCCAAGGCCGCGCTGATATGCGCTGAAATATACGCGGTCGAGCCGGAGATTGCCGTAAAGTCCGGCGGTTGCCTTCACGATGTCGGCGTCGGTTTCGTCGGACGCGCCAACGATGAACTGCGTGGTCTGACGCACGCGCGAGAATTTCTCGCCCGGCGCGGTGAGCGAGCTTATCAGCTTGAGCGGGCGGACGATGTCGCGGTCGAAGTTCTTGTTTTTCGAGAGTTTTTCGAACGATGACCGCTTCGGAGTCTCCACGTTGATCGACACGGCGCTTGCAAGCGACACGGCGTTTTCTATGGCGGCGTCCGACGCGCCCGGAATAACCTTCAGATGAATGTAGCCCTTGTAGCGGTATTTGCGCCGGAGAATCGCGGCAACGGCGTTTATTCTGTCCATCGTGTAGTCGGGGCTGCCGATCACGCCGGAGCTTAAAAATAGCCCGAACACGTTTTTGCCGCGCGCGTATTCGATGTATGCGCTTGCAACTTCATCCGGCGAGAGCGTGCATCGGCGCACGTCGCGGTCGGTGCGAAGCGGGCAGTAGAGGCAGTCGTTCACGCATACGTTTGAAAGCAGCGTTTTCAGCATGATCGACTTTCCGCCGTTTGGCAGCGATGCCGGATAGAGCCAGAGCCCATCGCCCGCGCGCTTGCGATGGTCGTCGGGGTCGCTCGTGCCGCAGGCGCAGGAGAGGTCGTAGCGCGAGTCGTCGGCCAGAAGTTTCAGTTTTTCGCTGGTGTCCACATGAAATTATACGAGAGCCGATGCGATATTTTCACGCCCATTCATCGGCTATGACTATTTTACAATTCAACATAACCTATCTCATAATTGCCGGGTCGCTGTTGCTGCACGAGATTGAAAAAGGGAGAGCCGAAACATATGGACGCTAAAACGATCGAGATCAAGTCTTACCCTGAGATGTGGGAATCTCTGGGCGTGAATGTTGAGCGGTTTGAAAAGATGCGCTGCGTTATGGGCGATATGTATTCCAAAACATTTCTCATGCAGGATAAACGTCCGGCGGGAATGGATTATTTCGACTACACCATCTCCGAAATTCATGGAGCCCGCGTGGCAGAGCTGGTCGAAGCCAAAAAAAGTAAACGGCCTGTTGTGGGCACTTTCTGCGTGTTCGTGCCGGAAGAGATCATCGTGGCGGCAGGCGGCATATGCATAGGCCTTTGCGGCGGCTCCCAAGGGCCGGTTCCTGACGCCGAAAGAATCCTTCCCAGGAACATCTGCCCGATGGTCAAGTCTGCCTACGGCTTCAAGGTGGCAAAGGTCTGCCCGTATTTTCAGGCGGTTGACTTCGTTTACGGCGAAACCACATGCGATGCCAAGAAAAAAACTTGGGAACTGCTCGACCGGGAGGTTCCCACATATGTCATGGAGATACCCCAGATGAAACGCGAGCGCGACAAGGCGCTATGGCTGGAGGAAGTGAAGGATTTCAAGACAACGATAGAGGATAAATCCGGCCACGCCATAAGCGCGGATGACCTTGCAAACGCAATCAGCCTGATAAACGGCAAGCGCAGGGCATTGCAGCGGCTAAACAGGCTGCGCTCGCATACGCCGGCGCCGATAAGCGGCAAGGACGGCTTATTGATAGAGCAGATCGCGTTCTATGACGATCCGACACGTTTCACGCAAAAGCTGAACGATCTCTGCGATGAACTTGAGGAGCGCGTAAAAAGCGGCTTTGGCGTTGCGCCTTCATCGTCGCCCAGAATCATGGTTTCCGGAACCCCGATGGCGCTTCCAAACTGGAAAATACACAATATCGTGGAAACTCTGGGCGGCGTCATCGTCAACGAGGAAAGCTGCATCGGAACACGCTATTTCAAGGATCTGATCGACGAAGAAGGCGCGGACATGGACAGGATGCTTGCCGACCTTACCGACCGTTACATGAAAATAGACTGCTCATGCTTTACGCCAAACAACGAGCGTATCGATCAGGTCATCAGAGAATACAAGGAGTCGAATGCGCAAGGCATTCTCCATTACTGCCTCCAGTTCTGCCACACCTACAACATCGAAGCGGTAAGACTGCGCGAGGCCTGCGAAAAGGAGGGCGTTCCATTTCTTGCCGTCGAGTCGGACTACTCGCCGGAGGATGTCGGACAGCTTCAGACAAGAATCGAGGCGTTCCTCGAACAGATCAGGGAGGCATAATCGATGAAACTCAGGTTTACGAATTCAACGCTTAGCCGTTTGTTTGCGATTATGGTTGTGCTGGCTTTAACCGTAATTTCCGCCTCCGCCGCCGATTTCCGGGTTATCGACACGGCGCAGCTCAAGGAGATGACCGATTCCAACCAGAAGTTCATGCTCGTTGACGCGCGGACGAAAGAGGAATACGACGAGGCGCATATCAAAAACGCCGTAAGCCTTCCGGAGAAGGAATTCGAGAAGATGGCCGGGCTTCTTCCAGCCGACAAGTCCGCGCTTATTGTTATGTACTGCAACGGCGTGAAGTGCGGAAAGAGCAAAAAACTGGCAGCAAAAGCCGCAGCAGCAGGATTCACCAACATCATTCTGTATGGCGAGGGTTTCCCGGTTTGGGAGGAGAAGGGGATGCCGATCTACGCCGGGCCGGGGTATAGCAAAAAAATCGAGACCACAAAAATGACGCCGGTTGAATTGAAGAAGATGATCGACATCAATTCCGGCGATTTCGTGATCGTCGATGTCCGCGACGAGCAGGAATACGCCGAAGGCCATATCCCAGGCGCGGTGAACATCCCGGTCGAGGTGTTCGCCACCAAATCCGAAATCCTGCCGAAGGAGAAGAAGATCATCGTCTACTGCAACACCGGCGGCAGAAGTTACAACGCCTACCGGAAGCTGATGAAACTGGGCTATGCGAACATCTTTCAGACGCTTTTCGCCGACTGGAAGGAAGCGAAATACGAAGCGGCTAAATAGTTTAAAAGCGGCGCTTGAGGCCGAACGACAGCATGAAATCGGGCGCGCCCGCGGTGTTGGGGTCTTCCGTGAAGGACGCCTCCACCGTCGTCCGCCCGTTTACGGCATATGACGCGCCTAAGGCAAGCAGCACCGAAACATCGTCGATCTCGCGGATGCCGGTGTTCCTGAGCGGCGATTGCTGGGCCAGCACCTGCGCGTTGAAGGCTGTTTTTGCCGAATATCTCCATTCCATATCCGCGCCGCCGTAAACAAAGTTTTGTAAATCAACGGTTTCATGCGCCCGGAACGGGCCGGGGAACGCGTAACCGATATTTGCGGTAAACGCAATATTTTCCAGCAGTTGCGCATTGACCAGCGCCGCCGCGCCAAAATCCCACGAACCATTGCCGAAGCCGCCGTCCGGGTCGCCGGTCGGTGCTTCGGCAAAGCCGAAAATAGCGGCGGATGCGTCGCACGAAAAAATCGTCTTTTTCAGCCCCATGCGGATGTCGCCCAGGCCGGTTCCGCCGGCGCGGCCTTCGATTACGATCTTGCCGTTTCGCTTGAGGCTGTACAGAAAAGCGTTGTCTGGGCGTGTGCTTCTGCCGTAATCGGGAAATCCGAATGCGCGATGGTATGCGTTCACCGGATTGTCAAGAACACCGCTGTTGTTGCTGATTGCCGGAATATCGAGGCTTAGCCCCCAACTGTCGGCTATCTTTTTCTCCAGCGCGATTTCGGTTGCAACCGTTTCGAGGTCTATCATCACATCCCACTCGCGCGATTTCCGCGTCATGTAGGTGCTTGACCATGTCGCGTTCAGCGAAATCGAGTTCTCGCACCCGGCGGACATGAGCGGCGGCGCGGCAACGCCCTGAAACGGCGGAAAGCCGTTACGGATGTGAAGCGGCTCGGCGGAGGCGGCACTTGCACATGCAATTGCAACCGCAAGAACAACCAAGCGGCGGACAATAGTCATTCAGCCGAACCTCCAAGCAGTTCAATCCTGCCGTATTCGCCGTCGAATCCCGGCGTCACACGCGCCCGGCCCTCGCGCATTGCGGCTATGGCCTGCGCAATTTCAGGAAATCCGGCGCGATCCAGTTCCACTGGCGGCGTATCGAGCAGAACGGCGAACTCGGTTCCAAACGTTTCGATCAGCCGGTCGTAAATTCCCGCCACTTTTTTGCTCGACGGCCCCACGCCAACAGCTTCCGAGACGATCTCTGCAAGCGGAACGATGCTGAAATGCGGGCGGCCTGCCTTCGGCTCGTCCCTGTCCGACAGATCACGCACCCGGTGCAGAACGCCGACAGTGACAGGTTTTCCGCAGACAGGGCAGAGAAAGTCGTGCGCGCGCGTCTCTGACGGAGTAAAACTTACGCCGCAGGCTCGGTGGCCGTCGTGGTGGTATTTGCCCTCTTCCGGAAAGAATTCTATCGTGGCCTCAAAAGCGTTTGTGTCGTTTCGGCGCAGGGCGTCGGCGATGGCATCAAATGAGAGTTCGGTATTGAAAATATTCGCCTCGCGGCCAAGCTTGTCGGGCGAATGCGCGTCGGAGTTCGAAACCAGCGCGAAGCGGTCGAGCGCGGAAACCATGCGGTTCATCGGCGGATCGGACGAAAGGCCCGTCTCGATAGCGCACACATGCGGCAGAAGATCGCCGAACGCCTCTTCAGGGGAATCGAAGCCCGATCTTGAGCCGAATATCGAGAAATGCGGAGTCCAGGCGTGCGCCGGAATGAACAGCGCATGACCGGACGCATCTAAAACAGCCGCGAGAAGGTTTTTCAGATCCATGCCCAATATCGGGCGTCCGTCCGAGGCGAGGTTGCCGATCTTCGAAAGCGCCGCATTGATCCGCGAAACCGTATCGAACGATTCGGCAAGAATCAGGCTGTGCGTTTTAAATACCCTGCCGCCGCGCGAAAATATCGTGCTTATCTCGGCTGTCAGCATGAATCTGGTTTCAATTCCGCTGTTCTTCATGCGAAAAAGGCCCTGCTCCGACGGTTCAAGCAGCGAGCGCAGTTCTTCAAGCCATGCGGGATGGGTGAAATCGCCGGTTCCAAGCAGGGAAATCCCCTTTTTCGCCGCTACGGCGGCGAGGGTTGGAACGTCCATGCGCCTCGATGTGGCGCGTGAAAAGCGTGAATGGATATGGAGGTCGGCTATGAACCGCACGATAATGCGATGTTATTCTGTAATTCAGCAGGCGCGGTCGAAAACGGCAACAATGTTGCGGCCCCTGACCTTGGCCTGCAGAAGCGCCTTGTCGGCGCAGGCCACCAGATCGCTTGCCACCTTCATCTTGTCGGACGGGAACGAGGCAAAGCCGATACTGGCCGAAAGTGAAACCCTTTTCCCGGCGATCATGAACCCATGGTGTTCGACGATATCACGAATTCGTTCAGCCTCCGACAGCGCTCCCTCCGATTCCGACTGCGGCATCAGCACGATAAACTCGTCGCCGCCATAACGCGAAACGATGTCGCTCTTGCGGAAATTCCGTTCCAGAACCTTCGCGAACTCAACAAGCGCGCGGTCGCCATGCTTGTGACCGAACGTGTCGTTTATATCCTTGAAATTGTCGAGGTCGAACATCATGCATGAAAGCGGCTGGCCGTGACGTAGCGAGCGGCTGAACTCCTGCTCCAGCCGCTTGTTGAAATAGCGGATATTATAGAGTCCGGTAAGCGGATCGGTGAGGGCCAGACGCTGGAGCTTGCGGTTTTCATTGTCGAGCTTCTCGGCCAGCATCGCCCAGTAGAGCGCCCCGGCGGACGCGTCGGCCACGGAGCGGCTCAGCCTGATATCCGTGTCATCGAAGAAATGACGCGAGCGCGAAGCGCGCAGGTAAAGCTGGTTCACCGTCTTGTCGCGGTGGGTGATGGGCATGACGAGAATGGATGCTATGTCCTTCGCCGCCAAGACCTCGCGAACCGACTCAACCACCGGATCGTGGCTGACATCGCGGATAAACACAGTTTTTTGCTTGGCCGAAGCCTCCCTGATCTCCGGATGCTTGTCAAGGTCGATAACAATGTCGCCGGCGCCGGTTGTCACCTCATGTGAAACCGCGTCATCGTGACTGCTGACAACAACAGCCCTGCCCTGCCGCTGGTCAACCCGCAGTATCGAACAGCGGTCAACCGGTATGATATCGGCAAGCTCCTTCACAAGAAACCCCAGGATTCTGCGCGGATCCTGAATTGTTGCCGCGCGCGAGGACATGTCTATCACATGCTCAAGATCCTGCTGATACCGCAAAAGCTGGTTGTACCGCACCGATTCGCGCAGAACACGCGCTATCCTGGCAAGAAACTCGCCGCGCGAGAACGGGCGTGCGAGAATGTCGTCGGCTCCGGTTTCCGTGAATACATTGTCGGACACTCCGGCGGAATCGACTATGGCAAGCACTGGAACGGCAGGATGATCCTTAAGTGCGTTCAAGCATCCGGCAACGGCATCATCTTCTTCAACGACAAGCAAGTCAAATAGATCGGCAACATGCGGATCAGACGATTCAACACCGCCGTGTAGCGCCACGCGATAATCGCTCCCGGCAAGCATATCACGCAGTTCGCCGTGGCGTTCTTCGTTCGAGGCGATGATCTTGATAACGGCCATTAAACCGGAACCATTGTTGACATACTTTTGTATGATGCAACATTCATGGTGCGATGTCAAAAAAAATAACAATATTTTGCGACTTTGTAGTGTATTCTTTATGCCGTGGCCGGGCCACGTAAAGATTTTACCTGCGGAGCGGTATCGGCATGAAATTTCTTGTGATAGGCGGAACAGGCGTTGCGGGAAGCGCGGCAATAGAAGCGGTGAGAAGACACTTTGCCGCCGACTCCGACATTACGGCTCTCTGGTATGCGAAACAGCGGGCCGATATGCAGATCAACGGGGCGAATCGCGCCGTTTTCGGCGACATTACCGACGATGCGTCGCTTGAGGCGATTGCGGATGCCGCCGGTGAAAGTTTCGATTATGTTTTCTTTGCAACAGCTATTGGCGACGTAGGGTTTCCCATTGCTGCGGCCACGCCGGAACAGATTGCCGCCGCCTGCCGGGTGTCGTTCGATCCGATGGTTCGGCTTGAGCAGCGATTCTCGGTCGGCACAATTGTGGGCTACTCAACCTTCTACAATCTGGAGCACCAGAGAATCAACTATGGCGCAATGGGCCACGCCAAGGAAAGGCTTGAGCGATGGGTTATGGAGCTTGGGAATGGATCAACCAACGATTCGGCCGGATCGAGGCAGCGCCGCGCTTGCATCAGGGCAGGCGCGTTCGAGTCGGCATCGTCGAAGGCGATAAAGCTTATGCTTCAACGCCGCGCAAAGGATCTGGCCGCGTCGGGCGATCCGATTCTCGAATCTTTTTTCAACGGTCGAAAACCGTCTGAAGCGGTTCTAATGCTGGAAAGCGCCATTTACGACGAAGAGCGGCGCGTCTGCGGCGATACGGGAACCACCCGCGATAATCTGGTCGATGCGCATGTCGAGCTTTTCAGAAATCCGGACGCAAGATTCGTGAACGTGTGCGGCAGGAGAATCTGGCTTAGCGACGAGCCGCAGCTTATCGAATAATGAATTAGCGCAAGTCCCCGCCTGTCTCTAAATCAAATATCCGCATGTCCTCAGCATAGCGGCGCGTCTTGTAGGCGCTCACGCTTAGCATTCGCGAGATAATGTCGTCAACGCGCGTGATCTGCTCCTCCAGCACGCGAAGCTCTTCCTCCGGGTGTTCGCCCTGCCCGATCCTGCCGCTGATCAGGTCTTTGATATTAAGCAGTATCGCAAGCGGCTGCCTGATCTCGTGAGCCGCCGCAGCCGAAACCTCCATCGCGGCCTTGAGCTTTTCACGCGTCGCATCATGCAGGATTCGAAGTTCGCAGAATAATCCGCCCCGCTCCTCGTCGGCAACAAATATGCTTGACACCGTGAAGTCGCGGTCGCCGATGGCAATCTCGACAGGGTCGGCCAGAAACATGCTTCTGGCGGCAAGCACCGGCTCGCCGGTCGGCAGATGCATATCGCTTCCAAGGTACGGAGAAATTATCTTCCCGGCCAGACCGGCGTTCGGAAAGTCGTCAACATGCCTGCCCACCACATCGTTTTCATCCAGACCGGCGGCCCTGAGGAAGACAGGGTTGGCAATCTCTATCCGCCCGCTTGCATCTATCACCGCCATGCCGTCGCGAATGTTCTCGATGATTTTTCTGTCGCGCGCGGTTACCCTCGACAGGCGTTCGTTGAGGCGGCGCAGCGCCTCCTCCTGCTGAAGCTTTATGTTGAATCCGGCGCTTATCCTGCCGGAGAAATACCAGACCAGCAGCATCATGAAGGCAATCACAATCATGCCGATGGTCGCGTATGAAAGCGCCGTTCGCTTCATCTGGCGCGCGTAAAGGCTGTCGGAATAGCTCATGGGAATCGTGATGCTTATGCCGCCCCGAATGTCGGCGAATTTGTAGCCCGCACGCTGATGACACTTTAGACAGGATTCGTCAAGCGCGAGTGGAGCCATGTACCGAAAGCTTCTGGAACCGTTCGGATTTGTGGCGATAGTGGTGGCCTCGGCTTCGCCCTTGCCGAAAAGCCTGAGCGCTTCCTCCTCCCAATCGTCCGGCCTGTTTGCCGGATCCAATGAGTTCAGGCTTGTGATATGAAACTGATAGCCGCCCCGAAGGCTTATGATCTCCATGACGCCCTTGGTGATAACGTTAGGATTCACCTTTGCGTAGCTTTTTCCCATGATGGAGAGCGTATTAACGCCGGGATCGGCCTGTGTGGGGCCGGCCGGGGGCCGGGCCGGTATCTCCAGGTAAAGTCCGCTGTGCCCGCCGCTCCAGAGGCGGGTTGCCATTATGTGCTGGTAGAACGCCCGCCCAACATCCGCAAGCCCGGCGGTCTGGATATCTTCAAGGCTCTTCTGCTCCCATCGCACAAGAATGGAAATCAGAAGCCCAAGCGCCACCAGAAGCGGCAGAACCAATATGGATGCCAGCTTGGCCGTGTGCTTTGGAAACAGCAGCCAGTCTCTAAGCCTTTCGCGCACGGTCAGAACCGTTCCCCGGCAAGATAGTCGGCGAGCAAGCCCCTGCCATGTTCATCTTCATGGCAGTAGACGCAGAGGTTTTCCCAATTCGAGCCGTCCGCCGGATTATTGGAATGGTTACCGTCCTTGTGATGCACTGTCAGCAGATGCCTGTTCGATGATTCGAATTCGCGTCCACATTTGGCACAGATAAGGCCGTGAATCGATAGTGACCGCTCGCGGTACGATTCAGTGCCGCGCGCCGCGCCGCGCACGATGCCCGCTGCGATATCGAGCGCGGAGATGGTCTTCAGCGATGCGGGCGGTGGCTTAAGTCTTGTGCTCTTTCTCACTTTGGCGTACAGGCTGCTGGAACAAAAACGTATGCGGCGTATGCCGTTTGGATATTATAGAGGAAAAACGCAGTGGCGGCAAAAACGCCCCTACCTGAAATTTACCACAGCCGCGCCCGTATGTCCGCCGCGAACGAGATTTATTCTTACCGTATCGCCGGGTTTGACCTGCTTCAAGCGGTATGTAAGATTGTGCGGTTCCCTGAGGGGCTGGCCGTTCATTTCCACCAGAACGTCTCCAGCCTTGATTCCGGCAGCCTCGGCCATGCTGTCCGGCAGCACTTCCACAACCTTTATGCCGCCGCCCTCGTTGGGCTGCATCCTCACGCCAAGCTTCACCCTCTTGAGCTCCAGTTCCTTGTAATCGATATACCAGATAAAATCCGACGGTTGAAGCGGAAGCTCAGGCACATCCACGTCCATCAGCTTCTCCTTTGGAACATGCTCGTATGAGAATATCTCCGGCGCGACGGTGTAATATGTGACCGGAAGACGGCGGAACACGCGCCTTGGAATGCCGAAGCCGTAAGTTACATGGTTGCCTCCGGCCATCACGACGATCCTGTTTTCGCCGGACGGATCGCTTTTAAGCCAGTGTACGATGTTTTCGGCCATGGTTTCATCCCACAGTGTCTGAACCTGCACGAACCTGTCTATCATCCCGGTTCCCTTTGCGTGATCCTCGAACATCGCCTCCAGAAACTTTCGCTGATATTTGTCCGTCAAGTCCATTTCCGGCAGACCGCCATCGACCTCTCCTGACGCCTCGGCAATACCTTTCGACGAAACCTCCTTGACCGTGGACTTGCTGGCGTTCAACGCGATTATTTGAAGCTTGAACTGTTTGATGACATCGATAACAGGGCGGTAATATTCAAGGTCAACAGACCAGTGTTCCGTCCAGATACGGTCGAATTCCTCGTCGTTGTAACCATTTGCACGCCATTTGTCCAGCACGGGCTGGGCCGATTCCGGAAACATCTCCATTCCCACGGCCAAATGGCCGGGATAGCGCCGCGCCATCTCACGGATAATCTCCGCCTGAACGCGGTGCGATTCGATGTTGTCGTGGCTTTCGGCAACGTAAACCACGCGTGCGTCGGCCAGCATGGAATGCAGTGCGCTTCTGTCCATAACCTTCCCTGTGCGGACATGCATTATCATGTCTTCACGCGGCGTTGTCTCAAGCGGATACGGCAGCCGCCATTCAGCCTCGGTTGGAGTGGCGGAATGAACCGCGCAGCCGCCCGACATCATAAATGTTGCGGCAAACATCGCAAGCGACAGTAATTTAAATCCGTGTTTCATTTGAAAGTCATCACCTCCGGCGCGATGTCGCTGTCGGTAACAGGGCCGAGCACTGTCATGGCCAGCCTGTCGGGCCTCACCAGCCGTTCCGCAACAAGGCGCACATTGTCAACCGTCACGGCCTCGATTCGCTCCAGAATGTCTTCAAGCGTGAAGTGGCGGCCCAGGTAAATCTCGTTTCTGGCCATCTGGTTCATGCGCGAGCTTGTCGATTCAAGGCCAAGTATCAGATTGCCCTTCAACTGCTCCTTTGCCAGCGAAACCGAAGCGGAATCCATGTTTTCCGGAAGCCGCGCGAATTCGGCCAGCACAAGGCGCGACACCTCGGCGGCCTTGCGCGGATCGACGCCGGCGTAGACGCCGAAAAGCCCGGTGTCGCAATACGCCGAAAGATACGAATATACCGAATAGGCAAGTCCGCGCCTTTCGCGTATTTCCTGAAAAAGGCGTGAACTGGTTCCGTTTCCGAAGATTGTGTTCAGCACCGACAGCGCGTAACGATCAGGGTCGTCGGCCCGAATGCCCTCGACGCCTATGCATATGTGCGCCTCGGCTGTGTCCTTCCGCGTAAGCGAAAACCTGTTGCCAAAAGGCGAGGAAGGCGGCCTGGCCGGTGGCTGGGGGCCTGCTTCCATGCGCCCGAAGCAAGCGTTCAGTCTGGATGCCAGCGCGTCGGGATCGAACCTCCCGGCAGCCGATATCACAATCCCGTGCGGCCTGTACCGCTCGCCCACGAAAGCGGCAAGTTCCGCGCGTCCTATGGCGCCGACGGTTTCGGGCGAACCCAGAACACTGCGTCCGGGGCCGTCATCTCCCCATATCGTTTTGTTGAAAAGGTCGTGAACGTAGTCGTCCGGAGTGTCTTCCGACATCCGGATCTCGTCGATGATAATGTCCCGTTCCTTCTCGATTTCGGCTTCCGGATATGTCGAATGAAGGAGGATGTCGGAAAGAATGTCGATACCGATGTCAAGCCGGGTGTCCAGAATCTTGACGTAATACGTCGTGCCTTCGCGTGAGGTGAAGGCGTTCAGCTCGCCGCCAACGGCATCGATCGCGTTTGCGATTTCCACAGCCGTGCGCGTGCGTGTTCCCTTGAAATGCATGTGTTCCAGAAAATGCGATATTCCGTTCAACGCCGCCGTTTCATCGCGCGCGCCCGCATTCACCCATATGCCCAGTGTGACGGAACGGACATGCTCCATCCTCTCGGTCAGGAGGCGTATGCCGTTATCCAGAGTGAATTTCCGGAACGAGTTGTTTTCAGCCATATAAGACAGGGAACCTCCCCCAACTAAAAAAGGGACGGCGCAACCGTCCCTTTGTTTCATGCCTCTGTCAATGCAAAGCTCAGCCGTTTTGGCCAAGCTCCTTCATCGCTTCCTTGCGGCTGAGGCGCATCTTGCCGGTTTTCGAGTCGATCTCGATAACCTTCACCGAAACCTCGTCGCCTTCCTTGAGCACATCCGTAACCTTGGCTACACGCGAATCGGCGATCTGCGAGATATGCAGAAGGCCTTCCGTGCCGGGCATTATCTGCACAAACGCGCCAAAGTCCATGATGCGCGTAACCTTGCCATGGTAAATCTTGTTCAACTCCGGCTCGGCAACGATGCCCCTGATGATTTCGACAGCCTTCTGCGCGGCTTCGCCGTCGATTGAGGCGATGTTGATTACGCCGGTGTCCTCGATGTCGATCTTGCAGCCGGTCTGCTCCGTGATTGAGCGGATAACCTTGCCGCCGGGGCCGATCACCTCGCGGATCTTGTCCGGATTGATCTGGATGCTGATGATGCGCGGCGCATGTTCGGCCAGATTTTCACGCGGAGCGGTCAGTGTCTCGGCCATCTTGCCGAGGATGAACAGCCTTCCGTTCCGCGCCTGTTCGAGCGCGCGCTCCATGATGGCGCGGGATATGCCGCCGATCTTGGTGTCCATCTGGAACGCCGTAACGCCTTCGGCTGTTCCGGTAACCTTGAAATCCATGTCGCCAAGATGATCCTCAAGGCCGAGGATGTCGGTGAGAACGACAACCTTCTCGCCCTCTTTGATGAGTCCCATCGCGATTCCGGCAACCGGAGCCTTGATCGGCACTCCGGCGTCCATCAGGGCAAGCGTGCCGCCGCAGACGGTGGCCATCGACGACGAACCGTTCGATTCGAGAATGTCGGACACCAGGCGTATTGTGTACGGGAACTGCTCCTTCGACGGAATGACCGCCTTCAGCGCACGCTCGGCCAGCATTCCGTGACCGATTTCGCGCCTTCCAGGCGAGCGAAGAAATTTAACCTCGCCAACGCTAAACGGCGGGAAGTTGTAATGCAGCATGAAAGACTTGAACGACTCGCCCTCAAGCGCGTCGATCTTCTGCTCGTCCATCGATGTGCCGAGTGTGACTACCGCAAGCGCCTGCGTTTCGCCGCGCACGAAAAGCGCGGTTCCGTGGGCACGGGGCAGAAGGCCGACGATGCTGTTTATCGGCCTTATTTCGTCCGGCTTTCTGCCGTCGGCCCGCACATTCTGGTTTATGATCATGTCGCGGACAAGCTTCTTTTCGAGGCTGCCGAAAGCTTCGCGAATTTCCTTCGATCTGTCCGCTTCCTGGCCCTCGCCCATCTGCTTGACAATGCCGTCGAGAATCTCGTTAAGGCTGGCCTGACGCATCATCTTGTCGGGAATCGTGATTGCGGCGCGAATATTGTCCTTCGCAAGCTCCGCAACCCGCGCCGCAAGCGCCTCGTCCTTCACCGGTGGAACAACCTCGCGCTTTGGCCTTCCGGCAAGCGCGCGAAGCTCGTTCTGAAGCGCGTTCAGGCGTTTGATCTCGGCATGGGCGATGTCGATCGCCTCAAGCAGATCGGCCTCGCTCACCTCCTGGCCGCCGCCCTCCACCATCACCACCGCGTCGTCGGAGCCCGCAACCACAAGATTCAGGTTGCATTCCTCGATCTCGCGGAGATCCGGGTTGATGACGAAAGTGCCGTCGATGCGGCCTACGCGCACTGCCGCTATCGGGCCGTCGAACGGAATGTCGGAGATCGTCAGCGCCGCGGACATGGCCGTCACGCCCATCACGTCGGACGTATTGTCGTCGCCGAACGAAAGAACGCTGATTATGCCCTGCGTTTCGCAGAAATAACCCTTCGGGAACATCGGCCTGATCGGCCTGTCGATGAGACGGGAGGTGAGCACTTCCTTTTCGGAAGGCCGTCCCTCGCGCTTGAAGAAACCGCCCGGAATCTTGCCGGCGGCGTATGCCTTTTCCTGATAGTCAACCGTGAGAGGAAAGAAATCGATTCCGGCGCGTTCGGTCTTTGCGGCAACCGCAGTGGCCATGACAACCGTGTCGCCATAACGGGCCACAATGGCTCCGTCGGCCTGACGGGCCATGAGGCCGGTTTCGAGTGTCAGCTTCTTTCCGCGTACATCAAGGGAAACATTATTTATCACGCTTCGCCCGCTTACTTCCTGATGCCAAGACGCGCGATTACGTCGGTGTATCTGGCCGTATCCTTCTTCTTCAGGTACGCCAGCATGCTTTTCCTCTGGCTGACAAGCTGCAGAAGTCCGCGACGCGAATGATGATCCTTCGTGTGCGCCTTGAAATGGTCGGTAAGATGACTGATGCGTTCGCTCAGGATCGCTATCTGAACCTCCGGCGAACCGGTGTCTGTCTCGTGTGTTCTATAGTTGGAAATCAACTCGGTTTTTGAATCTTTGCTCAGGGCCATTATTAGCCACCGCCTTTCTTAAATCGCTTCTTTGCGTCTGCAAGACTAACATAACCCAGTTGCGGGTGTAAACCCCGCGCCGGGCATCTTCCCGCACGGCGCAACGGCAGTAAATATACCGTTTATCGGCTTTCTGTTGCTATAATTGCCCCATGAAAATCCTCTCATCCCCATCCGAAACGCAGGCATTTCTGCGAAACATCAGCCGCGCTGGCAGAACCATCGGTCTTGTGCCGACAATGGGCTGCCTACACAACGGGCATCTTTCGCTTGTGCGCCGCGCGCGGGCGGAAAACGATTTCGTTGTCGCAAGCATTTTCGTAAACCCCACGCAGTTCGGGCCGTCGGAAGACCTTGCGGCGTACCCCCGCAATATTGGGCGCGACACAGCATTGCTTGAGGCTGAGGGCGCGGATCTGCTGTTCTGCCCGCAATCATCCGATATGTATCTTCAAGGGTTTTCCACGTCGGTAGCTGTTTCGGACGTGAGCGAGAGGCTCTGCGGCGAGTTCCGGCCCGGACATTTTACAGGCGTGGCAACGGTGGTCTGCAAGCTTTTCAACATTGCGGGCGCGGATAAAGCCTATTTCGGCGCGAAGGATTATCAGCAAACGGTTGTGATAAGACGGATGGCGAGGGACTTGAACATCGGCACGGAAATTATCATATGCCCGACTGTTCGCGAGGCCGACGGCTTGGCGATGAGTTCCCGGAACAGCTATCTTGCGCCGGACGAACGAAAAGCGGCGACTGTGCTTTATCGCGCGCTCTCGGCGGCGCGAAACGCGGCGGAGAATGGCGAGCGTAATGCCGGAAATCTGGTCTTGCTGATGCGCGAGATTATCGGCGCGGAGCCGCTTGCAACTATTGAATACGCCGAGGCGGCGGACGCCGACACGCTTGGCCCAATTGGCTCAATCGGCGAAATAGCCGGGCCGGTGGTGCTTGCGCTTGCCGCGCGCATCGGCAAAACGCGGCTGATAGATAATCTGGTTGTATAATAGTCTTTGAGTTAAGCTTGCAAGTATGATTATATAAATTAAATGAGAACCTTCCGGACATCAGGCGCAATTCTTGCGCTCGCGCTGTTTTTTCTTCCAGTCATCGCCAATGCGGAGATCTACCGCTACGTTGACGAGGAAGGAGTGCTGCATCTGACGAACATCCCGGCAAATGGCGCGTTCAAGGTGGCGTCGAGGCCGGAAGCGCCGAAAGCGGCAATCGTGCCGGAGCCGAAAACCGAGGCTGCCCCTGCGCCGAGCGATGCGCCCGCCCTGTCGCGTTTCTCAAGGGAATATTGCGACAGCGTGATAACCGACGCGTCCGGGCGGCACGGCGTTGACGCCGCGCTGGTCAGGGCGGTGGTTAAGGCGGAGTCGGACTACAACCCGCTTGCGGTATCGAACAAGGGCGCGCGAGGGCTTATGCAGCTCATGCCGGAAACCGCCCGCGATCTGGCCGTGACAAACGTGTACGACGTGGAAGACAACGTTGACGGCGGCGTGCGCTATCTGCGCAACATGCTCGAACGCTTCGGCGGCAACATGAAACTGGCGCTTGCCGCCTACAACGCCGGGCCTGCGGCGGTCGAGAAGCATAACGGCATTCCGCCGTATCCGGAAACCAGAACCTACGTTGACCGGGTGCTTCGTTTTTATGGAAAGGGAACCGGGGCATCTGGCGGCAAAGCCCGCCGCTCCGGCGGCGGCTTCCGCACGGTCGAAACCATCTACAGAATTCTTCAGGCCGACGGATCGGTTTTGTTCAGCAACACTCCAGCGGCTCGTTAAATTCACCTGCCTGCTATCTTCCAACACTGAAAGGCATACTGCTTATAAATATGGATGAATTACGCGATAAAATCTTCGAACTCAAGGCAAAGCGAAACGCCGTGCTTCTTGCCCATAACTACCAGCGCGAGGAGGTGCAGGCGATAGCCGACTTCACCGGCGATTCTCTGGAGCTCTCGCGCAGGGCCGCCACGATGGACTGCGACGTTATCGTCTTTTGCGGCGTGAACTTCATGGCCGAATCGGCCTCGATTCTCTCGCCGGATAAAACCGTGCTTCTGCCCGCCACCGAGGCCAACTGCCCGATGGCCGACATGGTGACAGTCGATACACCGCGCGAGCTTCGCATGAACTTCCCAGGCTACAACGAGGTCACATATGAATTTCCGGAGGATTTTACGCTTCGCGACATGAAAAGGCGTTATCCGGGCGTGCCGGTTGTTTCCTACGTGAACACCACGGCGGCGGTCAAGGCCGAGTCCGACTACTGCTGCACGTCGTCGAACGCCGTTAAGCTGGTGAACGCGATTGATTCCGACCGCGTGATCTGCGTTCCCGACCGCAATCTGGCCGCATGGATCGCGGCAAACACGAAGAAGGAAATAATCACATGGGACGGTTTCTGCCATGTTCACGACCGCGTGCGGCCATCGGATGTTGACGCGGCGCGCGCCGAACACCAAGGGGCGCTGTTTGTGGCGCATCCGGAATGCAGGCTCGAAATCTGCCAAATGGCAGATCATGTAACCAGCACATCGGGAATGCTGCGTTTCTGCCGCGAGTCCGACGCAAGGGAGTTCATCATCGGAACCGAAACCGGGCTTCTGTACAGGCTGCGGCTCGAAAATCCGCACAAGAAGTTCCATCCGCTCCGTAGCGACATGGTCTGCCCGAACATGAAGCGGACAACGCTTCGCACAATTCTGTTCGCGCTCGAAAACAACACGAAGGTTATCAAGGTTCCGGAGGAGATCCGCGTTCCGGCAAAGCGGGCGCTCGACCGGATGCTGGAAATAGGTTAATTGCCCGAACTTAAGCGCATCCTCCTCCACCGCATCCGCCAGTTCGGGCCGATCACCTTCGAGCAATTCATGGCTGCGGCGCTCTACGAGCCGGACATCGGCTACTACACATCGCCCGAAACCGACATAGGGCAGGCCGCCGATTTCTACACGTCAACCAACCTGCACGGCGTTTTTGGCGCGATGTTCGCGCGTCAGGCCGCGCAGATGTGGGAACATCTTGGGCGGCCCGGCGATTTCACGTTTATCGAGCAGGGCGGCGGACGCGGGCTCTTCGCGCTCGATTTCCTGGAATATGCCGCCGGGCATGATCGTGAATTCTACGACAGCCTCACCTATCTGCTTGTCGAACTGAACCCGCACATGAAGGCCAGGCAGGAAAAGCTTCTATCCGGGCATTCGGGTAAATTGCGATGGAAAAATTCGCTTGCCGATATTGAGCCGATAACCGGCTGCCTGTTTTCGAACGAACTTGTTGATTCATTTCCGGTGCATGTTGTCCGGTTCGGCAAAGACGGCATCAACGAACTGTATATTGGCGAGCAAGATGGCGACTTTAAAGAGGAATTCGGCCCGTGCCCAACGCCTGAAATCACGGAATATTTTAAATCCAGATCGATCATCCGACACCCCGGCTACCGCACGGAGCTTAACCTGAACGCGCGGAAATGGCTGCGCGAGGTTGCTGTGACAATCAAACGCGGATACGTGATGACAGTCGATTACGGTTTCAGCGTTCACGACTACTACAGCCCGGAACGCGTGACCGGCACACTGCTCTGCTATCACAGGCACCAGACAAACGATGAGCCGCTGAAGCGCGTCGGACAGCAGGACATCACGGCTCACGCCAATTTCACCGCGCTTGTGGAATGGGGCAGCGAGGCCGGATTAAAGCCGCTTGGCTTTGTCTCGCAGTCGAGTTTTCTGCTGAACATGGGAATAGACAGCTACATCGCCGAACTTCATCGCGCGCTTCCTGAAGATGAATTTTTAAAAGCCGCCGCTCAGGTGCGCTCCCTCATCATGCCCGATGCCCTGGGCGAAAGCCACAAGGTTCTGGTTCAGGCCCGAAACGCGCCGGATACGCGGAACGCGCCGCTTGAGGGGCTTCGAATGCGCAACCGTCTCGATTATCTTATTGCACAGGCTTGACTACCGGTGGCTTCAACGCGATGATTATTGAAAACGCCGAGCCATGAAAGGAATGCCGCCATGCGATACAAGGGAGTAAGCCACGTTGCATTAGCCACGCGCGACATGGGCGCGACTATCCGTTTCTGGCGCGACCTGCTCGGTCTTCGCATGGTGCTTGCCGCATCAGGGCGAAACAGCCGCATGTATTTCTTTCATGTCGCCAACCGCCAGTACATCGGATTTTTCGAATGGCCGGGCATCCAGCCTATTACGGAGAAAGAGGCCGGGCATCCGGCAAGCGGGCCGTTTGCGTTTGACCATTTCGCGCTTGCGGTTGCTTCGGACGACGACCTGTTTGCGATGAAAGACAGACTAAACGCAGCCGGCATATGGGTGTCGGAGGTTCTGGATCACGGATTCATCCATTCGATATACACGTTCGATCCAAACGGTATTTCGGTGGAATTCAGCGCCGACACCAACGTGGACATCGTTACGCATCCGCATTTTGCCGACAGCAAGCCGCTGCCTGAAACACTTGAAGGGGCGGAGCCGGTGGCAGGGCGCTGGCCCGCGCCGCATGAAAGCGGCACGGAAGAGCGAGTGATCTATCCCGGCTTCGGCGCGGAACTGAAGAACAGAAAATAATGCGACAGCTGCGGCTTGCTCGGTGTTTGGCGTCTGATAGCGAGATAGACGGTTTGCACTGAAAAACTGCTTATTTTGCGCAAATAAGGCATGTATACTTTACTTATTTGCAAGACAAAGGGAGGCGGATCGATTTTCAACGCAGGTTGACAGCCTTGGCCCGTAATGCGTACGTTAGCGGTCTGATTTTTTATCATTACCGGATTTTCCGGAATACGCTTGACATAGTTGTTCGCGCAAGTAATAATTAAGCCATTGCGTAATCACTTAATGAGTTTACAGACATATGATTATTGAACCGGCAGAGATATTTAAGGTTTTGAGCGTGGACACGCGAGTGAAAATCATTGAGCTTCTTAAGGCCAACGGGGCATTAGGGGTCAAAGAGATTTCAGATCGACTTGGCATCACCTCACCGGCGGTGTCGCAACATCTTAAAATTTTAAAACAAGCCGGGTTGGTGCGGAGCGAAAGACAGGGATATTGGATACCGTATTCGATCAATGAAGAGGCCATGGATGGCTGCCGGGAAATATTAAATGAAGTATGCACATGCGGCTGCCAGGGCACGGGCAATTTCAAGGAAAAAGAATTGGGCAAGGCCAACCTTGAAGCGCTTGCAAAGTATGAAACTGAACTACAAAAAGAACTCGAAATGGTGCGCGAAAGGATCAGGGAAATAAGGGAGTAAATTTTTTTGCGAATCGAATTAAGTAGTTGCTAACATACTTACTCGAAAGGAGGTGATTAAAAATGGCAGAGAATGGAATTTCTTGTGGCTGCGGGTGTCTTCCGCTGAAGGGGAAGGAGGTCAGGATCACTGTTACTGAGACGGCAGGGAACCCGGCCCAGACGGAGAAGGAGGAAACGAAGGCCCAGGGCGCAACTAAACAGTAATTACGGAGCATGACATTTCTGCATGTGAAGGGAATATGCCGGCGGCATTCCCTTCACAATGCAACCAACAGAACGGAGACTGAACATGAAATTATTGATCTTGCCGCTGTGCCATTTCCTGCATATCCTGGGAGCCGTAGCATGGATTGGCGGAATCCTGATGATCCTCCGGGTAATATTGCCAAGCTCGAAGGCAGCGTTGGAATCAACCGCCACGACTGGGAATCTGATGAAGGAAGTGGCGCAACGTTTCACGCCACTAGCCAACTTGAGCATATTTGTGCTGGCAGGAACTGGAATTGTGCTTTTTCAACAAGGCCGGAATGCTTGGAATGCATTAATCTCGTTTAAACTTTTGCTTGCAGCCTGCATGGTCATGATTCATTTTTACAGAGGATTGATACTAAACCCCAAAATCGTGAAATTGACCTCACAAGCCGATGGCACGCAAACAGCCCGATTAAAGAAGTTTTCGGGAGATCTTGTCAAGGCGAATTTTGCATTGGGAATCATGGCGCTAATGCTTACGGCTGTCATATTATCCATATAATCTCCCACCGGAGTAAGCCGTAATGAATTTCCCCACATAAAACGGCGGACTTTTCAGGCCGCCGTTTGCGTGTAATTCAGCAGCTTATGGCTTGGGGCAAAAAACCGCCCTTAACCTTGCCGGTTTCAACATCAGCAATGATTTATCTTATTCCACCCATCTCATAATCCGGCTTAAGGCGCTTCTATGCCCAGCGATTTCAGTTTTCTGTGCAGATTCGAACGCTCTATGCCAAGCTCGTCGGCGGTGCGCGAGATGTTCCAGCCGTTTTCCTTCAGGCGGTTCAGGATGAAATCGTGCTCGAACGCGGAGCGGGCCTCGCGAAGATCGCTCATGGCGAAGTAGTCGGACTGGCCTTCCGGCCCGCGCGGGGCAAGCGGCAGGGCCGAAACGTCGATGGTCTCGCCGGAATGCATTATCACCAGCCGTTCCATCACGTTTTTAAGCTCCCTGATATTGCCCGGCCAGTCGTAAAAAGAAAGCGCTTCGAGCGCCTGATCCGACAGGCTCTTTGCCTTCCGGCCATATTCCACGGCGTATTTCCTGAGGAAATAATCGGCAAGAAGCGGGATATCGGAGCGCCTCTGCCGAAGCGGCGGAATGTGAATGGGAATGACGTTCAGCCTGTAATACAGGTCTTGCCTGAATGTTCCCTTGACAATCTCCTCCTCAAGATTCTTGTTCGTGGCCGATATTATCCGCACATCCGAGCGTATGGTCTTTCCGCCTCCCACGCGCTGAAACTCCTGCGTCTCGATTACCCGAAGCACCTTCGCCTGCGTAGGCGGCGTCATGTCGCCGATCTCGTCCAGAAACAGCGTGCCTCCGTCTGCAAGCTCGAACTTGCCCCGCTTTCGCTCGAAGGCTCCGGTGAACGAGCCTTTTTCGTGCCCGAAAAGCTCAGACTCGATCAACTCCTGCGGAATGGCAGCGCAGTTGACCTCGACAAACGCCTTCGCGGCGCGAGGGCTTCCGGCGTGAAGCGAGCGGGCCACAAGCTCCTTGCCCGCGCCGGATTCGCCCAGAATAAGCACGCGTCCATTGGAGTTCGCTGCTGCCGCCACACTCGCGCGCAGTTCCTTCATCGCGGCGCTCTCGCCGATCATCTCGTCGATCCGGCTCTGCGCGGCCCGCAGGCGCGCGTTTTCCTCGATTATGCGGGCGGTTTCCAGCGCGCTTTTCACGCGATGAAGCACCTTGTCCAGAGACAGCGGCTTTTCCATGAAATCCACCGAGCCTATCTTCGTGGCCTTCACGGCCATCTCGATGTTGGCGTGGCCCGAAATCATTATCACCGGCGCTGTCGAAACCTCGCGAATACGCGCAAGCGTGTCGAGGCCGTCCATGCCCGGCAGCCAGACGTCGAGCATCACCAGATCGGGCTGATGGGCCGCGATGCGCTCAAGCGCCTCCTCGCCGGAGGACGCCATCGAGGTTTCGTATCCGTCATCCTGAAGAATGTCGGCAAGCGTCTGCCTTATGCCAAGTTCGTCGTCAACAACAAGTATATGTTCGCGCATCGGCGTCCCTCATGGCTGTTCACTAAAGATAAAAAATCATACATGCCTTGCTGCCGGAAGCTCAATGACAAAACGCGCGCCGGGCGAGTTGTCTTCCGCCCTGATGCTTCCGCCGTGATCCGACACTATTTTATTCACTATTGCAAGACCGAGTCCGGTTCCGGTTTTCTTTGTCGAGAAATGCGGCAGAAACAGCCTGTCGCGGTCTTCGGGCCGTATGCCCGGCCCATTGTCGGCCACGATCAGGCGAAGAACCGCTGTGGCGGGATCAAAATCAACGGCGATTTCCACCCTCCCGGCCTGCCTGCCCGGTTGCCCGTCCGGATGATCATCCGGTTGAACCTCCGGTTGGTTAACCGCCTCAACCGCGTTATCCATCAGGTTTATCAGGGCGCGCTTTATCTGTTCCCGATCCAGCCGGAATGGCGGAATTCCGTCGGCGGCGCGGACTTCCAGCGAAATATCCCTGAATCCGTGGTACAGCCCGGATACCTCTTCAACAAGCGCCGCAGGATCGGTTTCGGCAATGTGGAGATCGGGCAGCTTTCCAAAACGCGAGAACTCGTTTACCAGATTGCGAAGCGAATCCACCTCGCGGGTTATTGTGCTCATCGACGACTCGATCACGCTGCCCACATCCGGAGAGTTTTCGCGGTGTTTTTTCAGCAGGCGTTCGGCTGCAAGTTTTATCGGCGTGAGCGGATTTTTAATCTCGTGGGCCATGCGCCTCGCCACTTCCTGCCACGCGTATGCGCGCTGCGCCTTGATAACCTCGGTCAGATCGTCGAAGACCACAAGTACGCCGGTGATCTCTCCGTCGGCGTCCTTCAGGTTCGAAAGGAATATCCTGAGAGTTGCGGGCATTCCCTTTATCTGGGCTTTCAATTCCCAGTTGCGCCCGCTGAAGTCACGATGGCGAAGGTTTTTCAGAATCGACACCAGCTCCTCAGACTCAACGTTGCGCAGAATTTCTCGCGACGTGAGCCCCGCAAGATCGCTCGGCTCGATGCAGAGAATCGCACATGCCGCGTTGTTTATCCGCATGACCTGCCCGGCGCGGTCGAGCAGGATAACGCCGGTGTTTATGTTGCTCATTATGCCCTCAAGCACCAGCCGCCGGTTATCGACCTCGGCATATGCCTGCCTGAGGCGCTGTTGGCTGGTCTCGATTTCGCCGACCATGCTGTTGAAGGCGTTGGTGAGCGCGCATATCTCGTCCTCGCCCAAAGCCGTGATGCGCGTTTTGAAGTCGCCGTCGGACACTCGCCGCGTTCCCTCCACAAGCGCCTGAATCGGCCCGGTTATGCGCGCGCCCACGCGAAGAGCCGCCCACAGGGCCATGAATATGGTGAGCATTGTGACAAGCGCCAGAAAAAGAAAATAGCCGGTCTTGATCGGAGCCTTGATCGACTCCACGGTCTTGTAGTCCTCGAACGCGGTGCGCACTGTGCGGATGTCCCTGACTATGCTTGCGGGCAGCCTCGATTCCACGATTACCACGCCTTTATCGGGCGTTGGAGCCGCCGCGCGGACGATGTCGGTGTCGCCGTCGGACAGGACATCGGTGTCGGCGCGGCCCGCGAATGCGTTGCTTGTCAATGCGTCAGCGTCGGCAGCCTGTCCGTCTGCCGGAATGATCTTTATAACAAGCCCGTCATCCGCATATCCATTCCGGTCGATCCCGCCTTGGCGCGCTATCTCGGCGGCGGCATCCAGCGCGCGCCTTGCCTCCATCTCGTACACCTTCGAGGCCAGTTCCACTGAGCTTGTGATGGGAGCCTTCACCTGCATCGAAAACCAGCGTTCAACCACGCCGGTAACTATCCAGCTTGTCAGCACAAACAGCACCACGCCCGGCGCGGTGACAAGAACCACGAAGATGCCGACAAGCTTTGTCTTGAACATGTGGCCGGGCGCGCCGGTCCTGTGCTCGCGCCACAGGCCCGCAAGCGTGCTGCCAACCATGTATACAAGCGTGGAGAGCGCAAGCACGGCTGAATTGATAAACAGAAACAGGGCGGCGCGGACAAACAATGTTTTTCCGCCTAGGCCCAGATAGCGGATTTCAAGCCAGGTTGCAGCCGCCACCAGCATCACAGCCGCTATGATGAAGCCGGGCAGGCGGACAAGCTTCATTTGTTCAATGGAAACGCCGGGCTCACGGCTTCAGCCGAGAACTCTATCTCCGGCATGAAAAACAATAACGCCTTGAAAACAAGCGGGATTTCCGGCCTCCGAGACTCGGCCCTCACTCGCACGTAATACGTGCCGCGCTGAACATCTCCCACAACAGCGGCGTGCGCGCCTTTTATTGTTGTAAGCCACTCCACCGCCTCGCGGAAATCCTTCGCGGTCTTTTCGCGCACATAGCGCTCCTCAACCGATTTCAGGCTGTACTGCTTCGTGGTCACATCGAACTTGATGGTGCGGATGATGGTTTCGCCCGAAACGTATTCGTCCATCCATTTGTTCCATTGGCGCATAAGGTCGGCATGGTATTCGATCCTTTTTTCGATGCCGTTGTTGATGTCGGCAATAAACGAATCGGGCAGGTGCTCAAGCCGCGCATCAACCAGCATACGGCCATCCTCTATCCTGTATGATGGCGCTGAAAATTCCTGCGCGGCAGCCGTAAAGGCGGAAACCAGCAGAATACACGCAGCTATTAAGGAAATCCGTCCGGACATCAGACCAGCATACGGAGAGGCGGAAGCGGGTGTCAAGGCATTTAGGTTTAGAATCATTCTTGACAAATAATCATTCCAATGATAAGCTTCAACCATGATTACGGAATTCACGAAAACGGTATCCGGTTCGGGGGTAAAGCTTACGCCGCAGCGCATGGCGATTCTTGACTGCCTGAACGGAAACGAGAGCCATCCCTCAGCCGAGGAGATATTCAGGCATGTGTCGCAAACTTATCCGATGATGTCGTTTGCGACTGTTTACAACACGCTTTCGATGCTAAGGGACAAGGGATTGGTGCTTGAGCTTACGATCGATCCGGCAAGAAAACGCTACGATCCGAACGTGAAGCTTCATCATCATGTCATATGCCTTGGCTGCGGGAAAATCGCCGATGTTCACGCCGAATACGAGCTGGACGTTCCGGCTGACATTGCCGAAGCCTTCGTGATGTCCGGCAATCATGTGGAATTTTACGGAACATGCCGCGCCTGCGGAAACGCGGCGCAACTGAAAGGAGAATAAGAAAATGTGTACATCAAATACAAAAACATGCGCCTGCGGATCGGCAAGCGCCGATTTTGCTTACAGGGACGATGTGATGCCTGACAGCGTGGTGGAAAAACTCTTCTGCCCGCGATGCTCATCGGGCGCGGAATTCGATTCCGGATCAATGATTCGCGACAACGGATGGGTTATAAAATACGACATGGACGTGGCAACGTTCAGCGCAAGCAGGGTGACAAGGAAGGAAGTCACGCCGGAATGGCTTTTCGACGAGGGCTACTGCACATGGCAGGGCGTGCATCCGGGCGACATGGCGGAATCGGCGCGCGAGCGTGAAGAACTGATACAGCTCTCGGCGATCAATCCGCGCAAGTATTTCGAGGAATTCCGCAAGTGGGGCATCCATCGGATGGAGAGGCTTGCACGGGAAGGATGGAGGAAAGCCAATGTCGCAGCCTAGCGTATTCAAGGAAAAAAGCCCGTGCAGCACACGCACAGCCGCAGCCCCGGAAATGGTTGAGTGTCCGGTCTGCGGCGAGAAGGTTGAGATATGGTCGGACGAGGAGGAGGCAACATGTCCGGAATGCGGAATAACGGTGACGCGTCAGGCTCGGTAGCGCCATGAAAAACATGCCGGCAATTGCGTATCATTTTCTGCTTGCCATGTGGGTGGGCGGAGTTGCGGTCTTCACGTTTCTGGTCACGCCCGCCGTGTTCCGGTCGTTCGACAGGGACATGGCGGGTCGCGTGGTCGGCGCGGTGTTCCCCGGCTATTTCACGTTTCTGCTGGCAGTATCGCTGGCGGCGGCAGCGGTTTACGCGCTTTCATCCGCCACAGGCGCAAGCCGCCGCACGGTTGTTGCAATGCTACTGGCCGCAATCGCAATGGCTGCTTACCTGAAATTCTCGCTCTACCCGGAGATCGTTGCGGTGAAAAAGAGCGTTGCGTCATTTGTAACAACGCCGCCCGATTCACCGGAGCGCGCCCGGTTCATGCGGCTTCATGCCGCAAGCTCGGTTATTAACCTGCTTTTTCTGGCAGACGGCGCGGTTCTTCTGGTTCTTGCGGCAGGCGGAAGGATTCGCTGAAAATCCGTGACATATTGCCTTTACGGCCGGTTTGAACGATCATATGACAACCGCATCGCATAATAGCATTCAAGGAGGAATTTTATGAAACCTGTTGAATTGACGGAGGGCGTCTACTGGGTTGGGGCGGTTGACTGGGCTGTGCGCGATTTTCACGGATACGAAACAACGCGCGGCACAACCTATAACAACTACCTGATCATGGACGACGAGCCAACGCTTGTGGATACGGTGAAATACGATTTCGCGGATGTCAGCATCCGGCATATCCGCAACATCATGGATCCGGCCAGCATACGGCACGTTGTCATTAATCATATTGAAAACGACCACGCAACCGGCATCGACAAGGTCATGGCGCTCTGCCCCGGCGCAACGATTTACATAACAGACAAGGGGCTGAAAGGCCTGTCGCGCTTCTTCGATCTATCAGCATGGAAGGTGCGCGTGGTGAAGTCCGGCGACACGCTGAACATCGGCAGGCGCACTCTGCGGTTTGTGGAAACGCCGATGCTTCACTGGCCCGATTCCATGATGACATGGGTGGAAAACGACCGGATACTATTTAGCCAGGACGCCTTCGGCCAGCATATCGCATCAGCGGCGCGGTTCGACGACGAGATCGCCACCTGCGAATCGATGGCGATGCTCGATAATGCGGTCATCGATTACTACGCCAACATACTCATGCCGTTTGGAAATATCATCAAGTCCAAGATAGCCGAGATCGTATCGCTCGGAATCGATCCGGCAATCATCGCGCCTGATCACGGAATAATCTGGCGTTCGCATCCGGGCAGGGTTCTTCAGTCTTATCTCGACATGGCAAACGGCAAGGCCGATCTTCGCGTGGCGATAATCTACGACACGATGTGGCACAGCACCGAGGAGATGGCCCGGTTCATCGCGCAGGGCATCAAGGATGAAGGCGTGGACGCCGCCATTATCAAGCTTCGCGCAACACCGATGAGCGCGGCGATAACCGAATTCTGGAAATCGCGCGGCTGCCTTATCGGAAGCCCCACGCTCAACAACATCATGTTCCCCACAGTTGCCGAGTTCATGACGCATGTACGGGGGTTGCGTCCCAAAAACCGTCTGGTGGGCGCGTTTGGCAGCTACGGATGGGGCGGCGGCGCCGTGAAGGACGCATACGAGGAGTTCAAGCGCATGAGACTCGACATGCACGAGCCGGGATTGCAGGTTTTGTACAAGCCGTCAGCCGGGGACGAGGCCGCTTGCTACGAATTCGGCAAGGCGTTCGCCGCCCGCGTGAAGGAATATCACACGCAGTTTTCGTAAAGATTTCAGCCGTCAGCGCGCAAGCGCCTTCACTTGAAGGCGCTTATTCGTTTTTGTTGGTCGCACATGGCGCAAAGCCCGCTCACGATAATACGATTGCGCTTGTGATAATATACCCGATTATTTTTTGCGGCCCGGCTGAACCAAACCGCGCCGCTTCCGGAGGATTACATGAGCAAGACATACAATATCGCCGTTGTTCCTGGCGACGGAACCGGCCCGGAGGTTGTGGCCGAGGGGCTTAAGGTTCTCGACGCCGCGTCAAAGAAATTCGGTTTCAACTGCAATCTCACGCATTTCGACTTCGGCGGCGACCGCTACCTGCGCACCGGCGAGGTTCTGCCCGACAGCGCAACCGACGAGCTTCGCAAGTTCGACGCCATTTTTCTCGGCGCGATCGGCCACCCCGACGTAAAGCCGGGCATTCTCGAAAAGGGCATTCTGCTTCGCCTTCGCTTCGAACTCGACCAGTATATAAACCTGCGCCCGGTGAAGCTCTATCCCGGCGTTGACTGCCCGCTCAAAGGCAAGGGGCCGGAGCATATCGACTTCACCGTCATTCGCGAAAACACCGAAGGCATCTACGCGGGAGCGGGCGGCTTCCTGAAAAAAGGCACGCCAGACGAAGTGGCCACGCAGGAGTCCATAAACACCCGCAAAGGCGTTGACCGCTGCCTGAAATACGCCTTCGAGTACACGATGAAAAAGAGCCGCGAGAAGAAACTCACGCTCTGCGGCAAGACAAACGTGCTCACGTTCGCCTTCGACCTCTGGCAGCGCGCCTTCAACGAGATGGCGAAATCGTATCCGGGCGTGAAAACCGATTACGCGCATGTTGACGCGATCACCATGTGGTTTGTGAAAAACCCCGAATGGTTCGACGTTATCGTGACCGACAACATGTTCGGCGACATCATCACCGATCTGGGCGCGATGATTCAGGGCGGCATGGGCATTGCGGCTGGCGGCAACATCAACCCCGAAGGAGTCTCGATGTTCGAGCCGATCGGCGGCTCCGCCCCGAAGTACAAAGGCCAGAACATCATCAATCCGCTTGCCGCTATATGCGCCGCCGGAATGATGCTCGATCATCTGGGCGAGGAAGCCGCCGCGAAGAAGATCGAAGCGTCCGTCATGGACATCACCGGCACGAAGATCAAGAGCCTCGCCGCCGGAAAGATGGGATTCAGCACCACCGAGGTAGGCGACATGGTTGCCTCGATGGTGGCAGTTTAGATATGCATATTAAGGAGCAAACGCCATGCTTAAGAAGAAAAACGAATACGTTGTAGCGGTCGTCGGCGCAACCGGCGCTGTGGGCAGCGAGATGATCGCCACGCTGGAACGTCGCAATTTCCCGGTCGGCAAGCTCAGGCTTTTCGCCTCCGAGCGCTCGGAGGGCAAGGAGCTTGAATTCCACGGCAAGGCGGTGAAGGTGGAGGTTCTCAAAGAGGACGTTTTCGCCGGAATCGACATCGCGCTTTTTTCGGCGGGCGGCGAGCGATCCAAAACCTTCGCGCCTCACGCGGCCAGGGCCGGATGCGTCGTGATCGACAACTCTGCCCAGTGGCGCATGGATCCGGAAGTTCCGCTTGTCGTGCCTGAGGTGAACCCGCACGATCTCAAGTGGCACAAGGGCATAATCGCAAACCCCAACTGCTCCACCATCCAGATGGTTGTGGTGCTCAAACCGCTTCACGACGCCGCGAAGATCAAGCGCGTTGTCGTCACCACGTTCCAGTCCGTTTCCGGAACCGGCATGAAGGCGATGGAGGAGCTGGCCACCCAGACAGCCGAGGTGTTGAACATGAAGCCGGTTACGCTCAAGGTATATCCGCACCAGATCGCGTTTAACTGCCTGCCGCAGATCGACGTATTCCTGCCCAACGGCTACACCAAGGAAGAGATGAAGATGATCAACGAGACGACGAAGATCATGGGCGACGACACAATCCGCGTAACCGCAACCACGGTTCGCGTGCCGGTGTTCCGCTGCCATTCCGAGAGCCTCAACATCGAAACCGAGAAGGAGATCGCCCCGAACGAGGTTCGCGAGGTGCTTGCGGGCGCGCCCGGAATCGTGGTTTTCGATGCGCCCGAAAAGAGCGTCTACCCGCTTGCGATAGACGTCGCGGGCAAGGACGACACCTACGTTGGCCGAATCCGGAAGGACGAGTCGATCGATTGCGGCATAAACATGTGGATCGTTGCCGACAACCTCTTGAAGGGCGCGGCCCTGAACGCCGTGCAGATAGCCGAAAAGCTTGTCGAGATGGCATAAACAGAGGGTATAAGCCCTCCGCACCTCCATTCTTCTCCCCTCTCCTTCAGGAGAGGGGCCGGGGGTGAGGCAGGAGAGGGGCCGGTAAGATGATGCAGACAGTTGCAATAGTTCCGGCAGCCGGGCTTGGCCGTAGAATGGGCGGCTCGCGCAAGCCGTTTCTAGAAATCGGCGGCGTTCCGGTCATCGTTCATTCGCTCCGCCTTCTCCAGTCAATCGACTCAATTATCGAAATAATTCCGGCGGTTCGGCCCGACGACATGCCCGGCATTCGCGCCATGATCGAGCAGTATCAGATCACAAAAGCCGTTCGCATCGCGCCCGGCGGCGCGGAGCGTCAGGATTCCATTTTCAATGCGCTACAACTTGTGGACTGCAACGTGTGCGGCATTGTTCTTGTGCATGACGCTGTGCGCCCGTTTGCCGATGCCGCCATGGTCATGCGCCTTATTGACGCCGCAGCCGAGGGTTTTGGCGCGATTCCGGGCGTGCCGCTTAAAGATACCGTTAAGATCGTCGGCAAAGGCAATTTCGTTGAGTCCACTCCGTCACGTGAAAAACTTGTTGCGGTGCAGACACCGCAGGCGTTTCCGTGCGACATGCTGAAGCGCGCCTACGAATGCGCCATGGCCGACGGCGTTTACGCAACAGACGACGCGGCGCTTGTTGAACGGATCGGCGGACGCGTAGTTGTTGTCCCCGGCTCATACGACAACATCAAGATAACAACGCCGGAGGATTTGGGCATTGCCGAAATAATCTGGCGGGGCATACATGGAGGAGCCTGATGCCGCTTAGAATCGGGCACGGCTTCGACTCTCACCGCCTTGTCGAGGGGCGAAAACTCATTCTTGGCGGCGTTGAAATCCCGTTCTATAAAGGCCTGCTCGGCCATTCCGACGCCGACGTGCTCTGCCACGCCATAACCGACGCGATAATCGGCGGCCTTGGGCTTGGCGACATCGGACGGCATTTCCCCGACACCGACCCGGCGTGGAAGAACGCAGACAGCATGTTTTTACTGGGCAACGTGGTAAACATGGCGGTTGAGCAAGGCTTCGAAATAGGCTGGATCGACTGCACGCTTATAGCCGAAAAGCCGAAAATAGCGCCGCATATCGAGGCTATGAAGGCGCGGATAGCGTCAGCCGGGATACCCGCAGATCGAATAAACATCAAGGCGAAAACAGCCGAGGGCATGGGGCCAGTTGGGCGAGGCGAGGGCATGGAGGCATACGCGGTATGCCTGCTGTTGTAGGGCCGTTTTCAAACCGCCCCCAATGTATCCAGCAATTTATCCGGTAATGGAACCAAACAACATTTTCCGGTCAGGCCATCCCGGTTGACAATATCTTGTTAAGCGACGAGCCCGCCTCCTCGAAACAGGCTCTGTGGCCGTCGGGCAACGCGCCCCCTTCCCTGTCCAGGCAGTCGAATACCACCCGGCTGACCTTCTTCAACTGCCAGTAAAGCTCGTTCTGCATCAGTTCCATGTCGGCAAAGTCATCAAAGGATCCCGGATCCGGTCTATCCTTCATGTCTTCAAGCCAGCGGAATATCTCATCCCGAACCAATCCGGACGACGTGATCATCACGGCCACCGGCTTGCATGCCTTGAGCAGTTTCCGCTGCAAACCGGCATTGCCGAGCCGCGGCGCAAGATCGAGAATGTCGTGCAGAATCCAGACCGCGCCTTGGAGACTCTTGCCGCGCATGAGCAGGTGTGACACCAGCATCCGGATATCGCCGAAAGGGTTTACATGCGACGGCTCAAGCCCGGCCTTCCGTATGATGGAGTACATCGTTCGGTAGACCACCTGAAAGTGTGTATTGGCGTTCATGTGCAGGTATGGAACAGCGTCGCGCAGGTTGCGGCCCAGCCTGTCGAACTGCTTCACGCGTATAGCCTGCATACTGTCGGCCATGCCCACGATCTGCCCCATCATTTCCAGATGCTCGTCTGTTTTGCCCACCGGATAGCCGCTTCCGTCGCACCGCTCATGGTGCTCCAGAACGGCGGTTGCCGCGCGCGAATCGGAGCCGGGTATGTTTTTAAGAAGCAGTTGCCCAACGACAACATGGCTTTGTATGGCGCGCCACTCATCAGGCGAGAGCGCGCCGCGCTTGTTCACGATGTCGGGCGAGATATGCAGAAGTCCGATGTCATGACATAGCCCGGCAATGAATGCCACCTCGACCTCGTCGCTCCTGAGGCCTGCCTCCGAGGCCAGAAGCGCCGACAGCCAGGCGCAGAAGATCGACTTTTCGTACTCGGCCTGGAATTCCTCCCGCAATACGGTAAGCTTCTGCATTATGATCTTGTCCAGCCGGTTTCTTTTCAGTATGTTTTCGAGCGTCTTGTTGAAGCCAAGCGCCTCGTCGATCTGTTTTACATCCGGGTATTTACCCTGCAATTTCTGGAAACAACCGCCAAGGCCGCTTGCGTCGATGGTTTTCTCAAGCACTACCTGTTCCTCAAGCGGCTTCAGGAGCTTGTGCTGGAGAATTTTCTCGGCAACCTCGCGGTTGATGCGGGAGCCTTTTTTCACTATCAGCAGGCCGTTTGCGTTATGAATATCCTCGGTCGAGATGACGTCCTGCCTGTCGTTCACGTTGGCAAGATGGCTCACATAGTGATTCTGTTCGGCTGCAACCTGTTCCAGTGCAGACAATGTTCCATTCCCGTTAGCAGCCATTGCCGTCATCCGCGCTCTCCCGCTGAGTAACTTTTGACGATAAAATCATACAGCTTCCTGAAAACCTCAAACGAAGCTTCGTCTGCTATAGCATTAATCTCGCCGCCCACCGCATAGCCGTCCCCGGTTTCAATGCAGTGAACCACGCGCACCCGGAACGATGTTTCGCCTGCGATGGAATACGGGGCATTGAGGCTGCATTCGAATTCCGCGCCCTCCTCAACAGTATCCGCCACCCTGAAGCGAATGCCGTGGCGGCTGAAATCGAGCAGCGCAACCGGTTCCGGCTCATCGCCGCGTATCATGGTCATGCGGATGTATTTGCGGTATTCATCCGGAAACGGATAGCGGTTCTCCCTTCGGCGGCCCTTGTCCACTGCCGCCCTTGCGCTAATCTCCCGCAGATCCTGCACAACCTGAAGATAGCGCACCCAGTAGACAAGCGCTTCAAGATCCTCCGTCGCCATGTCGAGCGTGTCGATGGCATTGCCGCCCGATTCCATGCCCTTGGCAGCGTCGATGATGCCGATGATGCCGCTCACCTTGTTGATCACCATGTCGGCGATGCAGTTGAGCTGCCTCTTGTTGCCGATGAAGCAACGATCGTGGCCGTCTCCGCATATCCTGCGGCAACGCTCCATCATCTCGTCAATCATGACGATTCCCCCAAGTCCTGAGTGTTTGAGCGCCATACCAAATAGACTTATCGGAAAGCGTTGCGTGAAAGTGAAATTATGGGCGGTTTACTTTTCGATGCTGCTGTAACGCTGGAGCTGTCTGGGCGCGAACCATTTCGGCATGTTGTAGCCAATGCCGATCGGTTCGGGCTTGATGCCCTGAAAACGGCTGCTTATGGCCAGAAGCGCGTCCGGCACATACAGGAAGATATACGGAAGCTCGTCGGCCAGAATATCCTGGATGCGGAAATACGCCTTTTTGCGCTTTTCGATGTCGAACGTTCTGCGCCCCTCATCAAGCAGCTTGTCAACCTCCGGGTTGGCGTAGCTTACGAAGTTGAACTCGCGCGAGCCGGTTTTAGACGAATGCCAGATGTCATACTGATCCGGATCGAAACCGATAGACCAGCCCAGAATCACCGCCTGAAAGCGGCGCTTGTCAACGAATTCGTTGATGAAGGTTGACCATTCCAGCATCTTGAGGTTCGCCTTCACGCCAATGCCGCGAAGCCGCTGCTGAATGATTATCGCGGTCTTTTCGCGGAGATCGTTGCCCGCATTGGAAGTTATCTGGAACTCGAACGGCTTGCCGTCCTTGTCCGCGATGCCGTCGCCGTCGGTGTCTCGCCATCCGGCCTCGGCAAGAAGCGCGCGGGCCTTTGCCGGATCGAATTCGGGCGATTTCACGTCGGCCTTGTAGGGCCATGTGTTCGGAACATACGGCCCGGTTGCCGGGCGGCCAAGCCCGAAAAGCGCGGCGTCAACGATCTCCTGCTTGTCGATGGCATGGGCAAACGCCTGCCGGATGCGCTTGTCGGCAAACCACGGATGCTTCAGGTTGAACCCGAAGTATGTGTAGTTGAAGACCGGATAGCGGTATTTGCGGAAATTCCGCTTCATCTCAGGCGTGTCGGTCTGGCGCGTAAATTGAAGCGGCGTAAGCCCGGCGTAGTCTATTCCGCCGGTTTTAAGCTCCAGAAACGTTGTGGCCGGATCGGGAATTATCCGGTATATCAGCCGGTCGATATACGGTCTGCCCTCGAAATAGTCGCGGTTCGACTCCAGCGCCACCCGCTCGCCCTCGTCCCACTCCTTCAAAATGTACGGGCCAAGTCCAACCGGATTGCGCCCGAACGGGTCTTTTGTTATGTCCTTGCCCTCAAGCAGGTGTTTGGGCAGAACCACGAGGCGTCCCCAACTTGAAAGCGCCGGGGCGAACGGCTTTTCGTACTTCACCCGAAACGTGTACGGATCGGGCGCGTCAGCCGTTTTCACCTGCAAATAATCCTCTTTATAGGCGGTCGGCGTCTTTTCGTCGATGATGGTCTTGTAGCCGAACATCACGTCAGCCGAGGTGAACGGCGTTCCGTCGGCCCATCGCACGTTTTTCCGCAGATGGAAAACGATTTCGAGGCCGTCGGGCGAAACATCCCACGATTCGGCCAGATCGCCCTTTATGCTGAGGTCAACGTCGTGTTTCACCAGGCCGTTAAAAATCTGCCCGGCGATTTCGTGAGAAGGCGAATCTCCGGCCAGCATCGGAATCAGGATCGATGGCCGCCCGCTCATGGACTGCACAAGCGCGTCGCCGTAGGCCGGTTCGTACTGAACCGGAACCTGCTCAACGGCGGTTATTGCCACGGGCGCTGGCTTGCCCTTGCAGGCGCAGGTGAGGCAGGCGGTCAGCGCAAGCGCGATAATTAAAGGTTTATTCATGGAGAGCTAGATTAACCGATTGAAACGGCTGCCGCAACTTCGGCGGGCAGACTGCTTGTCTTAGATGTCTATGTGTC
>JACRHH010000017.1 GCA_016212095.1 Nitrospirota bacterium
GAACTCGCTTCAATGAGGCCGGGGCCGGAGCCCCGGAAATACAGACTGATCAGGCCTTTGACTCAAATCCCAGGTTTAGCTTCAATGAGGCCGGGGCCGGAGCCCCGGAAATACACCTATGGATCGGGCAGGTAAGGTAGCCGATATGGTGCTTCAATGAGGCCGGGGCCGGAGCCCCGGAAATACCCGGGTGGCCTCGATGATGGAGAAGGGCCACGAGAACTCGCTTCAATGAGGCCGGGGCCGGAGCCCCGGAAATACTGGTGGCCGGATGTCCTATACATGAAGCCTCACACAGCTTCAATGAGGCCGGGGCCGAAGCCCCGGAAATACATTTGGCTGTGCTGATGCAATAGTCGCGCCATTATTTAGCTTCAATGAGGCCGGGGCCGAAGCCCCGGAAATACGATAAACTCGATAAACTTTCCACCGACCTATATTGAGCTTCAATGAGGCCGGGGCCGAAGCCCCGGAAATACTCGAACAGTGGGCGGCTCATGGCCGCTTCAAGTCGCTTCAATGAGGCCGGGGCCGAAGCCCCGGAAATACAGCGTTCGCGGAAATCAAGCAATCGCAACGTTTGCAAAGAGCGGTTTCGAGCGGCAGCCGGTTTGTTCCGCCAAATGATCGACAGTTTATCATACACCGCAATCGATGTGGCAAAATTTCGTCGCCATATCAAAGAGCTATCCGCACCGCGAGCGCTCCCCGGCGTTTTGCGCGCCACCGGAGCGCTCGCAGGCAATCGGCGGGTAACATCGCCGAACGAATCCGCCGCGCCTATTTTACACGATCATTGTCTCGCGCTTGATCGGCTCGAACGCCTTTCCAAGGCTTGTCACCTTCGGCTTCACCATGTCAGCCGGGCCGATGTCCATTATCAGCACGTGATCCTGATCGTGCTTTATCGATTCCGACAACGCCTCCATCATCTCAGCGCGCCGCCGTTGCGAAAGCCTGCACTGGAAAACCGAAAGCTGAAGCCATTCGCCGTAGCCCTTCATCAGCCGGTAAAACCTGCGCCAGCGCCGTTGATCCGAAATATCGTAAGTCACCAGATAAAAATGTTCTTCCATGCTGTTACCTCGTGACAAAATTCGGATAATCGTTGATCTCGCCCATCAGGAACCGCCCAAGCAGCCGCGCCTGAACCTCGAAAAGCCGCCGGTAGCTGACCTTGTAGCCGAAAATCGGGTGCGTGATCTCTTGGTCGAGCCTGCGCTCGAACGTTGCGATGAAACGCTTGCGAGCCGTGTCTTTCAGCGCCACGCCGCCTGCCGCCGAGACGAAATCATCCGGCTCCACCTCGCCGTTGTTGATTGCCGTGAGCACCGACGAATCTGCCACGAGCGGGCGGAACGGCTCCATCATGTCGAGCGCGAGCGCCGGGCGGCCATAGCGCGGCTGATGATAAAACCCGCGATACGGATCGAAGCCCACAGCCGAAAGCGTGACGTGCCACGAGCGCGCAAGCAGCGTGTAGGCAAACGACAGAAGCGCGTTCACCGGATCTTTCGGCGGACGGCGGTTGCGCTCGTTGAAGTCGAAGCTGAAACCGCCGTTTCCGTTGCCGGCGTTGTTATCGTCGCGCTTCAGGAGGCCGCCGAAGATTCCGAAATATCGAGCCGCCGCCTGCCCCTCCACGCCCATAAGCTCCGGTATGCCTTTCGCGCGCCCCGCCTCATCGATGCCGTGGCGAAATTCCGCGAGCGTTTCGTCCGGGCAGGTTTCATCACGCCCGTTATCGCGCCAGTTACGCCGGGCGAGGGTGCGGCAGTTGCGTATTTTCGCCTGAATGAGTCCGCACGCAATTTGAAGACATGCCGCGTCGTTGAAACTTGCGCGATACTGCGCCGCGCGAAGCTCCACGTTTTTGTGGCCCAGGCCGGTTGTGTGCCCCATGAACCAGCCTCCCAGCGAATGCCACGACACCGGAATGCCGCGCCGCATCAGTTCATGAAGCGCGGGCGCGGTTACAGATGCGTTTCCCATTATTGCAAGCTGCGAAATGTCGTTGATGCGGGCGGTTGTCTCCTTCGCGTCGTCAACCCAAACTTCGAGCGTGTCGCCGTTTTTCCGTATGCTTGCGCGCGCCGCCTGAACATAGAGCGGAAGCGATTCGTCGCGGGAAACCGCCAAGGGGCGAACTTCGCCCTTATCGAAACGGATGAAATTGAGCTCGTCCGGCAGGCAGATGCCCACAAGCGAGCAGTGCGGACAGCGCGGGCTGTCTTCGAGCGGTTCCGGAATGCCGCCGCCATCGGCCATGCGTCTGATGCCTTCAAGCGCTGAATTGGTCATGGCGCGAAGTTCGGCGTCGAAATCGATGTTCACGCGCTCGCGCGAGGCAACGTAGTAGATCACGCCGCTGCCGCATTGATAGCCGTGCTCCTCAAGCAGCAAGCCCTGTATGCATAACTGCACGCGCTCCGGATCGTAAGCGCCCTTCTCCACATGCGGACGCTTGCCGTGCTTGTAATCAACCGGCGATACGCATCCGCCCTCCCCTTCGAGCAGATCGATGACGGCTATCGCGCCGAGCGCGTCGGATGAAAGCGTGATCGAACGCGCGTGAATGCGGGTTTCGCCGGTAACATCGCCGGAGATTGCGCCGGAGATTGCGCCGGGTTCGGGCAGCGCGCCGCCCTTGCGGTTGACGCGCCGGTGGTTGAACCGGCCCTCCACGGTGTCAACAGATTCGGCCCATTCGCCCTGCACCCATTCGAGATAGGCAAGACGCGGGCAGTAGACGTATTCGTTTACCATGCGAGCCGGGATGAGAGGTGTTTCGGATTCGGCGGATGCCGCCGGTTCCGGGGCTTGAACGCTCATGACAATGCCTCCTTGCGCGAAATATCGATTCCGGCGGCACATGGGGAATTCCATTATCGCACCGGTGGCAGATGTTGTCATGTGGAAACAGCGGAGAGAGGCGGTTTCAGGATGTTGACATGTGTCACGTGACACAATACTATTAATGCATGATAAAGACGTTTAAAGACAGGCACGCACAGGAGTTATACCTGACACGCAAATCGAGATTCTTTCCGCCTGAGATAGCCATTCGGGCGGCGCGCAAAATGGAATATCTCGACCTGGCGACTAATTCGGACGACTTGAAGGTTCCGCCGGGCAACCGCCTTCATGCGCTGGAACGGGATCGCAACGGTCAGTACTCCATTTCTATCAATGACCAGTGGCGTATCTGTTTTCTGTTCATTGAAGGCGATGCATATGACGTCGAAATCACAGACTATCACTGATGCGAGGTAAGATCATGAGCATTCCGAACACAATAAAAAGACAGGCGCGGCCCACGCATCCCGGTGAAATGCTGCGGGAGGATTTCCTGCCAGATTTCAAGCTTACGGTATCCGGGCTCGCCATGGCTTTGGGAGTGTCCCGTCAGACGATTAACGAATTGGTGCATGAGCGCCGGGCGGTCAGTCCGGAAATGGCTATTCGACTGTCGAGACTGTTTGGCAACACGCCAGAATTCTGGTTGAATGCTCAACGGGCGGTTGATCTTTGGGACGCGAATCAGACCATAACCAACGTGGAGAAAATCACGCCGCTGAAGTTCGCCTGATTTTGAAACAAACGCGGGGAATTTCGTTGCAGTGGGCGTGAGGGCATTACCCATTAACCCTCACCGGGCATGGTATGATATTCGTCAGGAGGTAATCGCCATGTTATTGCAGACCGATTTACGCCGCCGTATAACTCTTCCGCCAACGACCGGAATCAAGCCCGGTGACGCGCTCGATCTGGAAGTGTTGGAGGACGGACGGATTCTTCTCATTCCCGTGGAGCCGGTTCCGCGCCATCAGCTCTGGGCCTGGACAGCCGAATGCAAGCAGGCCATAACCGCATCCCTTGCGGATGCCCGCCCTTCAACGGTTGTCGAGACGGAAGAACAGGCCGACAAGACAGCCAAAAGGTGGGCGGGTGAGGATTGAAATCAGACCCGCGTTCGACGAAGCCGTCATGGTTGCCGAAAAGCCTGTTCGACAGGCGGCGGCCAAGATGCTTCGGCTTCTGTCCGGGCTCGACATCGGCCAGCTTTGGACTCACCCCGGCCTGAACTTTGAGAAACTGCACGGGATGATCGAGCCAACAACCGGCCTACAACTTTACTCCCTTCGCGTCACCAGAAGCGCCCGCGCGATAACCTGCCTGCTCAACGGGCCGACAATTGTGCTTGTCAGCCTGCATTCACAGCACGACAAGGCGTATAAAAAACCGTAACCGCCGAAATATGCGGCAAAGAGGGTATCAGTGCATCTCAATAGCGGATGTGTCGAAGAACAGATTCATATCCTGTCGTTCCTGCTCCGCAGAATGTCCTCGGCGAACGCCCCGTTGCATTTTTTGAGAGCATGCCGTGTCCTGATGTGGCCCGTCGTCGCGGTTTCATCACGCAGCGGTTTTCTATCTTTCAATGAAAGGATGAGGTTGTACACCACCAATAAATCCGAGGCAGTCAATTCGTTCAGTTCTTTTATTGCGTAATCCGTTACCTTCATAAAACCGCTCCTCCATCAACAATGGATAGCAAACCCATTGTTACTATAGCAAAACCTGCTGCCGTTGCGGCGAAGAGGCCGAGGCCGAAGTGGGTCATTCACGACCGGGAAAGTGCCTGAAGAAAACTGCAATCAATTTCGCGCCTCGATCCGGTTGGCGGCTGTCAGAATGGCGTACACGCTTGCCTGTTCGACCGCCTCCTTCGTGATGACCGCCTTCAGATAATTGGCCGATTCCGTTTCCAGTCCGGCCCGCAGACAAACAATGTGCGCCGCCGCCTCGGCCTCAAGCTCTTTTGCCGCCGCCGACAGATTGTCTTGTGATCGATCCGGCCACGCAAATTTTGGCCCTTCCCCCAAATGGCCGCAATAGATGTGCGCCAACTCATGCGCCAGTGTTGCCAGACTTGAAGGTTCGTCCAGATTCTTATTGATTCTCACGCGCCATCTGACGTCTTTCTCGCCGGAAACGGCTTCACTTTGCGCCATGCGCGCAGCCGTGCCGGCAAGGTTGCTTCCGTAATCGCAGGATTCAACCCGCACGCAGAGCTTTCCCGCAGCCTTGACGGTGCGTGCCAAGCTGGTGGGCTTCACCATGCCATATGCGGAGAATGGATCTTCCAGTTCGAACGGCAAAGGCTTGCCCGATGTATCCGATTCCTCGTAGACAAAGAGCACGGGGCCGAACGGCCACAGAATGATTATCGGAATAGCGTCCGGGCTCACTGTTCTACCGACTTTCGCCCATTGGTATCGGCTTGCCACAAGCCGCGCGCCCGGTCTTTGCGCATGGATGAGCATGGCATTGTAAGCCGAGAACCGTTGCAGACGCTTCGTGAAAGCCAGAAAATCACGGAAACCGGCGTCCGCATTCGGTTTCAACTCCAGCGCCTTTCGAAAAAGCCGATCCACCGCCTCGGCGTCGTTGTCGAAAATTGAATCGCGTGGAATAGTTGCGCTGTCAGTCGGTTGCGTTACCATGGCTTACCTTTCATGAACATTGGGCCGTGTCACATGGCGGCGAAGAGGCCGAGGCCGTAGTTGAGCGAATCACGAGCGGACGAACTCCAGAAGGGGCCAGCAATCGTGCCGGTCGGCGGCTTGCAATGCCTCGATATACCGGTGGCGACAGTTGCCGACATCGACAAGGCTGCCGCTTCCCCACGAAAACCGGGGACGCCGCAACACCTGCACAAGCAAGAGATCGGTCATAGTTCGCGCATGACGGCCGTTGCCATTAGCGAAAAGATGTATGGATACCAACCGGTGATGAAATCGGGCCGCAATCTCGTCGGGCGCGTAAGATTCGTATTGAATCCAAGCGGTTGCATCGTTGCAAAGCTGCCGCAGTTCAACCGGAACCTGCCACCAGGCAACGCCGATGTTCTTGTCGCTGCGCCGGAATCGCCCGGCCCATCGCCACACACTGCCGAACATTCGCTTATGCAGACCGCAAATGAAACGCTCGCTTAAAATATCCTTGCGTTTCCGGCCAAAAGCCCAAGCCTCGCCATCGACGATATTGTCCTGCTCCCATCGGTTGAGTTCCGCCCGCGTGGTAATGTGGCTGAGAAGCAGCCCCGCTGTTTCATCCGGATCGAGCGGGGTTGCGTCGGCTGGATATTCGAAGATCGTCACGATTCATTCCATAGTTCTTTGGGCATGGTTCGCGCCAGTTCATCAGCCGCGTCATCAATCGCGCGTTGCAGCTCATCGCCGGGAAGGTGCTGATTTTCAAGCATCATTGTGTGGGAGGCGCGCGCCAGCCGAACCCGCGCCACCTTCTCAGCCTGATTTTTCACAGTTTCATCGAGGCTTGCGCGCGGCACAATGGCGTAGACAAATACGCAATCCAGCGCCTCCGCCGCCTGACGCATGGTTTTGATGGTGAGAGAACCGGAACATTCGTCCCTTTCCAGCACGGTAATCCGTGGCGGACTGACGCCAAGACGCGCGGCGAACTGTACGCCCGACATCCCAAGCGCCTCCCGCACAGCCCGAATCCATCCCTTCGGCGGGGCGGGGATGGACTGAAGACCGGAAAGGCGTGAGAGGGTTTGACCAAGCTGTTCAAGTGCTAGACGCTTTCGGTTTGGAGCCATAATTAACCCGTGTGCTTATGTTAGGAGATAATTATTAACATAAAGAATAATATATTCCGGAATATAATTAATGCAATGGTTCATTTATGGCATGGCGGCGAAGAGGCCGAGGCCGTAGTGGCGCCCACCGCCAAGGCATATTGGCCCATTGATATGTACCGGACGGCTACTCTCGTTCCCCCACTCTATCTTGACGTGATAGCGTGGAAAACGTTTGAGATGATCCGGTACGCCATAACGGTCAGCTAATTCGGTTCCTCTCCAATAGCCGACTTTCCGCCATTCGATTTCGGCGCAATCCGCCATGACCTTGGAGAAACCCGCTTGAAGAATCGCTTTGCGAAGCAGACCATCAATACGCTTATCAAGGTGGTTTAACAGCCGTTTTTGTTCCTCCGAACTGGTTACGGCATTCAGCCGCCGCCGATAGTGTGCAGGATCGTCATAACCAGGAAGAACAACCGGCGTCACCGTAGCCCAGGTTGCCGATGAACAAATATACGATTTAACAACATTGTCGGAAGCTGGTAACAGGGACAGTATGGCGACAGGATTGCTTGCACGTTCCTCGCCTTCATCCTGTCTGCTATGTTCCGGTTCCAGCGATTGCCCGGAAAGTGTTCTGCGCGCCCATGCGATTTCATCTTGGCAGCCGTCATCAAAAGCGGTGAGCATTACCCGGCGGACATTGCCAACCACCGGTGATTGTCCTTCGCCTCGTGATTCAATGCTTGGCAAGGGCAGATAGGCAAAGCGTTTATTGCCAACAGAGATATGTTTCCCGGTATTTTGCGATTCCCCATGTCCAAGAATGAAGTTACTAATACGCTTCTCTTGTAAATGTGTACGTTCAGCCGCACAAGCGGCAGCGTGTCGGGTCATCCCGGCAACGGTTAACGCTTGTCGAACCGTATCAAATGGGCGAAAGCCGCTGGCGTCAGGCCTTAACAGGGAGAATGCGGCAATGGGACGAATTTGCGGATCAGTTGCTCGTCGGTATTCAATTTTCTTGTAAACCGACAACAGCGGCGGTGGCGTAAGCATGTTTCCCTCCATTCGTTTCAGAAATCCTTCGTGACGCGCCATGAGATCGTCCAGCGTTCCTTGTATTGGCACATGCAAACCATCGCCGGAAGCCTCGGACGCAGGCAACCACCGTTCGCCGGGCAATGCCGCAACCTCTTCTTCGGTCATGATTGAACCGTCGCCTACGGCCATATCAACGCCCCAGCCGAGAGAAGTGATGCTGTGAGCAATCGCCGTAAGTACTTCGATCTGGCCGCGATGTTCGTCGGCAAGTGGAACCGGCAATGCCCACAAATAATGGATCGTATCTCCCCCGATTAAATGGGTAGGGCGTACTGTCTTCATTGTGCGGTGCGTTGCCTGGCTGGCATCGCCGGAATTGCTGTAGTTCCCATGACTCCATGCTTTTGCAACAATATCCATAACGTTATTGGGCACAGACAGGCAGTATCCGGGAAGTTTACGGCTTGGCTGAACACATCCAGGAGCAACGATGATCGGTGGAGATTCCGCAGATGAACGCTCAAGCAACGTTAGAGAACCGCGTGCGGAAAAATTAATGCTTCCATTGCCAAGACGTGCTGCAGAAGCAACCAGCGTCTGATAAACCCGGAGAGGAGACGGCGGCCATTCCGGCGCGCCGCCATCCCCACAGCCGTGAAACCGGGGGTCGCAAAAGCGGATCGAGAGGCTAAAATACACGCTCATGACAGCCTCCTAATTGTCTTTCTTTTTTAGCTTTCCGCTCGTTTCCTTCTTTTCTAGATCTTTTTTTGCTAACTCTTGGTCGAACTCCACCTCCCGATCAGGGCGAGTCTGGAAATCAATGGTGCGATCCGGGTTAATGCCGAAGGCTTTGGCCGCAGCCGTTGCGTATGCAATGGCTTCTTCGTGCGTAACGAAGGCATCATCTCTCCGACCGTCGCTAAAAACAATCTTGAATTCCCTCGACTTGTCTGGGTCAAGAACAAGATTGCAGCCTTGGCGCAGGTATCCGGAAGGAGGAATGGTGAATGCAGTCAGTGCGATTCCTAGAATGTAACGGCGTAGGGCAAGCGTCTTCGTTTTATCATCTCCGGCAGTAAGCAATCGCAATGCTGCAAGATGAAGTGTGGCATCACGACGAACGCCGCCAGCTGCGATTACACCGCCGTGGGTCGCCGAAGCAAGCGCGTTTGCGAATCCTCGTACTGAGAACGGGTGCTTACTTTTAACTTTCCCTTCCGCATCCCGTAAATCTTCCGGCTCCTGCAGAAGTTCCTCCGCTGCATAATTCACCGGCGGCGCATACACGGCTGATCGTGTCAACTCGCGGACATTGTAGGCACGGATTTTCGAGTCGATCAGTCTGGGCAGTTTCGCTTGGGTTTTTCGCGAATCCCAGACTCCAAACACCAACGAAGTCGGCGCAATCTTAGCCAACGGCTCAGCATTACCATTCATGACAGAGTTGAATGCAGCTTCCAGATCATCTTGCAACACTGAACAGCGAACGATAGCGTCTCCCGCCCGGTGACCCGCTTCAAGCAGGTTTACCACCTTGCTACCCGCTTTCACCACGATCTGAGGCACGAGTCCGGCATATTCTTTTTTCATTAGCAAAGGTTCGATCCTGTTTGCCTGGGAACCGACGCTATCGACAAGGCAGACATTGGCGCTGTCAGGGAATTTGTCGATGTTGTAGCCGCCCTTGAAGGTTTTGTCTTCGCTTGCGGCAAAAGTTGCCGGAAACAAAACACCGTCGTGACCTTCCACCGGCATCAGGTGTTCACGTAGCACCAGAGCAGCAGGGCCGGAGTCCTTTAACCATGTGTCAAAATTCTTTAGGGTGTCGTCGTTCATTATTATCTCCTTTGTATAGGGGTTGCAGGGTTAAAAGCCTTGTGCTTCTTTTGACTTGTGCGGAAAGCGTTCATAAAGCGAAATCCGTAGATGTTACCGACAAGACCGGAAACCGCCACGGGGACAACCATGACAGGCAAGGGCATATTCCATATGAAGTAATCGAAAACCCGTGGCATGTCGGTAGGTTTGGGGCGGCATCTCTGCAAGCCAACGAGACTCATAGCCTCAACGACAGGATAAGCAACAGTAGTCAGCTTTAAGGAGTCCGTTGAGAAGCCAACATCAATAGACCAAGCACTGGCACCGCGCCGGGCATCAAAGTAGAACGGCTCCCGCTTTTTCGGCTTCGAACATCGCTTGCTGTGAGCAGTTTTAGAACTACGAGCATTCGTATCGAATACCACCGTTCTCTGATTGAGTGGGTTATCGTACTTTGGATCGATAGCATTGCACATCGCCAAGAAAATCTTGCGCTCATTCATGGAGCCCGCCCATGTTTTTAATGATTTATCTTGCCACCAGTCCAAACCGAGTGAAACAGGGGAAGTAATTACGAATGGCGGCGACTCCCTCTCGATTTCATCTGAATCGTCATCGTCGTCATCCGCGTCAGGATCGCCAGCAAGACAGATAGCTTGTGCCGCAGCTAAGAGAGCGGGTAATAATGCCGTGTCTTCCTCGGTTCTAATACAGAAGATTCCGCCCTCAAACCACCCCTCCGCCCCTTTCCAGAGCCTGTCGGCCAACTCAAGCAGCCCGCAACAGGCGAAAAACTGTCCAGGGTTGGTTGGATCAACACGAACGCGGATTGTCGATTCCGGGCTTCTGCTCATAGGTCACCTCCCTGCATTGGCGTTTCACTTGGTCTGTCGAAATCGGCGTCATTGCCCGTCTGCGACGCCATGATATCGGCGGCGCGCACCAGCGATTCCAGATACGCGAGCCCCCAACGGCCATATTTGCGCTGCAATAAAGCAAAACGCCGAGGAACCTCACAGGCAATTCTGCTTGCAGACTCTTCCGCCCGTTCGAGGTCAAATGCCTCCTGATCTGAAAAATGAGGCCTTGCCCTGCCATGATGCGCCGCTATCAGATGCAGGACGAGATCCTTAACATCCGGAGCCAAAGCAAGAAATTCCGGCTGACTGGTCACATCGATCAACGATCCGAATTCATGGCGATAATTGGACAAAGATAGCGGCTTCATTCCGATGCCGGATTTGGCGAGTATGCTCCGTGGATCATCGGGGTTGTAGCCGTGATTGCCGATGGAGCGCTGCCATGTCAGGCGATCCTTACCGGGGTCATGCCAGTGGGCGGCGAAAATAACCGCAGAAGCTTCCGGCTCTTTCAGGTTGAGTTTCGTAACAAGTTTTCCTGCAAAATCCTCGGCTGATTGAAGATGAACGGACAACTCCTGTTTCACCCGTGCCGTTCGTGAGCCATCGTCATCGGCAGAGCGGGGCCGAACATACCAATGCCAGTACCGGCGGCTTGACATATCGGCTTCATCGTCACTCTCGGTTTCGACATCAAGCTTGACATCGATTGTTCTAACCAGTCGCATTCCTTTGGGTTTATCCTGTGCATTCCAAACCCGGCGACGTCGTGGATTGTTCTTCTCGTCCGTCCATTCATCGGCAATATCGTGTCTTTCGTCCGTAGTCTCGTTGCCGTCGAGCATTCCCTTATTCAGCCCTCTAGCCACCGGCGGCAGAAGAACCGTGCGGTCGGCAAGATTTACCAACGGTTGCTTTAGCTTGTTTCGTTCAACCAGTTTCGTTAATGAGAAGACTTCCACTTTACCGTCAGAGTCGATGAGCCACGCGGCTTGATCAGTGTGTCGTTTTGCGATCTTCTCCAACTCATCGAACACCCGCTTCGTCTGGTCGCGCAATAATTCATGCGGCTTAAGTGGGTAGTCTTCAAGTAGGTCTTCGGGCGGGTACGTCTCCAATAAAACAGGGGTATTAATCCTGCTGACCTCCTCACGCCATGCGACATAGGTCACGGGAAGTTCCCACTCGGCAATGCCATGCAGCCAATCAGCCACAGGTGGCCGTCCGGGTAGCTTCTGGCGCACCGAGGTCAGCGCCCAAGCATCAAAAAGAATGTCGGTTGCCGGAAGAATGACAGGTGGAGGTGTAAAGGCGGCTTGCCGGTCGGCAGCGGGTATCGTTGCTAATGCAGCCGGACTCGCATCAAAACGCATATCATCCTCGCGTTTCTGAAGCTGTCCTAATAGCGATAGCGTCTGAACGCAGGCTTGGTCGTATGACGAAGGCTTACTGCTCTTTTTCGATTCCGCGTCCAACTTGCGATAAACAATATCGATTTTTGCATCGCCGTCACCGAAACGATTTACACGCCCAAAGCGCTGTATCATGCTGTCGAGAGGTGTCAAATCGCAGACAAGATGATCCGCCGAGATGTTGACGCCGACTTCACCGGCTGATGTACAGACAAGATAAACCGTCCCTTGCTGTCGTATCGCCTCGGAATTCCGCACAAAACGCGCAAAAACAGCATTCATTTTTGCCAGTTTGTCACGTTCCCATCCGCGCAATGTGCCGGTAAGCATTTCAACATTGTCCGCCGATACTGTCTTGCTAAGAGCGTCGGCAACCTTTTTCACATCATCAATCAAGCGGAGAAATACAAGAATTGCCTTGCCGCTGTCTTTGTATTCTTTGGCAAGTTGAATCACCTTATCCGCAATTTTGTCTTCCTGATGGCATAGCAGCCATTTCTTAGCTTCGATTCGCTTCTGAACCTCAGCGTGTCTCCGGTCTTCTTCGGTAAGCAGGGAATCGTCATCGTTTGAGCCAGAGGAGCGAGACGTTGCCGTCAGTTCCATAACGCTAAATTTCATGAACTCGTGGCAACGCTCCTGCTCCTTTTCAATGGATGATACAAGCGTTTGGAAGGCAGGTTCCAAATGGGCTTCATCATGAACCAGCAAAGTGTCCTGACCAAGGAATCCGGCATGAAGTGGGCGGGATTTGAAACCGCATCCGTACCCGGAGAACAACAACCGGCTGCCGATCATGTCCACAGTGCCGATGATTATGGCTGGCCTGGCCGGGTCATCCCTCCATTCGGCATTATCCGCAAACTGGCCACGCAACGTGCTGATCGACACGAGAACCGGGTTGTTTCGAGTCTGAAGAGACCGCAATGCATCGGCAATATGCAGGAGTTCCGGTTTTGCAAGCGATTCACGCAATCTTCCGGCTTCATCAGTGGACTGATCAACAACGGTTCTTCGGTTCACGACATAAGCAAGCCTTCGCGGAAAATCCGCTACAGTTCCGCTCCGAACATGATGAGCCAAGGCGATAAGCCAAATGGCCATAATTGACGTTTTCCCAAGCCCGGTGGGAACGGGGCATGACTTTCTGTCCTTTCTCATGAGAAATTCATTGAACAACTTCTCCTGCCATGGGAATGGCCTATGTCCGGTGAGCCAGTAAAATTCTTTTGAAAAATTGAAATCGAGAACCATTTCATCCATAGATATTTCTTCCCCAAAAAAGAATGTCTAACATTTTCATTTCTTCCACCCCCTATCCTACTCCCCCACCCCGGACATTCCGTGTCCGGGGTCATCGCCTTTTTCATTTTCTTTCCGTGTTTTTCTCTTTCCCCCGTAAACCTCCGCCGTTTTCCTTGCCTCACTTGCCACGTCCAGCCGCAGGGCTTCCGGGGCCAGAAGCTCGGCCTCTGATATGCGGGAAAGAAAAAACTTGCGGCGGGCGGTGCGGACACAGATTTCAAAACGTTCGGCAAGCGCGGGCGCGTTCGGATAACGGTTTTTGCGCGCCTCGGCGTCGAACCAGACGAAACGCTCGTAGATTGAATTTGACATGCCCCGCACCCCATATCAAACATGCCGGATTGATGCTTACGTAAGGAGATTTCAGTTTATTCCGGACAACGCCACCAAAGCCCCCGGCTATGTTGTGTCAACTGGCCACGACATGTCAATTGGCCACGACATGTCAATTGGCCACGACATGTCAATTGGCCATGACATGTCAGCCTGAACGCAACGTTTTTATTGCGCCATCATTGTTTGTCCGAAGTTATGCCAAGCCGTTCCCGGAGGGATGAAACGTCGAACGGTTCCCCGCCGGTCTTTTGTATCCGCCGCGCCTCAAGCTGATCGATGGTCTTGAGCAGCTCAATCACAGCCGGACGAAGCTGTTTGTCGTTTACCGCCTCAAGCGGCGATTTCCCGTTCAGAGCCGGGAGGGGCGTTTCCGGCCAGGCTTCGTAGTGCTTAGCAAGATATTCGTGGATGATTTGGCGCTGCAGATCCGGCGGAATATCAGACGACGGGGGCTTTGCCGCATCAATCGCTTTTTTGGATCGGGGATCGACAGACTCGCGGATTTTGTGTTTCAAAACGCTTCCCGCAATCTGCTCCAACCACTCTCTCGCCTCGTCCGCAAGCTGTGATGTCCGGCAGAATACCTCAAGGCCGGAACCCGTTGGCATCATGGATGCGCGTGAGCGGAATTGGCCGTTTCCCAGTTCAACAAACCGGTTCCAGCCGTTATCCCGATCTCCGTCAACATCCTCCTGCGCTTCAAGAATTCGTTCGAACTCCGTCCAGTCCGTCACGCGGTAATGATCCGTTGTAAAGAGAATATTGTCTCCGGTCGATGCGTCAATAAATGTTGGAAGCGGCCTTTCATCGATCGCAACCAGTCCCCCAAGCCAGGCGTCAATGATTATGGAACCGACAAGATTCCTCATGTCCGCCTCGCGCGGCTTTTCGGATCCGATTATGTCCAGAATCTCGTCGCGGCAGTCGATGCCTTCCCCCCGGCCAAACGGGTAGAGCGCGCCGCTGAACACCCAGACATCGTTCAGCCGAACCAGGCGGGCGCCGAATACATCCCATTTCACCAGGCTTTTCGATGCGCTTCTTTCCAGCACCCAGACCGGCGCCGCGGCAGGCGCAAGCAGGTCGGCAATCTGTAACCCCTCGCCAGGCCTGGCCTCACGCACTTCGTATATGCTCATGGGAAGCTTGCCGAGCTCCTTGAGCCATTCCCGTCCGAGCACTGGCAAAAGCGGCCCGCGCGCGCCAAGAATCAGATCGATAGCCCGCCTTGGCTTGCCGTCAATGAGCAGATAGCCGTCGGCCAGCATCCATTCGCCGATGTTGATGCGCATCATCTTTTCCGGGCCGGAAGGGAGCCGTTCAAGAAGCTCCAGTTCCTCGTCCGTCATGTCGCCCATGAATCCCTCATAATAGGCTTGGGCGGTCTCTTCCGGATAGTGGTCGGCAAGCCAGGAGAGCGCCATCTGCACCGCCTGCGCTTCATCCCGACGCCGCGATTCGAACTGGTTATCCCCTGCCAGACAGCATTTCTTGTATTTCTTCCCGCTGCCGCAAGGGCATAAGTCGTTGCGTCCGATTATTTTCATTTTGATTTCCTCGATTTCCCGGCTCTGATCCGGCCCTGAACAAGGGCGCTCTTATTTTCCACAATACGCTTAAGCATTGCCAGCCGGCTTTCCAGGCGGCAAATTCCGCCGGAAACGCGTTGATGCGCTGTTATATCGTGCGGATGTTCTCGCCATGCTCAAGCATGTATTGCGGCCCCCAATCAATCCGGAGCTTCACCTGGCTCACCGGCGCTTAACGCCGGTATCACGCGCCTGTACTCCTCGTAAGGAATCGCTGTCTGCCACTTGCCGGTTGCCATGCCGAGAACGATGAATGCGTAGAAAACCGCCACAAGAACGACCGGAGCAACGTATGGGTTCACCTTCCTTCTGCCCTCATTTACGCGAACCGTCATCTCCAGCGCTCCGGCTGACGGACACCTGCTTACGCATGTGAGGCAGCCGTAGCATTCCGGCGAACTGATCACGCCAAGTTTCTCAACTTCAAGCTGCGACGGACAATGTCTTGAACATGCACGGCAATGGACGCATTTATCGTCGTTTCGCCTGATCTTGAACGGACTCAGCATGCTTGCAAGCCCCAGAAGCGCGCCGTACGGGCAGAGATAGCGGCACCAGAAGTTCTTGTAAAATAGCGAAAGCGCGCCGAGGGCCGCAAGCGTCCAGGCTGTTACAGTAGACATGTCGGTAAAAAACCGCATCATGAGCACATCAACCGTCTTGTAATAATCAGACAGAAAAAAAAGCACCATCATGTTTGGGCTCATCGCGATGCCGATAGCCATTACAAACAGAAACATCAGGAAATACTTGACGCCGCGCAGCGGCAAATCGATCCACGCGGGCATGACAAACCGCCTGCCGGTGATCTTTTCGCCGGCCATCCAGAGCAATTGCGAAATCGTGCCTACCGGGCATATCCAGCCGCAAAAGCCCTTTTTCATCACCAATGCCGAAGTAACGATACCGGCAAAAAGAAAAAAACCGGCAGGATGCACCGGCTCCACAATGCCGGTGAACAGGAAATATTTTGCAGCCATCAGGCCGCCGATCGGCAGGAACGCATCAACAGATGGCGGACGCTCCACCTGCGGAAGCGAAGGGTTTTCAAAATGAGCCACAAAACCGTAAAAGCGCCATCCGATCCAGAGCGTGACAAGCATGAAAAATGCCTGAACCGCATAGCGCGTGAAACGAAGTGTCCTGTCATTGCCGCTTTTCATGTGTCAAGCTTACCGCCTTGCCGAAATGCCCGCAATGATCTGAATCATATCGGATTACGCCGGCTCAGGCCCTGCGTTTCCCCTCATCCATCATTCTAAGTGAGTCGAGTATGATTGCGCCGGTTGGCAGGCGTATGGGCCCGCCTCGAACCGCGCGCGGGATGTGGCTGCTGAAGCTGAACGTCCCGGATTCCGCCGCGACGGAATCGACAAGTATCTTCATCGCAAGCTCCGTGAGAACGCGTGTCAGCACATCGGCGGTAAGATAGCTCTTGCTGATCAGATATTGGGTGAAACAGACGCCGCTTCTTGCGCTTTCGGCCAGCGCGCCTGCAACTGTTCCTCCATCGAGATAACCAAGGCCGGTTAGAAACTCGCCAAAACGATGGCCTTCCTCGCCCGATGAAACGAAGACGATCTTTCCGCTTTCGAAATATATCATGCGGTCAACGCCATTGATAGTGATCGTCAGCAAGCCGGTCTTCCGGTTCATTTCGAGCCACTGCAAAAGATCCGGAAGCGGCATGAACGACATCTCGCCTTGAATTAGAACTTTCATGAATCCTGTCGGCGCTTATTGCAAATAAAAAAAGGCGGAACGAATTCCGCCTGATATTATCAATTGACTTGCAAGCCAGACTTAATGAACTTTGCGAGCCACTTCCAGCCGGTGCAACGCCCGCTTTAGCGCAACCTCCGCGCGAGCAACATCAATGCTCCCGTCGTGAGTGCGGCTCAGGCGATCCTCTGCCCTTGATTTGGCGGCCTGAGCCCTGTTCACGTCAATGTCACGCGAGTTTTCGGCGGATTCCACCAAAATGGTCACTTTATCGTTCAGCACCTCTGCGTAGCCGGAGCTGACGAATACATGCTCAAAGCCGGAGCTCTTTCTTAGCGTAAGTTCTCCGATGTCAAGTGTTGCAAGCAATGCAAGATGTCCCGGCAATACTCCAAACTCGCCTTCGCTTCCGGGAGCAACAACCTCGTCAACCTCGTCCGACAGCACGAGTTTGTCGGGGCTAACTATATCGAGCTTCAATCTCTCAGCCACGTTTCCTCCTTGAAGGTCGTATAGCGGATGCTATAATCACCCTGCCGCCTTAAGACGCGCCGCCTTTTCGACAGCCTCCTCGATCGGGCCAACCATGTAGAACGCCTGTTCGGGAATATCGTCGTGCTTGCCGTCGGCGATGGCCTTGAAGCCACGGATCGTATCGGCAATCTTGACGTATTTGCCGGCCATGCCGGTAAAGGTCTCAGCCACGCTGAACGGCTGTGACAGGTAACGCTGTATCTTTCTTGCGCGAGACACCGTGAGCTTGTCTTCCTCGGAAAGCTCTTCCATGCCGAGAATCGCGATGATGTCCTGCAGATCCTTGTAACGCTGGAGAATCTGCTGAACCTTTCTGGCCACCAGATAATGATCCTCGCCCAGAATCTTCGGATCGAGAATGCGGCTCACCGAGTCGAGCGGATCAACGGCGGGATAGATGCCGAGTTCCGCGATCTGACGCGAAAGCACCACGGTTGCGTCAAGATGCGTGAAGGCTGTTGCCACAGCAGGGTCGGTAAGGTCATCGGCAGGAACGTAAATGGCCTGCATCGAGGTGATCGAACCTTTTTTCGTGGTCGTGATGCGCTCCTGAAGACCGCCCATATCGGTTCCAAGCGTGGGCTGGTAACCCACAGCGGAAGGAAGACGGCCAAGCAGAGCCGACACTTCTGCGCCGGCAAGCGTGAACCTGAACATGTTATCGATGAAAAGAAGCACGTCGCGGCCTTCCTCGCGGAAGTATTCGGCAACGGTAAGAGCCGAAAGTGCAACCCGGCTTCTTGCGCCCGGCGGCTCGTTCATCTGGCCGTACACAAGCGCAGTCTTGTCGATAACGCCGGATTCCTTCATTTCCATGTAAAGGTCATTTCCTTCACGGGTTCGCTCTCCAACTCCCGCAAAGACCGAGTAACCGCCATGCTGCTTGGCTATGTTATGGATCATCTCCATGATAAGCACTGTCTTGCCCACGCCAGCGCCGCCGAACATTCCGACTTTTCCGCCCCTCATGAACGGACAGAGCAAGTCGATAACCTTCACGCCGGTCTCGAAGACCTCGGTGGTCGGGTTCTGCTCAACGAATTCCGGAGCGGGACGATGAATCGGCCAGCGCTCCTTGGCAGGAATAACCGGCCCGTTGTCGTATGGATCGCCGACAACGTTAATGATGCGTCCAAGCGTCGCCTCGCCAACCGGCACTGTAATTGGAAGCCCCGTGTCCGTTGCGTCCATGCCACGAACCAAACCGTCAGTCGCCTGCATGGCAACAGTGCGCACACGCCCGCCTCCCAGATGCGAGGCAACCTCAAGCGTAATATTCAATGCGGGCGTTCCTGTTGACTTCTCGCCCTTCTGCTCAACCTTGATCGCATTCAGAATGGCCGGAAGCGCATTATCGAACTCGATGTCAACAACAGGGCCGACCACCTGGACTATCTTACCAATGTTCATCTTAATCCCCCTTGATCTCCTTTAGTGATCAATTTCGTTCGCGCCGACAGCACGCCGACGGGTAATTTATCATTACTGCTTAACTGCCTCGGCGCCGCCGATGATGTCCATCAGCTCTCCGGTAATCGCCGCCTGACGCGCCTTGTTATAAGCAAGGGTAAGCGCGCCGATCATGTCGGATGCCGCTTTTGTGGCATTCTCCATTGCGCTCATCCGTGCCGCTTCCTCGGCTGCCTGGTTTTCAAGAAGACCCTGCAAAACCTGAACATTCACATATCGCGGCAGCAGATTCCCAAGAATTCCCTCGACCGAAGGCTCAAAAAGAAAATCCGGCATGTCTGAAGCGTCGTGTCCTGCCGAAGTATCCAACGGGAGAATTTTTTTACTTACAACATTCTGCGTTGCGACAGACTTGAATTCATTGAAAATAATATACACTTCGTCAGTAACGCCTTCTTCGAAGTCAACAACCGCGTCGCGCGCAATTGTCGCGGCCACCGAGTAATCGACCTTGCCTGAAAGCCCTTCCCATTCGGCGCGGGGAACTGCGCCCTTGCGTTTGAGGTGTGCCTTGATCTTCTTGCCGACGGCAACGACATTGACGCTTTTGCCCTCGGAAGCGAGCTTGGCAACGAGCCTGTCCGCGGCCTTGAGCGCGTTCGTATTAAATGAACCGCAAAGTCCGCGATCCGCGGTGATAACAATCACGGTTGCCTTCGATACGTCGCGCACGGCAAGCAACGGATGCGCGTCACGGCTGACGCTAGACGCCAGACCTGACAGCATCTCGGCTATCTTTCGAGAATAAGGACGCGCCTCCGTCATCCGTGACTGAGCGCGCCGCAACTTCGCCGCCGAGACCATTTTCATGGCCTTTGTTATCTGACGGGTGCTCTTGACCGACGCAATCCGGCGTTTTATGTCGCGAAGTGACGCCATCGCTTACGCCTGAAAGCCCTTCTTGAAGGCTTCAATCGCTGCGTTCAGCTTGGCCTTTAGGGCATCGTCAAGCGCCTTCTTCTCGCTTAACTCCTGACGCACATCAGCCTTCTTATCCTTTATATAGGAAATCAGTTCCGACTCAAATCGGCTGACATCACTTACATTCACTGTGTCCATGAAGCCCTGACTGGCGGCATAGAGCGCAATAACCTGATCCTCAACGTCCATCGGCACGCACTCGCCCTGTTTCAGAAGCTCAACCAGACGTTTTCCACGCTCGATCTGCTTCATGGTTGAAGCGTCGAGATCTGAACCGAACTGGGCGAATGCGGCGAGTTCACGGAATTGGGCAAGATCGAGCCGAAGCGTTCCGGCAACCTGCTTCATAGCCTTGATCTGCGCCGCGCCGCCGACGCGGCTGACCGACAGGCCGACGTTCACTGCGGGGCGAACGCCAGAGAAGAACAGGTCGCCCTCAAGATATATCTGACCGTCAGTGATCGAGATAACGTTTGTGGGAATATATGCCGAAACGTCTCCGGCCTGAGTCTCGATTATCGGAAGCGCCGTAAGCGAACCGGCCCCAAGCGCGTCGGAAACCTTCGCGGCGCGCTCCAAAAGGCGCGAATGGAGATAGAAGACATCGCCGGGATAAGCCTCGCGACCCGGCGGCCTCCTGAGAAGAAGCGAAATCTGTCGATAGGCAACCGCCTGCTTCGAAAGATCGTCATACACTATGAGAGCGTGTTTCCCGTTGTCGCGATAGAACTCGCCCATCGTGCATCCGGTGTACGGAGCGATGTACTGCATCGGAGCCGGATCGCTGGCTGTTGCGCAGACAACGATGGTATGGCCCATCGCGCCGTTTTCCTCAAGCGTTCTGACAACGCGCGCAACATTTGCGCGTTTCTGGCCGATAGCCACATATATGCAGATAACGCCCTTGCCCTTCTGATTGATAATGGTATCGAGGGCGATAGCTGTCTTTCCTGTCTGCCGATCGCCAATGATAAGCTCGCGCTGTCCGCGTCCGACAGGCGTCATGGCGTCAACGGCCTTAACGCCAGTCTGCAGCGGCTCATGCACAGATTTACGTTCGATAATTCCGGGAGCAACGATATCGACCGGCCTGAAATCCTTTGTTAGAATAGGGCCCTTGCCATCGATTGGAATGCCAATGCCGTTTACGACGCGCCCAACAAGGGCATCGCCTATCGGCACCTCCATGATGCGGCGAGTGCGCTTTACGATGTCGCCTTCCTTGATGAGTGAGTCTTCGCCAAACAGCACGGCTCCGACCTGCTCTTCTTCGAGGTTAAGAACCATACCGAACACATTGTGCGGAAATTCAAGCAACTCGCCCGCCATTGCGTTTTCAAGCCCGTACAGCTTGGCAATTCCGTCACCAACCGAAAGAACCGAACCGACTTCGCTGACGTCAACACGACTTTCAAAATCGGAAATCTGTTTCTTAATCAGCTCGCTAATCTCGTCAACCTTGATATCCATTCAGATCACCCCTTCATGAGCTCTTCTCTGAGATTTTCCAACTGCCCCTTAATGCTTCCGTCGTAAATGACGCTTCCCAATTTAACCTTGATTCCGCCAAGAAGTCCGGGATCGACAACGGTTTTAATATCCACAATTCGTCCTGCGATATCACGAAGCGCAGCCTCAAGCCGCTGCGCCGCTTCAACAGGCATCGCAACCGCAGTAAAAACGGTTGCGCTCGTCTTGTTCATTCGTTCGTTCAGTATCTGCCCGGAATAAACTACAACTTCGTGCAACAAATGAAAACGACGCTGCTCAAGCAGCATGGCAAGCATCCGCGCCGTTTCCGACGACAGCTTCACCTTGTCGAGCACAGCCTGAAGGATTGCCGATTTCTCCGAAGCCGAAAACAGAGGCCCGTGAAAAAAGTCCCGCAAACGCTTGTTGTCGGACACAAGCAAGGAAAACATCTTCAACTCGGCAACCGCTGCAACCGGTTCAGGCGCGCCGATAATCCTGTCGATGAAAGCCCGCGCATATCGTTTCGCTAAATGGCTCTGTTTCAATTTCTATTCTCCATCCTGCCGATATATTCGGTAAGCAGACGCTTCTGATCGTCGTCGGTTGTTTCCCGGCTGATCTTGTCCGCCGCAATCTCCATCGCAAGCGTCACGGCTTCGGCGCGAAGATCGTCCTTTGCGCGCTGAAGTTCAACGTCAATCGAAAGCCTGGCACGTTCAACCATGTCACGGCTGATGCGTTCCCCCTGCTCAATCAGCGATTTCCTTTCGCGCTCGGCGGTTGCACGCGCATCACTCAAAATCGATTCGATCTCGATATCCTTGTCTTTTTCGCGACGCCTGGCCTCTTCAAGACCCTTGAGCGCAAGCTCCTTCGCCTCAGCCGCGTCCTTCATGGTTTTTTCGATTGTTTCGCGGCGCTGACGAAGCGCTTCCTGAATGGGCTCTTTAGCAAACTTGACCAGAACAAAGGCGATAAGCGTGAAGTTAATGACAGTCCACATGAATCCGGTCGAAAAGAACTCGACCATCTCTTCCTTGTGACCGCCTTCCGCCTGCTCTCCGGCAGCGTGGCCGCCTTCAACTGCAACAGCATTGCCATGCCCTCCACCCTCCTGCGCCATTGACACCATCGGAGAAGATACGGCAAGAGCTATAAACAGCAGAAGTATTACAGAAAACCTTTTCATGCCCTGCCTCCAACAAGCTTGCCCGCTATATCGCCAGCAATCTTCTCCGCATCGGATCGAAGCTTCACCCTTGCAACCTCGGTTGCGGCCTGAAGCTCACGAGCCGCGTTACCGCTGATTGCGACAGCCTCATCCCGCGCGGCATCCATAAGTTTTTTCTGTTCAGCAAGCCCTTCTTCACGGGCGGCCATCACAATCGCCCTGGCGTTGGCGCGCGCGCCGGAAATATCGGAATGCACACCCGACAGAATGCCGTCTCTGTCAGAACTTGCCTTTTGGGCAGTGGCAAGCATAGACGTAATGCTTCCCTCGCGCTCCTCGCGTATCTTGAGGAACGGCTTGTAAAGAATAATGTTCATCAGCAGGAGGAAAATAAAAAAACCTCCCATTTGCACCAGAAACCAGACAGGTTCAATATCCAGCACTTTAAAGGCCCCCTTTGCCGAAAAAACTCAGGGAGATTAGCACATGAAAAAATTGATTGTCAATGATATATGCCGTTAAAACCCTATGAAAAATATTTATAATTTCATTTAAAAACCTGTTTGGACGGGAGGGCTTGCCTGGGACTAAGGCGTGCAATTATAATTGCACCGGTAAATATGTTTGTATATCATCATGTTTGCGTAATTCGCTTCAGCGTTGGCGATAAGGAAATCTAATCGCATCATAAGGAGGCATTGTGGTTCGTCCCATTTCGGTTACACTCGCGGACAGGTTGATTAATCTCCCGCCGTATCTTTTCGAGGCTATCGACCGTATGAAACGGGAGGCTGTTGCCGCTGGCGTTGACCTGATCGACGTCAGCATCGGTGATCCCGACATCCCGACGCCCGCCCATATCGTTAAAAGCATGAAGACTGCTGTCGGAAATCCTGAGCATCATCGTTATCCTTCATCGGTCGGAATGTTGGGTTTCCGCCGCGCTGTTGCCGGTTGGTACAAAACCCGCTTCGGAGTTGATATAGCCCCCGAAAACGAGGTGGTCACTCTTATTGGTTCCAAGGAGGGAATCGGCCATCTGCCGCTTGCCTTCGTAAATCCCGGCGACGTTGTGCTCTACACATCTCCCGGCTATCCGGTTTATCCAATTGGGCCGATGTTTGCCGGCGGCGAGGGTTATCCGCTTCCGCTCAGGCCGGAAAACGATTTCCTGCCGGACTTGAAATCGATTCCGGCAGACGTCCTGAAAAGGGCAAAGCTCTTCTTTTTCAACTATCCGAACAATCCGACCGCCGCCTGCGCGACTAAGGCATTTTATGAGGAAGTAGTCGAGTTTGCATCACGCCATAACATCATCGCCTGTCACGACGCCGCTTACAGCGAGATTTATTACGACGGTAAAAAGCCGATGAGTTTCCTTGAGGTTGACGGCGCGAAAGAGGTTGGCATCGAAATTCATTCATTGTCAAAGACTTACAACATGACCGGCTGGCGGCTTGGATTCGCCGTAGGCCACAAGGACGTTGTCGGCGGGCTTGCAAAGATCAAGTCGAACATCGACTCCGGCGCGTTTCAGGCGGTTCAGGAGGCCGGAATCACCGCTCTTGGAAGCGACGATTCAATCCTGTTGCCAATACGCAACATATATGAGGAGCGCAGAAACGCACTGGCAGATGGCCTGAAAAAGCTTGGGCTGGAGTTCCGGATGCCGGAGGCATCGTTCTATATATGGGCTAAAGTTCCCGCAGGGTTCACATCAACAAGCTTCGTCGAACTGCTTTTAAACAAGGCCGGAATCATGGCCACTCCCGGAAGCGGATTCGGCGAAGCCGGCGAGGGCTATGTGCGCTTCGCGCTCACGGTGACAGCCAACCGGATGCGCGAGGCGGCTGCCAGAATGGCGTCGGTGATTTAAAGAAACAGGTCGAAACAGCCGATAAAATGAGGGATAACAATATTCTTCGATTGAAAGGGCAATGTTAGGTATTATGCGATATATCAAGCAGTTAACCATTGCAATTGCAGTTGTTTCGATGTTTTACGGATGCGGGGGCGGGGGCGGAGCAACCGGCGGAGATACGGGCGGGACGACCACAACCTCTACCTCCACAACAACCAGTTCAACCATTGACACGACGGCAACTACTACATCGACAACCACGTCGACAAGCACAACCATAGCCATTAATCCGGCGCTTCATGCAAATGCCGGTTCAGACATCACTGGCCTGTCAACGGGATTCAGCGTGTCACTGGACGGCAGCAAGAGTTCGAAGGACGGCGGCGGCGTGTTTGCCTTTAAATGGTCTTTTGTAACAATTCCGCCGGCAAGCAGCCTTGGCGTAACATTGGCATCAACAAGCCATCCGTCGTTTGTCCCCGATGTCAAGGGCGCATACGAGGTGAAGCTTGTCCTGACGGACGACACCGGCGAAAGCACGCCGGATAATGTGTTGGTGACAGTGGACAACACCCGTCCGGCTGCAAATGCCGGAAACGACATCGCAGACGCCTCACCTGCATCATTGATCACACTTGCAGGTTCGGGATCGGATGCCGACAGCAATTCACTGACCTACAAATGGTCTTATGTCGAGCAGAACTTCACGTTGTCGTTTGGGACTACAGTCGCGCAGCCAACTGTCAGACTGCCTAATGTCCGGCCTGAGCGTTACACATTCCGCCTGATCGTCAACGACGGCACGGTGGACAGCGCCCCTGACGATGTGATCATAGACGTTAATTGACGACACATTGAATGCTTGCGGAACCCGGAGACAAACTCGCCGTTCTGCCCGACCGGCCCGGCGTTTACATCTTCAAAGACCGCAAGCATCGCGTGCTGTACGTCGGCAAGGCCAAGAGTCTGCGCTCGCGCGTGCGCTCATATTTCCAGGAAGCTCCGGATTTGGGCCTTCGCAAGCGCAAGATGGTTTCCGAAACCGCCGACTTCGATTATCTGGTGACCGATTCGGAGCTTGAGGCCTTCGTTCTTGAAGCCAACCTTATCAAGCGCCACAAACCGCCATACAACGTAGTTCTCCGCGACGACAAGAATTACCCGTATTTGCGCCTCTCGATGCGCGATGAATGGCCCGCTCTCGACGTGGCAAGGCGTATCAGGCGCGACGGCTCGGTCTATTTCGGCCCATACGTTCCTGCCGGCGTGATGTGGGAAACGCTTGCGTTTGTCAGGCGAACGTTTCCGGTTCGCACATGCAAATACAGGCTTGACCGCCCGATGCGCCCGTGCGTGGAATTCCAGATGGGCAGATGCGCCGGGCCGTGCGGCGGAAAGATCGAACGCGAAAACTACATGCGCATTGTCGAGGATGTGCGGCTATTCCTGCTCGGCAAGAGCCGCGAGCTTCTTGACGGGCTGAGGGAGCGCATGAAAAATGCGGCTGAAGAACTCGATTTTGAACGCGCCGCCGGGTTTCGCGACCGGATTGCGAAAATCGAAAAGGCGTGGGAATCGCAGCGGGTGATCTCGCCGAATCTGGGCGACATCGACGTTTTCGCCATCTACCGCGATGAGGCATCGGCGTCGGTTCAGGCGCTTTTCGTGCGCGCGGGCGTGCTGTCGGGCGGGGTGGATTTTCAGGTCATGGCATCTGGCGATAACTCGGACGCAGAAATTCTGGCATCGGTTATAGCGCAATACTTTTCGAAGGATATTCAACCGCCATCCGAGTTGCTGATCCCGGTGGAAATCCCGGATGGAGAGTTACTTGCGTCGTGGCTGTCGGAGCGCGCCGGAAATTCCGTGAGAATAACTGCCTCGCCAAAATCCGGCAAGAGAGCCGATCTGCTTTCGATGGCAGCCGAAAACGCGATGCAGGCGTTCAAGCGCAGGCAGGCCAAACGGGTGGACACAACGCTTGCGACACTTAAAGAACTGCTCGGCCTGAAAAAACTTCCCGAACATATCCATGCGTTCGACATATCCACGCTCTCCGGAACCGAATCGGTAGGCGCGCGCGTTTCGTGGAAAGACGGCAGGTTCATGAAAGACGAATACAGGCGCTACCACATCCGGACTGTCGAGGGCATGGACGATTTTGCCATGATGCGCGAAGTGGTGGGGCGAAGCTACGGCGAAGAGCCGCTGCCCGATCTCATTGTTATCGACGGCGGGCGCGGCCAACTGGATGCCGCGATGCAGGCGCTGACTGAGCTGAATCTTGCCGGAGCGGAGGCGGTTGGGCTTGCGAAAATCAGGCGAAACACGCCAATGGAGCGGGTGTTTGTTCCTGATGCCGGGCGCGGCATACGGCTAAACCCGCAAGACCCGGCAACGCATCTTATGCAGAAGATCCGCGACGAGACGCACCGGTTCGCCGTCACCTTTCACCGCGCGGCGCGGGATTCGCGTGTAATTTCGTCGCCGCTCGACGCGATCTCCGGAGTCGGCAAGGCTCGCCGCATCAAGCTTCTAAAGGCCTTTGGAAGCATAAGCGCAATCCGCGCCGCAAGCGAGAACGAGATTGCAGCGGTTCCAGGCATCGACCGCAAGACTGCGGCGAATGTGAAGGCGGCGCTATGCTCCGACGTCCCGGACTAACCGCGCCGCTCCTTCATCGAGAAAGACCTCAACCTCGCCGCCGGCCAACCTCACGAGCGAAGCCGGAATATCTGCCGAAGGCTTCGCAGCAACAAGCCGGGCCGCAATCTCAGCCTTGCCGGAGCCGGTGACGAGAAAGATGACATGGTCTGACGAATTGATGGCAGGCAGTGTAAGCGTTACACGGTTCATGCCATCAGGCCCCGGCAAAACCGCAGCTGCGCATCTGCCGGTTTCCAGTAACAGGGGCGAGCCGGGAAACAGCGACGCCGTATGACCGTCCGCGCCAAGCCCAAGCAGCGCAATAGCAAAATGCACGTTGTTTCCGCCGCCGAAATAGGATTCGATAGCGGAATCGTATTCCGATGCCGCAACATCCGGCGGCAACTCTCCGCGAATACGAAAAACTTGCGATGCCGGAATGCCGAGTGGATCGAGCAAGGCACGCCGGGCCATGCCATAATTGCTTGCCGGATGTTCCGGGGAAACGCAGCGTTCATCGCCCCAGAAGAAATCGATGCGCTCCCAGTCTATCCGCGACCGCCACGGCTCGGCGGCAAGCAGCCGGTAAAGCCCTTCAGGCGTTGCGCCTCCCGCAAGAGCCACGGGAATCCGGCCCGGCGGCATCATGTCGCTGATTTCAGCGACACGCAATGCCGCCGCAGCGTAAACCGAGCGGGTATCGGGGAAGCAGTTGACGCGATGCAAAAGCTCAGAATGCAAGCGTAAAACCGGCCAGCAAGGATTTCGACTCCCACTTAACCTCGTTAAGCTGTGTCATCGCCTCGCTTCCATCGACAAAATAGACTGTGTCCGTACCGCTTCCGGCATCGAACTTCCGCCATCCAAATGTGATATTGAGCGATGCATTTTCGTCAAGTTCGTAAAGACCGCCAAGCGAAATGGAAGCGCCGTGGCCCTTGCTGTCATGCTCGTAGCTTACCGGATGCGCGAATTCCTCCCTGAGGTTCCAGTCCGCCTCGGCATGGTAGTCAACCTTGAAATGATACTCGAACGATCCGGTAATCCTGAGGTTTTTGCCCGCGTTGACAAGAAAATCGAATCCGGCCCACGGCCCGCGCCATCGGGCGTCGTATTTCGAGTCGAGGCCCGGAAACGGGCCGGTAAACCCGCCCGGATTGACGGTTTGATAGCCGTCGGTCATTCGCATATTCTGAACATTGGCCGAATATCCAACATAAGGAATGAACTCATTCCCGCCGGTTGCCGGAGTAATGCAGATACCCAGAGCAACCGACGCATCGGCAACACGGCTTCCCGTCACTCCGTTATCGGAGCGTGAAAACTCAAGCGTGCGGTTGTCGCCGTCATAATCGGAATCGCGGTTCTTGCCGCTGCGCACGCGGCCGTAACCCAGGCGCTCCTTGAGCCGAATGAGACCGTCATTCGTCAGTTTCGCGTCGAAACGCTGCTGCAGGTAATCGAATTTCATGTCTTTCCATGTAAGCTCGGAAAGGATGTTCGGGTTTTCCCCGTTTATGTCGCCCGCGATGTGCCATCCCAATTCATCAACGCGCACTCCGGCGTCAATGCCAAACTCAAACCTGTTGTCGGCACCAGACGCAGACTCGGCAAACGGAAAAGCCAGAAGCAGAAAAACAAGCAAGGCTCTCAGTTTATAAACGCCCCTCCCCGTTCTCATGCCTACAGAAACCTGCTCTTGAACTGGTTCAACCACATCACATGGCTGCGTTCCTCGTTGATGATCTCTTCAACTATTTCCTTCTGTTTCACGGCGTCGCGAACCCCAAGGAAGTACAGAAGCGTCTCTTTCTCGAATCCGATGGCGAAATTCACCGCGTCGGCAGGTGTTTTAATGCGTTCCATGGACGTAAGCGCCTTACCCGATCCGAGGAAGAATTCCGATTCCACGAACGCCCGCATATACTCGGAAACTTCCTCCCAGCCTTCCGGCTCCGCATCGCCCACGCAATCGTGCAGCTCCGTGAAATTCCGCTCGTGAATCAGTTCCTTGCCCGCAAGCGTGGCGAAGAGATCATGGAGCCTTGCGTTCTCCTTGAATTTCTCCGCCATATCCGTATAAAACTTGTAACCAAGCCGCTCCGTCCGTACTGCCTGCTCAACCACTTCCTTCACCGAAAAATTTTCAGACATGATTATTGAACTCCTTTCATAATGTGATCATTCCCAAGCGGCCGCCATGACCGCCCGTATTTATCCGCAAGACGTTTCGCCGATTCAGGCCCGTCGGAGCCCGATGCGTACAACTCCGGAAGACCCATGCCGCCGACTATATCGATCACCGGATCCAGCAAGGCCCATGTCAGCTCAACGCTGTCCTGCCGCACAAACAACATGCGGTCGCCGCTCATGCAGTCCAGAAGCACGCGCTGATACGCGTCCAGCGCCGTCATTCCAACCATCTCCCTGTACGAAAACTCCATGTTCACGCGTTGCAGACAGAGCCTCGATCCCGGCATTTTGGCATAAAAACCCTGAGTTATGCCCTCATCGGGCTGAATGCGGAACACCAGCACATTCGGGCCGATCGGATCGTGCATGACCCGGTCGAACATGAAATGCGGAGCCGCCTTGAAATGCACCGCTATTTCCGTAACCTGCGCCGAGAGACGCTTGCCGGAACGAAGCAGAAACGGCACGCCCCTCCATCTCCAGTTGTCCACATGGAAAACGCCCGCCGCAAAGGTTGGGGTAATCGAATCAGGCAGAACATTTCTTTCCTCGCGATACCCGCGTGAGCTTTCACCGCCGACAATCCCCCGCGCATACTGGCCGAAAGCCCAGTTAGCGCCCATGGCAGCCGGGTCGAAAGGCCGGATCGAATTCATCACCTTGCCCTTCTCGTCGCGCACCGGCTCGGCCTCGAAACGGGCCGGAGGCTCCATGGCAACCAAAGCCAGAAGCTGGAGCATATGATTTTGAAACATGTCGCGAACGACGCCGGCGCGGTCGTAATAACCGGCCCGGTGCTCGATGCCGATGGTCTCCGAAGCGGTTATTTGCACATGATCGACATATTGGCGGTTCCATATCGGCTCGTAGATGGCGTTTGCGAACCGGAACATCAGGATGTTCTGCACCGTTTCCTTGCCGAGGTAATGATCCATGCGGAATACCTGATCCTCGCGGAAATATCTGTAAAGCGAGGCCGTCAAAGCGCGCGCCGATTCAAGGCTTTCTCCAAACGGCTTTTCTATGACAATCCGCGTCCAGCCGCGCGCCTCAGCGTCCAGTCCGGCTTCGCCGATGCCGCCAATTATCACCGGATAGAGCGCGGGCGGCACGGCGCAGTAGAAAATCCGGTTTCCCTGATAACCGGCTTCAAGTTCCACGCCATCGAGATAAGCGCCAAGAGCGGTCATTGCTTCGATGTTGTCGTAGGCCACCTGACGGTAAAAAAGCCGTGATGCGAACGATTCGCACAAGCTTGTGTCGAAATCGCCGGGATCGAACTTCATCACGGCCTCATGCGTGAGAGCCCGAAACGATGAGTGGGTGTGCGGCGTGCGAGCCGCGCCCACAACCGTGAACCGTTCCGGCAGCAGCCCCCGGCAGTACAGGCGGTAAAGAGACGGGATTATCTTGCGGGACGCCAAATCGCCGGACGCGCCGAAAATAACGATGGTGCATGGATCGGCGGCGGCGGAAACGGCGCAGGTCGAACCCGGAGGAGGAAAACGCTTGATGTCAGCCCGCATTATCATCTGCGGAATGAATCGAATGCCCGCCGAACCTCTGCCTGAGCGCGGCAAGCACCCTGTCCGCGAAAGCGTCGTCCATGCGCGAGCGAAACCGCTGGAAAAGCGCGGCGGCTGTAACCGGCGCGGGAACCCCCGACTCGACAGCCTGCTGAAGCATCCAGCGCCCCTCGCCGGAATCGTCAACATAGCCGCCTGTCGAGGCCAGATCCGGATCGTCGCGGAATGCGTCGGCGGCAAGCTCCAAAAGCCACGATCTGATCACGCTTCCATTGTTCCACATGTCGCAGACGCCTGAAAGATCGATCTCGCCGTATTGCGACGCCTTAATGATGTTGAATCCCTCGGCATATGCCGCCATCATTCCGTACTCGATGCCGTTATGCGCCATCTTCATGAAATGGCCCGCGCCAGCCGAACCGCAGTAGAGCAGTCCGCCGGGCGGGGCAAGGGTTTCGAGCGCCGGAAGAATATGATCGTAGGCCGCGCGGTCGCCTCCCGCCATGATGCAGTAGCCGTTTTGTAGCCCCCAGACGCCGCCGCTTACGCCGGCGTCAACGTAGCGGATTCCGGATTTTGAGAGAAACCCGGCGCGGCGCAGGTCGTCCTTGTAGAAGCCGTTGCCGCCGTCAACGATGATGTCGCCGGGCGAGAGCAGACCGGAAAGAATGCCGACATGCGATTCCGTGGCCGCCCCTGCGGGAAGCATGAGCCAGACCACGCGCGGAGTTTCCAGCAAGGAAACGGCATCGGCAAGCGTTTCAGCGCCGATGGCCCCCTCCCCCTCGATCTCCCGAACCTTTTCCGGAGACCTGTTCCATGCGACAACCTCATGGCCGCCGCCAATAAGGCGGCGGGCCATGTTCATCCCCATCCTGCCAAGACCGATGAAGGCAAGCTTCATTGCGGCAGCCTCCGGATTTATCGGGATTATTCGGCGCTAATCGCCGAGAACCGCCTTCGCCCTCGACACAACGTTGTCAACGCTGAAGCCGAGCTTCTCCATGACAACATTGCCGGGCGCTGATGCGCCGAAGCGGTCTATCCCGATTATATCGCCTTTTTCGCAGGTGTAACGCTCCCAGCCGAATGTGGCTCCTGCCTCCACAACTATCCTTGCACCGATGGAAGGCGGCAACACTTCGTTTCTGTATTGCGCCGACTGCCGCTCGAATGCCTCCTGACAGACCATGTTCACAACTCGCGCCGGAATGCCTTCCGAAGCAAGACGCTCCTGAGCCGCAAGCGCAAGGTGAATTTCCGAACCGCTTGAAATGATTATCAGTTTCGGCGCCGCGCCATCAGCCGGATCTGCCAGCGCATACGCGCCGCGCGCGGCTCCCGATGCCGGAGCATATTTCGTCCTGTCCAGAATCGGCAAATTCTGCCTTGTGAGAATGAGCGCGGTCGGGCCGTCTGCTCTGTTAATCGCCATGCGCCACGCCTCTGCAACCTCGTTTGCGTCAGCCGGACGGATAACGTCCAGATTCGGCATGGCGCGAAGCGAAGCAACGTGCTCAACAGGCTGATGAGTGGGGCCGTCCTCGCCAAGCCCGATCGAATCGTGCGTGAGAATGTAAACCACCCGCTGGCCCATGATCGCCGAAAGCCTGATCGACGGGCGCATGTAATCGGAAAACACAAGAAACGTCGCGCAGTAAGGAATCAGGCCGGAAAGCGCCATGCCGTTACAAGCCGCGGCCATGCCGTGTTCGCGAACACCGAATCTGATATTCCGGCCAGCCGGACTGTCGGCGAATTCGCCCATGCCCTTAAGGTCGGTGTTGTTCGACGCGGCCAGATCGGCGGAGCCGCCAAGAAGCATCGGCAGCTTCTGCGCGATTGCGTTAAGCACCTTGCCGGATGCGGAACGCGTGGCTATTTTAGGGGCTGACAGATCAAATACGGGAAGCGCCGCCTCCCAGTCTTCAGGAAGCTTGCCGCTCATCAATGCCGCAAGCTCGCGTCCGAGTTCCGGGAACTTCACGGCATGGCTGTCCGCCGTTGAACGCCAAGCGCTTTCGAGCGTGGAACCGGCGTCCAGGGCCTTCCTGAAATGCGCGGCGGCCTCAGCCGGAACATAAAACGGATTGTCAACTGGCCAGCCGAAACGCTCTTTGACGAGTTTGGTTTCATCCGGGCCAAGCGGCGAGCCGTGCGCGTCGGGCGAATCCTGCTTGTGCGGGCTGCCGAAACCTATGTGGGTTCTGGCTATGATGATCGAAGGGCGCAAGGTTTCATTTTTTGCAGCGGCAATGGCGCGGTCAACCGCATCGACATCGTTGCCGTCCACCTTCTGAACGTGCCAGCCATAAGCCTCGAACCGCCTGCCGCGATCCTCGGTGAACGAAATATCCGTTGTTCCGTCGATGGTTATATGATTATCGGAGTAAAGATATACAATCTGTCCAAGCCCAAGATGGCCCGCAAGCGATGCCGCCTCCGAGGCAACGCCCTCCATCAGGTCGCCGTCGCTCAGAATGCCGTATATGTGATAGTCGAAAAGCCTGTGATCCTCGCGGTTGAAGCGCCCGGCCAAATACTTCTGAGCCATCGCCATGCCGACGCCTGTTGCAAAGCCCTGCCCAAGAGGGCCGGTGGTTGTTTCGATGCCGCTTTCGATGTGATATTCCGGATGTCCGGGCGTAATGCTGCCCCACTGCCGGAAATTCTTCAGGTCATCGATGGATATTTTATAGCCGGTAAGGTGGAGCAAGGAGTACAGCAGCATCGATGCGTGACCTGCCGACAGAACGAAACGGTCGCGGTTTGGCCATGACGGATTGGCCGGGTTGTGGCGCATGTGTCGCGTCCATAGCGTGTATGCCATCGCCGCGTCGCCCATCGGCGCTCCGGGGTGGCCGGATTTCGCCTTTTCGACGCCATCGATTGAAAGCATCCTTATTGTTTTAATGCAAAGATCATCTAGTTGCGTGCTGTCCATCACTCCTCCAAACAATAGTCAAGAATACTTCAACAACCGACAGGCGGAACGAAGCCGATAATAATATCACAAAGCTTGACGGCGGTGGTCTGCACATGGGAGGGGAGGGAGGGATTTAACCCACTGTCATTAATCCTGTGCATCCTGTTTATCGATGAAATACGCAAGCAAGAATTTCAAACATGGATGGGCAGGATTAACAGAATACAAGGCGCGGAAATTAAAACGGGAACGCCGGGGAGGCGTTCCCTTAGGGGGTGGGAAGAAAGGGGTTAGGAGGGTTGTCCCTTTCTTCAAGGACTAGCTTACATTCCATTTATGAAGATATTATGAAGCGATCCGCAGAATTATTCACTTAAAAAACGACGTATCTCCCGCGCCTTCCCGGAGGACTTCAACCATGTCATTCAGCAGGGATATGACGCTGGAAGGAGTCACCGGCATAGGCCCGCAGCTCAATATCAGGTCAACTTCGTGTCCCAGTTCGATCTCAAGTTCCTCCGGATCGGTTAGAACATCCTCGCCGCTTCGATTGGCGCTTGTGGTGACAATAGGCCCGCCAAGCTTTTTCACAAGCGCCAGAGGAACCGGATGGTCAGGGATTCTGATGCCAACCGTCTTTCGCTTTGCGCGAAGCAGCCTCGGCGTCTCTTTGTGCCCCTCAAGAACAAATGTGTACGCGCCCGGAAGGAAACGGCGCAGAATGCGGTAAGCGTAATCGGAAACCTTGGCGTACCGGCTGATGTCCGACAGGTCGGCGCATATGAATGAGAACGGTTTGGACGGATCGCGTCCCTTGATGCGGATAATGCGCTCGATCGCATCGTTATTCCGTATATCGCAGCCAAGCCCGTAAACCGTGTCCGTGGGATAGACTATCACGCCGCCCTCGCGCAACACCGAGGCAGCGCGCTCGATGTATCGAGGCTCAGGATTGTCCGGATGTATGTTCAGAAGCTTTCGCATTATTAGCCGCCCGGCCTAAATCTCGCCAGACTCCCGCTTTTTCCAGTACAATTTTTCCCACTTCCACGCAGTCTTGATGATAAAGCCAAGATCGTCGTGAGCCGGTTTCCAGCCGAGTTCCTCTCTTATTCGGGTGGAATCGGCGGTAAGCGCGGGCGGGTCGCCCTCTCTTCTGCCTGTCTCGACAACACGGAAGTCCACGCCGGTTATCTTTTTCACCTTAGCCACAACCTCGCGCACCGAATAGCCGTGCCCGTAACCGCAGTTGAAAATGCGCGAGCCGCCGCCGTCGGCCAGATGGTTCAGCGCAAGCACATGCGCCTCGATCAGATCGCGAACGTGAATATAGTCGCGGATGCAGGTTCCGTCCTGCGTGTTGTAATCGGTGCCGAAGATGTTCAGTTCATCGCGTTTTCCAAGCGCCGTCCGGAGCGCCAGCGTAATCAAATGCGTGGCGTTGTCGTATGCCTGTCCGATGCGCGATTGCTCGTCCGCTCCGGCCACATTGAAATACCGAAGCGACACATACCTGAAATCCGACGCGGCTGAAAAATCGCGCAAGGTCTTTTCCACCATCGCCTTCGATTCACCGTAAGGATTTATCGGTGAAAGCGGCGTGCCCTCCACAACCTTGCCGCCGCCGTCCGGGATGCCGTAAACAGCGGCTGTCGATGAAAAAATCAGCCTTTTCACTCCGGCATCGCGGCAGGATTCAATTAAATTCAGGGCGTTTGCGTAATTGTTCCGGTAATACTTGAGCGGATCGCGCACCGATTCGTTCACCTCGATGAACGCCGCGAAGTGCATGACTGCATCGAAATTGCCTGCTTCCAGCACTGTTTTAAGCAGCGCGCGGTCGGCCAGATCGCCGACAACCAGATTGCCGTGCAGAATCGCCCAGTCGTGGCCGGTTGAAAGATTGTCGTAGATGACAACATCGTGGCCCAGTTCTCCGAGCCTTGCAACCATGTGGCTTCCGATATAACCGGCTCCGCCGGTAACCAGTATTTTCATGATTCCTTTCCCATTCCTTTGGTTTATCTAGTTCTTCCTGCCCTCGATATAGCGTTTGAGGCTATGCTTCCAGTCATCGCGCCTGATGCCCAGCATCTCGATAAGCGTGCAGTCGAGCGTGCTGTTGGCCGGACGACGCGCCGGGCGCGGAAACTCCGGGGTTGTGACCGGCCTGATGTTCTTCGCGATGCCCGCCTGCGCCAGTATCTCAACCGCAAAATCGTACCACGAAACGCCATCGCCCGCATCATCGGTGTAGTGATAGATACCGTATGCGTCTGTTTCGATCAATCGTGCTATTGCGTTTGAGAGAGAAACGGACCAAGTTGGCGCGCCCACCTGATCGTAAACAACGCGCAGATCATCGGATCCGGCTGCGCGTTCAAGAATCGCCTCCACGAAGTTCCTGCCGTGCCAACCGTAAAGCCAGCTTGTGCGAATGATGTAGAACCGGCTCATCGCCCATTGGATCATGCGTTCGCCCGCCAGTTTCGACATGCCGTAAACATTCACAGGCCCGGCGCAGTCATACGGCGTTGACATCCGCCTCGTGCCGTCGAAGATGTAGTCGGTGCTTACATAGCAGAGCGCCGAGCCTGCCTCGGCACATGCGATGGCAAGATTCTGCGCGCCAAACGCATTGACCGCGAAAGCCGCTTCGCAATCTGTCTCAGCCTTGTCAACCTGAGTGTACGCGGCGCAGTTCACAACCACGGAAGGGGGCGACGCCATTATCTTGTCGCGCACCATCTCGCGGTTGGTTATGTCGAACTCATCCATTGCCGGGGCGACCACCTCATGATGCTGACCGATTATCGGAACCAGATCGCTCCCAAGCATTCCCTGTCCGCCAAGCACGAGCACTTTCATTAACGCAATTGAACCTCCAGATGATTCAGTCAGCCTTGCCTGCTGTGAAAACAATGAGTTTAAAGAATAACATGAACCCGGCAGAGGCATGAAAATGAACGCCGCAGGAAGCCGAATCAAGTTTAACCTGCCTCAATTAATGCTACAATGGTGATCATGTTCCCCAATTTACATAACAATACGGCGATAAGATGATCAGGAGAACCGTGCAGGACAGTATCGAAAAAGCCATGTTCAAGGGCAAGGCCATTATCATATACGGAGCGCGTCAGGTTGGCAAAACCACATTGCTCAAGGCCATGCGGCAGGGATACGAAGGAGAGAGCGTTTACCTGAACTGTGACGAGCCGGATGTTCGCAGGGCGCTCACCGACAAGACATCCACCGAATTGAAAATGCTGGCCGGATCCGCCAGTCTGGTTCTGATCGACGAGGCGCAGCGTGTTCGCGACATTGGGCTTACCCTCAAGCTCTTCACCGACAATCTGACGGAGATACAGGTTATTGCAACCGGTTCGTCGTCCTTTGAATTGTCCAACATCATTGTCGAGCCGCTTACAGGAAGAAAGCTGGAATTCCGGCTCTATCCGTTCTCGCTTGCGGAAGCAGGTCAGATATATTCGCCCGTCGAGATTTCCCGTTTGCTGGATCGTTTTGTCGTAAACGGCCTTTATCCGGCGGTTGTCAATGCTCCGGAGCAAGCCGCCGAGATACTACGGGAGCTGTCGCGAAGCTACCTGTACAAGGACATTTTGGCATATCGTCAGATCAGAAATCCGGATGCGCTGGAGCGGCTTGTGCGCTCCCTGGCGCTTCAGTCCGGCAGCGAGGTGTCTTATAACGAACTGGCCGGACAGACCGGACTGGACAAAAAAACTGTCGAAAGCTATATGAGAATACTTGAGCAGTCGTTTATTGTCTTCCGGTTGGGATCGTTCAGCAGGAACATGCGTAATGAACTTAAAAAATCGCAAAAGGTGTTCTTTCTGGACAGTGGCATACGAAACGCGGTGATTAACAATCTCAATCCGCTCGATCTGCGCACGGACACGGGAGCATTATGGGAGAATTTCGCGATATGCGAACGCATCAAGGCAAATCATAACAACGGTTATTTCCCGAACACATGGTTCTGGCGAAGCCACCAGAAACAGGAAATCGATTTTATCGAGGAGCATGGCGGCAAATTACATGGCTACGAAATTAAATGGCGCGACAGCAGATTGCGGATTCCGTCGGCGTTCGCGGCATCGTATCCGGATTGTCCGGTCTCGCTGGTCAACCGGGACAACCTGACGGCGTTCGTCAATCAGACAGGGCCGCCATGAAGAAATTTGGCCGGACAATCGAGATTTCCTTCCTTCAGTTCAGCCGGTAAACAATCGGCAAAATTATCTCGGCCTCAACAGGCGGGCGCGGAAACGGAACCGCCTGCCTTACCGCTTCAATAGTGTTTTTGTTCAGCGCCTCGTAGCCTGCGCTCTCGACAACGCGGACATTGTCAGCCCCGCCGTCGGCACGCACCAGAAACGCAACGACCACCTTGCCCTCCCAGCCCATGCGCCTGGCCATCGCCGGATAGGTGATCCGTTTCTGCACCATCTCCTTTATGTAGGAAAAGTTCAGCTTGATGTATGCGGACTTTGAGCTTTCAGCGGAACCGGCTCCGGTTCCATTGCCGATGCCTGCCGGCGCAATCGAAGCATATGGCGATACATTTCCCGGAGTTGCCGATACATGAGCCGCCACATCCGGGGCGCTTCCAACCGGAGCCGGTCTCGAATCGGCTTCCTGCCGCACCGGCTCCGGTTGTGGCGGAGGCGGGGGAACTGCCACGGCTTCCTCCACCTTTCGCATCTCGTGAATAACAGTTTCAACCGGCTTGCTGATCGCCTCCGGAACAGGCGCGGCTTCAACTGCCTGCGCCGTAACGATTTTTTCAGGAATCGGTTCCGGCGCGGGCGGTTTCGGCATAACAGGTTCCGGCTGCGGCGGTTCCGGCGTAACCGGACGCGGCACTGCCGCAGATGCCACTGGAGCCGGATTTCCGGCGGGAGCGGAATCCTCAATCGTGAAATCGATCACGACAGGCTTGCTCTCCACAACCCGCCCCCCAAGCATGGCAAGCGCTAGAACGATCACCGCATGAACCGCAAACGACGCCTGAGCCGCCCTCGACGTGTAGCTCATCCCCGGCTCTCCGTCTGAAGGCTCACCCGCTTGAACTCCAGGCTCTTCGCGATGTCCAGCACATCGACGAACGACTGAAGGCTTAAATCGCGATCGGCCCGGATGAGAATCGGCGTTGTCTTGTCGATGCACCGCATCGCCTCGCGCAGTGCCGCAAGAGTTACCGGCTTTGCGTTCAGCACAACGTTGCCCAGGCGGTCGATCTCTATCGTCTGGGTTTTCATGCACTCCTCGCGGCTCTTCGACGCCTTGGGCAACGAAACCGGAATCGCCCCGCTTGCGATGAAGGTGGATGTGGTCAGCACGATCGTCAGCAGAACGAGCATCACATCCACCAGCGGAATGACGTTCATATAATCAAACTCTTTCTCGTCCATTTTGAATCTCCCACTGCATCATCAAAACCTTCGCCCGCCGCAGAAGGAAGTTGTAGGCAGCGACGGCGGGCATCGCCACCATCAGGCCAACCGCAGTTGCCTTGAGCGCAAGGGCAAGCCCAACCATGATTTTGCCGCTGTCCATGAAACCTTCCTTGCCCATCGTTTGGAAGGTGAGCATGATTCCAAGCACCGTGCCCAAAAGGCCGATATACGGCGCGTTCGAGCCGATGGTGGCTATGATGTGCAGGTTGCGGGTGAGATCGAGTTCGAGCGATTTTTTGTCGTCGAAATTTTCGATCCTGAGGTTTTTATACACCAGATGCCGCTCGATTGCGAAAGCGACCGCCACGAAACTGAGCGCGAGCAGAAAACCCATGATGCCGTAATCAACGGCGTATCTAAGCCATTCCATTGCGCCGCCTCCACCCTTTGAATTTTTGAAACAATGCAATCAGCAAAATTCCGGCTCCGGCCCCCGCGCATCCCATGCATGATGTGCAGGATGAACCGCCGCAGCGCGACACCGCGGCAAGCCCCGAAAGCCCGCACGAGGCCCCGGCGGCGGCGTAGAAAATGTTATCCCTGAGTTTTTCCATAAGCGATTGCTCCCTTTGCACATGCCTTCTCGCATTTCCGGCATGGCATACATGAATAGTGGTCAATCGCGGCCTTGTCCTTTATCTCGATAGCCCATGTGGGGCAGACGCGGGAACACGCGCCGCACGAGTTGCACTTTGATTGATCTACATTCATCCGCCTGCCGAATTTGAGGCCAAGCCGGTTCGAAAGCGAATCCATCGCACCGATCGGACACATGAAGTTGCAGTAGGCACGTCCGCCCTTTGCCAGAAAACCGAAGACAACGATCAGGCCGAGGTTTATCAATCCGGCTGTGCGCAGGAAATAGGCGAAGTCCGCGCCATTGAAAAAAGCCGCGCCGAACATGCGCGGAACCGTGGCGAAGTTGCAGTAGTTGCAGCAGAGGCTTCCAAGGCCGACAGCAGGCGCAAGCATATATACGGCGAAGTAGCCGTAGCGAACAGGCGGGGCGGGAATTGCGGAGAAGTTGATTTTAAGCCATTTGGGAACAATCCGGCTACCGGTTTCCATCGTCCCGCCCACAGGGCATAGATGGCTGCACCAGTAGCGCCCAAGAAAAAACGTGCTTGCAAGTACCCCCAGAACAAGGGTAACGCCCATGTAGCTTCGCGCAAAGCCAAGGAAAAAATCGCTTGCAGCCTGTCCCTTGCGCCACGAGAAGAACATGCGCGGACACCACGAGCCGCAAAAGTTGCTGTCCTGCGTGAACTGGAAAAGAAACGAAAGCGGCGGAAGCAGAATCAAAATGGACGCAATGATGATCCAGAGCCTGTGCTCGGCCCAGAAGCTTGCCGATTTAGTGCTGGTGTCCGCCATCGCCCGCGCCCTCCTTTCCGCCAAGCAACACGGGGATGTCCAGCACCCGTTTCCCGGTAGCCGTGTCGGTGAAGGCAAGCGTGTACTTGCCTTGCGCCGCGTTATTTTTATACTTGTCCGGATTCAGCCGGAAGTTGTTGAGGCAGTCATCGGAGCAGAACCTGTAACTTTTACCGCCATGCTGTTCGCTTACGAAATCGTCCTTTACCGCCATGCCGCAGACCGGGTCGATAGCGGGCGGCTTTATAACCGCCCAGATCGCAATCCGATCCTTGGGCTGAAGGTCAAAGAGTGTATCCTCGCGGAATACCGGATGCCGACGTATGCCAAGATCGAGCACCGGCCCGGATGAGTAGAGCTTGCAATCGAGTTTCGGCTCGCCTTCCAGCGTGATTCTGGCATCCCCCCGGTATGGGGGGATGACCGTTGCGGTGGCTATCAGTGTGTAGGCGTCCTTGCCTGCGTCGAGGTGCGAAGCATGGCGGGCCGAACCGCCGTTTGCCTTGATCACGCCGATGGCGTGAGCCGAGTCGCCGAAGCGGGTGTTCGCGGCGGCAAGCGAAACCGCCGCCGCCGCGATAAACACGATGATATTTTTGGGGGTCATGGCTGCGGCCCTAGAACGTGTAGCTGACACGCGCCATCCATGTGGTGGGCGAGCCGGGCTTGTACGTGACCTTGTTGCTCGTATCCTTGGCCACCTCCATGGCGTATTTCTTGCCGAAGATGTTCGATACGTCGAAGGAAACGTCGAGATTCTTATGCTCCCAGCCAACAAGCGCATTGGTGATGAAGCTGTACCCCGTATATTTCTCGGTGTTCTTGTTGTCCATGTAGTACTCGCCCCAAGTGTTTGTGTCCACCTTGAACCGCAAGCCCGACGGATGCCTGTAAGTGACGAATACGCTGTACTGGTTCGTGGGGATGTAGGCAAAGTGGTTGCCGCTTCTGTCTTCGTTGGTCGTCGTGGCGGTCGCGCCCGATCCGGACTTGACCGGCTCCGTGAAGTCAACGTATTTGAAATCGCTGTAGGCATACGAGCCGCCGATAAAGAGATGTTGAACCGGCTGGAACTTGCCGGTAAGCTCCAGGCCGTTCTTGCGGGATTTTCCGGCATTGCTGTAGGTAGTCTCGCTGCCGTTATACGTCTGCACAATATCGTTCTTCACGGTCATGTGGAAAACGGACAGATCGATCGACGCGCCGGAATCGAAGCGGCCCTTGAGGCCGGTTTCGTAGTTCAGGGTTTCGGACGGGTTCAGATCGGGGTTGACGCTGAGTTCGGATGACTGCGGCGTCTGGAAGCCGGTCGAGATGTTGCCGTAAACATTCCATGTATTGTTAGCCTTGAAGACCACGCCGATGCGCGGGCTGATGTAGTCGAAGGTTTTATCCCTGTTGATTGTTTTTGCGGAATCGGCGTACTTGCCGGTGGAATAGCTGTACTCTTTTAGCTGATCGCTGTTGATGTCGAAGGCCACCTGATCGTAACGCGCTCCGGCGTCTATGATCCAGCGGTCGGACGGCCTTAAGGATTCCTGCATATACAGGCCCCATTTCGAGGTGTCGTCGCTTTCGGTGGCGGCAAGATCGCCCTTCTCGTCGGAGGTCGTGGATGTAATCCGCCCCTGGGGATTCGTCGTCACATCACGGTATGTGTATTTTTTGCTGTCTGCCTTGTCGAGCTGGCCGGTTACGCCGGTGGTAAGCACCGCCTCGCCGCCAGCTATCTTGTGCTTCATGTCAACCTGAATGTCGGTTCCGTAAACGCTCGCGCCGCCGTCGTTGATTAGGCCGGTTACCGGATGGTAGTGTTCCCACTTCTCGAAATAGACAAGAGGCATGAACTTGATATTGCCGGTTTCCTGCTCGTATTTGATGCTGGTGTTCAGCACATGGCTGTAACGTCCGCTGTTTCTCCACGGCTCGGATGTAAGCTGCGAAATGTCGGCCATATACTGATCTCTCGTAAGCGAGCCCGGAAGCTGAATATCGGCCTTGGTATAGGAGATATTCGCCTCGATCAGCCGCTTGTCGTCGAACGTGTGACCAAGCTTCAGGCTGCCCTGCGTGGTGCTGAACTTGTTCCACTCCCTCCATGAATCGGTCGATTTCCGGCTTCCGGCAAGCGTGTAGTATGTGTTTCCAACCGACGAGCCGAAGATTGCGTTGAACATCCGGGTGTTGTCGCTTCCGAAACCGGCTTTAATGCTCTTGGTTTCCGAAAACGGGCTTTTGGTGATGATGTTGATAACGCCGCCCGCCGCGTTTGCGCCGTAGAGCGTGGAGTTCGGGCCTTTCACCACATCGATTCGATCGATGAGCTGGGTATCCACGAAGTCTAGCCGTGTCATGCCGTCGGGGTCGGTGATAGGCACGCCGTCGAGCAGAACCATGATCTCGCGCACGCCGTATCGCGCTTTAAGCCCCGCGCCGCGGATTATCAGCCTTGAATCGTATCCCCCGTTTTTAGTCTCGGACTGAACGCCAGCGATGCCGTCAAGCGCCTCCTTTATGCCGAACATGCGGGTATCGGCGATTTCCTCCTTCGTAACCGCCGTGACGGCAGCCGGAACCTCCTCGGTCGTTCGCTCCGTTCTCGTTCCGGTTACGACAACCTCCTCCAGCTTCTGCGTTTTTTCTCCCCCGTCCACGGCCCAGATCGGCCCGTTGGCCGCAAGCGCGGCGGCAAGCGCCATGGCGCAGCATAAATATTTTTTCATCTATTTTTCTCCTCTTTTTCTGTAATTAGTTGCAAGGCAGCCACATCCGGCGGCGGCGCTAACGAACGCGCAGAACCGGACACCGATTTGTGAAGCTAATGTTGAGAGGCTACAAGAGGGCTAATTACAGGGAGGACGTTCTTCGGGGAAGGGGAAATGATATTGAAGAGCGTAGACGTTGAGCGGCGCAAGAACAGCGGTAACAGTCGGCGAAAAAACCGTGAACACAGCTTCGATCACAACCGGAACCTCGGCATTGGCGGAAAACGCCTTCGCATGAGCGGAACATACGTCGAGGCCGCTGATCGCAATCTTGCCGTCAACACGCGCGATGTCGAGCGATAGAGGCGCGAAGATTGAGGCAAGAATAGCAAACAGAACGAGCAACTTTATCATTTTCAGGATTTTGAGCAATGAGCCATTCCACTGTCAACATGTAATTCAAATTATCAGCAGTATCGGGAACGAATTGATATTTTCGCGTTCTTTTGCTATTTTTCCCCTGTGAGAAGACTCCACGCCATCATATTCCTGATTGTTTCATGCGCCATTCATGCATTAAACGGTTCCGTATCCGCCAATGATTCTTCCGGAAGGCTTCAGCCTGTTCAGGATGCCGGAGTTTTCTCCGTGTTCACAACAAAGACGGTTGCCGGGTCTGCCGTCGTGCTTGAGCCGGGCATTGAGCTTGTCCGCGAGCCGGACATCGAACGCGTTACACTGCGCGCGGCATACGGCATTTCCCGGTCAACTGACGCATCGCTCTCGGCTTCCGCCAGACGTTCCGCTGCCGCTGACGGGGCTGAAGATGTCGGGATTGGAATCCGCCACAGGTTCTCAGAAGAAGGCAAATTCGGCCCGTCGGCGGCGTTTCTGCTTGCGGCTTCTCTGCCCGCCGGAAGCGAATCTCGCGGAACAGGTTCAGGAACCATCGAAACCGAAGCGATGCTGATTACGAGCAAGCGGATCGGCCCATTCACCGGGCATCTGAATCTTGGATACAATGTTTTCCTTTCCGGCAAGCATGAAAACGAAATCATTTATGGCGGGGCGCTCGATTTCTCGGCGGCAAGGCGAATTGTCCTGCTGGCGGAAATTCACGGACGCAAAGCTCAGGGCGAGGACATTCTGGAGGCCACAATCGGATACCGGAACTTCCTGACGGAAAGCGTCAGCAACACCATCGGCATCGGCTGGGGCCTTGGAAGCCGCGAGCCGGAGTACCGAATCACAGTGCTTTTCACATTAGGCCCGGCCAGAGAGCCGTCGCAGCTTATCCATATAAGGGATGACGGCCCGTAGCAGGCAGGGCTGAAGGGGAACATGTTCGACATAGGCTTTCAGGAACTGGTTTTAATATTCGTCGTGGCTCTTCTTGTTTTCGGGCCGAAGCGTCTGCCTGAAATCGGCAAATCGCTTGGACGGGGAGTTGCCGAACTGAAAAAGGCAATGAACGACATGCAGGCAACCATCAGGGAAGAGGAAGAAAAGCTCAAGAAAGAGGTTCCCGACATCACATCGGATATCAAGCCCTTTTCGGAAAATGCAGGGAATGCCAAGCCTGTTGAAAATACAGGGAAAGATTCAGAGAAATCACCAACATGAGCGACAATCCCATGCCGCTAACCGGCCATCTGGCCGAGCTGAGAGACAGACTAGTCCGCGCCATTATCATCCTGTCGATCGGATTCGCCTTCTGCTACTACTTCAGGGAAACTCTCTTTGAACTGCTCAAGATGCCGATGAATTACCGGATTCAGCTATCTTTCAGCAACCCTTTTGCAAGCTTCATCAAGCGCGAGACGCCATATAACCTGTACTTCACAACCCCTGCCGAGGCATTCTGGATGTATATGAAAGCCGCGCTTATCGCGGGCGCGATAGTTACATTCCCGCTTATCCTGTGGCAGATATGGCAGTTTATCGCGCCGGCGCTTCGCGACAAAGAGAAAAAACTGGCATTTCTTTTCGTTGGAACAGCAACGGCAATGTTCTACATGGGCCTTCTGTTCTGTTTTTTCTTCATACTGCCGTTTGCGATGGAATTCCTGCTTGGATTTACCGAAAAGTTGATCCCGATGATCACAGTCGGAAGCTACGTGGACTTTTGCCTGAAGTTCTTCATCGCCTTCGGCGTCATATTCGAGCTCCCGGTGATAATCGTAATCTTGACACGCATGGGCATAGTGTCGCCGCGCTGGCTGGCAAGCAAAAGGCCGCACGCCGCGGTTGCCGCGTTCATCATAGCCGCTTTTCTTACGCCCACGCCGGACGCCTTCAACCAGATACTTATGGCAGTGCCTATAATCATCCTTTACGAAAGCGGGATATGGGCTTCCCGCCTGCTCTGGAGCGAGAAGAAACAGGATGGCTGACGTCCGCGGAAAAAGCATTCAGGCGCTGGTGCGGGACTTGGCCGACGGATATGTCTCGGCAAATCCGATATTTTTGAAGGGCATGGATAACGAGGTTTTAAAACAGCTCTACGCCCAGGTGCAGAAAATGGCGGCGGAGATTCGCGGCACGCCGTTTCCGCACAGCGACATGCAGGCCATCAGGCAGAGGAACATGCGGCTCCAGCGCCTGCACGGCGCGACAATCGTGATTAAAAACTTTGCCAGAACCCGCCAGATCAAGATGCTGTAGGTTCAACTTTCGCGTGCAAGCATGTCAGGACTCATCGCGGTGACGCATTTTGTTCCGCGTCCTACAATTTTGTAGGCTTCAACCAAACGCCCAACATACGTAACACGCTGTAATTCCGACAAAATCCCCGTGGCATACACATTGCCTAAACAATCACAGCGAGTTCGCATATATTCGCAAAGATTTCAGGCACGGAGGAATGACATGGGTATTTTAAATCGTATCGTATTGGGAGCTTCACTGGCGGTTCTGGTTGCCGGAACCGCATTCGCGGAGGCGCCGAAGGGAACCGCTTCGGCATCGGCGTCGGTAATGAGCAACTACGTATGGCGCGGACAGAAGTTGAGCGACGGAATGGTGGTTCAACCAACTGTCGGCATGACCTACGGCAGCTTCGGCGCAAATCTCTGGAGCAACTGGGACAAGAAGAGCGGCGAGGCAAACGAAACCGATCTAACTCTCAACTACGCAACATCAATCGACAAGGTCGGCGTTGAGGCAGGCTACATCTACTACGGTCTTGAGGGTCTGTCCGACACAGCCGAGGTGTATGTAAAACTCGGCTACGACACAATACTCAAGCCGGCGCTTACGGTTTATTACGATGTGGTTGAGGGAGAAGGCGGATTTGCAATCCTCTCGCTGAAGCAGTCGATTCCGGCGGGTTCGCTGTCGGTAGACCTCGGCGCGTATGCAAGCGCCAATCTGGGCAACAAGATCATGGGCGACTTTAACGGCCTGCACAATGCCGAAGTTTCCGTCTCAACCGGCATTCCGGTTGGCCCGGCAACCATCACACCTCTGGTGGCATACACGTTCCCGCTTAGCGACAAGGCAAAGCACGCGCTTCGCAATGTGAGCTTCGACGGCGACAGCAGCGTTGTGTACGGCGGCGTAACCGTTTCACTCGGATTTTGATCCGCTTTCATAAAGGAGGCCGTACATGAAGAAGATTGAGGCCATAATCAAGCCGTTCAAGCTCGACGACGTGAAGGACGCGCTTCAGAAGATCGGCGTTCAGGGCATGACCGTGAGCGAGGTGAAGGGCTACGGACGCCAGAAGGGACACACCGAACTTTATCGCGGTTCGGAGTACGAAGTGGCGTTCGTGCCGAAGGTGAAGATCGAGGCTGCCGTATCCGAAGACCTCGTGGAGAAGGCCATAGAGGCCATCACGCAGGCGGCGCGCACAGGCAAGATCGGCGACGGCAAGATATTTGTAATGCCGGTCGAAAACACCATCCGCATCAGAACCGGAGAGACCGGACGCACGGCGTTGTAAAGCATACGGACGTCTGAACCGCAGATTGACGCAGATTAATGGATTTCGCAGATTTGATCAGCGCAATCAGCGTAATCCGTTAAATCTGCGGTTCAGACAATAGGGTAATATAATAGAAACACCATGCCAATATCATCTCAAATAGAACTGGTCACGCTCCTTGAGATCAGCAAGGCGCTGGCCGGTGACAAGCCCCTCGACAGACGCCTTTTCGCCGCCATGCGCGTGCTTGCCGAATATCTCGACATGCGGCGCGGAACCGTTACGCTTCGTGACATGACCACAGGCGAACTCGGCATAGTGGCAGCCTACGGGCTGACCAAGCAGGAGATTTCACGCGGCAGATACCGCATCGGCGAGGGCATAGTCGGCAGGGTGGTTAAATCCGGCGCGCCGGTTGTGATCCCGAACGTGGGCGATGAACCGCTCTTTCTGAACAAAACCGGCGCCAGACAAGAATCGGGCGACAGAAACATTGCGTTTCTTTGCGTTCCGATCATCGACAACGGCGATGTGGCTGGCGTCCTCAGCATCGACAAGCTTTCGACACGAGTGCAGACTTTCGACGCGGCGCTAAGCGTGATGAAGATCGTTGCGCAGCTTATAGCGCAGACACTCCGTATCGAGCGGCTGCTTGAGACCGAACGGCGTGAAAACGAATCGCTGAGGCTTGAGCTCAAGGGCCGATACAGTCTCGGCAACCTTATAGGCGCATCGAAGGGAATGCAGGAAGTCTTCCGCACCGTGCTGAAGGTTGCCGGAAGCAGGGCAACGGTACTAATCCGCGGCGAATCCGGAACCGGAAAGGAGCTTATCGCCAAGGCGATCCACTCCCAAAGCGGGCGCGCGGCAAAGCCGTTCATAAAGGTCAACTGCGCCGCGATTCCGGAAAACCTGCTCGAATCCGAGTTCTTCGGACACGAAAAAGGCGCGTTCACCGGCGCGATTGCGGCGCGGCGCGGCAAGTTCGAGGCGGCGGACGGCGGCACAATTTTTCTCGATGAAATCGGCGAGCTTGCGCCACAGCTTCAGTCCAAGCTGCTGCGCGTGCTTCAGGAGCGCGAGTTCGAGCGCGTGGGCGGAAACCGGTCGATCAGGGTGGACATCCGTCTGCTTGCAGCCACGAACCGCGACCTCGAATCGGCCATACGCGAAGGAGTGTTCCGCGAGGATCTGTACTACCGCATGAACGTCGTGCCGATTTTCCTTCCACCACTAAGGGAACGCATGGAAGACATCCCGGTTCTTATCGATCACTTCATGCGCCGCTTCAACGAGGAAAACGGCAAACATGTCTCGCTTGGCCGAAAGGCGGTTTCCCTCCTTTCGCAGTACAACTGGCCGGGAAACGTGCGTGAACTCGAAAATACGATCGAGCGCCTGATAGTGCTTTCAGAAGGCGACAGCATAGACGCCTCGGACATTCCGGTTCATGTCACAACCGCCGCGGCGGAATCACCATCCGGACTGGCCGCAACCGTGCAGTCTCTCGAAAGGGAGCGTATCATTCAGACGCTTTCATCAAACGGCTGGATATACGCCCGCGCCGCAAGGTCGCTCGGCATTACAGAACGCCAGCTTGTCTACCGCGTGAAAAAATACGGAATCGAGAGGCTGGACGGCTGATTCCGCCAGAAACCGGCTCAAGCATCTGGCGGCTGATTATCGATCCGCCCTGCCCCGCCGCCCGCAACATGGCTGTTGACGAGGCGCTGGCCCATTCCACGCGGACAGGAATCTCGCCGCCGGTTCTGCGGCTGTACCGGTGGGACAGGCCGACGCTGTCGCTTGGGTATTTTCAAAAGATCGACGCCGAGGTGAACCGGGCCTATTGCGCCGAACACGGCATTCCGATAGTCCGGCGGCTGACAGGGGGGCGCGCCATCCTGCACCAGACAGACGAACTGACCTACTCATTCACCGCTCCGTTTACGCAACCGGAATTCGCGTCGGGATTGAAAGAAAGCTACCTGGCCATAAGCGGCGCGTTGATGATCGCGCTCCGCTCGCTCGGCATCCCGGCTGAGATGGCTCCGCCGCCGCGAACTTCGCGCCCGGATCGAAATCCTGTCTGTTTTCAGTCGCTTAGCCTCGCGGAAGCCGCTGTTGATGGCCGCAAGATCATCGGAAGCGCACAGAAAAGATGGCCCGACGGACTGATGCAGCACGGCTCGATTCCGATGACTATCGATACCGGCACACTCTACAATTCGCTCGCGTTCGAGTCGGATGAAGCGCGAAACCGCGCCATGGCCGCAGCAGGATGCAAAATGTCGGGGCTGATGGCGCTGAACGGGAATGTCACAAACGAGGCTTTGACCGCGGCAATTGCGCAGGGTTTTGAGGCTGCATTCGGGATCTCGCTCCAGATGGCTCTGCTTACGCCGGATGAGGAGAGCCGGACACAACGGCTGGTTGATGATCGATACGGCAATGAGGAATGGAACGAACGGAGATAGCAACATGCAGCCGGTTCACCTCCCCCGTCCATCCCATTTCGGGGATGAACGGGGGAGGCATTGCGCAACAGGCAATATCTAGTAAAGCGCCCCGCTTTTCATCGTGTCTTCCGGCGTGACCTTATGCCTGAAGATGCGGTATGTCCATATCTGATACCCGATTACGATCGGCACGAATGTGAGCGCAACAGCAGTCATGATCTTCAGCGTGTATGGACTCGACGATGAATTGAATATGGTGAGGCTGTGCGCCGGATCGATGCTGGACGGGATAAGATTCGGATATAGCCCGATAACGCCGGTGAAAACCACCATCAGGATTGTCAGCGCCGAGGAATAAAAGGCCTTGAGGCTTTCGCCCATTGCCAGAAACACCCGCGTGCCGACAAGTCCAAGCACCGCCAGAACAGGCACGGCCATCCATGCCGGATTGCCCAGAAAGTTGTCATAAAGCTTTGTGGCAAATGCCGTAAAGGCAAGGAAGACAACCGCCACCGCAAGGAGCGGATTCCATAACTTTTCGGCCAGCGCGGATGAGCGCGCGCTGATGTCGCCACCGGTCTTGAAAGCGATCCAGACCGATCCATGCACCAGAAAGAGCAGCAAAAAGAGCGCGCCGGTAAGCAGCCCATACGGATTCAGCAGAGTGAAAAGGTTGCCATGATAGCCGCCCGCATCCATCGGAAGCCCCTGGAATATGTTGCCGAAGGCCACGCCGAAAAGAAGCGTGGGAAGAAAACTGCCCACGACAAGCGCGGCATCCCAGTTGCGCCGCCATGCCTCGCCTTCCTCCTTGTTCCGCAATTCAAGCGCAACTCCTCGAAGAATAAGCGAAAACAGGATGAGCAGAAGCGGCGTGTAGAGATAACTGAACATCAACGCGTATGTGGTTGGGAAGGCGGCGAATGTCGCGCCTCCGGCTGTCAGCAGCCAGACCTCGTTGCCGTCCCAGACCGGCCCCAACGTTCCTATGACGGTACGCTTTTCCACTTCATTCCTGGCGATGAACTTATGAACCATGCCGGTTCCAAAATCAAAACCGTCCAGCATGAAATACACGGCCCAGAGCACGCCCCACAGCACAAACCAGATTATCTGAAATTCCATGATGCCGCCTCCTTAAGCAATCCGTGCAGTCGCGGGCAAAATACCGTCGGGCCCTTTTCGGGAATGCTTGGTCAACAGATAAATGTCAACAAACCCAAGAAATCCGTAGAAGAGGGTGAAACCGATGAGCGATGCCCATACCTGACCTGATGATATCGCCTTCGATACACCGTCGGATGTCTTAAACACTCCGTAGACTATCCACGGCTGCCTCCCAACCTCGGCGACGAGCCAACCGAGCTGACATGCCAGATATGGAAGGGGAATGAGCCACGGCATTACACGAAGGAGATTCGGGCTGGATTCAAGCCCGTCCTTGCGCGCGATCAAGTAAGCTGCAAGCGAAATCGCCATGAACGCGATTCCAAGCACCAACATGCTGCGGAAACTCAGGAACGTTGCCAATACAGGCGGACGTTCGTCTTTCGGGAAGCTCTTCAACCCCCTGATTTCGGCATCACTGTCGTGAAATGCAAAGAAACTGAGCAAACCCGGTACTCCCGCGGCTGAAACGCTGTTGCGCTCGCCTTCAACATCCGGTACCACCAGCATGTTGTACGGCACGGACTTTTGCGTTTCCCAGACCGACTCCATTGCCGCGAATTTGGCAGGCTGCGATTGCGCCACGATGGCCGCATGGAAATCGCCGACGATAAACACAAGTATCGAGCTTGCCAGTCCGAATCCGGCAGCCAGGCGGAATGATCTTTTGAAAAGATCGATTTCGTTTCGCCTGATAATGTGCCATGCGGCAATTCCCATGACGAAGAACGCCGCCACAACATACCCCGAAAGCACTGTGTGGCCGAATTTCAGCCATCCGTACGGGTTTGTCAGCATCGCTCCAAAATCGACCATCTCGGCCCGGTTGTTGCGAAGAACGTAACCGACCGGCTTCTGCATCCATCCGTTGGCCAGAAGAATCCAGAGAGCCGACAGGTTGGTGGCCACCGCCACAAGCCATATCGAGACGGCATGAGCCTTCTTCGATATCTTGTCCCAGCCGAAGATCCAGATGCCGATAAACGTCGATTCAAGAAAGAATGCCGCGGTGGCCTCGATTGCAAGTGGAGCGCCGAAGATGTCTCCAACGTACTTCGAGTATTCCGCCCAGTTCATGCCGAACTGGAACTCCATGGTGATTCCGGTCACCACGCCAAGAGCGAAGTTGATAAGAAAGAGCTTGCCCCAAAAGCGGGTCATCCGAAGCCATGTCTCGTCGCCGGTTCTGACATATCTGGTTTCCATGAAGGCAACCAGCATCGACAGGCCCAGTGTCAGCGGCACGAAAATGAAGTGAAATGCCGCGGTAACGGCGAATTGCAGTCTGCTCAGCGTCAATGCATCCATCAATTACTTGTCCTCCTTGTTGCAAGCCGGATAATCGCATTCGATCCGGTTCGGTTGTTCCATTAAAGTGGCCCCCGCTTCGACAGCACGTCAAACGTCTGCTTCTTTAGTTCCTCTTCCACCATGTACCTCAATTTGACCCAGATTGGATGAATCGCGCAGTGCCCGCTAAGACTGCAGGCGCTTCTGTCGATTGCGCAGATGTTGGCCGCCGACTTGCCCTGAATGGCTTCGATTACCTCCAGAAGGTTTATCTCGGCAGCAGGTTTTACAAGCAGGAAACCGCCCTTGACTCCACGAATCGAGCGCACGATTCCAGCCCGCGAGAGCCGCTGAAGGATCTTGGCCACAAACGATCTCGGCACAAGCATCGCATCGCAAATTCCGCCGATGCTTGTCACCTCGCCGCCCTGCCTGGCCATATGCAGGACGCAGCGAATTGCGTAATCTGCCTCCCTAGTTACGAACATCTTCTTTGAAGAATCGTCCGAGAAGTCCCTTGAGCATCATGGCATGGCGAGCCTCGTCCCGCGACGACTCGTCGAAGGCATCGTGCGCCTCGTCCATGTTGAGTTCCTTCGCCTTTACAGCCGCTGCGCGCTTACCCCTGTTCGCCCCCACCTCGCCCGCAAGCATTCTTTCGATGTTCTCCCTTGTGCTCGGAGAAACCATCCCGTTCAATTCCGCAAAACGCGCGGCATGGGCTGCCTCCTCAAGCGCAATTCGCAGCATGGCTTCCGCAACCTCCGGAAATCCCTCCCGCTGAGCCTGCCTGGCCATCGCCATGTAAAGCCCAACCTCGGATGTCTCACCCTTGAAATTGGCGGCAACAGCCTCTTCCATCTGGGTTCCCCGGCATACGCCGAGGTTGTTAACGTTGATTAATTCCATAAACACCTCCAAACAGGATTATTTACATCCTGTTTTACGTCATGCGCAAATAGTTTGTCAAGCAGTTTCTGAACGAGGCGGTAAAGTGAATTGATAACGTTCTGAAAAGCGGAACTTAATTATTTTTATCCTGCTGCCGATAGGTTACGGAAATATTCGGGATTGACAGGAATCCGACAATGAGTGAAGTCACAACCGACCCTTTCACCCAGATTTTCATGGGGAACAAGGACGCTATCGTTCTTCTTCGGCGCGATAATTGCACTGTTATCGATGCCAATCCGGCAGCCGCGCTCCTCTTTGGAATCGCAGCCGGGCAGCTTGCCGGAACCAATCTCCTTAGCTTGATCGAGATGGGAGGCCCCCGCAAGATACCCGACAAACCCTGCTGGGATGAAGTAAACAAAATCCTCTGTTCAGGGATGCGCGTATATGCGAAAAAGAGCGTCGGATCCCAGACCATCGTCTCGCTGCATGCGATCGATCTCGATTACCACGGAGAGAAGGCCGTCTATTGCAAACTGCGCAACATAAGCGAAACATACCGCATCGAGGAGGAGACGCGCAGCATCTACACGCAGCTCATGTATACAAACAAGATGACCGCATTGGGAACCCTGGCTTCCGGCATCGCGCATGAGATAAACAATCCGAACAACTACATCCTGTTCAACGCTCGCATTCTTCTTGACACATGGCCCGACATGGCCAGGATACTCCAGGAGTATTACAGCGAAAACGGCGACTTCAGCGTTGGCGGCCTTCCGTTCTCCGAAATGTCGATGACGATACCCGATCTGCTGTCCGCCATTCTGGACGGCGGAGAGAGAATCAGCGCCATCGTGTCGAACCTCAAGGATTTCGCCAGACAGGATTCCGCGGCGCCCTCAGACGATGTGGACATCAATGACGCGGTCAACAGGGCTGTCTCGATCCTTTCGCACAAAATCCGCAAGACCACGTCGCATTTCAACTCGTCGCTCGACGAGTCGATACCGCCGGTGCGCGGAAGCAGGCACAAGATCGAGCAGGTAATCGTCAACCTGCTGATGAATGCGCTTGAGGCTATTTCAGCAAGGGAGCAAACAGTATCCATATCAACCGCGTTCGAGCCCGCATCGGATAGCATTGTCATACGCGTGTCGGACTGCGGCGCCGGCATTCCGGCAGAGATGATCGACAGGGTGACCGAGCCGTTTTTCACGACAAAATTAAATCAGGGAGGAAGCGGACTGGGCTTGTACATTTCATATTCGATAGTTCGAGAGCATGGCGGAGAGATGAAATTTGAATCGGAGGCCGGCAGGGGAACCATTGTTACCGTGACGCTTCCGGCAACGGACAGGCATTCTATTGCCGCGGAGAGCGCCCATGCCTGAGAGTAATACCCGCAACAATTGCCCTGCTGTCCTGATCGTTGACGACGAAAAGCAGATACTGCTTAGTTTCAGCATGTTGCTCAAAAGCAGCGGAATCGGCAACGTAATCACCATCGAGGACAGCCGCGACGTGATGCCGGTTCTTGCCCAGAGCGAGGTTTCGGTTGTCGTGCTGGATCTGACAATGCCTCATCTGCCTGGAACCGAACTTCTGCCGATGATTCACGCCGATTATCCGGGCATTCCCGTCATTGTAATGTCTGGCATGAACGACATCACAACGGCGGTTGACTGCATGAGATCCGGAGCCGTCGATTATCTGGTGAAGCCTGTCGAGATTAGCCGGTTCATCTCAAGCGTGAAGCAGGCCGTTGAGATGTGCTCGCTCCGGAACGAAGCGATGTCGCTCAAGAATTACCTTCTGAACGACACGCTCAACAACGCGCCCGCATTCTCCTCCATCATCACCAACAGCAGAAGGATGCGCGGCATTTTTCAGTATGCCGAGGTTGTGGCCAAAACACCGCAGCCGGTGCTTGTTACCGGTGAAACAGGCGTCGGCAAGGAACTTATAGCGCGATGCATACACGATCTAAGCGGAAGGCATGGCGCATTTGTGGAGGTTAACGCCGCCGGGCTTGACGACATGGTGTTTTCCGACACGCTGTTTGGCCATCGCAAGGGCGCGTTCACCGGAGCCGACACAAACCGCGAAGGGCTGATCGCGAAGGCCGCGGACGGCACGCTTTTCCTCGACGAAATAGGAGACATGACAAAACCGTCGCAGGTGAAGCTGCTGCGGCTTCTTCAGGAAGGCTCCTATTACCCGCTCGGCTCCGACACGCAGAAGAGAAGCACCGCCAGAATAATCGCCGCTACAAACCAGAATCTGGAAACAGCCATGGAGCGCGGGGATTTCCGCAAGGATCTCTATTACCGCCTGAAGGCGCATCAGGTTCAGATTCCACCGCTACGCGACAGAAGCGAGGACATTCCCTTGCTGATCGATTATTTCACCATACTGGCTGCCGAATCGTTCAACAGACAACAATTGAATGTATCTTCCGAACTGAAACGCCGGATTTCCGCATATGCTTTTCCAGGCAATGTGCGCGAGCTCAGGGCCGTTGTCTTCGACGCGGTTGCCCGCAACACGTCCGGCGCTTTAACCGTCAACGATTTCGGCGCATTATTCGGCGAAACACCTCAAACGGAGGCGAAATTCGCACCGGCGCAATCCGGGCCGCCGGACAGGCTTGTTCTTCCGGAGCAGTTGCCCACGCTGCGGGAGGCAAGGCAGCAGTTGATTACCGAGGCGCTGAGCCGGGCGGAAGGCAATCAGGGCGTTGCAGCGTCGTGGCTTGGTATCACGCGGCAGGCGCTGAACAAATACCTGTCGCGCAGAAACGACCAGCCGGAAGATTGAACCGTTCCGGATCAGGAGGCAGGAAGCGGAAACGAAAACCTGAATACCGTCCCGTGCGAATTATAGAGCCGGTAATTGCCGTTCAACTGCTCCGAAAGGGCCGCAACGATCTGAAGCCCAAGGGTGTCGGCCAGACGGAAGTCGAAATCCTCCGGCAGGCCGATGCCGTTATCCGTTACCAACAACTCCATCCTGCTATCAGGGGTGCGTTTGATCGACATGGTAATTTCTCCCTCGCACCCTTCCGGAAACGCGTATTTAAGCGCGTTGGACACAAGCTCGTTCAGAATCAGTCCGCACGGCACCGCCATGTCGATGCCAAGCGCAACGCTTTCTCCATCGACCACCAGACGAATCCTTCCATCGCAAACTCCATATGCCTTGAACAATCCGTAAACAAGTTTCATCGCGTATGACCGGAAACAGACGCTGGAACTGTCAGGCGAGGAATAGAGATGTTCATGCACGAGAGATATTGACCTGACACGTTTCTGGCATTCATGGAACATCTCGCGCGCCTTGTCGTCGTCGCTCACGCGTTCAGCCTGAAGCCTGAGCAGGCTTGAAACGACCTGAAGATTGTTTTTGACCCTGTGATGCACTTCCCGAAACAGAATGTCCTTGTCTCGAAGGGTGATGCGCAGACGCTCCTCGGCGCGCCTTCTGGACTCTATTTCGTCCATCAACCGGCAGGTGCGTTCCTCGACCAGGGCTTCAAGACGCGAACGGCAGTTGAACAGTTCGGTTACAACCTCCTTGTCAACCAGTACGGCATCGTAAGCCTCCTCGCCAAGCTTCACATACGCCTCCTCGGCGGTGTAGGCAACAGAGTATTCGCTTGATGAGGAATGTTCAGCGACCTGTCCGGACGATACTGCTCCGGCAACGCCGCTTCCGACATAAAGGATACGTTCTTTCCTGACCACAATTTCCCCCTCAGTGGACAGACTTCAGTTAATGCCTGCGTTATCAGAAAATATACTTCAGGATGCTTCCCGTTCAGCGATGGGCCGGTTGTCCGGCCTCATTGTGAATGACGTATTGTAGTTTGACGGGAATTAGAAAAACAACAGAAAAATGGCGGCATGTAAATTGCAATTTATAGAGAAAGAACTTATTTTCGCATTTCCAGCGTCATGGCTGTTTCGCTGCAATTGGGGAACTGCGGGCAGCGTATGCAGTCGGCCCAGACCTTGTGAGGGAGCATTGCCTTGTCCACCTCCAGAAAACCAAGCTTTGCGAAAAATTCCCGGCTGTATGTGAGTGTGAAAATCGACGTAAGGCCAAGATCAGCCGCTTCCTCAAGGCATCTGAGTACCAGTTCGCTTCCGATGCCATGCCTCTGCCGGTCTTCGGCAACCGCAAGCGAGCGGATCTCTGCAAGGTTGTCCCATGTTATGTGAAGCGCGCATACGCCGATGATCCGTTCATCCTCAACACAGACATGAAAATCGCGCAGGCATTCGTATATGTCGTGAAGCGAGCGGGGAAGCATCTTGTTGCCGGACGCGTAGCTGTTTATCAGCGCCTGGACATGCGTTACGTCTGCAAGTTTAGCCTTGCGGATGGAATGCGTTGTCATGGCTTTCGTATGAGCGCCCGGAACTCGCCGCCGTCTTCGCTCACGCCAAGGAACTCGTAGCCCATTTTGGCGCACCAGTCGGGGATGTCCTTCGGGAATGTGGAATCGTCCGCCGCAACCTCAAGCACCCTGCCCTGCTCCAGCTTTTTCATCCGGATAGACGTCTGGATGATCGGATTAGGGCAGAAAAGCCCCACGCAGTCCAGAAATTCATCGGCCCTCACCTCGCTCATTATCCTGCAACCGGATGTTTCTGCCGGTAGTCTTCGATTGCCTTCCGCAGCGCGTCGGCTCCCAGATTCGAGCAGTGCATCTTGCGCGGCGGAAGCCCGCCAAGCTCGTCGGCTATCTGGTCGCGCGAGATTTGCAGCGCCTCGTCAAGCGTCTTGCCCTTCGCCATTTCAGTAACCATGCTCGACACCGCTATCGCCGAGCCGCAGCCGAACGTCTTGAACTTGCAGTCGGTGATTATTCCGCCTTCAACCTTTATGTGAATCTGCATCACATCGCCGCACGACGGATTGCCCTCCTCGCCCACGCCGTCGGGGTTTTCGATTTCACCAACGTTTCGCGGATTCATGAAATGTTCCATCACCTTGTCTGTGTACATGTAATTTCTCCTGCGCCGTCACGCCTTCGCGGCGCTTTTTTTGTATAGCGGCGACATTGCGCGCAGTCTCGAAACCACGCGCGGAAGCGCCTCGATCACCTTGTCCATTTCGGCGATGGTGTTGCCAGCGCCAAGCGTAAGCTGAAGCGAGCCCTGACAGACCTGCTCCGGAAGCCCGATGGCCGACAGCACATGCGACGCCTTCAGCGCCTTCGATGTGCAGGTGGAACCGCTCGACGCCATGATTCCCTCGTGCATCAGAAGCAGCAGAAGCGCCTCGCCCTCTACAAAATTCACAGCCACGTTCACATGGCCCGGAAGCCGCGCCTCAGCGTGTCCGTTATAATAGACCTCGTCGATGTTGTCCAGGATGCCGCGAACCAGCCTGTTTCGCATGGCGGTTATGCGCGATACGCGCTCGCTCATGCCGGCGGCCGCAAGCTCCGCAGCCTTGCCAAGCCCCACAATCGCAGGAACGTTGTCTGCCCCGGCGCGTCTGCCCTGCTCCTGAACACCGCCATGGATAAGCGGAGTGATCCGCGTTCCCTTTTTCAGGTAGAGCGCGCCCGCGCCCTTCGGCCCGTTAAACTTGTGGCCCGAAAGGCTCAGCGCGTCCACTCCGAGCGCCGCCACGTCCACCGGAATATTCCCCACAGCCGCGCATCCGTCGGCATGAAGCAGAACGCCGCGCTGCCTTGTTATCGCGCCGATTTCGGCAACCGGCTGAATCGTGCCGATCTCGTTGTTGGCAAGCATCACCGACACAAGCACAGTGTCCGGGCGAATCGCCCCGGCAACGTCTTCCGGATCGACCAGGCCTGATGCGTCAACCGGAACTTCCGTAACCTCATAGCCGTTTTTCTCAAGATATTTCACGGGGTTGAACACGGCGTGATGCTCTATGGCCGAGATAACCAGATGCCGCCCCTTTTTCGCGTATGCCTGAGCGAGGCCCTTGACCGCAAAGTTGCACGATTCGGTTCCGGTTCCGGTGAATATGATCTCATCTGGCGCGGAGTTCACCAGCGCGGCCACCTGCGAGCGGGCGTTTTCCACCGCAACAAGCGCCTCCTGTCCAAGCTTGTGAAGGCTGAGCGGATTGCCGAAATGCTCCATGAACCACGGCAGCATCGCATCGAAAATCTCCGGCCTGCACTGGGTGGTTGCCATATTGTCAAGATAGATGCCGTTCACGGGCGGTTTCCTCCGAAATCGAGCGGGACTATATTGTGTTCTTCGTTTAACAATTCCTGAAGCGATATGCCGTCGAGGAAACTTTCGATCTTCTCGCCAAGGGTTTTCCAGAGCATCCGGGTGACGCAGTTGTCAACGCGCGCGCAGCCGTCGCCGGTGGGGTCGAGGCAGGTGGTGATGGCAACCGGCCCTTCCAGCACGCGAAGCACCTCGCCAACCGACACCTTCGACGGCTCCCGCGTAAGCACATATCCGCCGCCGGGCCCCTTCACGCTGTCTACAAGCCCGGCGTGGCGAAGCTTGTTCAAAAGCTGTTCGAGGTAAGACACCGAAACCTCCTGCCGCTCCGAAATCTCGCGGATGGTGGTGGTTCCCTTGCCGAAATTGCGCGCGATCTCGAACATCGCCCGCACTCCGTACTGTCCCTTGGTTGAAAGCTTGAGCATAGTCGTCAAATATATAAATACCCGACAAAATATGTCAAGCGCAGCGAGGGCTTTACATCAGAAACAATGCTCTGTACAATGCCTTTAATAGTACGCTTAAGCGTTCCGCTAACAATGCTAACGAGGTAAGCCGTGCCGAACCTGTCTGCCAACGACCTGAAAACCAAAGGTGTTTCCGCCATTGAGGCGGTTCTTGCCAATCAGCCGGAAGCTGTCATCTCCGTGCGCGGCAAGGAGCGCTTCGTGGTTATGGACATGGAGCATTACCATTATCTGCGGGAGTGCGAACTGGAATCCGCCCTGGCCCAGAGCCGTGCAGACCTCGCCGCAGGCCGGTTTGCAAAAGAAAGCGCCGAAGAGCACCTGGCCCGCCTCATGGCCAAATCATGAGCTGGTCGCTCGTCTTTACCGAGCAGTATGACAAACGCGCCTTGCGCTTTCTGAAGCGTCATCCCGAACTGGAAAAACAGTATCTGAAAACCTTGCAGCTTCTGGAGGCCAACCCGTTTCACCCCTCGTTGCGGCTGCATCAGCTAACCGGGCGGCTGGCAGGCTTGCATTCGGTTTCGATCAACCTTTCGTATCGCATAACTCTTGAGTTTCTGATTCAGGATCAGGAGATCATTCCGATAAACGTGGGAGATCACGATTCCGTTTATTGAATGGCTCGCCGAATCGCCCAGCTTCCTCCACTCCATGTCACATATCCTGCAGTAGGGCGCTGTGGTAAGTGACGGTTTGAAACCGTCACTTACCCGATTAGCTGAAACGCTACCATATGGAACGCAGCCAGGCTATGCGGCCTGCAACAGGAACTCAACCTTCACGGTCTCGTACGGGAAAATAATGCGACCGTCTTTCGTGCGGTCAAGAACCCCGGCGTTAAGCAGGGCAGTTACATCGCCATGCACGGCCTTTACGTCGCGCCCGGCACGGCGGGCGGCCTCGCGAATTGATACCGGCCCTGCCCCGCAAAGCACCTTGAGCAGTTCCCATCGTTTTTCCGTGAGCACCTTCCAAAGCAACTCAGGAGTGGCAAAGCTGATGTGCGCGGCCTTTTGCGGCTTTCCTGTCTTCCAGGCGCGCACGAAATCCGCCATTGAATCGGCAGGCGTTCGTACATCAAGGGTTACGGTTTTCATGGTTCCACCTCGCAATGTCCTGCTGAAAGTCGGCAATCAACTGATCCGGCGTTGTGAACACGTAAGCGCTCTCCTTTCCATTGAAGTGCCGGTGATCCCCTTTTCCAGCCTCGTTGTCGTAGCGCAGAACGCATTCTCCGCTAACGATATACGCAAGCCTGAACTTGTATTCATGCGACGACCCTTCAACGGCCTCAGGCAGCCGCCACAGAACCAACTCAGCGAATGCTGACTCGGAGCAGGTGATGCGCGTACGGACAAGTTCAACGGCCTTCATGCCTGACATCATGCCAACATTGGTTATTGTTGTCAATTGCTCCAACAGTTGCCGAAGCACGCGGGCTTATCATGGTGTGAATTTCTTGATTTGAATGTCTTTTACCACTCTGTAGTGCCTGTCGTTTCCCGTGAGAATCGGGAGGCCATACGAGATTGCCGTAGCGCCAATTAACGCATCCGCCAGTTGCATAGAATGGCTGAGAAAATGCTGTTCGACGTAGAACATGGCCTTGGCGGATATTTCTTCGGATACATATAGAATTTGTGTTTGCCATCCATGAAGCGCTTTGCGGAGATGATTCAACTCCTTTTTGTTTCTTAAACCTTGAACAAGTTCCATGTATGTTACGACAGAAATAAAGAAATTATCCGAATTTTCAATGGCTTGATATGCTTTTTCATTGCCCCTCATATACCAGATCAGAATATCTGTGTCTATGAGCATCAAAATCTTCCTTTTCTTAAATCTCTAACATATTCGTCAACATTCCCTGTCGTGTCGTTATCGCGCCAGATTCCGAACAGTTCATTTTTTACCGGCTGCTTTATAATTTCCCGGTACGGAACAAGCCTGGCGCAAGGTTTTCCCCGGAAAGTAATTACTACCTCCTCACCCCTGTTTACGGATTCAATCAATTCTTTCGATTTGAATCTCAGGTCTTTTGCGGTTGCTCTCATACACAGCCTCCCAAAGCCAAGTTTACATTTCAGAGTATAAACTTGGCGGGAGGTTTCGTCAATTGTGTTTTTAACGCTCAAACCCGGCGGCGCGGCGCTTTTCGGGCATCCGCTGGAATGCGATGCTGGACTGTACATCGGTAACTCTGCTCCTATTGCCTCGCCCCCGCCTCTCTGAGCAGCCGGACTACATCGGTCTTTTTGGCTTTCATTGCCCACATCAGGGCCGTCTCGCCTCGCGAATCCTTGGCGTCCACGATGGCATGGTGAGCAAGCAGCATCCTGACGACCTCGACATGCCCCTTGCCGGCAGCCCATATCAACGCCGTGTGTCCTTGCTCATCGCTTGCGTTTGGATCGGCGCCATGTTCAAGCAGCGCTCTGACGATGGCTGTTTGACCGTTCAGCGCGGCCTGCATCAGGGCTGTCACGCCGCCGGTCACCTTCGCGTTTACGTTTGCCCCATGTGCCAGCAAGAGGTTGACGAACTCGATATTGCCGTTTCTCGCTACCTCCGTGAGCGCTGTTCTGCCATAAATGTTCGCGGCATTGACGTTCGCGCCCCCGGCAATCAACTCCTTGGCGATGCCGGCATCGCCAGTGCCACTCCCGCCCCAAGTGGAAGCCATGAGGGCGGTCATTCCCTCCCGGTTTGAAGCATTCACATCCGCTCCCGCCTGGAGCAAGGCTTCCACTTTCGAAGAGTCTCCATGCCATGCGGCCTGAATTAATGCGGTATTGCCCGCCTGTTGAGTAATGCATGCCGACAGCATTGCGAAGAGCATGACTGCGGCGGTGAAGCACATGGCTCGATGCCGCGCGGGAACGGTCATTTTTCTAATGTCCAACGCTTTTTCAACCTTCAGCGCCTATGGCCTGGCAGCAAAAATGACCGCGCTGCTCGCGGTCAGATTGAAAATTTTGTTGGCCGATATTTTCTTTTTTTAATGATAACCCATGGAAACATAAAGTTATTTTTACAACCTCGAACCCTGAGATATGAATTAAACTAAGGCTTGGCATAGGCATCCACATAGGTATCGATAAGCCTACGAATCATCCGTTGATACTGGGTATGGTGCTTTGCCGCCTCAGACTTGAAAAACTCGACGCTCTTTTTGCTGAGAGCAATGGTAACTTTCACTCCTTCTTCTCGAAAAGCAAGTTCTTCGGGTGGAGGAAGAAAATCCTGAATTACTTTGGCCTCAATTGGTTCATTTGTGTATTTGATTGTTGTGCTCATAAATCACCTTGCCCTTTCGCCAATAACCGGCACCAAAAATGCGAATTACACTGCCACGGTAGGTGAACCTAACGGTAAGAATGCCACCCTCGACCTCACCAAAACAGAAATAGCGTTTTTCACTTTCACTGTGAGCCAAGTCTTCGGCTATGACACGACAAGGGTCAGCGAAGACATATTGCGCCAGAGAGAACGGTATTCCGTGTTTCTTTTGGTTTTCAGCGTCTTTCTCTTCGTCCCACTCAAACCGTGTTTTGTTCATGCAATCAGTTTAGCATTTTGGTTTATAAAATTACATATAAAAATATGGCGATTAGTATGTATTTGGGCTAACGTGCTAGCTCAGGGGCGCAGAGCCGGCTTGCCGACGGAGCGTCCCACTGGGGAGGTTTGTTGGGCATCATGCTTGTAGCGAAGCTCGATTGGGATTTGCTCCCATGATTCCTTTGCCCCAGCAAAATTGCAGCCAGGTGGTGCGGCGGCGAAAGCAGGCAAGAATTCAGTGAAGCCGATTGAGCGCAAGCGTTTCTGAGCTTTGCCTCCGAGCGCCACGACCAAAGCATGTGGCAGCAACTCAAGCTGCTTCGACAAGTGAGCTTCCCCCGGTTTTTCGTCTTCCAAGGTCTTTCGATCATGCTACCATTTTTTCCTGATTTTGCGTCCTGAGCCAGTTTTCCATGAACTGGGCTGGCGACTTGTAGCCAAGTGTGGAATGGAGTCGTTTGCGGTTGTA
>JACRHH010000002.1 GCA_016212095.1 Nitrospirota bacterium
AGACGGATGCCGACGCAATCGGCCCGAATATAGCTCCGAGGCCTCCCGTCGTTATAAAGATGGTGGCCATTACGGCTCTCGTGTTCTTTTTGGTTCTGGCATCCTGGATGGAATGGCGGCTGGTGGCGTGGGTCATCTCATGTCCAAGCAACGTGGCGAGCTGGGCCTCGTTATCCATAGCGGCAATGATGCCGGTGTGCAAATATACCGCTCCGTTTGCAAAACAGAAGGCGTTTAGATGAGGGTCGCGGAGCACCTTGACCGTAAAGGGTATCCGCTTGTTGACGCCGGGGGGTTCCAGCTTTTTCGCGACCGAGTTCACGTATGCTTCCAGCTCCTTGTCGTCGTAAACGAAACCGCTCTCGTCGATCCTCTTTGCCTGCTCCGCGAATCTGTTCCAAAGCGTCAGTTCGTCGCTTTCAAAGACGCTGAAACCAGAGTCCGTAACCGGAACGAGTTTCGGGCTCATGCATGCCGACGCCAGCAACGCGCACAAGAGCGCGGTTATAAGGACGCGGGATCTCATTTCTTCACCTCGGGCAGCTTTGTGAATATCTCCTCGACAATCGACTGCACCAGCGCCGGGTCGCGAATATCCCTGGCGATTAGCGGTTCCCCCGGCTTTGTATACGGCTCGAACCAGAGGAGCGCGCCGGTTCTGTCCACTATGGCGATCAGAAGCGTCGTTCCGCCCGGAATCAGGAAACCGCTTTCAGCTCCGCCGCCGTCGACCAGAATGAGTGCGTCAACTTTACAGGCGTCCAGCACCTCGTTGAGCGAACCCACGGAGTAGTCGAACGACGCGGCCTTGTGGGGGAATACGCTCTCTTGTACTGGCGTGAGAACGTAGACACGGTAGCTCCAGGCGATCCTGTTGAAGAGATCGACTATCTCGTCAAGGCTTGGCTTGAGGTCGCCCTCGCGCACGATAAGCTTCGGTTCGAACCCACGCTTTGCGAGCGCGGTTTTGATTGCGGCCACGACGTTATCGTTCGCCTGACGCGAAGCAGCATCGTTCTTTTCCGGCGCGCTACCCAGCGAAGTGTTGTAGTAGGAGATATCCGGCGACACAATACCGACGGCCCGGATGCTGGCGGCGCGCTGGTCGTACTCGGCATGAACCCTCTTCCTCACCGGCTGCACACAGCCAAGCATGGCGAAGGACAGAAGAACCATAGCCGCGGAACGCATCAGAATGCTCATTGTTTTCCCCCTGAAACTGGTTTGTTCTTATGGAAAAATAAGGCGATAAATCTGTGCAACGCTATCGCCTCAATCACTTCATCTCGCCTTCCCCACTCCAACCCGTTCGCATAATTCCCCAACCGGACAGGCTGAGCACATCGGCGAGACCGGCTTGCAGACGTTCTGCCCGAACATCACAAGCAGGCGATTGATCGGCTTCCAGAAACGAGGCGGCAGTTTTTCGCGCAGGGCGGTCTCGGTTTCGTCCGGCGTTTTCGTGCAGACATATCCCCAGCGGTTCGTGATTCTGTGAACGTGCGTGTCCACGCAGATTGCGGGCTTGCCGAATCCGGCGGAAAGAACCAGGTTGGCGGTCTTGCGCCCAACGCCCCGAAGCGACAGCAGCCCCTCCATGGTGTCCGGAACCTGGCCAGCATCATGGCCGGCATGGCCGGCGGCAAGCGTATTTGAAATATCTAAGATTGCGCGGGCCTTGTTGCGGTAGAAACCGACCGGATATATCGCCTTTTCAACGGTTTCCACCGGCAGGGCCGCAAGCGTTTCAGGCGTGTCGGCAAGCGCGAAAAGACGATTGCTTGCAACGGCTGTTGTTTCGTCCTTGGTTCGCAGGCTAAGAATACATGCAACGAGCACGCGGAACGGATCGCGCTTACGGCTTACGTCTTCCTCCACCCACGGCATCCTCCACGCAAGCGACGCATGTTCAAGAACAGGCATTATCCGGGCTATCGCGTGGTTGTCCATGAACGCTTGTGATTAAACGGTGTCAGTCTTCCTCGATGATTATTGCCGAAACCGGGCAGTTCTCCTCGGCAGCCTCGCAGCAACCGGCTGAATCGCAGGCGTCAGGATCGTATGCCTCGGCCTTGTCGTTGCTTTTAAGCCTGAAAACGGCGGGGCAGACCTCCTCGCAGTTTCCGCATCCGATGCAAATTTCCTCGTCAACTCTTATATCCATCTCCAAATCTCCTTGATTTTATTTAATCCCGCCTTCAAGCGCCTCGATCACGGAGGCGGCGAGAAGCGGAAGCATTATTTCATGATGGCCGGTAAGCGCGAAAGCTTTGCCGCTTCCGAGCGTGGGTCGCTTCAGCACGTTCACGCCGGGCCGGTAATGCTGGATGAAATCCATGTTCACGGTCGTAAGATTCGAAACGTCATGCCCCAGATTTCTGGCAAGAGTGACTGCTTTAAGAAAAACCTCAGGCAGAATCACAGCCGAGCCAAGATTGATGTATGCGCCGTCTTTCAGCCCGGCCACAAGCCCGGTAAGCGTCCGGAAGTCGCGAAGGCTTCCCTCGCCGATAGCCGCGCCGTCGGCTTCCGGGTGCATGTGGATGATGTCGGTTCCGACAGCCACATGAACAGTGGCCGGGATGCCAGCGCTTCGGCAGGCGGCAAGAAGGCTCAACCCGGCATTCGGAAGTTTCTCCCGCAGAATCATTTCGCCCACAGCCGCTCCAAGCCCAAGCCCTGCGGAAACTCCGCCGCTAATCGCGCGGTTTATCGTGCCGCCTGTCTCGCGCGCCATGCCGAACGAGCCGTCCAGAATCGCGCTGTCAACGTCCTCCGACGTGGCCCCGGCAAGCGCAAGCTCGAAATCGTGAATCACGCACGCGCCGTTCATCGCAACGCCCTTTATCACGCCGCGACGGATGAGGTCGATAATGACAGGGCTTAAGCCAACCTTGATGGAATGCGCGCCCATGCCCAGAATCACGGTTTTCCCGCCCGAATGCGCCCTCGCGATACGCACAGCCGCCTCAAGCAGGTTTTCCGCGCCCAGGAAACCGGGCAGGCGGCGAAGGAACTCGGCAAACGATGATCCGGGCTCGTGCGCCCTGCCCATGCTGTCGATGCATACTTTTGATGGCCGGTCGGCTATGGAATAGGTTTTAATCTTTGTTATGTCAATCATGGCGTATCAGTATTTCCCGGTGAAGTAGTCGTCGAGAATGCTTCGATGGTCAAACGCAATCTCATCGGGAAGCGATTCACGGTCGAACTCGGCGGCGTCGGCTGCGTCATCGCCTGCCAGCAGTTTCCCGGTTGAGCGCCCGGCAAAAACCATGCTGATCGTGTGTTGGCGCAAATCGCGGGATGGATCGGAATAGGCGTGAAACTGCCGCATGTTTTCTATGTCGAGGCCGGTTTCCTCGCGGGCCTCGCGCAACGCGGCGGCTTCCAAAGTCTCGCCATAATCGACGAAACCGCCCGGCAAGGCCCAGCCGGAAGGCGGATTCCGGCGTTTTATCAAAACCACCATTCCGCCTTCCCTTTCGATAATCACATCGACTGTCGGGACAGGGTTTCGCCTGTCACTCACCCGATTCGGTTAAATTGACGCTTACGTCGCGGTCGGGAACAATTGTTGAAATGGCATGTTTATAAACAAGCTGCTGTGTCGCGTCCTTCAGGAGCACTACAAAACTGTCGAAAGCCTTGATTGTTCCTTTCAATCGCACTCCGTTCATCAGGAACATCGTCATCGGAACCTTGTCTTTTCGGAGCTGATTGAGATACGCATCCTGAAAACTTGGATTTTTGTTCATGGCCACCCCTTCTCTATTTATAGCGTCTTATTTATGACTCTTCCAGACAAAATGTAACATATACCATTTATTGCAATATTTCAAGATGTTTTGGATTGGCGCCCAAGCGGTTCAGTCTTCTCCGTAACATACCGTGAATGAGGAACAATACCGGTTTTTTGAATCCGATTCGCCTTTTGGCAAATGGCAGGAATTTAGCCCTACACCGCCTTCATCGCCTCAATCGCCGCGTTCAGCCTTGCAACCGCAAGGCTTCTGCCCATCACCTCGACAAGCTCGTAGATGCCGGGGCTTGCCGTGCCGCCGGTCAGCGCCACTCGCGCGGGCTGCGCGATTTTTTTCAGGCCGATTCCGGCGTTTTCGCATATGCCCTTGAAGACCGACTCGATGCCGTCGTGGCTGAAATCGGCGAGGTCTTGCAGCCTGTCTCGCAGCGATTCAAGAAGCGGTTGGGCATCGGGCGTGAGAAACTTCTCCTTCGTCTTCTGGTCGAACTCAACCGTATCGCCGATATAGAAACGCATCTGGCCAGCCATTTCCACCAGCGTCTGGCTGCGCTCCTTCAGCGTGTTTATCGCCTTTGCAAGCCAAGCGGAATCGACAGCGGCGTCCTCCGCCAGCAAGCCGTTTGCCGCAAGAAACGGCCTGATGAGTTCGGCCAGCCGTTCCGAAGCCGATGTCTTTATGTAATGCGCGTTCAGCCATAGCAGCTTTTCCGGATTGAACACCCCGGCAGATTTCCCTATATGGCTGAAATCGAACTGGGCAACCATCTCGTCCATCGAGAAGACCTCCTGATCGCCGCTCGACCAGCCAAGGCGCACCAGATAGTTGTTCAGCGCCTCAGGCAGATAACCCATATCCTTGTAAGCCATCACCGATGTCGCGCCGTGGCGCTTCGACAGCCGTGTTTTGTCGGCGCCCAGAATCATCGGAAGATGCGCGAAAAGCGGCGGCTCGCCGTGGCCGATCGCCTTGTAGAGCTGAATCTGCTTTGGCGTGTTGTTGATGTGGTCGTCGCCGCGTATTACGTGAGTAATGCCCATGTCCACGTCGTCAACCACAACGACGAAATTATAGACAGGCGAGCCGTCGGAGCGGGCGATGACAAGATCGTCCAACTGCTCGTTTTCGAAAACCATGCGGCCCCTGATGAGATCGTCAACAATTGTCGCACCGTGCTGCGGCATCCGAAACCGCACGACAGGCGAAACGCCCTCGCGCGCATCCTCGCTGTTCCTGCATGTGCCGTCATACTTGTACGGAATCTTTGCCGCAATCGCCGCCTCTTTCTTTGCCTCAAGCTCTTCCCTGGTGCAGTAGCAGTAATAGGCCTTGCCCTCGGCAAGCAGGCGGTCGATATGCGCCTTGTAAACATCGAATCGCGCGGTCTGGCGGTGCGGGCCTTCGTCGTAGGTGAGTCCAAGCCAGTTCATTCCCTCGATGATCGCCTGAATATACTCGTCGGTTGACCGGTCGAGATCGGTGTCTTCAATGCGAAGGATGAACGCGCCTTTGTTGGCGCGCGCGAATAGCCAGTTGAAGAGCGCGGTGCGCGCGCCTCCGATATGCAGATGCCCGGTTGGGCTTGGGGCGAAGCGCACCCGTATTTTGTCGCTCATGCGAAACCTCTCGTATTGTCAGGGATGAGGCCGGCGTCGAAAACCCGCGCGGGCGGAGGATATTATAGCACCGGATGCTATTTGCGCCGCAGGATGTATCCGGTGCCGTTGCATACCGGGCATTCCACTTCAGGATTGCACTGGCAGTCGGTCATCTCTCCCTGCTCGTTCATTGTGCCGCGCCATTCCATGTTGCAGACGCATGACCCCTGAACAACCTTCTTCCCGTTGCATTCCGGGCATGTCTCGCGATCATCGTTTTCCATCCAGTTGCCTCCATGGTTGAATTTGCACAACGCTTTCGGCGTTATCCGTAAATTCTCCCAGAAAGACGGGGGCAGGTCAAACGGAGCATGAAAGCCGGGAACTGAAATTTATTGTGCCCGCCGGAACTCCACGCAGGTTGCGCGGTTTCTTCCGTCGGCCTTCGACCGGTACAGGGCGCTGTCGGCTGCGGAATACAGGTCATCGCTTTCAGCAAACGTTCCCGGTTGAAGCGAGCAGACGCCAAGCGAAACCGTCATATTGATGGTTCCTTCGGAATCGACCAGTTGGAACCCGGTTGCTTCCACGACAGCGCGGAAGCGTTCGGCCACGATTGCTGCCTCGACCGGATCGGTTTCGGGAAGCAGAACGCCGAACTCCTCTCCGCCGAGCCGTCCGGGCAGATCGACCATGCGCAGGTTGTCGCGCAGTATTTGGGCAAGCCGCCTCAGCATCTCGTCTCCCTGCCTGTGTCCCCACGTGTCGTTTATCTTCTTGAAATGGTCTATATCCAGCATCAGAAGGGATATGGCGCGGCCATGCCTTCTGACGCGTTTCAGTTCCGAATCGAAATACTCGAAGAAACACCGCCTGTTTGCCAGCCCGGTAAGGCTGTCGGTGTTGCTCACATCGGTAATCGCCTTGAGCGCGCTTTCAAGCTCAAGCGTCCGTTCCCTCACTTTTTCCTCAAGGTGCGCGTACAACCCGGCGTTCTCCATGGACATGCCGATCTGGGCCGAAAGCAGTTCGATATGCTCAAGCCGGTAGCGCAGGAACACGCCATCGGCCAGATCGTTCTCCATATACAAAATGCACGAAATGCGCCCGCGACGCTCAACCGGAATGCAGAGGACGGATTTTTTCCCGCCGGCGCTGATGTACGGATCGGAAGAGAAGGCGGCGTCTGCCGCCGCGTTGTCCAGAACCACCGGCCTGCCCGTGCGATTGACGTAGTTGATGACGTTTTTGGGCATGTCATCCCTTTCGTCAATGCCAACCGGCGGTTCATGCATCTTCACTCCGGAACCATCGGCGCTGCATTCGGCTTTAAGAAACATGCCGTCCATGCCGTCGATCAGAAGCAGGCAGCGCTGGGCTCCGGCATTTTCCATGACGATGTGCATAAGCTTGTCGATCAATCTGTCGAACACCACCTCTCCGGAAAGCTCATGCGATGCCCTGACCACGGACATGAGGTCGAACACCTTCCGGCTGTCCGATGACGTCGTCGTCCTGCTGTAAGAGTCCGTCGGCATGGTGGCGAGCGAACCAATGTCCTGGCCGGCAGGAATTGACGGCTGCGCATGAAGATCCGGGTGCTTTCTGTCCAGCTCATCCACCTTGGCCGACGCGCCCCAGCGCACATAGCAGTGGCGGGCGGCGGCAAAGTAGTTTCCAGATATTTTCACGCTTCCGAGCCGTTCGTGGAATGTGGCGGCACGTTCGTTGGCAATTGCCTCGTGATGAACGAATCCGTTTGCTCCGGCCAGACGAATCGCCTCATCAAAGAACGCCATGGCGCTGACCCGGTTTCCGTCGAACGCCTCCAGCTCGGCCTGAACAAGAACGTGGCGGTGAAGGAAGTTGTCCGGACAGACCGCGGCCCAGCGCTTCATTCGACGCTGATCCCGCCATATTCTCATCCGGGCGCGCTTTCGCCATGCAAATGACAAGTCCGGAAGCGATGCTGCCAAGGCCAGCGTGCCGATGAATCGGGCGTCCGGAATGGAGGACAGAAGCTCCACAGCGCCGGCGTGCCGCCAGCAGCGCAAGGCATGTTCGTCCGCTTCGGCGTATTGCCCCGCGATGAAGAGCAGGTGCGCCTTCCAGCAATGATAGTGAAATTTCAGGTTATCGTTTTTTATCTCATCGAACCGGCGCAGGGAATCGGTCTCGCTGTAATCCGGGGAATCGAGCGAAACCGCGCTGTCTGTCTGCCCCTTCAGCGCCAGCAGGTACTGGTGGCGCAGACGGTGAAGCTCGATGCCGAATATGTCGCGCGATCGCGCGGCCAGGTCGGAATAATGGCGCGATTCGTCAATTATTTCATCGATGTTCACACCCTGCGACAGACGGCAGAGCGCAATCTGGCTACCGGCGTATCCGGCGTTCTTCATGTCTCCCGATTCAAGAGACTGTCTGAACGCGTCCCTGAGCACCTCAACCGAGCCGCGAATGTGTTTCCGCCAGTGATAAACCATGCCGTAAACGAGATTCAGCCTGGCGGTCTGGGCAATGTCCGGATAGCGATAGTTCAGACGAACGGCCAGCGACAGATATTCGTATCCGCGCCTGAAATCACCCAGGTAAACGGCAAGAGCGTAGCCGTAACCGGCGTACATGTATGGAGATAAAGCCGAATTGCCGTTATCGATTGCGATGCTTAAACCGATCATTCCAAGAGTTCCGGTCATGTTCTGGCTGACGAAGTAAGACGCCGGAATTATCGCGGCAATAAGCCGCATGGCGGCAATAAGCCTTTTGTCCGTCATCTCCGGCTTCCGCAGGATGTCTTCCTCGGACAGATTTCTCAGCCGAAGGCCGGCCCGCGCCATCCGGAAAGCAAGTCCCGGCATACCGGGTTTTTCAGGAATTCGAATGCCAAGTTCCCTCAGGCCGCTGATTCCGGCGGAAACCGAGTCGCGATTCCGTTCGAGGTGGTTATAAAGCAAGGCCCGCATCTCCCAGACGGACGCCTTCTCCACCGGAGTGCGCATCATGCCGATGGTTTCCGACAGAATCTTCTCGGCATGTCCGAAATTGCCGGTCAGGAATTCGCATTCGGCGCACGCCATGCGAAGGTTCCGTACAAGCTCGTATTGGCTGTCATTGTCTTCAGCAAGTTCAAGACCGGCAATCGAATGCCTGAGCGCCGAGTCGTATGCGTTGGATAATTTAGACTTGCGGCAAGCTGTCAGGTTCAATCCGGCAAGCACGATTCGTTCCGCCGGATCATCGATCAAGTCACGTCCGGCGTTCAGATGTGATACAAGCTCGAACAGCGACTCATCGAGGGATACCGGCTTCGTCCGCTCCAGCATTATCCTGCCGATGGAAAGATGTATGCGCTTTCGTGTTTCAACGGCAAGCAGGCTGTAAGCCGCCTGCCTTATCCGGTCATGGACGAAAACATATTCGATGGCGTCGCACGGAACCGGGCTGTTTCCGGTATCGTCGTCGCACCCGGCGGCATATTTGTACGCATCGCCAACCGGGTGAACAAGACCCGCCTCAACAGCCTCCCAGATGTCCGCCGCTGCACTGGAAACACGGCAATCCAGTATCCGGGACAGCAAACACAGCTCGAACCTGTTCCCGGCGCAGGCGGCAAAGGTAATGGCCTCCCTTGCGCCGGGGGAAAGCTTGCCGATATGTTCGCATAGAAGCTCGACGACATTGTCGGTGATTCCGGCCTCTGCAATCTCGTCGTTGTTCCAGGTCCACTCATACCGTGCCGCGTTGAATACAAGAAGCCCGCCAGCATGCAGCGTTTTAAGGAAGCGCTTCACAAAAAACGGGTTGCCGTGCGTGTTGAGCGTGATTACAGCCGAGAGCGCGTATGCCTCCGCCTGACCGCACGAAAGCATGTCGCGCAGCATCGTAACCAGTCCGTCGGTGCTCAACGGGCCGATGGATATATTCGTAACGATAGCGCCTGCCTTCCCGGCCTCGGCAATCATGATCGAAAGCGGATGTAAATCGTTCACCTCGTTGCTGCGGTATGCGCCCACAACAAGGATGTTGCTTATCTCTGTGTCGGATACAAGCTGGCACACGAGCTTCAGCGAGTCGGCATCCGCCCATTGCATATCGTCCAGACAGAGCACCAGCGGGCTTTCGCGGTCTGCCGACGCCTTGACGAAGTCGGAAAACACCGTCTTGAAACGGTGCATCGCCTGCCCCGGCGGAAGCTCCTGAACCGGCTCGCCCAGACCTGTAATATGGCCGGCAAGTTGTCCGGTCAAGTGCGCGACATCCGGTATGACGTCGGTGATGATCCTGCCGTTTGCGCCGACAGCCGCCTTGATCGCTTCCGCCCGCCTCGCAATGGCTTCGGAGCCGGACGACAGTATCTGGCGCACAAGCTCCCGAAACGCGCCGATCAGCGCACTGTACGGAACATCCCTCTCGTACTGATCGAACTTGCCGCTTACAAAATGGCCGTTTCTCAGTATTACCGGCTTTCCAAGCTCCCTTATGACGGACGACTTGCCGACACCGGGATCTCCCGAAACCAGCAGCAGTTCCGCCCTCCCAACCGCCACACGGTCGAACGCCGAGAGTATCGCGCCAACTTCACGGTCGCGCCCGTAGATATTGCCGGGAATGAAAAAAGTGGTGTGAATATCCTTGCGCCCCAGCTCGAACGGCTCTGATGTTCCGCTTCGCAGATACTCCAGCGCCTGCTCAAGATCGTGCATGAGCCCGAACGCGCTCTTGTAGCGGCGCTCCGGATTCTTGAGCATGAGCTTCGTCACGATATCCGAAACATACGCCGGAATTGACGGGGCGAGCGCCGTCAAATCGTCGGGCTGAACCGCAATATGGCAGTGAATCAGCTCCATCGGGTCGGTTACGGCGAAAGGCAGCCGGCCTGTAAGCGCCTGATACATCGTTACGCCCAGACTGTACAGGTCTGCCCTGTGATCGACGCTCCTGTTTATCCTGCCGGTCTGCTCCGGAGCGATGTAGGCAAGCGTTCCCTCCATGAGATCGGGGCTGGTGATCTGCTGCGTCTCGCCGGACAGGCGCGTGGACAGGCGAAAGTCCGTGATTTTTGGGCTGTTACTGCCGGGCCTGATGATGATGTTATGCGGTTTTATGTCCTTGTGAATAACGCCGCGCCTGTGAATCTCCCCAAGCGTTCCGGCAAGAGACCGGAATATCTCAAGCCAGTTTTCAAGCCCGATGCCTCCGCCGGCGATAACGGCGTCCAGCCCGATGCCGCCGAAATCCTCGGACATGATCGCGTAGTTCCCCTGAAATGCCAGAAGCTCGTAATGCTTCACAACGCCGGGGATGTCGAGGCTGCGGGCGGTTTCGAACTCCCATCGAATCCGGGATATTTCCCTCGACGTCGGAAACTCCGAAACACATGTCTTTATTATCACAGGCACGCGGCATTCGTCGGCGTAGCCTCGGTAAACACGTGACGAGCGTCCGGTATGTATGCATTCGAGTATGGTGTAGCCGGGCAGGGTGATCAATTCCGTATCCCTGTTGAATGTCTCCGGAGGGCGGCTGCGCTCGTCCGGGCATAATGCTTTTCGGCAAGAGGTTACATAGCTTTAATTGATATGAAATTGCTATCGTCGGAGGCGGACATGCCGCTGTTGCTATCGTCGGAGGCGGACATGCCGCCTCCATGCACTCCCCTTTTCTTTATGGTCAGATCGATAGTGCGCCCCCACGCTGTTTTCGCGCTGGAGCGCCGAAGCGCAGATCAGTTCGGCGCAGGTGAGCATGTTTCGAAGCTCGATGCCCCGGCGCGAAACAAACAGCGTATCGGCAATCTTGCGCCACGACAACAGTTTCTGTTCGGCGGATCGAAGCGATTTCCCGCACCGGATTATTCCCACCTCCTGCCACATCACGCGCCGCAGGCTGCTTCTGATCTTCTCGGCGTCGGCAGGCAGTCCGGAAACCCCGTCGTATCGGTTCGGGCGCGGCCTTTTTTCCACAGGCCCGGCCTTCTCGCCGTAGATGGCCGCCGCCTTTCCCGCTCTCGCGCCGAACACTATGCCTTCCAGCAGGCTGTTCGACGCAAGGCGGTTCGCGCCGTGAACGCCGGTGCAGGCCACCTCGCCGGCAGCGTACAACCCCTTGATGTTCGTCGCGCCGTCAAGATCGGTCTTCACCCCGCCCATCAGGTAGTGCGCAGCGGGCGATACCGGAATCGGCTCCTCGGTGATGTCGATGTCGAACGCAAGGCATGTGGCGTATATGTTCGGAAAGCGGTTTTTCACGTAGACCGGATCGAGATGCGTGAGGTCGAGCGAAACAAAGCGCGATTTCGTGCGCACCATCTCGGAAAGTATCGCGCGGCTCACCACATCGCGCGGGGCAAGCTCGGCGTCGGCATGATGCCTGTGCATGAACCGCTCGCCGTTGCAGTTTCTAAGCACCGCGCCCTCGCCACGCATCGCCTCGCTAAGCAGAAACTGCGGCGCTCCGGGCACATACAGGCTGGTCGGATGAAACTGCACGAACTCCATGTCTTCAACCACCGCTCCGGCGCGCCAGGCCATGGCCACGCCGTCGCCGGTTGCTACCGACGGATTGGTGGTGCGCGAGAAAATCTGCCCGGCTCCGCCGGTGGCAAGAACAACGGCGCGTCCGTAGCAGGCGATCAGTTCGTCGCCGCGCACAAGAAGCACGCCCCGGCAGACGCCATCTTCAACGATCAGGTCTATGGTGCAGGAATGCGGGTAGTGGATGACGTTCCGGAAGCTGCGCGCCTTTTTCAGCAGCGCCCGGACGATCTCCTTGCCGGTGGAATCGCCGTGCGCCCGCAAAATGCGCCTTCTGGAATGCGCCGCCTCGCGGGTGAAGGCAAGCGAAGTGCCTTCCTTGTCGAACTGGGTTCCCCATTCGATCAACTCGGTTATGCGAACCGGGCCTTCCTCCACGAGCACCTTGACAGCCTCGCTTCGGCATAGTCCGTCGCCCGCGCGAAGGGTGTCGCGGTAGTGGATCGAGACCTCGTCCTCGTAATTTAGCGCAACCGCAACGCCGCCCTGCGCGTATTCGGAGCTTGATTCGGACGGCCTGTCCTTGGTGACAACCATCACCCGCCCGCCGGTTGCGGCAAGCTCGATGGCGGCGCGAAGCCCGGCAACTCCGCTTCCGATAACAACATAATCGGCGCGGCGCACCTTTGGGGTAATTAAATTTTTTGAGACCGGCAAGGGAACGCTTCCCCCTTCAGGCGGCAGCGCCGCCACCCCTCCCTAACCCTCCCCTTGCCAAGGGGAGAGAAGGGGGTGGGGTCTACATAAAATCGTGAATATTCAGGATGGAATACGCCGGACAGCCCTGCGCGCTGACATTTTCCATGCCGTTCTGCTCGCAGCGGTCGAGAAGAACGATCACCGCCAGAATGTGTACGCCGCATTCCTTGGCCACATTGATGGCCTTGATCGTCGATCCGCCGGTTGTCACCACATCGTCTACGATCACAACCGAATCTCCGGCCTTCACATGCCCCTCAAGCTGAAGCGTCATGCCGTACTTCTTCGGCTCCTTGCGGATGACGAACGCCTCTACAGGCGGCTTGCGCGCAAACGATGTCATGGCCACGGCTGCGGCAATAGGATCGGCACCCATCGTCAGGCCGCCGATTGCATCCGGGCGAATGCCGAGTTCGTCCATCTTGTCCAGATACAGGCCGCCGATCAGCGTCAGCCCCTCAGGCGAATGGGCGGTCGGCTTCATGTTGAAGTAGAACCGGCTCGTGGCCCCGGAGGCAAGCTTGTATATTGGTTCATCGGCCATCTGGAATGACCGTTCGCGAATGAGTTGTATAAGTCTGTTTCGTGCGTTTTCCATGCGGGCAATACTACCAAAGCCGGTGAAGCAGGCGCAAGGCTGTTACTTCCCGAACACCCGCTTATACACATAATCCACATGCTCCAGATACGGCGCGAGATCGAAAAGCGCGGTCAGTTCGTCCGACGGAAGCACCGCGGCAACGTCCGCGTCGGCGGCAAGCCGCTCGCGGAAATCCACCTCGGTGCGCCAGCTCTCCATCGCGTTTCGCTGAACCAGCAGGTATGCGTCGTCGCGGTTCATGCCCTTTTCGGTAAGCGCCAGAAGCACGCGCTGCGAATAGTGCAGATTGCGGCTTATGGACATGTTTCTGAGCATCCGCTCCGGATACACATGCATTCCGTCCAGAATGCGGGTGAGGCGGGCAAGCATGTAATCCACAAGAATCGTGCTGTCGGGGATGATTACCCGCTCCACGGACGAATGCGAGATGTCGCGCTCGTGCCACAGGGCGATGTTTTCGAGCCCGGCCATCGCGTTTCCTCGCACCACGCGGGCAAGGCCGGAGAGGTTTTCGCAGCCAACCGGATTGCGCTTGTGCGGCATGGCCGACGAACCCTTCTGCCCCTTCGAAAACGGCTCCTCAGCCTCCCGAACCTCGGTGCGCTGAAGGTGGCGCATCTCAACCGATATTTTTTCGATGCAGGCCGCGGTTATGGCAAGCGCACTCAAATATTCGGCGTGACGGTCGCGCTGGACAACCTGCGTGGCCAAGGGTTCGGGCTTGAGCTTCAGCTTTTTCAGCACTTTTTCCTCAAGCGCCGGAGGAACATTCGAAAACGTGCCGACTGCGCCTGAGAGCTTTCCAACGCTGATCGTCTCCCGCGCCTGCGTCATGCGTTCGAGGTTCCGCTGCATGTCGCCGTACCAGAGCACGAACTTCAGGCCGAAGGTCATCGGCTCGGCGTGAACGCCGTGGCTTCTGCCCATCATCGGCGTAAGTTTGTACTTAAGCGCCTGTTTTTTCAGCACTTTCAGCAAATTTTTAATGTCGGCGATGATGATGTCGGCGGCGTCGCGCATCCCAAGCGAAAGCGCTGTGTCAACGATGTCCGACGAGGTCAGCCCCTTGTGAACATATCTGCCTTCCGGGCCGATGTTCTCGTTCACGGCGGTCAGGAAGGCGATAACGTCGTGTTTCACCTCGGCCTCGATCTCGTCGATGCGGGCGACGTTGAACGCCGCTTTTTCCTTGATGACCTTGACGGCGGCCTTCGGAATCTGTCCCAGCTCGGCCCAAGCCTCGCAAGCCGCGATCTCGACCTTCAGCCAGCGGTTGAACCGTGCCTCGTCCTGCCATAATGCGCCCATTTCGGGCCGTGTGTAACGTGTAATCAATGTGTTGCCTCCATATTGCTGACCGATCCCGATGAGGCGGAATCGGCGGTTTTGTTTGCTGAACTCGCCTGTTTAGGCTCCCATTGCCATGACAGCATTTTTGCCTCACCTTCCAGATAGAAAAGAGGACGAAGCATTTTTGCCTTAACAACATAATCACCCTTTTCCCATTTATAAATATGTGGGCTTGGAATTTCGACCTTATATAATAGAAAGGCTCCCACCGACGCATAAACAGGAAAAACTCCAAGCACAGCAAAAGCTGTCAATTCAGCCCCTATCTCAAAGTCCAACGTATGGTCGGTCTTAATATCCACCGGCTCGCCCCATTCCTTGATCAGATAACTTGCCAATGGCCGATTATTTGTATTTGACGCATCTTCGTAAATTTTAATCTCCGGATATTTCTCAACCAACTCGCTGTAAGGCATCTTGAAATCATCGGCATCCTTCGGCAACGATTTGAAATCGTTTGTCGTAGCGCAGCCTGAGAGCGACAGCAACACAACAAGCAGCATCGCCAGAGATTGCTTCATTCGATCCGCATATTTAGTTTTCATTGTTGCCCCTCCATGCATACCACATCGGGTGCTATTAACTCCCCCCGGCTTCGCCACCCCCCTCATTGAGGGGCGGTGTTTTCCGCCCCTACCTCCGGTGCGGGCGTTTAACTCCCCCCGGCTTCGCCCCCCCCCTCATTGAGGGGGGCTAGGGGGGAGTCGTTCATTGAAGTCGCTCCATCCGCCTACGTCGCTGCCGTTTGCCCCTTCGCTATCCTGTCCAGTATCCCGTTAATGAACGACGCCGAATCTGGCGTGGAGAATTTCTTCGCTATTTCAAGGGCTTCGTTTATCGAAACCGACGCCGGTATGTCGGGCCGGAACATAATCTCGTATGCCGCGAGGCGAAGCACGTTGCGGTCAACCGCGTTCATGCGCTCAAGGCTCCAGTTCTCCGCCGCGTCGCGCAGCGCCGCGTCTATCGCCACGACGTTCGCCCCGGTTCCGGTCACCAGCCCGCGGCAGAATTCCACCAGATCATCCGGCTCGTCCTTGTCCGCCCAGAAATGGGCGAACGATTCCCAATTCGCCGCATCCTTTGTGATGTCTATGCCGAAAAGAAGCTGAAGCGCGTATTCGCGGGCCTTTCTGCGCCGGCTCATATGTGTCTCATTCGCAATTTGTCACCGCTAAATCTGCTTGAGAAGGCGCGCCATCTCGATTGCCGTAATTGCAGCGTCAACGCCCTTGTTGCCGCTCTTGGTTCCGGCCCGCTCGATCGCCTGCTCGATGGTGTCGGTCGTGAGCACGCCAAACGCAATCGGAACGCCGGTTCCAAGCGAGGCGTGGGCGATGCCCTTCGACACCTCGGACGCAACGTAATCGAAATGCGGCGTCGAGCCGCGAATCACCGCGCCAAGACAGATAAGCGCGTCGTATCCGCCCTTTGCCGCGAGCTTCTGCGCCACAAGCGGGATTTCAAACGCGCCCGGCACGCGGTAAACGCAGATGTCGCCAGCCGATGCGCCGTGGCGCACAAGCGCGTCTATCGCGCCCTCAAGCAGCCGCCCGCCGATAAAATCGTTGAACCTCGCGAGAATTATTCCAAATTTCAGGCCGTCGGCCCTGAGATCGCCTTCGATTGTTTTCATTTGCGTTCCCCTTTCAGACATTGTTCAGACCTTGTCCAGCATATGCCCAAGCTTTTCCTTCTTGGTCTCCAGATAACGTATGTTGCCCTCGCCCGGCTCCGCCTCAAGCGGCAGGCGTTTTTTCACCTTCAGTCCGTAGCCTTCCAACCCCACGATTTTACGCGGATTATTGGTGAGCAAGTTGATCTTTTTCAGGCCCAGATCAACCAGGATCTGCGCGCCGATGCCGTAGTCGCGGAGATCGGCCTTGAACCCAAGCCGCTCGTTCGCCTCCACGGTGTCGAGGCCGGAATCCTGCAACTCGTAGGCGCGAAGCTTGTTGGCAAGCCCTATTCCGCGGCCTTCCTGCCGCATGTACAGAATCACGCCCTTGCCCTCGCGGTTTATCCTGTCCATCGCCTTATGAAGCTGGTCGCCGCAGTCGCAGCGCTGCGAGCCGAACACGTCGCCGGTGAGGCATTCCGAATGAACGCGCACCAGCACGTCGTCGCCGTGCGTCACGTCGCCCTTCACAAGCGCGATGTGCGTGTTGTCGTCCACGCGGTTTTCGTAGGCAATCGCCCGGAATTCGCCGTAGCGCGTTGGCAGTTTCGTGTCGGCAATGCGTTTCACGAGGCTTTCGTTCTTCATCCGGTACTGGATAAGGTCTTTGATAGTGACGATCTTCATGGCGTGCGTTTCGGCAAATGCGGTCAGTTCGGGCATTCGCGACATCGTGCCGTCGTCGTTCATGATCTCGCAGATAACGCCCGCCGGGGTGAGGCCCGCAAGCTTTGCAAGGTCAACCGAGCCTTCGGTCTGCCCGGCGCGCTGAAGCACGCCGCCGCCGCGCGCGCGAAGCGGGAAAATGTGGCCCGGACGCGCCAGATCGGACGGTTTGGCCTCCGGCGCAATAGCCGCAAGAATTGTGGTTGCGCGGTCGGCAGCCGAAATGCCGGTGGTCACGCCCTTGGCGGCCTCGATCGAAACGGTGAAAGCCGTGCCGAACGACGACGTGTTAACGTCGGACATCATCGAAAGGTTAAGCTCCTTCACCTTCGCGGGCGTAAGCGACAGGCAGATCAGGCCGCGCCCGAATTTCGCCATGAAGTTTATAGCCTCCGGCGTGATCTTCTCCGCCGCCATCGTTAGGTCGCCCTCGTTTTCGCGGTCTTCGTCGTCAACCAGAATCACCATCTTGCCGGCGCGAATGTCTTCGATCGCCTCCTCGATGGTGTTGATTTTAAACCTGTTTTTGCTCATTTGATGAAACCTTCCTCTTGCAATAGTCCTAAAATCGATTTATCCCTGTTGCCGCCGCCGGAACCGGCTCTGGGTTCAAGCAGCCGCGCAACGTATTTGCCGATCATGTCGGATTCGATATTCACCCTGTCACCCGCCTTGAACGCGCCGATGGTCGTGACGCCCGCAGTGTGCGGAATGATCGCTATGGTGAACGTCTCGTCGTCCAGATCCACAATGGTGAGACTTACGCCGTCAACCGTGATCGAGCCTTTTTTGATCGAAACCGAGAGAACCTCCGCAGGCGCGGATATTTTGTAATATGTGAATTCGCCAGTGGGCGTAACCGATTTCACAACGCCGGTTCCGTCCACATGCCCCGACACAAGATGCCCGCCGAACCGGCCCGACATCGTCATCGCGCGTTCGAGGTTCACTTTAGCGCCGCGCCGAAGTTCGCCCAGATTCGTGCTCTTCAGGGTTTCCGGCGATATATCGAACGAAAGCTGCGCCGGCTTGATTTCCACAACCGTGAGGCAGACGCCGTTTATGGCGATGCTCTCGCCCATCGAAGCCCCTGCGGTGTCGAAGCCGGGCTTCAGCGCGATGCGGGAACCGCCGCGAATAGGGGCAACCGAAACAATTTCGCCCGTGCATTCAATCAGGCCCGTGAACATGACAGCACTCCGGATCAGTGAATCAGGCTTCCGATGCGAGACCAGCGAACCTTGTCGCCAAGGCTGCCGTCGCCGTTCCAAGACCAGTAGAGAACAAGCGCCTTGCCGCGTATGAGATCGCGGTTCACGAAACCCCAGAACCGGCTGTCGAGGCTGAAGTCGCGGTTGTCGCCCATCATGAAGTATTTGCCCGGCGGAACGGTGAACACCTCAACATTGTCGCGCTTGTCGTCGCCCTTCATCCGGACGGTCGGGTCTTTATGCACCGTATAAGGCTCGTCAAGCTTCACGCCGTTTCTGTAAACCTGCTTGTCGCGGATCTCTATCTTGTCGCCCGGAATTCCGATCACCCGCTTGATGAAATCGCGGTCGGGGTCTTGCGGGAACTTGAAGACAATAACATCGCCGTGCGCCGGATCGCGAACTCCGGGCGTGCTGAAAAGCTTGATGCTGGTGAACGGAACCTCAACCGGCGTTCCGTAGACCATTTTATTGACAAGAATATGGTCGCCGATCTGGAGGGTTTCGAGCATGGAGCCCGACGGTATCTTGAAAGCCTGAATTACAAATGTGCGGATCACCAGCGCCAGCAGAAGCGCGGTGACAATCGCCTCCACGGTTTCGCGGGTCTTGTTGACCGGCCTGTTGCCGGAAGGTTTCGAAAAAGAGCCGAACATATATAAATCTCCGGAACGCGAATTGCGGAATCAAATCCGCAGTCGTATATTTTACAGGAAGAGGGATTTTTTTGGGGGAAACACGCGCTCTTGACCGTTTCGAGGCGCGGTTGCTATCATCAGCGGCCCGCCAATATGTTCCCTTGGCGCGGCGCTTCCATTAAAGACATTAAGGAGATTCCAGGTGAAATATGCAGGATTCGGCGCATCAGTATTTTTTTTCATGATGTTATCATTTTTATGCTCGCCAATCGCTCCATGCTCCGTATCACACGCACAGGAGGCGGCAGCCGAACAGGCGGCAGCCCCGCATGAAACACCGGCGTCGGCGCCTGTCGATCCGCAGACGGTAGTTGCACGTGTAAACGGCGTTTCGGTGAGGGAAGCGGACATACTGGAGATGCTGAACATCGCGATTTCCAAAACGCCTCAGATCGCATTTCTCATTACCAACGACGAGGAACTCAAATCGTTCAAGCGAGAAGTGCTCGATCAACTCGTGGCGCGTGAACTGCTCTCGCAGGAGAGCGCGAAGCTCGAAATACCCGGAATGGCAAAGCTGGTGGATGAGAAATACGCATCGGTGAAGGCAAGCTTTCCGGATGAAGCGACGTTCAAGGCAGCCATTTCGGAGCGCAATTTCACCGAGGAGCTGCTGAAGAAAGACATCGAAAAAACCATTCGGATTCAGCGCTTGCTGGATGAAAAGCTTAAAAAGGGCGTGCAGATTCCGGAGGAAGAGATCAAAAGCTTCTACGACGGCAACAAGGACAAATTCACCGAGCCTGAATCCATGCGGGCGCGTCATATCCTGGTACGGATCGAGGACGGCCAGGACGGTGAAAAGAAGGCCACCGAAAAGATCGAGGGATTGTTGAAACGCGCAAAAGCGGGCGAGGATTTCGCGGCCCTTGCAAAAGACAACTCGGATGACGTGATCTCTGGGCCAAACGGCGGCGATCTCGGCTCGTTCACGCGGGGACGCATGGCGGAATCGTTCGAAAAAGCGGTGTTCGCGCTCAAGTCGGGCGAGATAAGCGGAATCGTGAAAACAACCTTCGGCCTTCACATCATCAAGTGCGAGGAGTACAAACCGGAGAAAGTGGTTTCATTCGACGAAGCAAAGGCCGAAATAAAGGATTATCTGGAGAACACGGCGGTTGAGGGCAAGATTGAAGGCTATATAAATTCGCTCAGGACTGCGGCAAAGGTTGAGATTCTGTTGAAATAATAAGCAGGGGCGAACACGCAGGTTCGCCCCTACAAAATCAGGCCTTAGAAACGTTTACGGCTTTTGGCCCCTTCGGGCTGTTCTCGATTTCGAAAGAAACAGCGTCGCCTTCCGCAAGCGACTTGAATCCGTTTCCCTGAATCGAGGAATAATGAACGAATACGTCGGTTCCGTCATCGCCGGTGATGAATCCGTATCCCTTGGCTTCGTTGAACCATTTCACTTTTCCACTAGACATTCCTTGCCTTGCCCCTCCTTTCCTGCGTACTGAAACGCTGAAAGCCGCCCCCTGATTTCAAGTTACATGTGAGATTGCGTGATGTTACCGGTCTGCAGGAGGCCCCCCCAGCGCTTTGGAATTAAACATCAGGGCGCATCCAAAAGTCAAACCAATTTCGCTTTTCATGCGCGTCACGACCTCCAGAGTCCATGCAGGTTGCAATACTCACGCGCATAAACATCGGACGCTTCAACCGCAAAAAACGCCTCAGGCGCGTCGCCGGGCTTAAGGAACTGCCTGTACGCCCTGCCGTCGGCAACAAGCTCGATCCATTCGATGAAGTGCTTCTCCTCCATCGGATGGGCAACGCTTCCGACCTTCACCATCACGCCGCCTGCCACCTTCTCCACAACCGGAACATGCTTTTCCTTCGAAGCGTCAACCGTGTTTTCCGCCATGTGGCGCATCGGCTGTCCGCAGCAGACGAGCTCGCCAACGCCCTCGTGAAGAACCTCAACGATATGACCGCACAGGTCGCACTTGTAAACATCCAGACGATTTGCCATGTTTGTAATCTCCTTTCTAGTAATTCTCGCCGTGAAGCTCGAAATGATCGCGCGGGTGCGCGCAGGCCGGACAGGAATCGGGCGCTTCCGTGCCGTCGTGCATATATCCGCAGTTGCGGCACCGCCATGTTGTCTTTGCGTCGCGCTTGAAAACCCTGCCGTTTTCGATATTGGCCGCAAGCGCCCGGTAACGCTTTTCATGCTGGCGCTCGGCCACGGCAATGGCCTCGAAAATCCTGGCGATGTCGCCGAATCCTTCCTCGCGCGCAATCACGGCGAAATCCGGATACATGGTGGTCTGTTCATAATGCTCGCCGGCAGCCGCGGCCAGCAGGTTTTCCGTGGTGCTTCCGATAACACCAGCCGGAAACGACGCCTGCACCATAACCTCGCCGCCCTGCAACAGCTTGAACAGCCGCTTTGCGTGCTCTTTTTCCTGATTGGCCGTCTCCTCGAAGATCGCCGAAATCTGCACGTAGCCTTCTTTTTTGGCCTTGGCCGCAAAGTATGTGTACCTGTTGCGCGCCTGCGATTCCCCGGCAAACGCCGTCAGAATATTCTTCTCCGTCCTGCTTCCCTTTAATTCAGCCATGATCCGCTTCCTCCTGCGTCGATTAATCAATCCCCCTGCCTTCGGCTCCTCCCTTTGGCAAACGGGGGTTGGGGGGGATTTCAGAGCGACATTGCGCAATAGCCCCATATTGATGTCGGATCGGCGCTTTGTCAAGAATGAGCCATTTCACACACGAGGCGTTGGAAGCTTGACTGACGGCATAAAGAGCGATAGCCTGAAAACCATTATGGCTTGATCGGACAAATGCCGATACCCGGAGTCTGGAGCTGATGCATGAAGCTTGGCGAAAAAATCAAAGTTGGCCTGATTACCGGCGCAATTACCCTCTACGCAATAATTTTCACGGTTTCCTACATCCATGAGCGCAACGAGGCGGAAAAAGACGCCTACAATACATGCCTGCATATACTCGCCGACGCCGATGCGACGCAGGCGTATGTCCGGGATGAACTGAGGCCGCGCATTTCAAGGTTGCTTCCTCCGGATGTTTTCATTCCGGAGGCGATGTCTTCCACCTTCGCCGCGCGAAGCGTGCTGAAACGCTTCGCAGATGATTCGACTTCCGGCTACCGGTTCAAGCTGGCCGCAATGAATCCGAGGAATCCGCTGAACACGCCAACCGATGCGGAGCGCCGGATCATCGAAGCGTTCACGCGGAATCCGGAACTGAGGGAATGGCGCGGCAGGGTGGATCATAACGGAACGGAATATCTCCATGTTGCCACGCCGATTGCTCTTGCCGACAAATGCCTGAAATGCCACGGCAGGCCGCAGGACGCCCCCGCCGGACTTCTGGCAATGTACGGCGACACACGCGGATTCGGCAAGAAAGCGGGGGAAATAGCCATACGGTCGGTCATGGTTCCGGTCAAGGTGACGATGGATAGCGTTTTTGCCCGCACGGCGGGAATGATGGTTCCACTTCTCATTGTGATATTCGCGTTCTCCTTCCTGCTTCTTCGCTTCCTGAACCGTTCGGTCGCCAATCCGGTGCTGGAACTGGAAGCGGGCGTGCGGAAAATGGAGGCTGGAGATTATCAGGTTTCCGTATCCGCTGATTCCGGAGATGAAATAGGTCGTCTGGCCGGAGCCTTCAACCATATGGCTACGCAGATACGGCATGGCATGAACGATCTGGATCAGAGCCGGAAATTCCTTCAGAGCGTCATCGACGGCGTGGCCGAAACAGTTATAGTGATCGACAGGCAGTACCGCATACTGATGATGAACAGTTCGGCGTCGAGGCTCTGCACCCAATCGGATGGAAGCTGCGCCGGAGACTATTGCCACAAGGTCACGCACGGATCGGACACGCCATGTTCGGGAGTGGAGCACCAGTGTCCGGTTCAGGAGGTGTTCGCATCGGGCAAGCCGTTCCAGACCACGCACGTGCATTTAGACGCCGACGGCGGCAGGCATGTCATCGAGCTTTCCGCCTCCCCTATCTTCGACGCTGACGGAAATATCGAAGCCATTATCGAGATCGGGCGCGACATAACAAACACAATAGCCGAAGTGGAGGAACGAAAAAGGCTGGAGACGATGCTGGCCGAGCGGCGCAAGGAAGAGTTCGTTGCCACGCTTGCGGGCGTCATCGCTCAAGATTTCAACAACATATTTACAGGCTTGATGGGCAACGCCGAGCTGCTGAAGATGCGGAGCGATTCCCTGGGGAACGACGCGCGCCTCACCGATTACATCATCGAGGGCTGCGACAGGATGGCGCATCTTACCAAACAGCTTCTTGCCTATGCGCGCGGCGGCAAGTATCACCTCAGGAAGACATCCATCAACAAGACAATTGCAGACACGCTTGACAGGCTGAAGATTGCATCGCATCCGGAATTGCATGTTTCGCTGAATCTGGCCGAAGACCTGTGGGATGTGATGGCCGACCCCGACCAGATGATCCAGGTGATGAGCAACATTCTCAACAATTCGCTGGAGGCGATGGGAGATCTTTCCGGCAAATCCGGCGTGCTGACGATTACCACATCCAATTTCAGCGCTGCAAAGTCTTATGAGATCGATCCGGGTCATCTCCATCCGTCAGGCGCATATATTTGCGTGAAAATCGCCGACAGCGGCCCAGGCATTCCTGAATCGGATCGGGAGCGTGTTTTCGAGCCGTTCTACACAACCAAATTCCTCGGACGCGGCCTGGGCCTTTCCGCCGCGCAGGGAATAATTCAGAACCATGACGGCTGGATAAAGGTCGAAAGCCCGCCCGGAAACGGCACGACAGTGACAGTATGCCTGCCGCGCGCAGAACGCTGCGATGAAACCGCGCCACGGCAACCCGTATCGGCGGCGCGCAGGTCGGCAAAGCCCGGAGTATTTCTTCTTGTGGATGACGAGCTACAGGTAATCAAGCTGCTTGAGGCGATTCTCGCCATGAGAAACACTGAATGCATCTCCGTTACAAACGGTCTGGATGCAATCGAGACCGTCATGGCCCGCAAAGATGAAATTTCGTTTGTTATCCTCGACATACAGATGCCGGGAATGGACGGAAGGCGCGTTTACACGCGCATCAAGAAGATCAAGCCTGAGTTGAAGGTGCTGATCGCAAGCGGCTACGATGAGGATTTCGCAACCGGAGGAATGCTGCTGGACGCCGGAGACGGTTTCATTCAGAAGCCCTTCCATGCAAAAAGATTGCAGGACAGAATCGATGCCATGCTTTCAGGAAAAACGGAGGCGGAAGCGAGCTGACAATGGAACAAATGGAACAATCCGTTAAAACAATTCTGGTTGTGGACGACGACAATTCGCTGGCGGCCATGCTGAAAAAGGTGTTCGAGATGAACGGATGGCGTTGCGAAACCGCCGATTGCGGCAAAAGCGCGCTTGGCCGTCTCGCGATCAACCAGTATGAGCTGATGCTTACGGACATTGTGATGCCGGGAATGGACGGGTTCGAGCTGGTCGAGAAAGCAAAGCAGATACACCCCGACATGATGGTGATAATGATGACCGGATTCAGCGAATTCGATTCGTATGACAAGGCAATCGCCTCCGGCGCGGCGGATTTCGTGAAGAAGCCGTTTCAGTTGAAGGAACTCCTTGTGCGAATCGACAGGATCGAACGCGACATGCGGCTGATAGAGGAGGCGCGGCAGCGCGAGCAGGCGATGCAGGCCATATCGCGGGAGATGATCGCCGGCATTCAGGAGGAGACGCGGGCGCGTCTGGAGGCGGCGGAGGAGAAACTGCGAGGCGTGAAAGGAGCTGGAGGAGGCTAACGAAGGCCCGCATATGTTCCAAAACTGTTATTATTTTACAGGCGATCACCAATTCGCCATTGAATGATTTATACCGGAGAATTGCCATGCTGGTTGATTACAAAGAGAGAATCCTGAGGGAGATCGAAAAGATACCACCCGCCAAGTTGGTTGATATGTATCGCATTGTTCACATCCTGTCAAATGAAATGGCAACATACTCCAACAATAAGAGCTTGCCCAGCCTCAAGGGCATATGGAAGGGAAACAGGATTGACGATTCCGTGATCGCGGAGGCAAGGGAATCGCTTTACCCGTATGAAACGAAATGATGCGGCCATCTGTTCATGCAACGGACTCGGCAATATCGGATTCCGGCGCGGTCAAGACTATTTGGTAGATATTGCCATCTAATCGGGCGAACGCGGCAGCCTCATCGCAAACTCTGTCTTTCCGCCGCCCGAACGCGCCTCTATCGTGCCGTCGTGCATGACCACCACCTTATGCGCTATCGCAAGCCCAAGCCCCGTGCCGCCTTCTTTGGTGGTCACGAACGGCAAAAATATCCGCTCCAGCAACTCATCCGGGATTGGCTCACCCGGATTCGAAACCCTGATTTCAAGCTCATTGCCCACGCAGCGCGTTGAAACGGAAACAACCCCGCGTGTGTCACCATCAACGGTAATCGCCTCGATAGCGTTCCGGAACAGGTTGAGCATCGCCTGACGAAGCAGGATCTCGTCGCCGCTCACAAAGCTTCCATCCCCGATATTGAAATCGAATGTCATGCCGTCGTTTCCGGCAAGCGCGGAATCGGCGGCGTCATGAATGAGCGCGTTCATATCGACAAGCGGCGAGGCGTTCATGTCGGCGGGGCGCGCGAACTGGAGAAACTCGGTTATCACGCGGTTCATGCCGTCGACCTCCTTGCGGATGGCCGATACAGCCGAACGCGCCGCGTTGTTGCCGGAAACAGCCTGATCGAGCATTCTTGCATATCCGGCGATGACGGCCATCGGGTTGCGAAGCTCGTGCGCTATGCCCGCGGAAACCTCGCCCAGATGGCTCAGCCTCTCGCGAAGCTCTATTTTCTGGCGCAGATGCCGCACCTCGGTTAAATCGGTAAAGCCCAATATCGTGCCGATTCCGCGCCCGTTGGCGTCGCGAAGCCGCGATGTGAAAAAGCCAAGCCGCAGTCTCCGTCCGTCGGCTGCCAGATGGTCGGTCTCTTCCCTTCGCAAAACGGTTTCCGGCTGATCGGCGTCTTTCAGAAATGCAGAAATCGCAGGGCCAAGCGCATCGGCGGGCCTGCCCACAAGATCATCGGCTCCAACGCCCAATATCCCGGCGGCAGCCCGGTTCACCGTCACGATATTGCCGGATTCGTCAAACGTGATCACGCCGCTTGGAACGCTCTCGATAACGTTGCGGCTGTAAGATTCAGACCGCTCGGCCCGCGATTCGGCGCTCGACCGCAAAGCCTCAAGCTCGCGCTCCTTCTCCTTCAGCTTCGTGACAAGATCGTGGAAGGTGTCCACCACAAACTCCACCGGCTGGCGTCCGCCCTGCCCGGCATCACGCTCGCGCCCCATGCGGCGCATCGACGCGGACATCCGGATGACAAGAAACAGAAGAAGGATTACAGCGGCAAGCAGGATGGAAGCGATGAGAAGAATATCGCCCGAAAAACTATCGCCAGCCATGTGAAAGATACCAGTTCAGCAGTTCCTGGCCGTAAAATATTGATACCGCGCCGCCAAGCGCCAGAAACGGCCCGAACGGAACCTTGGTTTTGCGGCCCGCGCCGCTGAAAAGAACCAGGCCAAGGCCAACAACGGAACCGGCAAGGCTGCCGACGAATGTCGTAAGCAGCACGCCCTTCCAGCCCAGAAAGCCGCCGAGCATCCCCATCAGCTTGATGTCGCCGCCGCCCATGCCTCCACGGCTTGCAACAGCGATGATGTAATACAGCCCGAAACCAAGCGCCGCGCCCGCCGCGCTGCTTGTCCAGCCCAACTGCTCACTTGGCATGAACGGATCGGACAGGAAAAATGAGCCGAGCACGATTCCAATCGGAATGCCGGGAATGGAGATCGAATCGGGGATGATCTGGTGATCGAGATCTATAAACGTAATGACAACCAGCGCGGAAAGCAGAACAGCGTATATCGCCGCCGATGTAAAATCCGGCTCGAAACGCAGGAACACCGCGCACCAGAGCGCGCCGTTCAGCGCCTCTACAAGCGGATAGCGCGCGGAAATACCGGACTTGCATGATCGGCATTTACCGCCCAGCAGAAGCCAGCTTATTACCGGGATATTGTCGTATGGCTTTACAGGGCTTCCGCAGGACGGACAGGATGATGGAGGCGTTACAATTGACTTGCCTGTCGGAATGCGGTAGATGCAGACGTTCAGAAATGAACCAATTATTGCGCCGAATGCGAATACGGCAAGATAAAACGGCATCGCCTATGTCATTCCGCCGGATAGCCGGCCGGATGCTTCTCAGGAATCCGGATTACGTCCTCTTCCCCGCCCGGCGTCTTGCCGCCCAGCTCGCGGGCCTCGGCCATCCCCTCGTCGAGCCGGGACTTCAGCGATTCGATCTCGGCGATAATGTCGCGGACAACGGCATTGTGAAGCGCGCGCTTGTCGTCGCGAAGATCGAACACCCGCTCGCCAAGCTCAAGCTTCTTTTCCTCTATGCTCTTTTGCAGCTTCTGGCACTCGAAAACAACCTTGGCAAGCGACACCTCAACCTTGGTGCGCTCGGCAAGAAACTCGCCCGCCCATTTAAGCCTTCGCATTCCCTCATCGAAGTCACGACGAATCCGATCGAGCATACCCGATGCCTCCGGTTTCAGAATGTCATCAACAAACGCCATAGGGGCGGTTCGCGAACCGCCCCTGCAAAAATCATATTACTCCGGTTCCTGCGCGGATCTGGCCATTTTTGCCATTTCGGCCTCGGACGCGTCCGACTCCCTCCGGATCGATTCCTCTATCTGATCGTTGCGAAGCCGGTCGTACTCCTTGTCGCTGATTATGTCGATCTCCCAGCCGGTGAGCTTGATGGCAAGCCGCACGTTCTGGCCGCGCCGTCCGATCGCAAGCGGAAGCTGGCCCTCGGCCACGATCGCCATGGCCGATTTTTCCTCCTCGTTGATCGCGATTCGGTCTATGGTGGCTGGAGAAAGCGACTTCGAAATGAACAGGCGAAGATCGCCCGTCCACGGAATGATGTCAATCTTTTCGCCGCGAAGTTCCCGCACTATCGACTGCACGCGCGTTCCCTTCATGCCGACGCAGGCTCCAACCGGATCCACCATCCTGTCCTTCGATGTGACCGACATCTTCGTGCGGTCGCCCGGCTCTCGCACGATATTCGAAATGGAGACGATTCCCTCGGCTATCTCAGGAACCTCCATGCGGAAAAGAGCCGAGACAAACTCCGGACGGGTGCGAGAAAGCTGGATAACAGGGCCGCGCTGGGTGGATTCCACCTTCTCGATATACGCCTTCACAATGTCGCCGCGCCGCAGGTTCTCACCGGGGATGGAAGCCTTGACCGGAAGAATGCCCTCGGTCTTGCCTATGGTTATGTATATGCTGCCCTTTTCGCGCCGGGCCACGGTTCCGCTTACAACATCGCCCACGCGGCTCTTGAATTCAGAGAAGATGACGTCCCGCTCCGAGTCGCGCACCTTCTGGAAAAGCACCTGCTTGGCGGTCTGGGCCGCAATGCGCCCGAAGTCCTGAAGATTCAGCTCATCCTCGATCGTGTCGTCCATCTGGAATTCAGGATCGAGCTTTCGGGCATCGTCAAGACTGATCTCGCATTTCGGATCGGTAACGGTTTCAACAACCGTTCTGACCGTGTGGGCCACAATCTGTCCGCTTGTCATATCGATACGCAGATTGATGTTGGACTGGTTGCCGTACTTGCGGCGCGCCGCGGACTGAAGGGCCGCTTCAAGATTCGCGATAAGAACATCGCGCGCGATTCCGCGCTCACGGCTCATCTGGTCGATTAACTGTACAAGTTCACGGCTCATTCCCGGCCTCCTCCCGACGGAAATTCAACCTCCAGCCGGGCCTTTTTAACGTTATTGTATTTAATGGTGGCTGTTTCGCCACCGCCTGTGTCAAGCACTATTTCATCATCCTGCACGCGCAGGATGCGGCCTATGATCAATCCTATTCCGTCAACCGGCTTTGCCGGCGTCACCCTTGCCAGCCTGCCCGCGAATCGCAGGAAGTCCTCGATCCGGTTCAGCGGCCTGTCCAAGCCCGGAGACGATATTTCAAGCGTGTAGCTGCACGGAATAAAGTCCTCCACATCAAATATGGTAGAAAGCTCGCGGCTCACCTCGGCGCAGTCGTCAACGCCCACGCCGCCCTCCTTGTCTATCACCACGCGCAGAATGCCACGACGAGGCCCGCGCGCAAACGACAGCTCGACAAGCTCCATCTGCCGGAACCTGAGCACGGGCTCAACGATCGCGGCAAGCCTTGCTTCAAGAGTTGATCCTGCAACCATTTTTCACCACCTTGCGCGGATAACCGCCATAAAAAGACCACCGCCAACAGTATGTTTAGTTGGCGAAAAAACACCACCGCCAACAGGCCGTTTCGTTGGCGGAAAAACACCACCGCCAACAGGCCGTTTCGTTGGCGGAAAAACACCACCGCCAACAGTATGTTCAGTTGGCGGAAAAACAAAAGAGTGGGGAATTCCCACTCTTGCTGTAAACTTCGCTGGCTTGAAAAATAACATATCGCAGCGGTGTAATTCAATACTTATCAACAAATGCGCTTCCGCCACGCATTACCAATCCGGCTTTTCATATGCTATATTGCCTGATGCCGGAAACCGCCATGTTCTCCCATGCCGACGTCCTGAACAGCCTGTCCGTGGCGGTTCTGCTGCTTGACAGGGACATGAACGTGCTGGCCGCAAACCGCGCCGCCGAGGAAGACCTGCCGCACGCCGGAGGCATACATACGGGGCACCCGTTGTTAGTCGCATTCCCGTGGCTCGCCCCGTACCGGAACACGCTTCTGTCATCTTCCGGCGCAGGGCGCAGCTGCTATCTGTCCAACATCCCGATGCCTGAAGGCCCAGCCTGGGCGCATCTGACGCCGCATGTCACGGCGGACGGCGCGGTCGAAGGTTCGGTGCTCACAGTGGGAATATCACGCGGCGCATCGGATGAGCGCGACGATCTGGCGTTCGAATCTGTCGAGGGGCTGATTTCACAGATCGCGCATGAAATACGGAATCCGCTTGGCGGCATTCGCGGCGCTTCCCAGCTTCTGGCGGAGCGGCTTCCTCCGGATCAGGGCGAATTCCTTCATGTGATAATCCGCGAGGTTGACAGGCTTTCGGCCATTCTCCACGAGCTTCTGGACTTCGCCGCGCCTGCCAGGGCGCCACGGCAGACGCTCAACATCCACGAGGTTATCGACCGTGCATTCATGATCCTGGCTCCGGAGATGGACGGCATCACCGTTCGCCGGTTGTACGACCCCAGCCTGCCGGACGTCTTCGGCGACGGCGCGAAGCTGCTTCAGGTGTTCATAAACCTGATCCGCAACGCCGCCGAGGCCATGCGCGAGCCCGACAACGCCGCCGAGGCGGTGCGTGAAACTGATCCGCCACGCGTGCTTGAGGTTCAGACGCGCCCATCATCGCGCTACATGCAGCGAAACGGACGGATTTCGAAATGGGCCGAGGTCAGGGTGATAGACAACGGGCCGGGGATCGCGAGGGAAGACCTGCGGCGCATATTTCTGCCATACTACACGCGCAAAAAGCAGGGCTCCGGCTTGGGGCTTGCCATATCGAAGAAAATACTTGTCTCGCACGAGGGAATGCTCCGGGTGGAAAGCCGCGAGGGCATGGGCGCAACGTTCATCGCGTGCGTGCCGTTTGCGGCAAATCAATCCATCGGACGCCAGAAGCCGCGCGGACGAAAATCAAACGGAAGCCGCTGACTTATATGAAGATACTGCTGATTGACGATGACGAGGGCATTGCCTGGGTTGTCCGGAAAACGCTTGAGCCGGATTTCGCGGTCACTCACGCGGCAACCGGGGCAGCCGGATTGAGCAATCTTGAGGATAGCCACTCGCTGGTTCTTCTCGATCTGCGCCTTCCCGACGCCGACGGACTCGACCTTCTGAAGCGCATAACCACCACCAAGCCTGAACTGCCGGTGATAATGATAACCGCCCACGGCGGCATGGAATCGGCTGTGGAGGCGATGAAGCTCGGCGCTTACGACTACCTGGAAAAACCGTTCAACGTGGATGAGCTTCGTATTGTAGCAAGGAAGGCGCTGGAAGACGCCAGCCTGCGCGAAGAACTTAAAAAACTTCGCTCCGAGGTCGGAGTCAAACCGCCTCTTCTTGTCGGATCAAGCCCGCAGATGATGGACGTGTACAAGGCTATAGGCAGGGTGGCTCCGCGCAACGTGACCGTGCTGATTTCCGGGGAATCCGGAACCGGGAAAGACGTTGTGGCGCAGGCCATTCACCACAACAGCCCGCGCTCGTCGGGGCCGTTCATCGCGATCAACTCCGCCACGCTGCCGAAAGATATTCTTGAGGCAGAGCTTTTTGGAAGCGCGAAGGGCGCCTTCACCGGAGCCGACAGGGAGCGGGCCGGAAAGATCGAGGCCGCGCACGGAGGCACGCTTTTCCTTGATGAAATCGGTGAAATGACGCCGGAAATTCAGGCCAAACTCCTTCGCGTGATTGAGGAAAACACCGTAACTCCGCTTGGGTCGAACCGGCCTGTTCCCGTGGACGTGCGCATTATCGCGGCCACAAACCGCGACCTGGAAGAGGCGGTCAGGGGCGGCGGCTTCCGCGAAGACCTCTACTACAGGCTAAACGTGTTTCGCATAAGGCTTCCGTCGCTTCGCGAAAGACGTGAGGACATTCCGCTTCTGGCCGAGCATTTTTTGAAGAAAGCCGAGACACAGCTTGGCGTTGGCCCGAAAACCTTCTCAACCGGAGCGATGGACTTCCTGCGCGGCCAGAACTGGCCCGGAAACGTGCGAGAGCTGGAAAACGCGATCAAGCGGGCGGCGCTGCTGTCGTCGGGCCCGCTGGTCGATATTTCCGACATCAAACCGGATTCCGCGCCCTGCCGCGAAATCACGCTCGATGTCTTCTTCGAACAGAAGCTCAATCACCTGTTGCAGCGGATGTCGAAAACCGAATCCTACGATATTTACGAAACAGTGATTCTGGAGGTTGACCGCGCGTTGCTGACCATGGTGCTGAAACATACAAACGGAAACCAGCTTGCCGCCGCGCGCATCCTCGGATTAAACAGGAACACCCTGAGGAAAAAGATAAACAGCCTGAAGATCAAGGTGTAATTCAAATTCTAAACGAATAAAACCATAACCCCTCCCTGCCCTCCCCTTGGTAAATGGAGGGATTGGGAGGGGTTGTTGAACGTTTGATCTGAAAATGGACAAATGGGCAATAAAAAACCCGCGTTTTCGCGGGCTTGAACGCTTTATTGAACTTGACTGAACCATGAAATGGTGGAGGCGGGGGGAATCGAACCCCCGTCCGAAAGCGCTACGCGCGGGCATCTACATGCTTAGCCTAACCTTTTAAGTCTCGGAACTCACGACGCCGGCAGGCGGGCTTCCCAAGTTCCATGTTCCCAAAATCTTGTCCTTCGGGGCCGGGAACGACTCCCTGAAGAACCAGCCTGTAGGGTAATGCCCCATCCGGGTTCCAGACTCACCCGGCGAGACATGGCGGCTTAAGCCGCCAGGGCCAATTCGTTGTTGGCTTTTGTAAAGTTTCCGCCTTTTAACGAGGTGACGGGCCTCGGCATGCTTCCCGTGCTTCGACAACCCCCGTCGAAACCATGTCGCCCCCAAATGTTACTTCACTTTCATTGCGCGCTCGATCTCACGCTGATCGGAGCGCTCTTTCATGGCCTCCCTTTTGTCGTACTGCTTCTTGCCCCGCGCAAGGCCGAGCTCCAGCTTGGCGCGGCCATCCTTGAAGTACACCTTCAGGGCAACGACCGCCATGCCCTTCTCTTTTATCTTACCAGAAAGCCGCTCTATTTCCTTCTTATGTAAAAGAAGCTTGCGCGTCCGTAGCGGATCGGGGTTATTTATGTTGCCGTGGCTGTACGGGCTGATATGAAATCCCAGCACCCACGCCTCGCCGTCCTTAATGAGCGCGTAGCAGTCTTTCAGGTTGCCCTTGCCGTCGCGAAGCGATTTCACCTCGGTTCCGGTGAGCATTATCCCGGCCTCGACGGTTTCATCGATGAAGTAGTCGTGATAGGCCTTCTTGTTATTGCAGACGATCTTGATTCCCATGACCGCGAATTATAACATGATGCCGCCCATGCCGGATTTTAATCCGGCTTATGGCAAAATTAGGCCGGGCTCATGCTGCCGCTTCGAAAACCCTCCAGATCGACCGTAACGAATCTGAAACCGAGTTTTTTCAATTCCGCCTCGATGCCGGATTCCAGCAGACTCGCGATCCGATCACGGTCAACCTCAATCCGCGCCAGATCGCCGTGATCACGCACGCGCACGTTCGCAAACCCGTGCGCCCGGATGATCGCCTCGGCGCGTTCCACGCGCGAAAGCCGCTCGATGGTGATCCGGCTTCCGTGCGGGATGCGCGACGCAAGACAGGCCATAGCCGGCTTGTCCCACGTTGCAAGCCCCATTTCGCGTGAAAATTCGCGGACTTGCGCCTTGGTCAGTTCGGCGTCGGCAAGCGGACTGATAACGCCGTGCAGCGCGGCTGCCTTCATTCCCGGCCTGTGGCCGCCAACGTCGTCGGCGTTAGTGCCGTCCGCGATGTGCGAAATTCCGCGTTCATCGGCAAGCCCACGAAGACGTCCAAACAGGTCGTTCTTGCAGTAGAAACAACGGTCATGCGGATTATCCAGAAAATCATCGTTTGAGGTTTCGCCGGTCTGAATAACTTCGTGCCGGATTCCGTACTGTTCCGCAAACGCCTTCGCCGCGCAAAGCTCGCTTCGGGCAAGGGTCTCAGAGTCGCCGGTCACGGCAAGCACGTTGTCGCGGCCAAGCGCGTCGAACGCGAATTTCAGCAGGAACGAACTGTCAACGCCGCCGGAGAAGGCGACAACAAGCGGCGAATGCGCGCGAAGGATGTTTTCAAGTCTATGTAATCCGGGCTCTGTTTCCATTAAATATCCTGTTTTCGGGACTTCATAATACACTTTATCTGCTAGACTCAGGTTCAGGAGGTATTCGATATGAGAACGAAGATGATTATGGCCTTGGTGTTGCTGGCATTATCGGGCGTGGCATTTTCCGAGGAACCTGCAAAAAAAGTTTACAAGGCTGCCGTTGATGCGGATGGCATTCAGAGGATAACGGTTATTGGCGGCGAATTTTTCTTCGATCCCAATTTCATCATCGTCAAGGTTAATGTTCCGGTTGAGTTGAGCGTAAAGAAGGAACAAGAGCGCCTTGATGGAAGAGGTTAAGATGGATGATTTACTGATTAACCTTGAGCTGCCGGACGACTTTTTCAGTCTCTGACAGCATTTCCCTTGGAGGACTGAACCATGATCACGTATCTTAAAAGCATACATGCTTTATATAACATCTTGATTTTGTTCTTTTTTGTCTATCAACTATCGCTTGGGCTACAAATCAGGCGCGGAAGGAAGACAGGAGTGTTGCCATTGCAGGCCATCAAAAGTCACAGGAAGTTCGGGCCTGTATTGGCGTTTATGGGCATTGCCGGTTTTTTCGCAGGAATGCTTGTCATGTTCATTGATAAAGGACATCTCCTGAAATATCCGCTGCATTTTTACAACGGCATGGCAATCTCGTTAGCTATCGCCGCGCTATATTTCATTTCTGGAAAAATCAGGGCGTCAGGGGCGGAATGGCGAAATCTGCACTTCAGCGGCGGCATTGCGTTGATCGGCCTTTACCTGTCACAAGTCCTTATGGGGCTGGTAATTTTGATGTGAAGTACTGCGTTCATCCGGGACAGGTGACGTCATGACAGTTATTTTCGCAGTTTTGCAAACCCATTCGCGCCCCTGCAATGTTTCCCGCCACAAAAACACCGTATTTTCAACGACATATCTTTGGCATAGGATATGCTCTATAGATTGCAGTTGAAAACACGACAGGCAAGTGATTTTAAATCACAATATCGATCAGGAGGTTACACCATGACGAACGACAGACAAAAGGCACTTAAAACCGGACGCAACATCGGAGCGGTCATCGGCGGATTGGCATTTCTCGCGGGCGGCATCATGCCGGCCATCTACTTCGGAAGCGCCGGAATGCTGGTTCTGCTTACACACTTGGCGGGCGGGCCGGTCGATCCGGGAATCGTCGTTCGCATGATGCTGGTTATCGGCGTGATCATGGGAATCGTCTGCTCGGCGGCGGTCAGCATAGTGATCGGCTCGGTACTGGGAACCACCTTGGCATGGGCAACCGACGCAGTGGCCGAATCTTTCAGGACAGAACCCGAAACGGCGGCGGCAGCGGCAAAAAAGTAATTTAACCGGTTAACAAACATCAACAGCCAACAGAACACCCATTCCGTGAAAGCGGGATGGGTGTTTCTGTTAACCGGTGCAACCCCGCTATTTTGATGCGCTTTTTGGCAGTTTGTCCTGCTTGGCCTTGAGCTCCTGCGTCTGCTTCACGGATTTCTGCTTCTGGCTCTTGTCTTTATCCTTCTTGCCGCCCTTGTCTCCCATTGTCTGCCTCCATTGGTGTCGCAAGCTATTTCCTCGCCGCAAGAGGCGAGTGTGGAAAGGCTGATGCTTCTGTTTCCGATTATGAATGCTATCCCAAAAACTAACCATTGACAAGAGAGTGAGTGTTCGCGCCGTTCCCCCCGCATTCGCAGTTCTGCAAACCAATTCGCGCCCCTGCAATGTTTCCTTTCATGAAAACACCGCGTTTTCAACGACATAGCCTTGGCATTGAATATGCTCTATACAATGCATACTGACGAACGGAGGACAAGGCGATGAAAGGAACACAAGGAACACTCAGAAACAAGCTTCTCTACGGCGGCGCGGGCGGCGGGCTGGTATGCTTCGCGATATTCGGGCTTCTTCCCGGCTCATTCCTCGGCGGCGTTATGGGACTCAACATAGCGGGCTCAATTCTCGGCTACCCGGTTGCAGCCGGAATCGCGGCGCGTGTAATCGTGACGCTCTCGATGCTCACTGGCATCATGGCTTCCGGCCTTGTCTTCACAGTAGGCGGCGCGGTTGCCGGATGGCTTATCGGCGCGGCGGCGGACGCTGCAGCAGGTGGAATTACGGAACATGCCGCATCGGCTGATGCGATCAAGTAATTAATGTCATCAATTTATCAGGAGGTTACACCATGACGAACGACAGACAGAAGGCACTGAAAACTGGACGCAACATCGGAGCGGTCATCGGCGGATTGGCATTTCTCGCGGGCGGCATCATGCCGGCCATATACTTCGGAAGCGCCGGGATGCTGGTTCTGCTTACACACATGGCCGGCGGGCCGGTCGATCCGGGAATCGTCGTTCGCATGATGCTGGTTATCGGCGTGATCATGGGAATCGTCTGCTCGGCGGCGGTCAGCATAGTGATCGGCTCGGTACTCGGAACAACCCTGGCATGGGCAACCGACGCAGTGGCCGAATCTTTCAGGACAGAACCCGAAACAGCGGCGGCAGCGGCAGCGAAAAAGTAACCATTAACCAACTGAGCAGGTGACAACGCGCCCATTCCGTGAAAGCGGGGTGGGCGTTTTCATTCCCCAACCGCCCTTAAAATCCCCTCCAGCAGCATCGCCGGCGTTGGCGGACAGCCCGGAATTCTCACATCCACCGGAATCACCTTGCTGATGCCGCCAAGCGAGGCGTAGTTTTCGCCGAAAATGCCGCCGTTACAGCCGCAGTCGCCAACCGCAACCACGATCTTCGGCGACGGCGTGGCCTCGTAGGTTCTTTTGAGCGCGATTTCCATGTTGTGCGTGACCGGCCCGGTGACAAGCAGCATGTCGGCAAAGCGCGGCGACGCGGTGAAATGAATGCCGAACCGCTCGCAGTTGTAGATCGGGTTGTTTACGGCATGAATCTCAAGCTCGCAGCCGTTGCACGATCCGGCGTCCACCTGACGGATTGCGAGGCTGCCGCGAAAACGCTTCCGAATCGCCTCTTCCAGCAGTCGCCCGATTTCGATAATTCCGGAGTCATCGTCCGGCTTATGATGCGGCTCGGTAACGACGCCGGTTCTTGCTATCTGGCGGAGAATTCGTATCACAGGTCGTGCCCCGAATAAGATTGATTGAAGCTCTTGTTGCAGAGCGGAAAGTCCGGCACGATGTTTCCGGGAATGCACTGCTCAAGCCCAAGCCAGTTCACGTCCGACGGATCGCGCGCCATGCAGCGGTTGATTTCGCCGTTCGGCCCGGCCTGAAGCCAGTAGATAATCTCGCCGCGCCAGCCCTCGACAGCCGAAAACCCTGTGTTTCCGGGCATCGGCTGCGGAACCGTAACCGAAATATCGCCGTCCGGCATCCCGGCAAGCAGTATCCGGATGACGCGGATCGACTCCCGTATCTCGTGAATCCGCACCAGAACGCGCGCGTTCACGTCGCCGGAGATGTACACCGGCACGTCCAGTTCGATCAGATCGTGCCTGTCGAACGGCGGAAACGGGTTGAATATCCGGCAGTCCAGATTCAGCCCGCTTGCGCGCGCCACAATGCCGACGGCGCATATCTCGCGCGCCTTGTCGGGCTTCAAAATTCCGGTGTCGCGCACGCGGTCTTCCAGCGATGCGTTCTCGTCGTAGATTTTCACCAGCTTTTCAAACTGTTTCGACAACTCGTCGAGTTCGGCAAGCATCGCGCTTTTCCCGGATTCGTCGATATTCGCCGCCACGCCGCCCGGAATCACCCTGTCCATCATGAAGCGGTGGCCGAAAAGCCGGTGGTTTGCGCGAAGCAGCATCTCTTTCAGCCGCATAAACTGATAGAGCATGAACGCGAACGCCGCGTCGTTGCATATCGCGCCGATGTCGCCAAGGTGGTTTGCGATGCGCTCGCGCTCCAGAAACATCGCCCGAAGCCAGTATGCGCGTTCCGGCGGCAGGCAACCGGTCATCGCCTCAAGCGCCGCGCAGTAGCCGATTGCGTGAGCCACGGTCGTATCGCCCGAAACCCGGCCCGCAAGCCGCGCGCCGTCCGCCCATGAAAGCTGCTCGAACCGTTTTTCGATTCCCTTGTGAACGTAGCCAAGCCTCGCCTCAAGGTTGATCACGTCCTCGCCAAGCGCCTGAAACCTGAAATGGCCCGGCTCGATAATTCCGGCGTGAACCGGCCCGACAGGAATTTCGTACACTCCCTCGCCCTCGGCCCTTGCCCATTTGTACTTGCCGTCCGTGCGCGGCAGGCGGGCCGAAGCGTCGAATGATTTCCGTAGCGGGAATGCGTTTGCCGGCCAGTCTTCGAACTTGATCCACGGTCTTGTGTCGGGCAGGCCGTCCGGAACAACGCCCATCATGCTCAAAATCCGCCGCTCGAAGCGGTACGCCGGAACGAATGTTTTGGCTATTGACGGAAACACCGGATTGTCAGCCGGAAGCTCGGCGCGGACTATCAAATACTGCGCGCCCCATCGGTAACAGGCGAATATGCCGAAACCGCGCCCGAAGGCGGTCTCGTCCGTTGCCCATTCGGCGGCAAGAAGCCCGTATGCCTTTTTAACCGCCCGCGCCGCGTCGCCGAATTTTTCTTTTGGCACAGTGCAGGAATAGAGCGTTGAGGGAGACGCTATTTCATCGAACACGGCGTCGGGGCCAAGCGTCGTGGCAACAGCGTCGCGAAGGCGGATTCGGCTCATTTCAACAACTCACTGAAAATGATCATTTCTTGTACGGCAATCCCAATATGGTAATTTTACTGGACAGGCAATCGAATTCCGGATCTTTATGAACGAGAACAGCCTTGAATGTGGTTGAGGTTGCAGCAACGAACGAGTCGGCCAATGATACCTTGTTAGCCGCCTTTATCTTTCCGGCGGCAATGCTTATCTGTTCATTCGATTCAACAATAGTCAATTTAAGGCGTTTGATCAGGTTAATGCGTTTCAACGCCGTTTTTTCGTCGCGTTCCTGACTGGTTACGTAAAACACTTCCGTCAGGGTGACGAACGAAATAAATATCTCGATTTCGCCACTCTCCGCCGATTGCAGTAATCGCTCCACCTCATCGGCGCCATCTTCATCTTCGATTAAGGAAAACAGAGCTGAGGTATCGAGCACATATTTCTTATCGCCGCTCACGCAACCTGTCCTCGCGTCGCGATTCAATCAGCCTCTCGGTTAACCGCTCGCTTTTACCGGAGCCGCGTAACGTTGTTCTTGCCTTCTCAGCCATAATTCGCCGCGCAGCATCATTCTCCGTATCCGGGAAAATGACTAAAACATCGGCCTTTTCTCTTGTTTTTATCGGATCGAGCGGCTTTATTGCTTTCCCGTCATAAATAGCCCTGATTGCCTGCATGACACTATTCTCCTTTCCTTTGGCTGACAAGATATTATGCCACTTTCCTTCCCGACAAACCGCTCATTTCAGCAGCTCCACGGCGGCATGAAACCAGTTGTTCAGAAAATCCGGCATATACACGCCAAGCATAAGCACCAGCGCAAGATGAAGCAGCACCGGAACATTCGCAACCTTCAGCGGCTTCTGGTACGGCGGAATCTCTCCGGAAACCATCGGCTGAACGCGCCGCAGAAGCGCGGCGAACGCCACGCCCAGCCCCAATAGCAGAAACGGCGTGAGATACGGCGCGTCCTTCATGGTGGCGGTAAGAATCAGGAATTCGCTGGTGAAGATTCCAAACGGCGGCATTCCCACAATCGCCATAACGCCGAACATCAGCCCCCAGCCCACAAGCGGATTGCCTTTAAAAAGCCCGCGTATGCGCGACATCTCCTGCGTCTTGTGCATCTGCGAGGCGTGGCCAACGGTAAAAAATATCGCCGATTTGGCCAGGCTGTGAACCAGCATGTGCAAAAGTCCGCCGAAGGTGGCAACCGGGCCGCCAAGCCCGAAGGCGAATGTGGCGATGCCCATATGCTCAATCGACGAGTACGAAAACATACGCTTGATGTCTTTCTGGCGAAGAAGCGAAAACGCGGCCACGACGATGGATAGAATGCCGAAGCCCATCATGATGTTTCCGGCGTGATGCGACTGCGTGGAGCCGTCAACCAGCACCTTGCACCGCACCAGCGCATAAAGGGCAATGTTCAAAAGAAGTCCGGAAAGCACCGCCGATATTGGCGTGGGGCCTTCGCTATGGGCGTCGGGCAGCCAGTTGTGAAGCGGCACGAGGCCTACTTTTGTTCCGTAGCCGACCATCAGAAACACAAACGCAAGCGACAGAACCGTGGGCTCAAGGCTTCCGCTCACCGCGCTAAGGTTCGTCCAGAGAAGCGCCTCGCCGCCCTCGCCGATCACCTTTTCCGCCGCGAAGGAGAGAAGAACCGTGCCGAAAAGCGCCTGCGCGATGCCCACGCCGCAGAGGATGAAATACTTCCACGCCGCCTCGATTGCTGTCGGCGTTCTGTAAAGCGAAACCAGCAGCACAGTGGAAAGCGTCGCAAGCTCCATCGCAATCCATAAAACGCCAACGTTGTTGGTGAGCAGGCAGAGCAGCATCGCGAATATGAAAAGCTGAAACATCGCGTGATAAAACCGCATTCCCACATGCCCCACGCGCCCGTGCTCGCGCTCGCGGCGCATGTACCGGCGGCTGAAAATCGCGGTGGTCATCGACACAAACGCGGTAAGCACCGATAAATACACGTTAAACGCATCGACGAAGAAAAACTTTCCGCCCGCAAGCATCGATCCGCGCTCCAGCACCTCAAGCGCAAGCCCTATTCCGGCAACGAACGTGGCGGCGGAACCGGCGATGTTTATCTCCGGCGCAAACTTACGGTCGCCAACGAAGCCCAGAACCACGGCGGCGAACGCCGGAACGCCAAGCAGAATGAGCAGCATCATGCTTGTGTTCATTCCGATCATGGCCGCTACTCGCCCTCCTTCAGGCGCGCCATCTGATCCACGTTCAGGCTGTCGAACGCCGCGTGAATCTGGAAGAAGAAAATGCCGAATATGAACGCCGCAATAAGAACATCAAGCGCAACGCCAAGCTCCACAACCAACGGCATTCCGTATGTCGCGCTTGTCGCGGCGAAGAACAGCCCGTTTTCGAGCGCCAGAAATCCGATGATCTGCGTAACCGCGTGCGTGCGGGTGATCATCATCAGAAGGCCGATCATCACTGTGGCGAGCGCCACTGCCAGCGTTGAGCGCGTTACAAGCGTTGAAAGCTCGCGCACCGGCGAGGTGAGATGGTACGAGAATATCACAAGCGCGATGCCAATAAGCATCGTGCGCGGAATGTTCACCACGGTTTCAACATCCCTGCGGATTTTCAGGCGGTTCACAAGCACATGCAGGATGTACGGAAGCACGAAAACCTTGATCGAAAGCGTGAGCACCGACGATATATATAGATGATGCTTTCCAGCAACATAGCCCACAATGGCGGTGTTTAGCGACAGAAAAAAACCTTGCCACGCAAACAGGTGTATAAGGCCGTACACCCGTTTCTGCACCAGCATTCCAAACGCCGTAACCAGCACAAGCGCGGCAAGGAAGCTGTTTATCTGGGCGGCAAGCGCAAGATTCATCGGTTTCCCTTCACTCCAATATGAAAAACGAAAGCATTCCCAGCGTCGCCATCAAGAATGCGCTTCCAAGAAACTCGGTCAGGCGGAAAAGGCGCATTTTGGCAAGCCCGGTTTCGATAAGCACCAGCACAACACCGGCTCCGGCAAGTTTTATTATCAAGAACACGAAGGCAAGCGATGCGCCGCTTACAGTGTCTGTCGCGTCAATTCCCCACGGGAAAAACAGCGTTGCGCCCAGAGCCATGAAAAGAAGCGTTTTCATCATGCCAGCCCATTCGATAAGCGCCAGATGCCTACCCGAATACTCCAGAATCATCGCCTCGTGAATCATCGTTAGTTCAAGATGCGTAGCCGGATTGTCTACCGGAATCCGCCCGGTTTCGGCAAGGCTTATAAGGATGAACGCAATAAACGCAAACGCTATCGACGGCTTCAGCACCGGCCCTGCGGTGTAGATAACCTGCACGATTCTTGACAGCGATGTTGACTGCGCGGCAAGCGAGATTGTGAAGATTGCCATCAGCATCGCCGGTTCGGCAAGCGAGGCTATGGTCATCTCGCGGCTTGAGCCCATGCCGCCGAAAGCCGTGCCGATGTCCATTCCGGCAAGCGCGGTGAAAAACCGCGCAATGGCGAAAAGCGCCACAAGCACGATAACGTCGGCAGTGGCCGAAAGCGGCAGGTGCGCGGAAAGTATCGGAATTATTCCGCCCGCAAGCACCGTGACTGCAAACACGAGATACGGCGTGAAGCGGAAAATCCACGACGCGTTTTCGGCCAGAACCACTTCCTTGGCAAAGAGCTTTGAAATGTCGCGGTACGGCTGAAAAAGCCCGGCGGTGGTTCGCCCCTGCGTCCAGCACTTGAGCATACGCACCCAGCCGATAAAGACCGGAGAGAGCGCCAGCACCACGGCTATCTGTGCGAACTCGATGATTATCCGGTGCGCGTTCATTTTAGAAACAGAAGCAGGACGATGATCGTCACGAACGAATAGATCAGGTACGAGCGTATGCGTCCCTGCTGAAGCATTCCGGCAAGCCGCGCCGCCCAGAAGCTTGCGTCAACAATCGGCCTGTAGAGCCACATCCAGAAACGGTCGCTAATGCGAATGGCATACTGGATGCGCGACGGAAACGCCCTGTGCGCCGCCTGCGGAACCAGCTTCACGCGCTCGCGAACGCCGAAAGCAAAGCTGAATATCCGGCGTATGGGCATGGCAAACGAGGCCGACGTGTACTGCATGCGTGGCGTCAGTTTTTCAAACCCGCAGTCCCAAATCGCCGCGCGCCTGATCGATCCGGCGCGAACGCGAAGCAGAAGCCAGACAACCGCCGTCACCAAAAGTATCACCAGAAACGTTGCCGCGCCCGAGTACGACGCCCGCTCGCTCGCAACCGGAGTTAGCCACATCCAGCCGAACGCCCCGGCGCTTCCGCTGATGCTCGATCCGGTAAGTTGCTGCGGCACGCTGTCCATCCAGTCGATAACCACGGACGGCAGCACGCCAAGCGCAAGGCAAAGCGCGGCGGCAAGCGCCATCGCCAGCTTCATGGTACGGCTGGAGTCGTGAGCCGCGCCAATTCCCGGAGTTCTGGCATGGCCCAAGAATGTCACGCCGAAAGCCTTCACAAACGCGGCTCCGGCAAGAGCGGCGGTCAGGGCCAAGAGCGCCGCTCCCATCGGAATGAGCAGTCTGATTATCTGGTTTGGAATCGCGGGCGAAAGCAGAAACGCCTGAAACGTGAGCCATTCCGAAACGAAGCCGTTAAACGGCGGAAGCCCGGAGATCGAGACGCAGCCGACAAGAAACAGCGGCGCAGTCCAGCGCATCTTGTGAATGAGCCCGCCCATCCTGTCCATGTCGCGCTCGCCGGTTGCGTGAAGAACCGAACCCGCGCCCATGAACAGAAGCCCCTTGAACATCGCGTGGTTCAGGCAGTGGTAAAGCGCCGCAATGAGCGCCAGAGAGGCCAGAACCGGGCTGTTGAACGAGGCGTAGATCATCGCAAGGCCGGTTCCGATTAGTATTATTCCCACGTTCTCAACCGACGACCAAGCCAATAGACGCTTCAGGTCGCCTTGCATCATGGCAAACAGCGCGCCGATCACAGCGGACACAAGCCCCATCACCAGCACCAGCGCGCCCCACCACCACGGGAAAACCCTGACAAGATCGAATGTTACGCGCAAGATTCCGTAAATGGCGGTTTTCAGCATCACGCCGCTCATCAGCGCAGACACATTCGATGGCGCAACCGGATGCGCCTCAGGCAGCCAGACATGAAGCGGAATGATGCCGGCCTTTGCGCCGAAGCCGAAGAACGCAAGCAAAAACGCGGCGGTTGCCCAGCCCGGAGTGACATTCGCATGTCGCATGGCATCGAAGGTATATCCCCTGAAAGCGGTAAACCCGGCAGGATCAGCTCCGGCAAGGCCAAGCCCGGCAGCCGGAACTGTGGCAATTCCGGCCAGCACTCCAAACGAAAGCAGAATGGCAATCGCCCCCACATGCGCCACAACCATGTAGAGAAACGCCGCGCGCCTGTTTTCTATCCGCTCGTCCTCGAACAGAACGAGGAAGTACGAAGCCGCAGCCATGATCTCCCACGAAACAAGAAAAAAGAGCGCGTCGTCGGCCAGAATCACCATGAACATCCCGGCGATGAAAAGCGCGTAGAACGCAATAAGCCGCGTAACCGGGCGATGTTTCGCAATCGCCTTCACGTAACCAATGGAATATATCGAAACGATGAACGAAAGCAGGCCGACCACGGTCATGAAAAAGCCCGAAAGCGGATCGAGGCGCATATGAAACGGCAAGTCAGGCAGGCCCACCGCAAGAACCGCGCTGCCGACTGATCCGCTTGCAACCGCCATTGCGCCTGCATACGCGCCAAGAAGCGAGCCGATTGCCGCAAGCATGAAGCAGATTGTCACCATTAGCGGGGTGCGACTTCCACTGACTGCGGCGGCGGGCGCAAGCAGAAGCATCACGGCAACGGATATTGCGGCCAGATCGAGCGGGGAGAAACTCATTTGCCCTCGCCTCCGAAGATCACCGCTTCCTTGCGCGACAGAAGATCGAGCATCGCCTCGCCGTCAGGCTCCTTTTTCACCGACGACATAACCTCGTCGTCTTTGAGCAGCCTGAGCAGTTTCGACTGGATGCGAAGGAAACGCCGTTCGCTTTTGGGAAATATGAAGAAAAGCGTGTCAACATCCTCGTTGTCGAGCGCGCCAAAGGCAATGGGCTTTTCGAGGCGGCAGAGCGAGATATGCGAAAGTTTAGTGAAAGTTCCGAAGGTTTTCGGGTGCGGCAGGGCGATGCCGCTTCCTATGGCGGTCGGGCAGAGTTCCTCTCGCTCCATGACAGACCTGAACAGCCCGGCAGTGTCCAGGCCGGAAATCGCGCCGCCTATTTTTGCAAGACAGGCATGAATCGCGTCTTCCCTCGTGTTGGCTGAAACCGAATGCATCACGCCGCCGCGCCGCATGAATTCGGCTATGGAGATCAGCGCCTCGTCCTCGGACGAATACTTGTCGATTCCGGCCTTCGCCGAAAACGCCCGCGTGTCCTCGATCCACGAATTTATCTCGCGCCGGTCGAACCTCCACTGTCCGCCCACACGGAAACACGGAATGGTTTCGTTGCGGATCATGCGGTAGATCGTCTTTTCGGAGACGTTCAGAAGTTCAGCTACGTCTTTTACCGAAAGCTGCACGATGTCCCATTTTGTCCCAACTTGTCCATAACTGTCACATATATTGCAGCAAGGTGGGCGCGGTTGTCAATTGCGCCGCCGGGTGCTTGACACACGGCGTTGGCTTGACGCGCCGGGTGCTTGACACACGGCGTTGGCTTGACGCGCCGGGTGCTTGACACACGGCGTTGGCTTGATTATCATTACCTCGCCTTAATTGTCACATCCGGAATCCTGCCGGTTTATTTGCAAACTTTTTCGGAGGACTTGTATGAAGGAACCGTTTGAGTTTTTCCATTATATTCACGGCATACCACTGTATGTAACCCATGCGTGGCTTGTCATGGGCGGACTTATCATGGCGGCGCTTGCAGTGCGCGGCGCAATGGCGGTTCTTCCCGGCGGATTCCAGAACGTGGTCGAGTCTGTTCTCGACATCTTCTACGATCTGGTCAACGAGTCGATGGGGCACGAGGGTAGAAAGGTATTTCCGCTGATCGCCTCGCTTGGCCTATTCATCCTTTTCGGCAATTTCCTCGGCCTCGTTCCGGGTTTCGGCGCGCCCACGGGCAACATCAACACAACGCTGGCGCTGGCGCTTCCGGTCTTCTTCCTCACGCATATTCTTGGTCTGAAGCATCACGGCCTGGGCTACATCAAGCATTTCACCGGCCCGATGCCGGCGCTCGCGCCGCTCATGCTGCCGATTGAACTGATCGGACATGTTGCTCGTCCGGTAACCTTGGCTGTTCGACTTTTTGGAAATATGACAGCCAAGCACTACCTGCTTGCGATTCTTGGCGTGCTTTCACCGTGGATCATCCCTAGCGCGATTCTGGCGCTTGGAACACTGGTGAGCGTGATTCAGGCTTATGTGTTCGTGCTTCTTACCACGAACTATCTGGCTGGCGCTGTAGAACACGCGCATTAATACCGCTGGGGTTTTCACGCCGCATGGCTTGCCATGCGGGACAGTTTTCACGCCGCATGGCAAGCCATGCGGGACAGGCGAATCTAAGCATTCGTTTCATCATTACGGAAAGGAGGAGTAAAAATTATGAAGAAGTTCATGACAGTCATGGCTTTGGCGTTCGCGGTTGTCGCAGTGCTCGCACCGGCGGCTTTCGCGGCTGAGGACGGCGGCGCAAGCGCACATGCGTTCGGCTACCTCGGCGCCGGTCTTGCCATCGGCATCGCGGCACTCGGAACCGGCATCGGTCAGGGTATCGGCGTCGGCAAAGCGGTTGAAGGCATCGCCCGCAATCCGGGAGCAGCCGCCAAGAGACAGACCGCGCTTCTGATCGGTCGGGCCCTTATCGCGTCGCTCGCCATTTACGCGCTCGTCGTTTCGCTCATCATTCTTATTGTGAAGTGGTAATCCGGAGAAATACCGGAAAGTAACGTTTATAGTCATCATATATCAGGGGCAGGGCCGGTCCCCCCGGACACGGATTCCAGCCCCTTTTTATTGGCATCAACATACTAAAATGATTCCATATCACGAAATAGACCCCGTAATATTCCGTATCGGCCCTCTTGCCGTCAGATGGTACGGCATGATGTACCTGCTCGGCTTCGGCTCGTCATTTGCGCTGATTCGTTATCGCTTAAACCGCGAGCGAAACGTGATGGACGATGCGAAGGTGGAAGACGTTTTTTTCTACCTGATTGTCGGGCTTGTCGTCGGCGCGCGCGTGGGCTATATGCTTTTTTACAATCTTGGCGAGATGATTCGTCACCCGCTTTCGATCGTCGCGGTCTGGAACGGCGGAATGTCGTTTCACGGTGGCCTGATCGGGGCCGTGACAGCGGGATTGCTGTTCTGCCGCAAAAACAGGATATTACCGCTTCCACTGGCCGACATTGTGATGATAACCGCGCCGATCGGGCTTGCCTTCGGAAGGCTGGGCAACATCATTAACGGCGAGCTTTGGGGTAGGCCGACTGATGTTCCCTGGGCAATGATGTTTCCGGGAGCCGGGCCGCTGCCGCGCCATCCGTCGCAGTTATACGAACTGGCGCTGGAAGGCGTGACGCTTTTCATGATAATGTGGTTCACCCGCAAGCGGTTTTCGCTGCCCGGACAGTCCGCCGGGATTTTTCTTGTGGGCTACGGAATCTTTCGCACAACATGCGAATTCTTCCGCGAACCCGATCCGCAGCTCGGTTTTCTGTTTGGGCTCTTAACCATGGGCCAGCTTCTGAGTTCCGTCATGATCGCGGCTGGCGCATACATGCTGTTTAAGCGAAGGCAGTCAACCTGACACTAGTCAACCTGACACTATTGCAAACCATGTGCCCGGCTTTCTATAATCCCTGACGCGGCGATTTCCGCGTACATTATTTTGCGGAGAATACCGTCATGAAAACACTTGCAGAACGGGCCGGATCGATCAGGCCGTCGCCCACGCTTGCCATAGACGCAAAGGCCAAGGCCATGAAGGCCTCAGGCATCGACGTGGTGGGGTTTGGAGTTGGCGAGCCCGACTTCGACACGCCTGAACATATCAAGGAGGCCGGAATAAAGGCCATCCGCGACGGCCACACGAAATACATGGCAGTGCCGGGAATCGATCCGCTCAAGGACGCGATCATCGCCAAGCTGAAGCGCGACAACGGCCTCGACTATGCGCGCAACGAGATTATCGTATCCTGCGGCGCAAAGCACAGCCTTTACAACGTGGCGCAGGCGCTCTACGGCCCAGGCGACGAGGTGCTCATTCCCGCGCCATACTGGGTTTCGTATCCGGATCAGGTTATGCTGAACGGCGCGACGCCGGTAATCGTGCCTACACGCGAGGAAGACAGGTTCGCCATATCCGCCGAGCAGCTCGAACGCTACATCACGCCGCGCACGAAGGCGCTCATACTTAACAGCCCGTCGAACCCCACCGGGCTAGCCTACGACAGGGGCGTGTTCGAGGCGGTTGCCGCGCTTGCCGTGAAACACGACTTCTATGTGGTTTCGGACGAAATATACGAAAAGCTGGTCTACGACGGATTCCAGCACATAAGCATCGCGTCGCTTGGGCCGGAGATCAAGGCGCGAACATTCGTGATCAACGGCGTTTCGAAGTCGCACGCCATGACCGGCTGGCGCATGGGATACACCGCTGGCCCGGCAAACGTGATCAAGGCAATGTCCGACATCCAGAGCCAGTCAACATCGAACGTATGCTCGATCACGCAGATGGCCTCGATTGCGGCGCTGAACGGCCCGGAAGATTTCCTCAAGGGCATGTTGGCCGAATTCGACAAGCGTCGGCGCTATATGGTTGAACGCCTGAACAAGATGCCGGGCGTTTCCTGCCTTATGCCTGTCGGCGCGTTCTACGCGTTTCCGAATGTGTCGGCCCTGTACGGTAAGATGTACGGCAAGAGCGCGGGCGGGCGCAAGATCAATTCGTCCGCCGACATGGCCGCCTATCTGCTTGAAGACGCGAACGTTGCGCTGGTTCACGGCGAGGCGTTCGGCGACGACAGGTTCATCCGGCTTTCCTACGCCACCTCGATGGAGAATATCGAGAAGGGACTGAACCGTATCGAGCAGGCGCTCGCCCGGCTGGCCTGACCGTCTTGAATAATGAATCCAAAGAGCCGGACGACTTCAAGTCCGGCTTCGTGTCGCTGGTCGGACGCCCGAACACGGGCAAGTCAACGCTTCTTAACGCCTTCGTCGGGCGTAAAATTGCCATAACCACAAGCCGCCCGCAGACCACGCGAAACCGCCTGACCGGAATTCACAACCAGCCCGGCGCTCAGGTGGTCTTCATGGATACGCCCGGCATCCACAAGCCGCACGACAAGCTGGGCGAGTTCATGGTGAAAACAGCCGTGCAGTCGCTGGAAGAGGTGGACTGCGCGATATTCGTGGTCGAGCCTTTTTGGTCGAATACGCCTCAACTCGGCCCCGGAGACCGCTACATTGCCGAAGTTCTCAAGGCCGCCGGTCTGCCGGTGATACTTGCGATAAACAAGGTTGACACGATCAAGCACAGCGACGCGATACTTCCGGTGATGGACGCGTACCGGGAGCTTATGGATTTCGTCGGGATAGTGCCTGTCTCGGCCAAAACCGGACAGAACGTGCCGCTATTAATGGATACGGTCATCGGGCTGCTGCCCGAAGGGCCGAAGTTCTACCCGGACGACATTCTTACCGATCAGATCGAGCGTTTCATGGCAGGCGAAATCGTGCGCGAAAGGGTTATGACGCACACGCGCGACGAGATTCCTCACTCGGTTGCGGTCGAGATCGAGGAGTTCAGCGAGCGCGAAGGCGGCAACGTTGGGGTCTTCATCCGGGCGGTGGTGTATGTGGAACGCGAAAGCCAGAAAAGAATTATAATAGGCAAGTCCGGTTCGCTGCTAAAGAAAATCGGAACCGAGGCCAGGGTAGACATTGCGCGTCTTCTGGATACATCGGTGTACCTCGATCTTTGGGTGAAGGTGAAGGGCGACTGGCGGCGCGACGACCGCTCGCTAGCCGCGTTCGGTTACCGACGCGGCGATTGATCGCGCGTTGGTAAATACTGCGAGGCTTAACGGGAGAAATGGCAGGCGAAGCATGCTTGTTCAGATGAAAATTGAGGGTCTGCTCTTTGATCCACGCAGCAGCATGTATATACTGCTGCTTAAAGACATGCGGAAGGATGCCATGCGAACGCTGCCGATATGGATCGGCAAGCCCGAAGCCGATTCCATTGCGATAGCGATCGGCAGGGTGGCAACGCCGCGCCCCCTTACGCACGATCTCATGAAAAGCCTGATGGACTGCTTCGACGCATCGGTTGCCCGCGTCGTCATCACGGATATTCGCGAAAACACGTATTTCGCAACTATTGAGCTATATGTAAACGGACGCTCGATGTATATCGACTCGCGCCCCTCCGATGCCGTTGCTCTGGCGATAAGATCGAACGCCCCCGTGTTCGTGAGCGAAAGCGTGATCGAGCACCAGTATAACGACAACCTTGAGGGTTGGCTTCAGAATCTGAAGCCCGAAGACTTCGGCAACGTCATGTGATTGCCGGGCTCTGGCAGCCTTGCCCTTTTCATGCGGCAGGTTCGGCTCGATGATGCAGCGTTCATGAACCAGCGATCCGACGCTTTGGTGCTCAAAACCCGCGAGTACGGCGACGCCGACCTGATAGTCACATTCTTCGCCCGCGAGCTTGGCATTGTAAATGGATTCGCCAAAAGCGCGCGCAAGTTCAGGAGCCGTTTCGGCGCTTCGCTTGAGCCGCTGTCGCACGTCAGGCTGACGCTCATGGGCAAGGAGGGCGCGGCGCTTCCGCGAATTACCCAAGCCGACATCATCGATTCATTCCGCGCAATCCGCGAAGATCTTCAGCTTCTGCTTCATGTTGCGCCGCTTGCCGATTTCATGGCCGGAATGCTGCACGAGCACGAGCCGCATCCGCGCAGGTTCGATCTTTTTCTTGCCGCGCTTCGGAGCTTCGAAAAGGGCGCGCCGCGCGAACTTGTCGCCCTTGCGTTTCGGGTGAAATTTCTCTGGATGACAGGCTATGCCCCACGCACAGGCGGCTGCGGACGATGCGGCGCAACGTTTCAGGGCAGCTTCGCGCTCTTCTATCCGACGCAGGGAACCGTGCTATGCCGCAACTGCGCTCCTGAAGGCGAGGCCGAGGCGGTGAAATTGGGCGCCGAGGCGGTGAAATTGCTGGAAACGGTAAAAACAAGGCGGTTCGACGAGCTTGCGGTGATGCCGGTTTCCGGCGAAGCCCTTGCAGGGGCCGGGCGGGTGATCGACGCGCATGTTAAAAGGCACGGCTGACATATCTTCCGTAAGCAATTGAATTTGCCGCATATTATTTCACCCGCCTGCTTCGCCTTTGAGTTTGCCGTTTTTCGGGTACAATGTGATATTGCATCCAAACGCTGGTTCAAGAGGTGTTTTTCATCGTGTGTCTTGCCGTGCCATCAAGAATAGTTGAACTCGACGGCATGAAGGCCGTCGTTGACGTACGCGGAGCTCGAAGGGAGGTTAGCCTGCTTATTCTGCCGGAGGAGGTTTCGTTGGGCGACTATGTGATAGTTCACGCCGGATTCGCCATCAACACTGTGAATCGCGACGACGCGCTGGAAGCCCTGCGTTTCTTCGATAAAGTTCTTCAATCGGGCGGAGAAGGCGTGTTCCTTTAAAACCGTTCCACCGGAACACCACGCGCCCGGATATTTTTCTGGAGGTGGTTTATGGAAAACAGCCGTTTCGGAAGACGTGACAGGCTTATGCAGGAGGAACGTCACGACACCTACAAGGATTGGGGGAAATTACCGGAGCCGACACTCTGCGGCACTTGCGGATCGCTGTTTCAAAACGGCAGATGGTCTTGGGACAAGCCGCCTGTCAAAGCCAATGTTGCCGTCTGTCCGGCCTGCCAGCGCATTGCCGACGGATACCCGGCAGGGCAGGTCGAAATCAGCGGCGAATTCCTTCGCGATCATCGCGACGATATTCTGAACCTCATCAAAAACCGCGAGGGCATGGAAAAGGAAGAACGCCCGCTTGAACGAATCATGAAGATTAGCGACACTGGCGACCGCATTTCGATAACGACAACCGGCGTGCATGTTGCGCGCCGGATCGGCGAGGCCCTGTCACGCGCATATCAGGGCGATTTTTCGTATCAATACGGCGAGGCGGACAAGAGTATCAGGGTTTCGTGGTGCAGGTGAGATGAATTGTTAATTTGTAGGGGCGAACGGCCGTTCGCCCTTACAAAATAAATGATATTTTACGATTTCGGGGCCATAACGCGAACCGTCACGCGGCGGTTCACCTTGCGTCCGTCCTTTGTCTTGTTGCTCTCGACAGGATTCCTGTCGCCCATGCCGAACTTGTAAACCCGGTAGAGGCTCACGCCCTTTTCACCTGCAAGATAAAGCATCGCGCTCTTTACACGCTTTTCGCTGAGCGCAAGATTGTATGCGGGCGAGCCGGTTCCATCTGTGTAGCCTTCCAATAACACCACGGCGTTCTTGTTTCCGGCGGCAAGAGCGGCCACCTCATCGAGCGCCGCCTTTGCCTCGGCGGCAAGTTCTGTTTTATTGAAGCCAAACAGAAGCTGAACCGTTTTCACTTCATCGTAGGCATTGCGGTCGCGGAAGGCGATGCGGAGTTCATCGCTGGCCTGATTCGCCTTTTCCGACATATGCCTGGCCTGCGCCGCCAGTTCCTGCGCCTGAGCCGCAAGCTCACGCGCCTGACGCGCCGCCTCTCTGGCCTCAAGGCCGATCAGCCGAGCCTCGCTCACCCGTGAATCGATGCCCGCAAGGCGTTCGTCGGATACGTTGCCGCCAGCCGCATTGCCGGAAGCTCCGGGCTGCGCCTGAACAGCGCCTGAGGCAACAGGGGCCGGTGCGGCAATTTTCTCCGGCGCGCTGTCCGCAGTCTGCGGCGCGAAATCCATCGAACGGCTTATGCGCTCGGTACGATTTTCACCTCCGGCGCTAACGGCATTTGCCGCCGCGGCCTGCTCGCGCTCCATCCGCGCGCGCTCGGCGCGTTCAAGCGCATCCACGCGCCCCGCAAGCGTTTTGTGGGAATCGGACACCTCGCCCACCTTTTTCATGATCACGCGGCGGTCTTCATCGCGCTCTGTGTTTATCCGCTCCTCAAGGCTGGAGATTTCCTGCTTGACGAAGTCGTTGGTTGCGCAGCCTCCAAGCGCAAGCAGCGCAACACCGGCCAACGCCGCCGTAATTTTTCCTATCGAAAAATCTCTCATGTTTTTGTCTGTCCTCCCTGCAAACTGCTTGCCAATATCGTCTAAACCCATTGCATTAGCAGTGAAATCCTAACAACAGCATATATCATTGTCAAGGAATAAACAGTAATATTCGCGTAAACGGCATATGATTTTACTTTTAGCTTTATCATGTGGTAAAAACAGGCTTCACTTTAAGCATCGGAGACGCATAATCATGGACTATTTCAATTACCGGCGTGGCAAGCTCTTCGCCGAAGATGTGGATATACAGGCGATAGCCGAAAAGGTCGGCACGCCGTTCTACGTTTACAGCCATCGCACGATAACGCGCCATATTAACGCCGTTCGCGACGCCTTTAGCGGACACCCGCACATCGTCTGCTACGCGCTGAAGGCCAATTCCAACGGAGCGCTTCTTCGCATCTTCGCAAGGGAAGGATTCGGCGGAGACATCGTTTCCGGCGGCGAGCTTTTCCGCGCGCGCAAGGCCGGCATTCCGTCAAAGAAAATCGTGTATGCTGGCGTGGGCAAAACCGGGCCGGAAATCCGAGCGGCGCTCAAGGCCGGAATCCTGATGTTCAACGTGGAGAGCAACGACGAGCTTCGCGCAATAGACCGCATCGCCGCGTCGATGAAAAAGCGCGCGCCTGTTGCGCTTCGCGTGAACCCGGACATCGACGCAGGAACGCACCCGTACATAACCACCGGCATGAAAAAATACAAGTTCGGCATTCCGGTTGACGAAGCGCTCGAAAGCTACAGGCTTGCCAAGTCACTGAAAAACATAGAGATTGTCGGAGTGCAGAAGCATATCGGCTCGCAGCTTACCGAAATGCGCCCGTTTGTGGAATCGGCGGAGCGCATAGTTTCGTTCGTCGAGCGCCTGCGCTCAGAGGGAATCGGCATCAAATACCTCGACATGGGCGGCGGCCTCGGCATCCGCTACGACGACGAGACGCCGCCGGAGCCGCATGAGCTTCTAAACCGGCTGATTCCGCTGGTGAAACATACCAGCTGCACGCTGATAATTGAGCCGGGCCGCTCGATCATCGGAAACGCCGGAATGCTGGTGACAAGCGTTCTGTACCTGAAAAGCAACGACCAGAAGAATTTCGTCATCGTGGACGCCGGCATGAACGACCTCGTGCGCCCAAGCCTCTACGACGCGTTTCACAAGATCGAGCCGGTGGCGAAGAAGAGACGCGCGGAAATCAAGGCCGATATCGTGGGGCCGATATGCGAATCCGGCGATTTCATCGCGCGCGACCGCATGATTCAGGAGATGCGCGCTGGCGAGCTTCTTGCCGTTCGTTCGGCTGGGGCCTACGGGTTTTCGATGTCGTCGAACTACAACTCGCGCCCCCGTCCGGCGGAAGTGCTGGTTGACGGCGACAAATTCCACGTCATCAGAAAGCGGGAACGCATCGAGGACTTGATAGCTCACGAGCAGATTCCGGCTTTTTTGAAATAGGGAGCCAGCATGAATCTTGATTTCACAAAAATGCACGGAACCGGCAACGATTTCATCCTTATCGACTGCCGCCCGGATGAAACAGCCGCGCTTTTTAATCATCCCGCCGACGCCGAACGAATCGCCCGAACTCTCTGCGAGCGCCGCTTCGGAGTGGGCGCCGACCAGATGCTTCTGCTTTACGATTCGCCGCGCGCCGACTTCCGCATGGTGATTCTGAACGCCGACGGAAGCGAGGTGGAGATGTGCGGAAACGGCATCCGCTGCTTCGCCAAATACTTGTGGGAGCGCGGCATGTCGTCGAAGGAGACGCTCGACATCGAAACCGGCGCGGGCATAATCAGGCCGCGCATGGACGGCGATCTGGTGCGCGTTGACATGGGCGAGCCGATTCTGGACGGCCCGCGCATTCCGGTGAATATCGAAGGGCATGTCACGGATCATCCGATCGAATCAGTCGATAAAAAATTCAACATGACGTGCGTTTCGATGGGCAACCCGCACGCCGTGATTTTTGTTGACGATGTGGATAATTTCCCGGTGGAAAAATACGGGCCGCCCATTGAAAACTCGCCGCTATTTCCGCGCCGCACGAACGTTGAATTCGTGCAGGTTCTGTCCGGGCGCGAGATAAAGATGCGTGTTTGGGAGCGCGGTTCGGGCGAGACGCTTGCCTGCGGAACCGGCGCGTGCGCGGCGGCGGTTGCGTCGCATATCAACAAGTTCACCGGGCGCGATGTAAAGGTGCGTCTTCGCGGCGGCGAGCTTCATATCCGCTGGGACGGCAATAACCGCGTATTCATGTCGGGCCCGGCTGTCGAGGTTTTTCAGGGAGTCGTAACCGTATAATTGCGGTATAATACGCCTCATCACAATTCAAGGAGGACTTGTCACATGTTCGAGGGCTCAATAGTAGCGATTGTCACGCCATTCAAGAAGGGAAAGGTGGACGAGCCCGCCTTGAAAAAACTCGTCGAATGGCACATCAAGGAAGGAACCGACGCCATCGTGCCATGCGGCACAACCGGCGAATCGGCCACGCTCGACTACGACGAGCATATAAACGTAATAGACATCGTGGTGAAGACAGTCAACAAGCGCATTCCGGTTATCGCCGGAACCGGCGCGAACGCCACCGACGAGACGATCATGATAACGAAGCGGGCGATGGAGGTTGGCGCAGACGGCGCGCTTCTGGTCTCGCCGTATTACAACAAGCCAACGCAGGAAGGCCTTTTCAGGCATTACAAGGCCGTGGCCGACGCCGTTAAAAAATTTCCGCTGGTGCTCTACAACGTGCCGGGCAGAACGGCGATGAACATGATCCCGTCAACCGTGGCCCGGCTTGCCGAGATAAAGAATATCGTGGCTATCAAGGAAGCCACCGGCGACATGCGTCAGGCCAGCGACCTTCTGCGCCTCTGCCCGAAGGATTTCAACATCATCTCCGGCGACGACTTCACCACGTTTACAATGGCGATGCTCGGCGGAAAGGGCGTGATCTCGGTTGTGGCGAACGTCATGCCGGGCGCTGTTGCCAAGATGATGGACGCGCTGAAGGCCGGAAACATCGACGAGGCCAGAAGCATCCACTTCATGCTGGAAGAGCTTAACGCCGCCATGTTCATCGAGACGAACCCGATTCCGGTGAAAACCGCGCTTGCGATGATGGGCAAGATCAAGGAAGAGTTCAGGCTTCCGCTCTGCGAGATGTCGCCGGACAACCGCGCGAAGCTTGAAGCGGTGATGAAGAAGTACGAATTGATTAAATAATTCCCGTTCATTACAAATCTGGCGTAGTAGGGGCGGTTCGCGAACCGCCCCTACAGTTTGTTAAAGGAGAACCCACCATGGAAAACAAGGAATTCGTTTTCATAATCACCCATTCATACGACGACCCGGCGAAGGCCGCCGCCGCTTTTCAGCTTGCCACCAACATGCTGGCGTTCGATGCCAAGATTGATTTCTTCCTCTTGAACGAGGGGGCGTTTATCGCAAAGAAGGGGTTTGTGGAAAGCGTGAGCTGGCAGAAGGGTTTCTCGCCGCTCAAGGATCTGGTGAAGACCGTCACCGAGGATTTCGGCTGCAAGCTATACGTCTGCGCGTCCTGCGCCGATTCGTACGGCATGAAGAAGGACGACATGATAGACGCCGCCGAGATTAAGCCCGGCTCGTATCTGGGCGAGCTTCTGATGTCGCGTCAGAACGTTACGTTCTAGCAGGGGGCGTTCCCGGATGCTGAAACTTGGGCCTGTTGAGCTTGGCTCAAAACCGGCGGTTATCGCCGTTGTTGCCGATGCGAAGGATGTTTCGTCGCTATCGGCAAACATGCTGGATTCGATAGATATATTCGAGGTTCGGGCCGACATGTTCAAGGACTGCTCGGTGTCCAGCCTACGGCATGTTGTTGAAAAATGCCGCGCGCTCGGCAAGGGCGTGCTTCTGACCGTCAGAAGCCGCGATGAGGGCGGAAGGCGCGAGATGACAGACACCGAGCGGCTGGAACTCTATCTTTTCCTGCTGGACAACTGCGACGGCGTTGACATCGAGGTGGCGTCCGCATCGCTCTGGCCGCACATGAAGAAGGCGTGCAAGCGAGGCGGCAAGCTCCTGATCGGCTCATTTCACGACTTCGACGGCACGCCTGCGGATGCGGCGCTCGAAGCGATGTTCAAAAAATGCCGGAAACAGGGGGGCGACATCTTCAAGACGGCCTGCATGGCGCACACGCAGGAAGACCTTGGGCGGCTGCTATGTTTCACGCTTGCCCACAAAAACGACAACGTGATCACGCTTTCGATGGGAACCGTGGGGCTGATTTCGCGGGTGGCGGCCCCGGCTCTGGGGTCGCTTGCAACATACGGCTACCTGTCGCAATCGGCCGCGCCAGGCCAGCTTTCATGCGCCGAGCTGGTTAAATACCTCAAGGTGTTCGCCGCGAGATAAGGGGCTTATTTCCTCCGGCTTCAGTCAACACCCTTTTGCATTCCTCTCCGACAGAAACGCCCGCGCATGGGTTTCGGCGTCGTAATACCGCGTTTTCACCTCAAACGCCCGGCAAGCCGCCGCCGGATGATGCTTGCGAGACGCTACGCAATACGTCCACGCGCCGCCCGGCCATGAGGCAACCGGCGCGGTATAAAGCCCGGAGGCCGGAAACAGAGCGTCAACCGTCCGTTTAACATCCGCAATCGCCTTCGCATGGAATATCAGCGAGCCAACCGGAATGACGAACATGCCGTCGTCGTTCAGCGCGTCGAAAACAGACCGGAAAAAATCGTCGGTGTAAAGGCTTTGGGCAAATCCGCTCATGTCGGCGGTATCGACCATTATCACGTCCATTCGGCATTCCGGAGCCTTAACAAACTCCGCGCCGTCCATGAATACGGTTTCGGTGCGCTTGTCGTTTAGCGCGGCGGCGTATTCCGGAAAGAAACTTTTAGCCGCGTCAATGATCTCCTCGTCAATTTCCACAAGATAGAGCTTCTCGACCGACGCGTGTTTTAAGACCTCATTGGCAGTCGCGCAGTCGCCGCCGCCGATGACGGCCACGGTTTTCGGAGCCGGATGCGCGTGAAGCGCCACATGCGCCAGCATCTCGTGATTGAAATGAGCGTCTGCCGTGGCAAGCTGAACCGCGCCGTCGAGCACAAGCATACGGCCCAAGCCACGGCTCTCCGCCACCACAATCTCCTGAAACGCGCTTTGACTGCGATGAAGAATCGACTCTATTTCGCAGGAATACTCAACCGGCGAACCGGGGTCGTTGTGTGTCAGACGAATCATGCGCCGCATCCTTCCTCTAAAGCAATATCGTTTTCGGAATCGAAAAACCGTTGAATTCCGAGGCGTAGCACGTTGTGTACGCGCCGCAGCCAAGCACAAGCATCCGGTCGCCCACTTCCGGATGCGGCAGGCGCACGCCCTTGTCGATCACGTCGAAGCTGTCGCAGCTTGGGCCGGAAAGCGTCCATTCCTTCATCTGGCCAGTCACCGGGCCGGAACTTTCCGAAAGCCATGTGTAGCGGATTCCGCCCACGCCCTCCATCAGTCCGTTGAATACGCCAACGTCAACATACATCCAGTTTTCGTCGATGCGACAGGCGGTTCCATGAACCGAGGTGACGAATATTCCGGCGTCGCCAACCATGCCGCGCCCCGGCTCGATGAAGATGCGGATGTCGGGCGGAAAGAGCCGCGCAAGCTGCTCGTCAACCCTTCGCTCGATCGTCTCGATTTCGGCAACATCCTTGGTGTAGCGGATGGGATAGCCGCCGCCCAAATTCAGGATGGAAAGCTCCAGTCCGGCATCCCGCGCCATCTCCCAAAGCCGCGCGGCTTTTGAGAGCGCCATGTCCCAGTTGTACGGATTGGTACACTGCGAGCCAACGTGAAACGTTATGCCGAGCGGGCGAATGCCCTTTTCACGCGCGTAAATCAGAAGCGCCAGCGCTTCCTCTGTCTCAACGCCAAACTTGCGGCTCAGCGGCCATTCGCTTCCCTCGTTCGGAACTGTAAGCCGAATATAAACCCCGCACGAAGGGTGCAGCCGCGCAAGCTTGTCGATCTCGTCGCGGCTGTCGAAGCTGAAATGCGTAACCCCGGCTGACGCCGCTTCGGCGATGAACTTCTCGGTCTTCATCGGGTTGCTGGATATGATCTTCTCAGGCGGCACGCCAAGCTCCAGAAGCCCGCGAAGCTCGCCGCCGGAGGCTATCTCGAAGCCCAGGCCCATGCCGTGAAGCATCGCGAGGATCTCCGGATGGGTGTTCGCCTTCACGGCGTAATAGACCTCGGCCCGGCGGATGTTGCGCCCGATCAGCCGCGCCTTGCGGGCGATGCGATCCTTGTCCATCACCAGATACGGCGTTGGCTCGTCGGGGTGCGCGTTCATGAAGTCGAGGCATTTTTTTATGGTGGAGCGCACGTTGATTCCGGGTGGAATCGCGCTTAAATCAAATCGTTTTTTCATGGCTCTATTTCGACTGCTGCCTTCCTGCAAGCAGCCGTTTGGAAGCGGCGCGCACAAGTTCAGGCACGTTTTTGTTCTTTTCAATTCGCACAAGATCACCTTTGTTGATACGGCTTATGAAATTCATAGAGACGCCGGGCGGGGTCTTCGGGTTGGTCACAAGCGCAAGGATTATGGCGTAGTTCTTCACCCATTCCCTGTTTTTGGCTATGATGCGAAGCACGTCTTCCGCGATGTTGCGGTTTTTAGCGATAAGCTCAATCTCGCTGTCGGTGAGCTTCGGATTGGCCATCACGGTCTTTACGACTTCCTTGTTCGAATCCTTGATGAGCAGATTTCTTACATCGCGTCCGCCGCGCATCGCAAGCTGAATTCGGTCGCCAACCTTCATGCGCTGAAGCGTCTGATACAGCGTCAGCGCGCGCTCCTCGGCTGGCCGCGCGGTTTCGGCCTCGCGCTCGCGGTCGAGCACAGTGGCGCTTGGAGGCGGCATTCCCAGAAAAGCGCTTGCATCGCGGCGCACATCGTCGGGCGTGTTGAAATGATGCAGCATCAGAAGAAGCACATCGCGGCGGGCGCGGCAGGCTTCAAACGCCTCCCTGAAAAATCCGGGCGCGGTTGACTGCCCGGAGAAGAGTATCTCGAACGCCTCCCTCGAAAGCGAGCCCAGATCGAGCCCTATCTGCAATACTTCGTTTTCAGCCATTTGCAACCCTCTTTAGGCAGATCAGGAATTCCACGTTGCCCCGCGCGCCCCTTATCGGCGATTCGATGACTCCGCATGAGGCAAGGCCGATCGATGCGGTAAACTCCTCGATTTCAGTCACAACGCGCCGCCTTTTCTCCTCGTCACGCACAATGCCGTTTTTCCCGACCTCGCCCTTTCCAACCTCAAACTGCGGCTTTATCAGGGCAATAATTGTACCATGACCGGCAAGGAATTCAGCGGCCTTCGGAAGCACAAGGCGCAGCGAAATGAATGACACATCGATGACTACCAGGTCGATTACGGCATCGATTGCATCGCGACCAAGATGGCGAATGTTCGTTTTCTCCATCAGAGCTACACGCGGATCGTTCCGGAGCTTCCAGTCGAGCTGGCCGTAGCCCACATCAACCGCGAATACGCGGGATGCGCCGCGCTGCAAGAGGCAGTCGGTGAAGCCGCCGGTTGACGCGCCGATGTCCATGCAGGCGGCTCCGGCGCAATCGACTCCGAATGCATCCAGCGCGGCGGCAAGCTTCAATCCGCCGCGGCTCACATACGGCAGGTCTTCAAGCACCTCGACCTCAGCGTCATCGGGAACCAGGTTTCCGGCCTTGTCGGCGCGCCGTCCGCCCACGGTCACGCGTCCGCCCATGATGAGCGCCTGAGCACGCTCACGGCTTTGGGCAAGCCCGCGTTCAACAATTAGCCTATCCAGGCGTAGTTTGGTTACAGACATTCAGGCTTCAATAATAACGTAAAAATGACATGCTCTGCGCGTTCCGCCCCATTCTTGGGGGTCGGGCATCACATGCCGGCACCATAAGCTTTTAGTGTCAGCTTTTAGCTTGACTTGCGCACAATCTAAATACTATGATGCCTGTGTTTTGAATTTCTACTTTATGCAACTGAGCAATCGCACTATGGCAAGTGAAACCGACATCATGGATTTTTCATCTTTCCACTACTTCATCATGAGTCACAGGCTTTGTGAAATCCTGAGATTTCGGGATCGTCAAGACCGATTTCCCAGGAACATTATTTAAAAGAAAGGAGGTAAATCCGATGCGTAAAATCATGTTCGCTATTGTTGCCATTATCGCGTTTGGCCTCGTCGGCACCGCTATGGCGGTTCCGCCGGGCAAGACTGTCGAGTTCGACGGCAAGGGCGGAGGCAAAGTTGTCTTTGACGGCAAGTCTCACGCCGAGAAGGGCAAGAAGTGCAACGACTGCCATCCTAAGATCTTCAAGATGAAGAAGGGAGCGGAAGCAGTAACCATGAAAGACATCAACGCCGGCAAGTTCTGCGGAGCCTGCCACAACGGCAAGGATGCTTTTGATGCCAAGGCCGCCGATTCCTGCAAGAAGTGCCATCACAAATAGGTTGAAAAACCCTTAAGTGAAAACAAAAGGCCCGGTTAATTCCGGGCCTTTTTATTTGGCGCACCGGGCAAACAGTGCCCATGCCGCCCCCGACAAACCCGCAACCGCGCGCATAATCAAGCTATTTCACAGAAAATAGCCCATTATTTCCTCCAGTATTCCGGACAGTTCCGGCACTTCGGAGCGGAGAGCGCGACCATCGGCCAGATGCTTGTGATCGGGAAAGTCGCACGCAGGCTTATGGCGGGCGTTGTCGTAGCGAAAAAGCATCGCGCCGTCACAATCCTGGTAATGGAAAGAGTAGGTGAGCTTTTCTGCCCTGTACCTGAGATCAAGGTACTCGGTGAAGAATAGGCTGGATCCATCGACGAAAATTATGGTTCCCCTGATAACCCCGATCTTGGCTGTCCTGCAATCGGCGGCAACGGTCGAATCGACTATCAGTTCGGTGTTCGAATAGTCGTCAACTATCCGGGCCAGCGTGGCGGCGTATTCAGTGAGCAACATACTCAATGGCCCGGAGTTTTTGCAGGTCGGCGACGATCCTGTCCCTTATTTTCAACTCTCCAGCCCACTCAACGTACTCACTGTCGCCGCGCTCCAGGTCTTCGGATGCATAATCTTTAATAAACGTCTCGGTAGAAACGCCGTACAGGCTCTCTTGAGCGGCGATTTGCCGCTCAGTTTTATGCAGGCCTATTTCCAGCCGCTTGATTTCCGCAACGATGGCGGCCTTGACTATATCAATGGCATTGTCCTGCACATCCGACTGAATCTGCAACCGTATCATCTGCTTGCCTCCTTTTATGGTTCCGCTTTCAATATACCTGTCATTACGTTAGATTTCGAGTGGTGAGTAGAGAACGATGCAGGCAGCGGGCTTAAGCCCGCTGTTGCAACAACTTCCACGGGTATTCATCTCCCGGCGGCTCTGCCAAAAGCCGTATTCGCTCTTTTGTAACCGGGTGATCGAACTCAAGCATAGCCGAAAAAAGGGCAATGTTGCGCCCGGCAAGCGCCTTTGGCGCGCCGTATTTTAGGTCGCCGCATAGCGGCCAGCCCCGCGACGACATCTGCACCCGTATCTGGTGCGGGCGTCCGGTGATCAGATCGACCTCGACAAGCGACAGTCCGCCGCCGCCTGCGGCTACAACACGATAGCGCAGCCGCGCCTCTTTCGAGCCCGAAACATGGCTCGATACATTAATAGCTGTGTTTCGCTCGTGATCTTTCAGCAGATAATCGACCAGTTCGTCTTCCGGCGGCGGCTCGCCATGCAGAACGGCAAGATAACGCTTGGCTATCGTGCCGGTTCTGAACTGTTCCGAAAGCCTTGACGCCGCCTTTGAGGTTCTGGCAAACAGCACAATGCCGCCAGCCGGCCGGTCTATCCGGTGCAGAAGCCCGATGAAGACGTTGCCGGGCTTGGCGTATTTTTGCTTGACCCAATCCTTAACCCAGTCAATCAGCGCGGCGTCGCCGGTTATATCGCCCTGAACGAGCATGTTCCAGGGCTTGACCACGGCGATGCAGTGATTGTCCTCGAAGATTACAATTGGTTCAGGCATCTCCGTCAACGCCAATCGACGCCGCAGACCACCGGGCGAATATGCCGCACGGAAGAACGCGCCGCGATGACGACTGCGGAATGACCAGATCGCCAGATTCCAGCGTCCCGCCGAGACGATCCGCATAATCCTCCAGGAAATTCCTCATGCTCATGTGGGCGTAGCCGGACGCGTATGTGTTAATCAGAAAGAAAAGCGGCCTGTCCGAAAGAAGCGACATGCAGCCTGAAACCAATGGCGCGAGATCGGTCTCGATCTTCCACATCTCGCCGGAGGCGCCGCGCCCGTAGGGAGGCGGATCCATCACAACCGCGTCGTAGCGCGCGCCACGGCGCGTCTCCCGCGCAACGAACGCCGACACGTCATCCTGAATCCAGCGGATTTTCCTGCCTGTCAGCCCGCTCGCCTCCTGATTCTCCCGCGCCCATTTTATCGCACCCTTCGATGCGTCAACATGAACCACCTCTGCCCCAACAGACGCCGCCGCAAGCGTGGCCCCGCCGGTATAGGCGAACAGATTCAGCACCCGCCCGCCGCCGCGTTTTGCAATCAGGCGCTGAAGCCAGAGCCAGTTTGCCGCCTGTTCCGGAAAAAGGCCGGTATGCTTGAAAGATGTGGGCTTGACCCTGAAAACCAGCTCGCGAAACGATACCGTCCAGCTTTCCGGCAGGCTGCGCCTGAACGTCCATTCGCCTTCGCGCCCGCTTCGCGCGTATTCGGCGTCGGCCTTGCGCCACTCGGCTTCCGGAAGCGCGGGCAGCCATATCGCCTGCGGATCGGGCCGCACAAGACGGTATTTGCCGTAGCGCTCGAATTTCCGTCCGCCGCCGGAGTCGATCAGCTCGTAGTCAGTCCAGTTGAAATCGGTTTCCATCGTTTTCTAAAACAGCCTGCGTTGTCTTACGCCGCCGAAAGTCATGCGGTGAATGGCGCACGGGCCGAATTGCTCGATCCGCTCCAGATGAAGCTTCGTGCCGTACCCCTTGTGACCGGTGAAGCCGTATTTGGGAAATTGTTTGTGGTAACTGCGCATCATCGAGTCGCGCACTTCCTTGGCAACTATTGATGCGGCGGCTATGGATGCGCTCGTGTCGTCGCCCTTGACGATGCCGCGCTGTTCGATGTCAACGTCGTCAAGTCGAAGCGCGTCGATCAGCAGCAGATCGGGCGGGGTTTTCAGGGCATCCAGCGCGGCGCGCATCGCCATCTTCGTGGCTTGCAGAATGTTCACGCGGTCTATCACGTCGGCACTCACCACGCCCACGCCGAAGTCGGCGCATCCGTCAAGGATGCGAAGATACAGATCGTAACGGGCGTCAGGCTTCACCTGCTTCGAGTCGCGCAGGCCATCGGCAAAAAAATCCCCCGGCAGAACAACCGCGGCCGCAACCACGGGGCCTGCCAGGGGGCCTCTTCCTACTTCGTCGATGCCCGCGATATTTGTAAAACCGGCGTTACGAAATTCGCGGTCATACGCAAACAGATCGCGGACGGCCATCGCGGCCCTACTTCTTGACGAAGTTGTCCTTTTCCCTGATCTTGGCGTCCTTGCCCTTCTTGTCGCGCAGATAGTAGAGCTTCGCCCTTCTCACGCGGCCAAGCTTCACCACCTCGATCTTGTCGATAAGCGGCGAGCAGAACGGAATTATACGCTCCACGCCCACGCCATATGTTACCTTGCGGACGGTAAAGGACTCGCGCGTGCCGCTTCCGCGCCGCGAGATGACAACGCCCTGAAACACCTGAATGCGTTCCTTGTCGCCCTCCTTCACCTTCATATGCACCTTTATGGTGTCTCCGGAATTGAACGAGGGCAGTTCACGGCTGTACGCCGCCTCGATCATGCTCAAGCTGTTCATTGCGCTTCTTCCTCCTTTAACCTCTTCAACAATCTTGCGTCTTCATCCGTCAGGACGGTTTTATCCAGCAAATCCGGACGCTTGAGAAGCGTGTTTCTAAGCGCCTCTCCGCGCCGCCAAATTTCGATCTTCCGGTGATCGCCCGAAAGCAGAACATCCGGAACCGCCATCCCGCTATAGACGGGAGGCCTCGTGTAATGAGGGTAATCAAGCAATCCCCACGAAAACGAATCGACCTCCGACGACCGCTCGTCGCCCAGAACGCCCGGCACCAGTCTGACGGAAGCGTCTATTATAGCAAGAGACGCAAGCTCTCCGCCAGTGATCACAAAATCGCCCAGCGAAACCTCGTCATCAACAAGCGCCATTCGCACCCGCTCGTCGATTCCCTCGTATCTTCCGCAAATAAAAGTGAGCGTCCGCGTCTCCGCCGCAAGCTCCTCGGCCATGCGCTGATCGAACCGCCTGCCCTGAGGCGACGGCAAAATCACGCGCCGCGCCGCGCCGTCGGCTCTCAGATACTCGATGGCGTTGAACACCGGTTCGGGCTTCATCACCATGCCCGCGCCGCCGCCGTATGGCGAATCGTCGGTTGATCGGTGCTTTCCGGGCGCGAAGTCGCGGATGTTCACCACCGTCGCGCTGAAAAGCCCCTTTGCCGCAGCGCGGGCCAGAATGCTCTCGCCGACGTAGGCTTCGATCATCGCGGGGAATATGGTGAGAATTTCGCAGTGAAGCATCATCGTTTCCATCTTATAGCAATTATCCCACCACCGTCCCTACCGCAACACACTCGAACATACCTCAAACCGGAGGGATCATGCTAAGGAAAAAGTCTTTATTCTCATTTTTGCCAAGCAAATCAGGCGCACTGCAATCGCTTACTCAATCATACCCTCAAGCGGCTCGATCACGATCTCGCCCTTTTCCAGATCGACGCTTACGATCACATCGGGAATGGCAGGAACCAGAATCTCCGGCCCGTGTTCCGGGCGGACAACGTAAACATCGTTGCCGCCGGTTTCCATGATTTCTTCCACAACGCCAAGACGCCTGCCGTCGTTTGTCCGCACGTCAAGCCCTTCAATCTGAAAGCGGTAGTACCGGCCATCGGGAAGCGGCGGCATTTCGGCGGCAGGAAGCAGAAGTTCAGCGCCGCGAAGCCTTTCGGCATCATCGCGCGAGTTCACGCCCTCGAACCGGATCAGGGCCATGCCATTGTCGTGGCGCGCATCGGCAATGCGCATTCGAACCATGCCGCCGGATGCGTCGCGAACAAGAACAGATTCAATATCGCAAAAGAAATCCGGGGAATCTGTATGGGGGAAAACCTTCAGTTCGCCCCGCAAGCCCCGGACGGAAACCACTTTCCCCAGTAACGCGAGGTCAGCCAATTATTAACATTATTGTAGGGGCGAACTGCCGTTCGCCCTTACGGCGTTACAGAATTGTATGGCGTTAAACCCCGGCGATTTGAAGCAATTTCCTGACGGGCGACGTGGGCTGCGCGCCCAGTCCAAGCCAGTGCTTCGCGCGCTCGGTGTTAATCTTGATGGTTGACGGATCCGTAAGCGGATCGTATGTGCCGATGATCTCAAGGAACGGCCCGTCGCGACGCGAGCGGGAGTCCGCGATGATCACGCGGTAGAACGGCTGTTTCTTTGCGCCGAGGCGCGTAAGGCGAATCTTTACCAAAACAAAAACCTCCTCATCATCTAAACTTCGGAAGACCTGGCATCTTCATGCCTCTCATGCCGCCTGAACGGAACATCTTCATCATCTTCCGCATCTCCATGTATTGCTTGAGCAGCCGGTTCACCTCGGCAACGGTTGTGCCGCTTCCGTTTGCGATGCGCCGCCTGCGGCTGCCGTTGATTATAGCATAGTCGGCCCGCTCGCGCCGCGTCATCGAACTGATGATCGCCTCTATCCGGCCAAGCTGCTTTTCATCAACATTTACATCCTTCATTTTCGCGCCAAGGCCGGGAATCATCCCCAGCAGATTCTGTATCGGCCCCATCTTGCGCATCTGACGCATCTGGTTAAGCAGATCGTCGAGCGTGAAGCTGTCGGTCTGAATCTTTTTGGCAAGCTCCTGAGCCTGCTTCTCCTCGACCGCGTCCTTCGCCTTTTCGATGAGGCTTAGAACATCGCCCATGCCAAGAATGCGCGAAGCCATCCGGGGCGGATGAAACGGCTCAAGCGGATCGAGCTTTTCGCCCACGCCCATGAACTTCACCGGCTTGCCGGTAACCCACATGATCGAGAGCGCCGCGCCGCCGCGAGCGTCGCCGTCCATCTTCGTGAGCGCAACGCCGGTAAGGCCGATCTTCTTGTCGAACGAGTCGGCGATGTTCACCGCCTCCTGACCTGTCATCGCGTCGGCCACCAGCAGAACCTCTTGCGGCGAAACCTCGGCCTTGATCCTCTGCAACTGATCCATCAACTCGTCATCTATCTGCAACCGTCCGGCGGTATCGAGAATGACGATGTCGTATCCTTCGGTTTTGGACAGCTTGACTGCGTCCTTGCATATGCGCACCGGATCGTCGCGCTCCACGGTTGCGTGAACCGGAACGCCGATCTGTGCGCCGAGCGTCTGAAGCTGTGTGATGGCGGCGGGGCGCTGAGTGTCGGCGGCCACAAGAAGCGGGCGGCGGCCTTCGCGCTTGTACATTTTTGCGAGCTTGGCCGAAGATGTGGTTTTGCCCGATCCCTGAAGACCGGCCATCATGATGACAGTCGGAGGGTTAGGCGAAAGCTGGATTCCGGTATGCGCGCCGCCCATCAGGGCCACAAGCTCGTCGTAGACGATTTTAACCACCTGCTGGCCGGGCGTAAGGCTGTCGAGCACCTCGCTTCCAACGGCCCGCGCGCGCACCTTCTCAACAAAATCCTTCACGGCGCGGAAGTTCACGTCGGCCTCAAGCAGGGCCAGACGCACCTCCTTCATGGCGGCGGTGACGTCTTCCTCCCTCACGAGGCCTCTGCCGCGCAGCTTTTTAAATACGCCCTCTAGCTTTTCTGATAACGCTTCAAACATTTATATATACACTCACAGTAAGGCTTCTATCTTCGCCGCCGTCTCTTTTTCGGAACCCGGCTCGTATCCCTCTATCCGGTGAACAATCTTGCCGTCTTTGCCTATGATAAAAAGCGCCGGTATGCCGCGCACTCCGTACAGCCGTGAGACCACCGAGTCGTCAAGCAGAACCGGAAGCGTCAGCCCCTTTTCGGAAACCAGTTGCGCCACATCGTCCTTGTCGCTGTCTACAGCAACCGCCAGCACCGAAACGCCACGGCCTGCAAACTTGCGATTAATGCTGTCCAGCGCCAGAAGCGACTCTCGGCACGGCCCGCACCACGTGGCCCAGAATTCGACCACCTTCACGCCGCCGCGAAGGCTCGACAGCGATACGGCCTTGCCGCCAAAATCGTCAAGCGTGAACATCGGCGCTGCTTCGCCGGAACGCGATGTTTCGCCGCCCTGCCTGCTGCAACCGCCTGTTATCGCAATGCAGAGAAAAAGAAGGACGAACGTCCTGATGGAATTAACCCGATTAGCCCAGCAGAGAATCGAGCTTTGAGCGAAGCGCACCCTCAGGAACCGCGCCAACAACCTGATCCACTTTCTTGCCGTCGCGGAAAAACATCAGTGTAGGGATTCCCATTATGCCGTGCTTGCTTGCCACATCCGGATTTTCATCTGTGTTGAGCTTGAGAACCTTCACCTTGCCTGCGTATTCGCCTGCCAGCTTCTCGACCATGGGGGCGATCATTCTGCACGGGCCGCACCAAGTTGCCCAGAAATCAACCATCACAAGTCCCTGCGCCTTGAGAACCTCACTGTCCCAGTTCGCCGACGTTACACCATTGACGCCACCCGCCATGTACAACCTCCGGTCGAGAAATTTGATGTGATTATATTTTTCGCTGGAGATTATTGTCAAGCAATACGATTTTGTTCGGCTATTCCAGCAAGGAACAACCGGCTAACCGGAAGCCACAGATCCAACAATCCCCTCAACCCACCTCATCTCCCTGATTATCGAATCGGTCACGCCCGGCAGCCGCAGTTCCGGCGGCAGCACGTCCCAAGTGTACGTCTCCACCTCCAGCAGAACCGACGGATCGAGCATCGGGATCACCTCCTCCAGGAAAAAGCGCGTGGTTCCAAACGGGCCGAAGCGTTCGGCGAAAACCGGAACGTGGTAGTGAATCCGCCATTGGCCGAGGCTGCGCCGCTGGCCTTCGCCGCATTTCCACGCCTTCAGGGCATCCGGCAGATCGTTGAAGCGATCAATTGCGCCGCCGGGCCGCCGCGCCGCAACCTGATGCAGATAGACCGGATCGATAAATCGTTTCATGTCGCTTTTGCGGATTTTTTCAATATCGTCGATAACAAGGCCTGACGACACCTGAACCTTGCCGATACGCACCCCGGCGTCCGCAAGCAGACGCAGGCAGTCAGTCGGATTCTCGAACTCAACCGCCTGATGGCAGCAGTCGAGGCATATGCCGACAAACCGCGATTGTGCCGGTGACAGCGCCAGGCTGTCGATGAACTGCGCCAGTTCGGCGGTGGTTTCGAGCACGCAAGCCGGTTCAGGCTCAAGCGAAAGGACGATCTCGCAGCCGCTTCGCTCCCGGACATCGGCAAGATAATTGAGCGTTTCGATGATGTTCCGTTGGACGAGCGGCATGTCATCCCCCGAAATCGCGCTACGGAACCCGACCGGCACGGTTGAGATCGAGCCGACTGCGCTGGCGGGCAGCCATGCGGCCAGAATATCGGCAAGGCGTTTTGTGTAGGTAACTCGTTCCGGAGAACGCCAGTCCGGCAGATAGACGTTTTCCTTAACTGCCGATCCGTGAAACTGGCCGTATGGGAAGCCGTTGATTGTCGGCACAAAACAGCCGTGTTCGCCAAGCCAGCCGGCAAAACGCGCGGCCTCGTCGCCGGATATTTCGGAAGCCGCGCGGGCCGACAGCCGCAGGCCGATCGGGAACAAACGATTCGGCGAAATGGACTCTTTCACCCGAAGCGTGTAGTTTTCGATATTTGCGCGTGTTTCGGGCCACGATTCGCCCGGATGGATGTTCGTGCAGTAGGCGAGCATCAAGCTCCGGCATCAGCCCGCAAATTTCGGGCTTTGGCCAAGAAACGCCGCCGGATTATCGTGAAAAACCTTGCGGATGGTCTCCTCCGGATAGCCGCGCATTCTCATCTCGTTTGCCGCCTTCACGGTTGCCAGAGGGTCGCTCACGCCCCAGTCGGCGGCGGAATTGAGCCAAATCCTGTCGGTTCCATTCGTCTCAAGAATATCAACGGCGCGCGCCGGGCTGCATTTCGACACAGGATAAAGTGTAAGCCCCGCCCAGAATCCCCTGTCAAGAATCTCGCCGACGGTATGCTCCTCGCCGTGATCGATGATCACGCGGGACGGATCGATCCGGAAGTTTTTTACGGCGTCCATGATGAGGCGCGTACCCTTCAGCTTGTCCTCCAGATGCGGCGTGTGGACAAGCACCAACTCGTTTCGATCCGCCGCGATTTGGAGATGCATCTCAAGCACCGCAAGCTCGTTCCGGCTGTTTTTGTTCAGGCCGATTTCGCCTACGCCAAGCACGGTCGTCCTGTCCAGAAATTCCGGCACAATCGCCAGCACGTCACGCGCAAGCGCGAGGTCTTCCGCCTCCTTCGGGTTCAGGCATATCCAGCAGTAATGCCGGATGCCGAATTTGGCGGCGCGCGCCGGTTCGAACACCGTGAGATGCTCGAAGTAGTCGCGGAAGCCCGCCGCGCTTCCACGGTCGTATCCGGCCCAGAACGCCGGTTCGGTGATCGTGCGGATTCCGGCCAGAGCCATCGCCTCGTAATCGGCTGTGGTGCGTGAAACCATATGGATGTGCGGATCGATGAAGTTCATGGCTCAGCCCTCCGCGTTGTCGCAAGAAGCATTGGAAGCGCTGCACACACCCGTTGCCGTGGCGCACACACCCTTCCATGCGCCGCAAGCGCCCTTCATTCCGGCGGCGCTTTCAATGGGTTCAGTCGATAAATCGCTGAACGCAAGCTGGGCGCGGGCGGCCTTGTTGCCGCCGCCGTCGAGCAGAACGCCAACGGCGTTTCGAAGCGAGATCAGCCGGAAGTCGGACTCTGCGGCTTCGGCTCCGGCTCCGGAAGCCCTGCCAACCCGGTCTAAAAACGCAGCTATTTCTATTACACGCGCACGGTTTTCAAGAAAGTAGCGTTCTATTACTTCGGCGGCCTGCATGTGGATGATTTGTGCCGGCATACAATTACCTCACAGGTGAAGTTATTCCAATTGCATTATACTTTGCATTATCAATAGGCAAAACAACCAGTCAAGAGTAGATGCCTCAAGTCCGCATGTTTCTGTCGTCATGCCTGGTCGCCCCGGATGCAGTATCTGTGACTGATGAATTTACGCCGGATTTTACCGTCTTTCGCTGTGACAACACCGTTATGCATTCTGCCACAAGCGCCTCGTCAATGTTGTTGACCTCAACCTTGCGGCCCATGCCGTTTGGCAGGGTGATGTGAAGCTCGCCGCCAAGATGCTCGCGGAATGCTTCCAGCGCATCGTGAATGTTCATCCAGCGCAGCGCCCAGTGATAGAGGCTGAAGCCGATGCCATCCAATGCGCCAATAATTCTCGCAAGCTCGAATTCGCTGATAAGGCCAAGGCGCTGCGCGTATACCGAATCCAGTGCTACGCCGATGGCAACCGCCTCGCCGTGCCTGAGCTCGCCGCCGGTAAGCTCTTCCAGCCTGTGTGCAGTCCAGTGGCCGAAATCCAGCGGACGGGCCGATCCCATCTCGAACGGATCGCCTCCCTCGGCGATGTGCTGAAGATGCAGCTCGGCGCAGCGTTGAATCATCTGCTCCATGGCGTCCGGCGCGAATGCGGCCAGACGTAGGCGCTCACTGTAAAGGTAGTCGAAAAACTCCGCGTCCTTGATGACGGCAACCTTGACCGCTTCGGAAATACCCGCTCTCAGCTCCCGCGCGGGAAGGCTTTTCAGGAAATCGAAATCGTTGATTACCGCGTATGGCGGCGCGAACGAACCAAGGTAATTTTTCTTGCCAAAGGCATTGATTCCGTTTTTCACGCCGACCCCGGCGTCGTTCTGGGCAAGCACTGTTGTTGGCATCCGGATGAGACGCACGCCGCGATGGGCGGTTGCAGCCGCATATCCCACGGCGTCCAGAACCGCGCCGCCGCCGATTGCTATTACAAAAGACTGGCGGCATATGTGGTGGCGCTCGATAAGCGCATGAATCTCGGCCACCACATCCGGGCCGTGCTTGCACGCCTCGCCGCCGCGAACAACCGTGGGCGGCGCGACAAGCTGAACCAGATCGGCGTGATGTTCCGCATAGTCGCGCAGGCGTTCGCAGAGTTCCGGCATTGCATCGAGCACGTTGGAATCGACGGCGGCCAGCACGCGGTGGCGGCGATTGCCCGCATCCCGCAGAATATCGGCGAATGCGGTATTTTCCGTGCTGAAAACCGACCTCGTGAAGATAACCCGGAATTCATGGGTTACCGCTATTTTCTGTCTGAATATGTTCATGATTCCCTCCTTGCGATAGCGGCTCGGCACCGGAAACTTTCATGACAATCATATCCCAAAAACAAGCCCCGGAGGATTCCTCCCTCCGGGGCTGTTGATCATGCCGGGACGAGAAGCGTTATTGCGGAACGTTTCTCACAACGTGGCGCGTTCCAAGGGCATCGGTGAACTCGATGTCCCATGTGATCCTTGTCAGATCAACGCCGGTTCCGCGCCTGTACGAATACCTGAACGTGTCGGCGCTCTGCAATGTTCCGCCGTTGGGGGCGATGCTTCCAGTCCATGAGAGGTTGCCGTCGATCACGGTCACTCCAAACGGCACGCTCGACATGGTGGCAGTTATGGCGCTTGCCGCGCCGTCACCAACGTTTGCAAGCGTCATGCAGCGTGTTACAGTGGTCACGCCGGTAAGACGGTTGAGCGTCTGAGTCAGACAGCCATAGCTGGACGCCTGCAGGTTCGATACCGCAACCGTGGTTGAGGTTGTGCTGGCCGCCGCCGTTGCGCCGTAACTGTCTGTCACGCGAAGGGCGACGGTTTTGGTTCCGACGAACGAAAGTCCGAAGTTCACGACCGGGCTAATGCCGAAAGCGTCGTTGAAGTCGTTGTCGCCGTCCAGATCCCATGCGTAGGTGACAATATGATCGTTGAGCGGATCGGGAGCCGCGTTCGGATCATACGATCCGGAACCGTCGAGAGTGATGTCCTCGCCGATGGCAACCAGATACGGGCCGCCCGCATCCGAAACAGGCGGAACATTGCCGGTCTGCACATGAACATTGGCGATGTCAGTGCTGGTGTGTCCATCCTCATCGGTCACCTGAAGCGTAGCAGTCACATCGTAGTCGTGGCCGAGATCGGCATATCCGCCCAGCTTGGTGACAACCTGAGCCGTGGAATCGGGAGCCGCCCAGTTCACGCCGTTGGATGCGTCGAAGTCCCACTTGTAGCCGACGATATGCTTGGTGGGGTCGGAATGGAACGAGGCGCTTCCGTCAAACGTGACGTTCATTCCCGGATTGACAACCTGGTCTATGCCAGCATTGGCAACAGGCGGAAGTTCCACAAGTCCGGGAGCCATAACCAGAAGGCCGAAGGATGCCGAAGGAATGCCTGCGCCTATCCAGTAACCTGTCGCCCAGTAACCGGACGAATTCTGGTTGTTCACATACCATGTGTTGTATTCCTTCTGCCAGTCGTGTGCGCCGACCATCGAAATTCCAGCGTACTGAAGGCCCTTCTTCACGGCATACATCGCATAGTGATAGCGGATGTTGTAGTGGTACAGCCAGCCGCCACCGTCAGCATTCCAGTAGGTATTCAGAAAGCTCAGCGCATTCGCAATGTTGCCGCCGCCGCCCGCGTAGGTTATCGATATGATTCCTGAGCCGGTCTTGGCAACGTTATCGTAATAGTTGGACTGGGTATAACCGAACCCGCCGCTGGCGCTCTGGCTGTAGTTGATCCAGTTGACAAGCTTGGTCTTAACCCAGGCTGGGGCTGCGATGCTGAACGGAGGCTGTTCGGCGGCTATGAGGCCGAGCACCGGCCACTGGTTGACCGAGTTGTCGGCGCCGCCGTTGGCGCCGTATCTCCAGCCGCCCTTGGCTACACCTGAATCGTGCTGGGCATAAACCGTCCAGTCAACCATGTCACGCAGAACGTCGGAATAGCTCCTTCCATTCTGCGATCCGCCCGACACTATCGCCGTTGGATCGGATGTGTTGGCAAGGGCCATCATGGCCGCGCCCTGATGATAGAGGTTGGCGCTGTAGTAGTAAACGCCCTTGTTGTTGCCGTTTGAGTCGCAGGGCAAACCGGATACAGGATCGTTGCCGAGCGCGCCGCTGTTTGTCATGATGCTGAACATGTAATTGAGGCCCTGCTGAACAAGCGGAGCGTAGATGTCCTTCGTTACGTCATTCTTGGCGCGATGCCCGTGATCCTCAAACGCAAGAATCGCAAACGGAGTGTATTCGTAGCTGTAGAAGTATGCATTGCTGCCTGTAACCGTGCGGTTCATATATAGATACTTCATCGCCTTCTGGATCGCGAGATTGACCTTCACCTCGTCGCTGACCGGAACAACGTCGAGCTTGAGTGTGGAGCTTTCAACCTTGCCGTTCGCGTCGGTAACGGTCAGGCTGGCAAGATAGCTTCCTGCCGCGTATGTGTGCATGGCTGAGATATTTCTCGCCGCGGTCGCAGTCGTGGCGGTGCCGGTTGCGTTCGGCGAACCGTCGCCAAAGTTCCATACATAGGTAAAAGGAGCGGTTCCGTATGTGGCCGAACCCCAGACATCGAGTGAAAGGCCCGGATACGCATACGGTTGGCTATCGCCGTTTCCCACGGGAGTGGCAAGACCGTTTGGCATGGTGTTGACGCGAAGGGCATAGCCGGGATTGGCATCCACGGCATCATCGATTCCGTCGCCGTCGGCGTCAACCGCGTATGCTCCGGTTGCGGTCATGAAAATCATTGCGAATATCGCAATCAATATATGTAATGATGTTTTCTTCATTGCCTCAGTACCTCCTTATTCCAGAGTAATCAGGACAACGGCGGTCTTCTTCTGGGGAATACCGTCCGAATCCTGATACGTGATGGATACCGGCAGTCCAACATTGCCCGAAGGGGTGACAGCCGAATCCATTGTTACTGTGAAGGTGTCTGTTGAAACAGCGGAAGCTCCGCCGCCAACGCTGCCGAGTGACACGGTATCGTCTGTTACGGTCACGCCGTCACCGATGGCAGTTACACTGCCCACAATGTTGTTGATGGCTCCTGCCGAATCGTTTGTGATGCCGATTCTTGCGTTCACGGTTGAAACCGTGCCTGATGTCGATACTGAATCGACCTGCGCGCTCACCAGGATGTCTCCGGCAAAAGCCGGCGACACGCCAGCGATGATGATTGCTACAAGAAAATACGACAATCTGGTAATCATGCTTTCCTCCTTAAGAATTTGTTGTTCCCGCAGTTTTCACCGTCCTACGGAACGATGCCGCTTTCACCAGTCCACCAAAGCGGAATGCGAAAACGGCACTATTCATCTCACCCTCCCACCGGCTTGTTTATTCAATCAACCGAAACCGTTAACATCGGCGTCCGGCTGTTGTTTGCGTTCTAGCCCCGATGGTTATTGTTTTTTACGCGCCAAGCCATGACCCACGAGTCCGGCCAGGCCGATTCCGAAAAGAAGCATCGTTCCGGGCTCCGGAATTACAGCAGGACCCGGCGGCGGTGGCGGAGGCAGCGGCGCGACAAACGTGGTCGTTCCGTTAGCGTCGCCCATAATCCAGTAGCCGCCCATGTCGGTTCCATTGCCGATGAGGTTTGTGCCGAATTCGGCGTGGTAGCTGAAAAAATGATCGTCAATGTCAAGAAGCGCCGGAGGCGTTACGCCGCCGTAATTGAATGTCACAGCGAATCCGCCGAGCGATGCGCCCTGCGCAATGCCGCCGCTTCCGGCGACAAGAACCGAATCATCCGCGGTCACGTTTGAAACGCCGCTAAGGGCTGATGTTGAATCTTCAGCGAAAACCGACCAACCGTTGCTCGCGCCCCAAGTCAGTCCGGAATAGCGCGAAGCAATCGCGTCCGCATCGAAGAATATCTGAAAAAAGTCGAGTCCGCCGGTATCCGCTCCGGTTGATGTGTTCGCCACGTTGAAATTGAACGTGTAGTTGCCTCCCCCGTTGTCCGTAGCCGTGTACGAGATGTCCGCCTGGTACGTTGCATACGCTCCCCCAGCCGTCAAGCCAAGCGACAATGCGGCCAGCATCGAGATCAGTATTTTTTTCACAATAAAACCTCCTTCATCAAAATATTATCTTCCCCCGTCACATTTACTGCTTATTGCAATTATTGCGCCAAGCCTCTAACGGATTGAAATAACATGATTTAGGCAAAAGAAAAGATTTCAGCAAGATGCAGGTGAAAATATTTCCGACACCGCTTCCGGGGAAGGCATATTGTTATTATCTTTTGAAACTGGCAAATATGAATGCAAACGGCGCTCAAGCCGCCATAAACCTGTAAATATTTCCGACATTACTTTGTGTTACACCCACCCTACCCTCCCTTTAAAGGGGGGCAGGGTGTTTTTTTTCAATACTTGAACCGGAATTACTGCGGAACGTTTCGCACGATGTGCCTGGTGCCAAGCGCGTCGGTAAACTCGATGTCCCATGTAATCCGTGTGAGATCAACGCCGGTTCCACGTCTGTACGAGTACTTGAAGGTATCGCTGCTCTGGGCCGACGCGCCGCCGGCAATGGTTCCCGGCCATGAAAGCGCGCCGTCGATCACGGTTACTCCAAACGGAACGCTGGACATGGTTGCGGTTATATTGCTTGCGGCGCCGGTTCCCAGATTTGAGAGTGTCATGCAGCGGGTTATGGTTGTTATGCCGGTAAGCCTGTTAAGCGTCTGGGTGAGGCAGCCGTAGCTTGTCGGCTGAAGGTTCGAGACCGCGACGGTTGTTGACATTGTGCTGGCGGCGGCGGTTGCGCCGAAGCTGTCTGTCACACGCAGGCCGATCGTTTTTGTCCCCTCGAACGACGGGCCGAAGTTGACTGTGGGAGCAACGCCGGTTGCGTCGTCGTAGGCTCCGTCGCCGTCGATGTCCCATTCGTAGAGCGCGATGAAGTCGTTCAGCGGCGGGCCGGCGTTTGGATCGTAGGAGCCGGAGCCGTCAAGCGTGAGGTCTTCGCCAACCGCAACCAGATACGGGCCGCCCGCATCGGCAACCGGCGGAACATTTCCGGTCTGCACATGAACATTAGCGGTATCCACGCTGGTGCGTCCGTCCTCGTCCGTCACCTGAAGCGTTGCCGTGACGTCGTAGGCATGGCCGATGTCGGGATACCCGCCCATCTTCGTGACCATCTGGCCCGTTGCGTCGGGAGCTGCCCAGTTCAGGCCATCGGATGCGTCGAAGTCCCACTTGTAGCCCACGATATGTTTAGTCGGATCGGAATGGTACGACGCGCTGCCGTCAAACGCGACATTCACGCCAGGGTTGACGATCTGGTCGATTCCGGCGTTGGCAACCGGCGGAAGCTCCACAAGCCCGGGAGCCAGCACCAGAAGGCCGAGCGAAGTGGCCTGAATGCCGCTTGCGATGCGGACGGAACTGCCCCAGTATCCGCTTGAATTCTGATGCGCGACATACCAGTTGTTATACTCCTTCTGCCAGTCGTGCGTGCCAAGCAGTGTTACACCGGCGAAGCCAAGCCCCTTCTTCACGGCGTACATCGCATAGTGATCGCCAATGTTGCCGTAATCGTAAGTGGTTGTTCCCCAATTGGATGTAAGAAACCCCAGCGCGCTGACCATGCGCGGATCGGTATTTGCGTATCCGGCATATTTCATCTGGATGACGCCCGCGCCGGTTTTGGCGACATTGTACCAGTAGGAGGCGTATGTGTAACCGAATCCGCCGTTTGAGTACTGGCTGTAAGCGATCCAGGTCGGCAGCTTGGTTTTCACGAAGGACGGCGCGCCGATGCTCCATGGCAGAGGCTCGGCAGATGCCAGCCCAAGCACAGGCCACTGCGAAACCGAGTTGTCGCTGTCGCCATAGTTCGGGCCATAGCGCCAGCCGCCTTTCCTGTAATATACGGAGTCGTTTTGCGCCCAAGAAGTCCAGTCAACCATGTCGCGCAGCACGTCGGCGTATGTTCTGCCCGCCTGCGGGCCGAGAGTGACAACGGCGGCAGGATCGGATGTGTTGGCAAGTGCCATCATCGCGCAGCCCTGATGGTACAGGTTTTGCGAGTAGTAATACACGCCCTTGTTGTTGCCGTTTGAGTCGCAGGCAATGCCGGTGTCCGGATCGTTGCCGAGAGCGCCGCTGTTATAGAAATAGTTGAACATATAGTTGAGTCCCTGCTGAACCAGCGGCGCGTAGATGTCTTTGGCAACGTCGTTTTTTGCCCGGTGGCCGTGATCCTCAAAGGCCAGAACCGCAAGCGGAGTGGTTTCGTAGTTGTAGAAGTAGGCATTGCTTCCGGAAAGCGTGCGGTTCAGGTAGAGATACTTCATCGCCTTCTGGATGGCAAGATTCACCTTCACGTCGTCAGTCATCGGAACCACATCGAGTTTGAGCGTTGAACTTTCAACCCTGCCGTTGGCATCGGTAACTGCAAGAGTGGCAAGATAGCTGCCCGCAACGTAGGCATGTGTAACCGCGATATTCCTGACATTTGAAACAGCGCCAACCGCGTTTGGCGAACCGTCGCCGAAGTTCCATACATAGGTGAACGGCGCTGTGCCGAAGGTGACCGCGCCCCAGACGTCGAGCGCAAGGCCCGGATACGCATACGGCTGGCTGTCACCGTTGCCGATTGGCGTGATGACGCCGTTTGGCATGGTGTTTACGCGAAGCGCATAGCCCGGATTGACGTCAACCGCATCATCGATTCCGTCGCCGTCGGCGTCAACGGCGAACGCGCCATGCGCCGAAAACAGCGTCAGGGCCAATGCCGCGAACAGGTGGAATAATCTGCGCTTTTTCATGGCGTTTGCCCTCCTTGCTCAAGATTTACAAGAAGGTGCGCTGTCTGTTTCTGCGGTGTGCCGTTTGCGTCCTGCCATGTAATGTCAAGCGGAATCGCCACGTTCAGGGAAGGCTCAACGGCTGAATCGATGGTTACGGTAAATGTGTCGATTGAGACGGCTGAAGCGCCGCTTGCAATGTCTGAGAAGGTTACGGCGTCATCGTTTAAAACAACGCCGTCGCCGATCGATACGATTCTGCCGACAACATTGTTTATTGCGCCGCCGGTGTCGTTTTCGATGCCGACCCTTGCGCTGACAATGGAAACCGTCCCGGATTTGGAGACGGAATCTATTTGCGTGTTCACCACCATGTCGCTTGCCGCGGCAAGCGACACAACGGCGATCAGAACCGCTGCCAGAATAAACGCGAGGGCAAGCGCCGGGGTAATTGCCGAGGGAATTGATTCTCTTGCAATCATGTCGTCCTCCTTGCGCGTCTGTTAGTCTGATCGATTAATACAGGTTTTGTTGCTGTTGGAACGCCTTATTGAATACCGCTTCGCCGCGATTTTGCCGCGCGGATCATGCCGCGAGCTGCAATCCCTGCCAGTCCAACGCCGAACAGGAATACCGTTCCCGGTTCAGGTATGACATAGCCGGCATCAACATATCGAGTCGTGCCGTCCGCCGCCCCCTGAATCCAGTAGCCTCCCATGTCGGTTCCGGTTCCGCTCATGTTGGTTCCGAACTCGGCGTGCCAACTGAAAAGCTGATCGCTCATTGCAAGAAGCGCAGGTGGCGTTGCGCCGCCGTAGCCGAATGTAACCGAGAAGCCGCCGAGCGATGCGCCCTGCGCAATTCCGCCGCCTCCGGAGCCGAACGGGACGGAATCATCCGCCCAGACAGACGCGGGCAGTCCGCTGAATCCAGGATCGAACTGGTATTCGGCAGTGACCCATCCGTTGCCGGATGCCCACGCAAGCCCGGAGTAACGAGCCCATTGTGCATCCGCGTTGAAGTCAATCTTGAAAAAGTCCAGTCCGGCAGTGTCCAAGCCGGTGGATGTGTTTGCGACAGTGTAGTTGAAGGTGTAACTTCCACCTCCGTTGTCAACCGCCGTGTAGGAAATGTCCGCCTGGTAGAGTGCCTGTGCGCCCGGCGCTGCCATTAAAAGCGCCAGCGCCGCAACCGTGATCGTGAGTAATCGCTTGACCATGATCAACCTCCTTTTGCCTTCGGTTTAGGGACTTAAAACCAATCCCCCTCCAAAAAACAAAAGCCATGGCATCCGCGGATAATCAAGCTAGCTGCAATTATCAAGCAATCTAAATCTGGAACAACTAATTGCATCGGATATGCCATACGGCATTTATCCATGAAAAATCGGTGGTTATGCGTACTGTCCGGTCGGCGCTGATACATTCTGGCAGCTTTTCCGACACCTGATGAATGGCCTGCTTTCCGTGATTACGCGCCTATATCGGCTGGCTCCAATAAAAGTCCATGTAATTATGTTAAGTATTTCGACATGCCATGCTTTCTCCATATTCCTCCTTGCAGGGCCAAATTCCTTTGCGGCTGTTATAATCATCCGTTGTGCTTGTTATTGGTAACCTGAAAATCGAAAACGGTCTGGTTCTTGCTCCGCTCGCCGGTATATCAGATATTCCGTTCCGCCTCATATGCCGAAGCCTTGGCGCCGGCCTGGTCTTCTCCGAGATGATCAGCGCCAGCGGGCTTGTTCACGGCAACGCTTCCACGCAGTCAATCAGCGCCACGATTCCGGAGGATCATCCGGTTGTGATGCAGCTTTTTGGAAGTGAGCCGGAACTTATGGGCGAGGCGGCGGCGATTCTTTCCACTCACGACATAAACGCCATAGACATAAACATGGGCTGTCCGGTGAAAAAGGTGGTCTGCCGCGGCGCGGGCTCGGCTCTTCTGCGCGATCTTGAGCTTGCGGAACGGATCATCCGGGCTGTTGTGAAAAACAGCACGCTTCCGGTTACAGTGAAGATCCGCACCGGCTGGGATTCAGATTCCATTGTGGCGGTCGAGACGGCCTTAATGGCCGAGGCTTCCGGCGCGTCTTGCGTGACGGTTCATGGCCGCACGTCGCGGCAGTTGTTCGGCGGGAAGGTAGACAGGCAAGTCATCCGCGCGGTCAAGGAGGCTGTTTCCATTCCGGTGATCGGAAACGGCGACGTTGCCAGCCTCGAAGGCATCGAACAAATGCGCGCCGAAACCGGATGCGACGGGGTGATGATCGGGCGGGCGGCGCTTGGCAATCCGTGGATTTTTTCTCCGGCAGGAGCGCCGTCAGGTCACGCCGAGCGGATGGCGGTGGCTTTCAGGCATTTCGACCTGATAGAAAAATACCTTTCGCCCCACGGCGCGCTGGTTTCGGCCCGCATAAACGCGGGTTGGTATGTGAAGGGCATTCCCGGATGTTCGCAACTACGGAAACAGCTTTTCGTGGTGCGTGACGTTGACGAGGTGAGGGAGTTGCTGAGGGAGTTTTTTCACATGCCTACGCAAACATCTTCCTGACCCGCGCAAGATTCCTCGGATCGTCGTCCTCGGTCTTCTTCGGCGTCTCCAGAATAAACGGCAGGCGGCGCAGTTTAGGGTGGTTTAAAAACAGCCCGATTCCCTCGTCGCCAATCTGCCCCATTCCGATATGCTCGTGCCTGTCCACGCCCGATCCGGCGGCGTTTTTCGCGTCGTTCAGGTGAACGCACTTTACGCTGTCGATGCCTATGTGCTCCTCGATTTCGCCGATCAGCCGCTCGATTCCGCTTGCCGTTGAAATATCGTAACCTGCCGAGAAAGCGTGGCATGTGTCGATGCAGACGCCGCCGGCGAGCTCCGGCCCGATTTCGCGGAGCAGAAACCCCAGATCGGCCATCTTCGATGTTATATCGCCGCGCTCGCCGGCAGTGTTTTCGAACAGTATCCGGCTCTTCCATGAACCTAAACGCGCAAGCAACCGCAGAGAGCCAAGCGCGGTGTTGCGCGCCTCGTCCGGATCGACGCCCGACGCGCTTCCTGTGTGCAGTATCACATGCTCGATGCCGAGGGCGTCGGCCCTGTCCATCTCGGCCTTCATCAGAGCTATGGATTTTTCGAGAAGATCGGCGGTTTTGGCCGCCAGATTGATAAGGTACGACGTGTGAATTACCGCGTGAATTTCGTATTTTTCGCGCAGCCGCCTGAACTCCGCAGCCTCCTCATCGCCAAACGGCTTCACGAACCAGCCTCGCGGGTTATGCGAAAAAATCTGCATGGCGTTGCAGCCAAGCTCCCGCGCGCGCTCAAGCGACAGGGCGATGCCGCCCGCAATCGAAACATGAACGCCCAGAATCCGCTGTTCGGCTGCCCGCTTCACGGTGTTATCTGTAAAACCTTCTGCGTCCGGCAGACACGCGCCCGGCAAGCCATCCGGCGAAAAACACCGCGCCGCCAGCCATGAACCAGCCGACAGAGCCGCTGCGGTTCATCCTCACGTTTTCCTGCATGAGAAAATCCTTTTCCGCCTTCGTTTTTTCGAACATGTCCCTGAACTTGTCGCGCTCGGCCACAATCGACACAACAGTGGCCGACTGTTTCGCAAGCGCCTCGTAACGCTCGCTCACATCCTGAAGCTTCTGCGCTGTCGCGGCGGACTCTTCCTGCAATTTAAGCAGCATCTGCTCCGGGGTTTCGACGGCAGGGGATTCTTCGGCGGGCGCGGCTGCGGCGGGCGGTGTTTCGACCGGATTTTCAACCGCCATTGCCGGCAAAGCAGAGAAAAAAGCCACTGTCAGCAAAGCAATCCGTATTAAAAAATGTGTGTTTGGCATGAAAAAGTATATAGATTCCTTCATTTGTTTGTCAGCCTGAATCCCGCTGCCGCAGCGCCTCGTACATGAAGAGCGCCGCCGACACCGCCACGTTCAGGGAATCGGCCCGGCCCTTCATCGGAATTCGAACGCGGCGAACATCCGCGCCGCTCATCCAGTCCGGGCCAAGCCCTTTATCCTCGCTTCCAAGCACGATTGCGCACGGCCCGGTCATGTCTGCCTTGGTGTAGTCGATCTCGGCGTGTGGCGTGGCCGCGAATATTTTCACGCCGTTGCGCCTTAGCCAATCCTTTGCCGCCTTCGGCGACGCGGCGGCAAACGGCACGGTAAAAAACGCTCCCATGCTTGCTCGAACGGCGTTCGGGCTGAAAATGTCGGTTCCGCCGCAGAGAATCACGCCGCTGGCTCCCGCGCCGTCCGCCGCACGAAACACCGCGCCTATGTTGCCCGGTTTTTCAATGTCGGCAAGCACCACATAAAGCGGCGACGGGCCTGATGGAAGCAGCTCAAGCCCTCGCGCGGGGCGCGGCGCAACCGCCAGCATTCCCTCGGCGCGGTTGCCGTAGGCCATTTTTTCGGCGACAGCAAGGCTGACCTCGACAATCTCCGCCCCCAGAGCCTCAGCGCCATGAACAATATCCTCGTCGCCAGCCATGAAAAGCTCGATACACTGGTAAATCGTGCGAAGCGGCATTTTGGCTTCAACGGCAAGCCGGATTTCCCGCCGCCCGTCGATAAGCATCAGGCCGCTTTCGTCGCGCCCCCGGCGGCTGCGCAGGCGGTCAACCTCGGAAACGCGGGGGTTTTTGGTGCTGGAGATTACTTGGGACATGGGGCAGTCATCGAGTCGATTGCTATTCCCCAACCTCTCGCGCTAGCCGTTCAACAAGTTTGGGATTGAACCGAATCCCTTTCACCTGCATATCTTCGGAAACATTGCGAAACGATGGTATCAATCCCTGAGCCTTGGCCTTAAGCAGTATTCCAAGTGTGCCGATGACCTTAAGCCCCATGTATTCGGCCACATTTCTGCCGATTCGCTCATCCATTACCAGCAAATCCGCCTTCATGTCCGCCGCTGTGTTGATAGTGTTTCTCTCGCCATGGTCGAGCTCCATAAGAATGGATGCTGCCGGAGCAGGCAGGGAAGAAACCACGGTAATCCACGGCAATGCCCGAAGATCGGGAACCGGAATCAAGCCACCGGCGGCGCATTCATCGGCAACCTCATCAACCACATGAATACCGCCGAGAATGGCGGGCATCAGATCGAGGCGGTTTGCAGCGCAAAGCGCGATAAACGGAGTCGTATTACTGAAAACCATCATAACAGCGATGTTTCACGCTGAAAGTCGTCTTCCGAATCATCAAGAAGCGTTGCGCCGGCAGCCATAGCTTTTAGAAGGAAATCCACCCTCGACATGCCAAGCCAACTGCCGGCCATGCCGGATGAAACCTTGCCTTCCTTGAAAAGCGCGATTGCCGCCTGAAGCTTGATCAACTCACCGAAATTGCGCGCATCGGTATGAAGACCGATGAGCAGTTCGGATGGACAGTTTATGGTGATGTTCGTCTGCATTGTTACAACCTCCCCATATGGCCCAATTATAGCATTCCCAAGCCCTGTCCCTATCAACACGCCTTACGGATGCCCGGCGCTTCCCGGCTTCATTGGCTGCGCGCCTTCGGTGATGCTTTTCAGGAGCGCATCGTTCACGTTTGAGATTTTCGCGGCCTGCTTGAGGCGCTTCACAAGGTCGTCGTATCCCTGCCGCCGCCTTTCCTCCTCAAGCCGCGTCTTGATGAAGTCTGAAACCTTCTCAACGGAAACCTGCTCCTCCGGCATCTTCTCGACAACCTTGATGACATGCCACCCGAATTCGGTTTTCACCGGCGCGCTCACGCTTCCGGCGGCAAGCGCGAACGCCGCTTCCTCGAACGCCGGAACCAGGCTTCCGCGCGGGAAGGTTCCAAGATCGCCGCCCTGTTCCTTCGAAGAATCATCGATGGACTTCTCCGCTGCGAGCTTTTCAAACGACGCGCCGCCTTTCAGCATCGCGCTAACCTGCCTGGCTTCCTGCTCGCTCTTCACAAGAATATGCGCCGCGTGAATCTTCGGCGGCGCAACGAAACCGGCCTTGTTCTCATCGTAATATTTTTTCACGTCCGCTTCCGTCACGGGCATTGAGCTTTTAATCTCGCGCTCTATGAACATCGAGGCAAGCTGGGCCTTCCTGAACGATTCGAGCGCGCCAAGATACTCGCTGTCGCGGTCGAGCCCCTTTTCAATCGCCGCCTGATAGAGAAGCTCCCGCCCGACGATTTCATCTAGAAAACGCTTTCCGCCCTCGGCTCCCGCAAACTCGGTGCGGGCATAGGACGGCAGAAGGGCGATGTCGCGCTTGAACTGCCCCGCGGTTACCGGCTTGCTGTTCACCGTGACCAGCGTTTCGCCTCCGCCCGCGCCGGAGTCGCCAGCGCCGGAGCCCTCCTGAATCCGGCTGCAACCGGATAATGCAACGCAAACCGCAAACGCGGCGGCAATTCGTTTCAGTGCCATGCTTCCATTCATAATTCTCCTTATTTTAAGACGGGTTGACGATAATTCGGGCTGTTATAGCACACGCCGGACGCTTTTGCAATTTGAAAAATCCTGTGATATATTAAGCGCCCATTATGGCCAAGTTAAGCCCCTTAAGGGGTGTAAGATATAACACAGGCAAGATAGACAATCCCTCCGGAGTTCTTGCGCCTCCCTACGACATCATTTCGGCTGATGCGAAAGAAAAGCTCTACACCCAAAGCCCTTACAATATCGTTCAGATAGATTTCGGCAAGGATTTTCCCGGCGACAGCGATGCCGAAAACAGATACACGCGTTCCGCCGCATTCCTGCGCGAATGGATGGCGTCCGGCATTCTTGTGCGCGACGAGCGTCCGGCGTACTACTGCTACGAGGTCGAATATTCGATGGGCGGCGAGCGGCTGAAGTTTCGCGGCCTGCTTGGAATGGTCGGAATCGAGCCGTTCGAGGCCGGAGTTGTTCTGCCGCACGAAGAAACTCACTCGAAGCCAAAGTCCGACAGGCTGAACCTGCTTCGCGCGACAAACGCAAACATAAGCCCGATATTTTCGCTTTACAGCGGCGAGCGCAAGATCACATCCGGCATTCTCGCCTCCGTGGCCGAAACCGCGTCGCCGCTGATAGAAGGCGCTGATTCGCTCGGCTCGATTCACCGCATGTGGCGGGTTGACGATCCGGCTGGCATCGCGGCCATTTCGGATGAAATGGCGGACAAAAAAATATTCATCGCCGACGGACACCACCGTTATGAAACGTCGCTTGCGCATATGAACGAAACCGGCGGCAGGGCGTCGCGCGTGTTGATGTTTCTTGCCAACATGGAGGAGCCGGGCCTTACGGTGCTTCCCACGCACAGGCTCATCCGCTCGCTTCCCGGCGACGCCGTCGCTCGCCTGAAGACCGCTTTTTCGGTGCTAGAAACAGACGCGGCGGATCCGGCTTCGCTGCTTGCCGAAATAGCCCGGCGGGCGAATAACCATTCATTCGGATTCTACGCGGGCGGCAAGGGGTATGTCATTGAGATTGAGCGCGGCTCGTTCACCGATGCGCCGCAGCCGCTTGGCTCGCTCGACGTGACCGTTCTGCACAGGCTGATAATGGAGAAAACGCTCGGCGTGCAGGAGTTCGCATACGAGATGGATGCGGCAGTTTCGATGCGGATGGTTGACGAGAGCCGGTACGACGCGACGTTTCTTCTCAATCCCACACGGCTTCACGAACTGCGCGATGTTGCGCTTGCCGGAAGGCGGATGCCGCCCAAATCCACATACTTCTATCCGAAGCTTATGACCGGCATGGTGATTTCCATGCTGGATGAATAATCGTTTTCGCGATACAATTCAAGAATGCATTCACATTTTCCGAATCATTATATGGTTTAGCCTTTCGCATATTCATGCCATTAGGCATCAAAACTTCAGGAGGACAGTGAAATGAAAGTCGGAATCAACGGATTTGGCAGGATCGGAAGAAGCGTTCTCAGGGCCGGATACAAGGACATCGACGTGGTTGTGATCAATGACCTCACCGATTCCAAAACCCTCGCCCACCTTCTAAAGTACGACTCGGTGCATGGCATCTTCAAGGCTGACGTCAAGGCCGTGGATGGCGGCATAGTGGTGGACGGCAAAGAGATCAAGATCACGGCAATAAGGGAACTCGACAAGCTGTCGTGGGGCGACTTCGGCGTTGACGTCGTCATCGAATCCACCGGCCTTTTCGTTGACCGCGCAAACGCCTCGAAGCATCTGGAGCGCGGCGCAAAATGGGTGCTGATCTCCGCCCCGGCCAAGGAGCCGGATTTCACCGTCTGCCTGGGCGTAAACGACGAGCACCTCGATCCGTCGAAGCACAAGATCATCTCGAATGCCTCCTGCACCACAAACTGCCTGGCTCCCGTTGCCAAGGTGCTTCACAAAGAATTCGGCATCGAGCGCGGACTTATGAATACAATCCATTCCTACACGAACGACCAGCGCATTCTCGACCTTCCGCACAAAGACCTCCGCCGCGCCCGCGCCGCAGCGGTTTCGATGATCCCGACATCCACCGGCGCGGCAAAGGCTGTGGGCCTCGTTCTGCCGGAGCTGAACGGCAAGCTGAACGGCATGTCCATCCGCGTTCCCACCCCGAACGTGTCGGTTGTCGATCTCGTGGCCGACCTGAAGAAAGACACCACGCCCGCCGAAATCAACGCGGCCATCAAGGCTGCGGCGGACGGCCCGATGAAGGGCATTCTGCAGTATCTCGACGAGCCGCTGGTTTCGATAGATTTCAACGGCAACCCGCACTCATCCATTTTCGACTCGCTGGTAACCCAGATGATCGACAACAAGATGGTGAAGGTTCTTTCGTGGTACGACAACGAGACCGGCTATTCAACCCGCCTTGTTGAGCTTGCGCGTCGGCTTGCCTGCTAGGCCATGACCGCGAAAAACACTGGAGGCAGCCATGACTGACGCACAGGGACGCGACCGCAGCGGCATCCTGAACAAGCTCACAATCGAGGAGTTGAACCTCAAGGGCAAAAGGGTTCTCATCCGTGTGGACTTCAATGTTCCGCTCGACGACAACCTGAACATAACCGACGACCGCCGCATCCGCGAGGCGTTGCCGACGATAAACTACGCAATCGACGAGGGCGCGAAGGTGATTCTGGCCTCGCATCTGGGGCGGCCCAAGGGCAAGGTCGATCTGCGCTACAGCCTTTCGCCTGTGGTTAAACGCCTGAAGCGCCTGCTCGACAAGGAGGTTGTTTTCGTCGAGGACAGCGTGGGCGAAGTCGTTTCAAAGGCTGTCTCGAAGATGAAGGACGGCGATGTGATGCTTCTTGAAAACGTCCGCTTCCATGCCGGCGAAGAGAAGAACGATCCGGAGTTTGCAAAGGCGCTTTCGTCGAACGCGGACTTTTTCGTGAACGACGCATTCGGCACATGCCACCGCGCCCATGCCTCCACGGCGGGCGTGGCGAAGCATCTGACATCCGCTGCCGGATTTCTGATGAAGCGCGAGGTTGAATACCTCATGGGCACGGTTCATAGCCCGGTGCGTCCGTTTACCGCAATTCTGGGCGGCGCCAAGGTGTCGGGAAAGATCGGCGTTATCGAAAACCTCGCCGACAGCGTTGACCGCGTTATCATCGGCGGAGGAATGGCATTCACATTCCTGAAAGCTATGGGCTATGAGGTGGGCGATTCGCTCGTCGAGGACGAGATGCTGGAGACCGCCGAGCGCATTCGCCAGAAGGTGCGCAAGACGGGGTTGAAATTCTATCTGCCGGTTGACTGCGTTGTGGCGGAGTCGATGGATCCGGGCGCGCAGACCAAGATCGTGAGCACGCAAGAGATTCCGAAGGGCTGGAAGGCGCTCGACATAGGCCCGGCAACCGCAAGGCTCTTCTCCGACGCGCTTTCGAATTCCAAGACCATCATCTGGAACGGCCCCATGGGCATGTTCGAGGTTGACGCGTATTCACGCGGAACGTTTGCAATCGCGCGCGCGGTTGCCGACGCATACGCGCTTACCATCGTGGGCGGCGGCGACACGGCGCTTGCCGTGCATCGCGCTGGCGTGACCAACGCCATTACGTTCATTTCCACAGGCGGCGGCGCATCGCTCCAGCTTCTTGAGGGCAAGGCGCTGCCGGGGTTGGAAGCGCTGACAGACAGACCGGATTAGTCCGGGCTGTTCGGTGGAATCATCGCCAAGGGGCGAGGCAAAGCCTCGCCCCTTTCTTTTAGAATATCAGACGAAATGAAACAGGCCTTTGCCTTCGCCGACGTAATCCGCGCCCTTACCGCTTCCGAGCGGAGCGGGCTATCCCTCTGCCATGCCATGTCGGCGCTTATAGACGATTATCTGCTCGGATTATGGAACGGCAATCTGCCGGGCGTTGCGCTCATTGCTGTCGGGGGCTACGGACGAGCCGAGATGGCCCCGTTTTCCGACATCGATCTGATGATCCTCACCGGGCGATCTCCCTCGGCTGAAGCTGCCGAGGCGGCTCGCGCCCTTGTTTACAGGCTTTGGGACGACGGATTTCAGGTCGGTTATTCGGTGCGCGGATTCCGCGACTGCCTCGATGTGGGTCTTGCCGACGCCACAGCCCGCACGGCGGTGCTCGAATCGCGTTTTCTTGCCGGAGACGCCGGAGTATTTGCCGGACTGATGAAGGATGTGTATCCCAGGCTTATCAAGAGCGGGGTGCGCCAGTATGTGAAGGGGCTGTTGAAGGACAGGGAAGAGCGTCATCATTCATACGGAGAAGCCGCCTCCCTGCTTGAGCCGCAGATAAAGGAAGGCGAAGGAGGGCTTCGCGACATTCATCTTGCGCTCTGGCTCATGCGCGTGGCGTTTGGAACGGACGGATTTCGCGGCCTCGACAGGCATCTGGATAAAAAGGACGTCATAAAACTCTTTGCCGCGTATGATTTTATCCAGAAAATCAGGGTACGGCTGCATCTCGCCTCCGGACGCAAGAACGATACGCTCGACTTCGAAAACCAGGATCTCATGGCGGTTGACGCCGGATTTGCCGAACGGTTCGGCCTAAGCCCGGCGGAACGCATGATGCGCCGCTATTACCTTCATGCGCGCGAGGGCGCGGCGGTGTCGAAGGTGCTTATCGATACGGCGGTTCGGCAGGTCTTCGGGAATATCGGCGGGCCGTCCTGGTTTCGGTGGGAAACGCTTTCGCCGCCTTTTCGCATAATGAAGGGCTGGCTGGTGGCGGAAAACCCGGCAGCCATACTCGATCCTCCTCACCGCATGATCGAGACATACGCCGTTTCCGCAAGGCGCGGCGCGCCGATTGGCGCGGGCCTGAAAAGGCTGATACGCGAAAACATGAAGATAGCAAGCGGCCCGCTTCGCGCGGATCGCACCGCAGCCGCGCATTTCCGCGAAATCCTCTCCGGACAGCGTGTTTCGCGAACGCTTCGAGAGATGCATGCAGACGGCATTCTTGGGCGATACATTCCGGAGTTCGGACGGCTTCGCGCCCTTGTGGTGCGCGAGCCGTATCATCGGTACACGGTTGACGAGCACACGCTGAACGCTGTTGAAGCGGTTGAAGCCATTGGCGATCCGGCGCATCCGGCGCATCCGGCGCACGGGATACTTCGGGACGTTTTGCGCGGCATCAGGCATCGGCATCTGCTTTATCTTGCCGTACTCATTCACGACACCGGGAAGGCGCTGCGCATTGCAGGGGCGCATGAGCACGCCGATGTTTCGGAGATCCTCGATCGGCTTCGCATAAACGGCGACGACAGGCGGCTGGTTGAGTTTCTGGTGCGAAACCATCTGCTGATGTCCGTAACCTCACAGAAACGCGAGATCGACAATCCGGAAGTGGTGCGAGAGTTCGCGGCGCGCGTGGAGGATATCGAACGGCTCGATTACCTGTTTCTTCTTACATATGCCGACATGTCGGCCGTGCGGCCCGGCTTCTGGTCGGGGTGGCGGCAGTATCTGGTTACAGAGCTGCACACAAGGGCGGCGGCCCATCTGCGCGGAGAGCTTCGCGGCGAGCGGCGTTCGATTCTGCTTGCCGGAGTTCCTGAACGCGGCAATCCGTCGAGGCAAGATGTCGAAGATCACCTGAACATTTATTCGAAACGTTATCTGCGCGAAACCCCCGACGACACCGTTCCGGGCGACGTGCTTCTGCTGAATGCGGCGCGGCGCGACGGATTTGCCTGCCGCGTGACGAAACGCCCCGCAATGGGCGGCGTCGAGATAACGGTCTGCGCGATTGACAGGCCTGGGCTACTTGCCGGTTTCGCGCGAATCCTGTCATCCGCCGGGTTGGATATTCTCAAGGCGCAGGCGTATACCGGCTCCGACAACACCATACTGGATCGATTCACCATCTCGAACTGGGACGATGTTTTCTGGAGCGGTCTCGACAGCAGACTGGCTGATGAATTCAGGGCGTTTATCATAAACGGCTCGCGCCGCCCTGTGACTCCTGCCAAAAAGGCCGGAAAGGCTTTGGGTATCGAGCCGTCAATCGTCATCGATAATGAGTTGTCGCAGCGCGTCACGGCCATCGAAATAGTGACTCCGGACAGGATCGGCCTTCTCGCCGACATGTTCTACGCAATTCACGACGCGGGCCTGAATGTGGTTTCGGCGCGCATCCAGACAGACGGCGGCGTGGCCACGGACATCATTTATACGCGAAAAGCCGGATTTCAGCCATTGCTTTCCGCCCTCGCGGGACTGCGCGAGATTTTGATCCTCTCGTAACAGTTTCATTAGCAACGCAATATACCCCGCCTGACCTCTATAATCCCCCGCCTTCGGTTTCCCACCTTTGACAAAGGTGGCAATGGGGGGGATTTCACAAAAATACTAACACCACCTTTTACCACCCTACATATTGTTTACGTTGCCTGAAACTAGTCAATATATTGAACCAGTAAATAATTACTTGACAATGCAAAGGCATTAAATCACAATTCTCGGTACAAAGTGGAGAATGGTGTGGAAGACGGGCATAAAGTGAAAAATTTCCGTGGGCGGCATTTCCTTTCGATGGACTCGAAGGGACGCGTGAGTGTTCCATCCCAGTTCCGCGAGGCTCTGGTCAACAGAAACGGCGGCACGCGGCTGATTCTTGCCACGCCGTTTGACCGTTGCGTCTGCGGTTATCCGCCTGAAGAGTGGGAGATTATTTCGGAAAATGCGGCGCAGCTTCCTCAGACAGACCCGAATGTGAAGAAATTCAACAGGCACTTCATATCGTCGATGGTCGAGGTTGAATGCGACGGACAGGGGAGAATCCTGATACCGCCAAGCCTCCGCGAATGGGCCGGAATAAATGGCGGACAGGTCGTGTTTCTTGGTCTGACGACCAAAATGGAGATTTGGGACAGGGCTCGCTTCGACGCGGAAATGGAGGTTGAAGACTCCGGATCGGTCGAAGAGGCCATTACCAGGCTGGGCGGACGGATTTGATCAGGCATGTCCCGGTCATGCCGGGGGAGGTTCTTGAGTGTCTCGGAATCGATCCCTCCGGAATTTACGTGGATGCAACCGTGGGTTTGGGAGGACACGCGGCGCGCATTCTCGAACACCTCGGCCCGGAAGGCCGGCTGGTGGGCATCGATCAGGACGATGAAGCTCTGGCAGAGGCTGTGAGTAAACTGGCGGGAGACTTCAGGGTGACAATTCTAAAAGGAAATTTCAGCGAAATGCGTAGCCTTCTGGCAAGCTGCGGCATAGACAAGGTAAACGGCGTCCTGATGGACTTGGGCGTCTCGTCTCTTCAACTGCGCGCAACCGGGCGCGGATTCAGCTTCGCAAGCAACGATCCCCTGGACATGAGGATGGACAAGACATCCGGCGCGACGGCTGCCGATGTAATAAATCATTCGTCCGAAAAAGACATAGCCGACATCATATTCAACTACGGCGAGGAGCACCGCTCACGCCGCATCGCCCGCGCCATTGTGCGAAGCCGTCCGCTTGCAACATGCGCCGACCTTGCCAAGGTTGTAGAGTCCGCCGTGCCGCGCACCGGGCGCACGCATCCGGCCACACGCACGTTTCAGGCTCTTCGAATCGCTGTAAACCGCGAGCTTGAGGTGCTTCCTGCGGCCATCGACGATGCCGTTCGGCTTCTGGTTCCGGGCGGGCGGATATGCGTCATAAGCTATCACTCGCTGGAAGACCGTATCGTCAAGAACAGATTCCGCGAACTGGGCGGAACGGTTCTCGACATCATCACACGCAAGCCTCTTGCGCCGTCGCGCCAGGAGGTGATTGCCAATCCGCCGTCACGCAGCGCAAAGCTGCGCGCGGCCCAAAAGATGGAACAGTCGGCAATAGATTCAGGGCATTCTTCGCATATGCGGAAAGGAGGAAAATACAATGCCCAGGGCAAAAAAAAACAGGAGTTCGGTACTCGGCTATCTTGTGAAGCCAACAGCGGTTCTGCTTCTGGTTCTAGGCGGCTTCTCTCTCATCTGGATTCGCACGAAGGTGATGGAGGCGAAGTATGAAATCGGTAGTCTTGAGAGCGCGCGCGGCGCGGCGCTGATTGAGCAAAAGAAATTGATAAGCGACAGAAGCAGGTTGTCGTCTCCGGTTCGCGTGGCCGCCGTGGCTGCCGAAAAGCTCGGCCTTGAGCTTCCGAGCAGGGCCGACGTTTATGTTGTCAGGTACGATCCGTCGTCGAACATTGTGCGCGCAAAGGGCGTTTACAAGCGCCGTCATGTTCAGGCCAGCGATTACGCCGGAGTGAACAGGGAGCTATAAGCCATGGCTCATGGGCGGCTCGTAATCATCAAGACGCTTGTGCTGCTGGGGTTTCTCAGCGTCACGCTGAGGCTGTTCGACCTGATGATTCTTGAGCACAAGCAGCTTGCGGTGAGGGCTCAGAAGCAGCATCGCGCCGCCGAGCCCATCGACGCCCGGCGCGGAGCGATCTTCGACAGGCATTACCGCGAGCTTGCGGTGAACCGGCGTGTTGAATCTCTATATGGCGTGCCGCAGAAGGTGACGGATGCGCGCGCGGTGGCAGCAAGCCTATCGCCGTTTGTAGGAAGCGAGAAGACGGATCTGGTTGTGAAGCGCCTTTCAGCCGACAGGAGCAAGGGATTTGTATGGCTTGCGCGGAAGCTGGACGACAACACCGCCGAAAGCATTAAACGCCTCAAGCTCGGGGAGCAGATCGGGCTTGCCCCTGAGAGCTACCGAAGCTATCCGAAAGAGGCTCTGGCGGCGCATCTTCTTGGTTCGGTCAACATCGACAACGACGGCGTCGAGGGTGTCGAACTCAAATACGACGAGTATCTGCGCGGCAAGGGCGGAAGCAAGGTTCATGCGCGAGACGCGCGCGGCAGGGCACTCTCAAACGGCGGCGATTATGAGCAGCCCGGAAACAGCCTCGTGCTCACAATTGATGAAGACCTCCAGTACATCGTGGAAAAACAGCTTGCCGACGCGGTGGAGAAATGGAATCCGCGCGCGGCAACCGCGATTGTGATGGATCCGTTCACGGGCGAGATTCTGGCGATGGGCGTCAATCCGACATTTTCGCCCGAAAAGCCGGACAGATCCGAAAACAGGCGAAATTTCGCCATAAGCGACGTTTACGAGCCGGGCTCCGTGTTCAAGGTCGTGGTGGCGTCCGCAGCGCTCGATCTTGGCGTGTACACGCCGTATGACCGCTTCGACTGCTCGCGCGGCTCGATAGAGGTTGGCGGGCGAGTTATACGGGATGTTCACCGAAACGGCATGCTGACACTGGCCGAGGTTATCAAGAAATCGTCGAACGTCGGCTCGATAAAAATCGCGATGGGCGTCGGCAAGGATCGTTACTTCGAGTATGTGAAAAAATTCGGCTTTGGGCAGTCAACAGGCATCGATCTTCCGGGCGAGGCTCGCGGGCTTTTCAGCGCAAACGCATCCTACGCCTCGGTCTCCATCGGATACGGAATCGCGGTGACGCCGCTTCAGCTTCTCACCGCCTATTCAGCCATCGCAAACGGCGGAACGCTGATGAAGCCGTATCTGGTTCAGGAGATTGTGGGCCCGGACGGCGAGACTGTGAAATCATTCCAGCCCGCGCAGGTGCGCCGGGTGATCTCGGAAAACACCAGCAGGACGATGGCCGAAATACTCTCAAGCGTGACGCAGGAGGGCGGAACCGCCAAAAAGGCCGCGGTGGATGGCAACGGCGTGGCCGGCAAGACCGGCACGGCCAGAAAGCTCGACATGACCACCAAACGATATTCCGAGAGCAAGTACATGAGCTCGTTCGTTGGCTTCGTTCCGGCCAACGATCCGAAGCTTGCGATCATTGTTGTCATAGATGAGCCGAGAGGCGCGATTTACGGCGGCGAGGTTGCCGCGCCCGTTTTCAAGGGAATCTCCGAACACGCGCTCGTCTATCTGAAAGTGCCGAGGGAAGACACGAAGAATGTCCTGCTTGTGTCGAACTAGAACGATGCCGCTGCCGGAGCTGGTCGCCGCCGCGGGCGGCGTTTGCGTTTCAGGCCCGTGCGTTGGCGATATATGCGGAATCGCATACGACTCGCGTAGCATCCGGCCAGGATTCCTGTTTGCCGCCATGAAGGGCGCGGAGACGGACGGCAGGCAATTCATTGCTCAGGCTGTGGCAAACGGCGCAATCGCGGTTGCCGGGGAGAATATTGCGGATTATGCGGTTCCGGGAATTTCCATGATTGAGTGCGATGACATGCGGACGGCTACGGCCTCGATGAGCGCGGCGTTTTACGGCCAGCCGTCGAAACGCATGGGCGTTGTGGGAATAACCGGAACAAACGGCAAGACCACAACGGCGATGATTCTGCGGTCGATTCTGGAACATGCCGGAAACCGGACTGGTTTTATCGGAACGATCGGGTACATTACCGGCGAGGCAGAAATTGTACCCGCTTCAAGGACAACTCCCGAATCGCCCGATCTTCAGGCGATGCTTGCCGACATGGCCGAAAACGGGCTTGCCCACGCGGTGATGGAGGTTTCGTCCCACGCGCTTGCGCTGAAAAGGGTGCATGGCTGCGAGTTCGAGGCGGTTGTGTTTACGAACCTCACGCAGGATCATCTCGATTTCCACAGCACCATGGAGGAGTATTTCGAGACCAAGAGCGAGCTTTTCGATCACCTGCGCCCCGGCGGATTCGGCGCGATAAACGTTGACGACGCTTACGGCGCGAGACTTGTCGATTCCTCGGAGCTTGCCGACACCCGCCTGATCACCTTCGGCGTGGAATCGGCGGCTGATGTTCGCGCGTTCGATGTTGAATCGGGAATGCGCGGGCTGCGGTTCCGGATCGAGTGGGAAGGCGGAAGCCGCGTGGCTTCGTCCGGATTGATCGGGCGCCACAACGTTTACAACATCCTTGCCGCCTTTTCGGTTGCCGTCGGCCTGGGCATTGCCGTTGATGTCGTGATCGAGGCAATTGCGGCGGCCAATCGCGTTCCGGGCAGGTTCGAGAGGGTTGACGCGGGGCAGGATTTCGTTGTCGCGGTAGATTACGCTCATACGCACGACGCGCTCGAACGTTCGATTGCGGCGGCCCGCGCCATCGCCGGAGCATCGGCCAAATTGTCCGGACTCTCGTCCGGACAAGGGCGCGTGATCACGGTCTTCGGCTGCGGCGGCGACCGCGACCGGGGCAAGCGCCCCAAAATGGGCGCGGTTGCGGCGAAGCATTCCGATTATGTTGTGATCACAAACGACAACCCAAGGCGCGAAAGGCCGGAGGACATTATTGCCGACATACTGGCCGGAGTTAAAAAGGACGGTCACATCGTGATTCCAGACAGGCGCGAGGCCATTCGCCATGCGATTGAGGCGGCCAAAAGCGGCGACGTTGTGCTGATTGCGGGCAAGGGACACGAGGATTACCAGGAAACCGGCGGCGTGAAGACGCATTTCAGCGACAGGGAAGAGGCATTGACCGCGCTTCGCGAGCGCATCGGCTTCACCGGAGCTTCGATAGACACGCGCACCATCAAGGCCGGCGAACTCTTCGTGGCGCTTCCGGGCGCGAAGGCCGACGGTCACGCGTTCGTGCCGCAGGCGTTTTCAAAAGGCGCGGCTGCGGCGCTTGTGAAAAGCGATTACATCCGCCCCGAAGGCATTGAGGAATCGCGGCTGATCCGCGTTCCCGACCCTCTGGTTGCGCTTCAGGGCATGGCGATGCGGCGCAGGGCGATGCGCGGCGATATTCCTGTTGTAGGGGTTACCGGCAGCGCCGGGAAAACCACCACGAAAGAGATGATCGCAACTGTTCTGGGCGCGCGGTTCGATGTGCTCAAGACCAGTGGCAACCTGAACAACCATATCGGCGTTCCGCTCACGCTGATGGCGCTTCAACCCAGTCACACGGCGGCGGTTGTCGAGATGGGCATGAACCATCCGGGCGAGATTCGCAAGCTTTCCGAAATTGCGCGCCCCACGGTCGGCGTGATCACCAACATCGGCCCGGCGCATCTGGAAGGGCTCGGCAGCGTGGAGAACGTGCTTGCTGCAAAGCTCGAAATTCTGGATCACCTGCAAGGCCCGATAGTTCTTAATGCCGACAATCAGTATTTGGCCAACGCGGCGATTAGAATCGCCGATGGGGCCAACGCTGTTAGCTCCATAACCTCCTGCAAGGTGATCACATACGGCTTGAAAGAAGGCGCCGACATCCGGGCAACGGATGTTCAGGCGGGCGCGGACAGCGTGAGTTTCGTTGTTAATTTAGCTTCCGGCGGCGTGAAGTTCCGCATTCCTGTTCCGGGCATTTTCAATGTGTCGAACGTGCTTGCGTCAATCGCGGTCGGAACGATTCTGGGCATTCCGCTACATGAAATGGCGGAGCGGCTTTCGAATTTCAGCGGCGCTTCAATGCGGTTTGAGATTGCAAATATCGGGCCGTATCTGGTTATCAACGACGCGTACAACGCAAATCCGCTTTCGATGCGAGCGGCGATTGAAACGCTGGCCGCTCAAGATGGAAGAAAGGTTGCTGTTCTGGGCGACATGCTTGAGCTTGGCCCCGACGCGGCGCGCTTTCACGAAGAGATACTGCGTTTCGCGCGCGGCAGGGGAATTGACCGGATTGTCACGGTCGGGCCGATTTTCAGGTATGCGATAGATACCGCCATGGTTGACGCCACTGCCTTCAACGACGCAGCGACAGCCGCTTCCGCCATCGGCTCGATCATCCGCGCTGGCGACCGGATTCTGGTAAAAGGCTCGCGCGGAATGGCGATGGAGAATGTTGCGAGGGGGATACGCGATGCTTGCTAGCCTGCTCTATTCCCTGCACGACATGTATTCGCCGCTGAACGTGTTCAGGTACATCACGTTCAGGAGCACTCTCGCGGTTATGACGGCGCTTGCCCTGAGTCTGCTTGTTGGGCCGATGATAATCCGCTACCTCAAGGGAATGCGTGTCACGCAACAGGTTCGGGACGACGGGCCGCAGACGCATCTTGGAAAGCGCGGCACGCCGACTGCCGGAGGTCTGATCATAATCGCGGCAATCTCATCCACTGTATTGCTTTGGGGCGATCTGAACAACCGCTTCATGTGGATCACGCTCTTTTCGCTGATCTCATTCGGAGCGATCGGCTACTGGGACGACTGGCTGAAGATCAGCCGCAGAAACACGGCCGGCATGAAGGCCCGATACAAGTTCGGACTCCAGATACTTGTCGCCACCGTCATCGCCGTGGTGGTGCGCTCGCAGGAAACGGCCTACGCAACAATGCTGAGCATCCCGTTTTTCAAGAAGGTGATGATCGATCTGGGTATTTTTTATGTGCCGTTTGCGGTGCTGGTGATCGTCGGATCGTCAAACGCGGTGAACCTGACCGACGGCCTCGACGGCCTGGCGATCGGGCTGGTGGGCATCGCAAGCGTGGCTAACGCGCTTCTTATCTACATATCCGGCCACAGCCAGATGGCGCAGTATCTGCAAGTTTTCTATCTGCCCGGAACCGGCGAGCTCACCGTCTTCTGCTCGGCCATGCTAGGGGCGTCGCTCGGGTTTCTCTGGTTCAACTCGCACCCGGCTGAGGTCTTCATGGGCGACGTCGGCTCGCTTTCTCTTGGCGGCGCGCTCGGAACGCTTGCGGTTATTTCGAAGCACGAGATTGTGCTGGCGGTTGTGGGCGGCATCTTCGTGATCGAGACCGTCTCGGTGATCATTCAGGTGGTCTCGTTCAAGACCACCGGCAAGCGGGTATTCCGGATGGCCCCGATTCATCACCATTTCGAGCAGAAGGGCTGGCCGGAGTCGAAGGTTATCGTGCGGTTCTGGATTGTGGGAATTCTGCTGTCGCTGGTCAGTCTGGCCACGCTAAAGTTGAGGTAGACGATGCGTGATAAATATGTAGAGACGCATAATTATGCGTCTCTACGCGGCAAACATGTAACGGTTGTCGGTCTCGCCCGAAGCGGCGCGGGCGCGGCGCGGCTTCTGGCGCGGCATGGCGCGATTGTCACGGTAAACGACAAGCGCCCCGCCGACACACTTGCCAATGCCATCGCCATGCTTTCAGCCACGACCCCGGATAATCGCGTGATAATTCTGCCTGGCGGACATCCGGACGAGGCGTTCGACGGCGCGGAACTGGTTGTGATAAGCCCCGGCGTGCCTTCGAATATCGAGCCGCTCGAAAAATGCCGCAGGCGCGGCGTTCCGGTGATCGGCGAGCTGGAGCTTGGATTCCGGTTCATGAACGCGCCGTTTGCGGCCATTACCGGAACCAACGGCAAATCCACCGTCACCACCCTGCTTGGCCTCATGATCGGCGCATCCGGAAAGCACGCGTTTGTGGGCGGCAACATCGGTCTGTCGATCTGCGAGGCGGCGGCGGATGTCGAGGCCGGGGCGATGCCGCGTCCGGATTGGGTTGTGGCTGAAGTGTCGAGCTTCCAGCTTGAAACAATTCAGGAATTCCGGCCAAAAATTGCGGCGATCCTGAACATCACGCCCGATCATCTAGACCGCTACGATTCGCCGGATGATTACGCCAGGGCAAAGACGCGCATATTCGAGCGGCAGGCGGGCGGCGATGTTCTTGTGCTGAACGCCGACGACGCGGCAGTTGCGGCGCTCGGCAAAATAGCGCCCGCCAGTGTTGCGCTTTTCAGCCGCGCTATCGAGGTCTCAAACGGCGTCTTCATGCGCGGCGAAATGATGTGTTACAACCTCGACGGCTCTTCCGGAAACATCATCCCGGTGGCGGATATAAAAATTCGCGGCGTTCACAATCTGGAAAACGCGATGGCAGCCTCCTGCATGGCGCTTCTGGCCGGAGTGAAGGCCGAAGTTATCGCCTCGGTGTTGAGAGAATTTCCGGGGCTTGAGCACAGGCTTGAGCATGTGGCCGAAATCGACGGCGTGACATACATAAACGATTCCAAGGGAACGAACGTGGGCGCGGTCGAAAAATCGCTTGCAAGCTTCGAGCAGCCAGTGGTGCTGATCGCGGGCGGGCGCGACAAGGCGTCGGATTTCACGGCGCTTGCGCCGCTTGTCCGAAGGCACGCAAAGGCTGTCGTTCTGATCGGCGAGGCTGCCGGAAAGCTCGAAAAGGCGCTTGCCGGAACCGTTCCGATAATCCATGCCGAAAGCATGGCCGATGCCGTGAGGAAATCGCGCGACGCTGCCAAACCCGGCGATGTTGTGCTGCTCTCTCCGGCCTGCGCCAGCTTCGACATGTTCAGGGATTTCGAGGACAGGGGACGCGTGTTCAAGAAGGAGGTTGGAAAACTTCGTGAATAATTCATCCGGCGTTGACAGGGCGCTTCTGTTTTCGGCTGTCACCCTTGCGCTCGTGGGCGTTTTCATGGTTTACAGCGCGACAGCCGTCATGGCCGTAAATGGCAAAAGCGGAAGTTTTGCGTACCTTATTCGGCACATGATTTCGCTTGCAATAGGCTTTGGCGCGATGGCTGTTTTCACGTTCATCGATTACCGCGAACTGCGAAAACTGGCGGTTCCGCTTCTGATAGCATCGTTCGCGCTGCTCATTCTGGTCTTCATGCCGGTGATCGGAATCAAGGCAAACGGCGCGCAGCGCTGGCTTCGGCTCTGGCCGACAACGTTTCAGCCGTCGGAACTGGCCAAACTCGCGTTTGTTATTTTTCTTGCCGATTACGTCAGCCGCCCGAACGGTTTCAATCCGGCCACTCGCGCAAACGTGGCGATGTCGCTGAAGCAGAAGATGGAGCATCCGGTGACCGGGTTTGCGATGCCGCTTGGAATCATGCTGCTTTTCCAGGTCGTGCTTATAAAACAGCCGGATTTCGGCGCGGTGATGAATCTTGGCATCATCACGGTGACAATGCTGATTCTGGGCGGCGTGAGGATGAAGTTTTTCCTGGCCTTCCTTCCGTTTGCGCTGGCGGCCATATTCATGCTGGTTCAGGCTCCGTACAGGATGCGGCGAATAACATCGTTTCTGGATCCGTGGGGCGACGAGCGCGGAAGCGGCTACCAGCTTGTGCAGTCGCTCATCTCGTTCGGAAACGGCGGACTTGGCGGCCTCGGACTTGGCAAGGGGCAGCAGAAGCTCTTCTTCCTGCCGGAGCCGCATACGGATTTCATATTCTCGATGATCGGCGAGGAACTCGGTTTTATCGGCGCTATTTTCGTGATCGGGCTGTTTCTGGTCGTTTTCGCGCGCGGAATGAAAATATCGGCGCGAGCCGGTGATGCGTTCGGCAAGTATCTGGCGTTCGGGCTTACGTTCATGATCGTGCTGCAAGCCATTTTGAACGCGGCGGTTTCCACGGGGCTGATGCCTACCAAGGGATTGCCGCTTCCTTTTGTTAGCTACGGAGGGTCGTCGCTTCTGGTCAGCCTCTCGGCAGCCGGAATACTGCTGAACATATCGTCGCGCCAGACATCGGGGGTGTTTCTTTCTAACGCAGCGATGCGGCATAGCAAAAGGTTTATTGCCAATCCGCGTCTTGCAGGCGTAGAGACGCATCATCATGCGTCTCTACAGGCCGATGCGACGCATTATCATGCGTCTCTACAGGCTGCGGGCGAGGCATAAAACTATGCGGGCGGTGATTGCAGGCGGCGGCACTGGCGGGCATCTCTATCCGGGGATTGCCATAGCCACAGAGATCGTTTCGCGCGAGCCCGACAACCGTGTGCTGTTTATAGGCACGCGCCGCGGCATCGAGGAAAAGGTTGTTCCGAGGGAAGGGTTTAACATCAGGTTCATCAAGATCGAGGGATTTGTGAACGTGGGCATTGCCGGAAAGATACGGACGATTGCGGCGATTCCGGGTGCGGTTTCCGAATCGAAGCGCATACTGGGCGAGTTCGATCCGCATGTGGTGATCGGCGTTGGCGGCTACGCCTCCGGCCCGGCGGTCATAGGCGCGCGCTGCATGGGGTTTCCCACGATGATACAGGAGCAGAACGCCATGCCGGGCCTTGCCAACCGGATTCTGGGAAGGCTTGTTGATACAGTGGCGATAACCTACCCGGACAGCAGACGCTGGTTCGACGGCGAAAAAACCGTGTTCACCGGCAACCCGGTTCGGAGCTCGATAGGCACGGCTGAGCGCAAGAACGCTCTTGCATCGCTGGGCCTTGAAGACGGCAGGTTCACGGTTCTGGTGCTTGGCGGCTCGCGCGGCGCGCACAGCATAAACATGGCGATGATCGGCGCGCTCGACAGGCTGGAAGACATACGCTGGAAAATCCAGATAATTCACCAGACCGGCGACGCGGACGAGGCCGCGGTGAAGGAAGCGTATAGAAAACGCTCGATGCACGGCGTTGTGTCGGCCTTCATGCACGAGATGGCGCAGGCATACGCTGCCGCCGATCTGGTTGTCTGCCGGGCCGGAGCGTCCACGCTTGCCGAGGTTTCGGCTTGCGGCAAGGCGTCGGTGCTTGTGCCGTATCCGTATGCGGCGCGAAATCATCAGGAGATAAACGCGCGGAAGGTGTTCGAGATGGGCGCGTGCCGCGTCATTCACGATACCGATCTTACAGGCGCGGTGCTTGCGGCCACGGTCAGGGAGCTTTACGAAAACAGGGACGAAATAGGTGCGATGGAGAGGGCCAGCAAGTCGCTTGGAAAAAGCGGCGCGGCCCGTCACATAGTCGATCTTGCGTATGAGCTTTGCAGAAGAAAAGGAGTGCTATGAACATGCTGAATGAAGAAAAAGACGAAAGAAATCATGAGCTTCGGTTAATGCCGGAGCTTCAGCTGATGACTGTCAGGGAAGCAGAATCTCCCTCGCGCCACAGGTTCCTGATGGGAATCATCAACAGGCATACGCGTAGGCTTCCGTCGCGTCCGGTTCTGTTTCCAGGCATGGGAGACGGCATGGCGTGGCGCTCCGCAACCTCGTTCGACGACATAACCTGCACCGGCAGGCAGGACGCGTGACGCGCTTTCGCGGCATACGCAGCATCCATTTCGTCGGAATAGGCGGAATAGGAATGAGCGGCATCGCCGAGGTGCTGCATAACCTTGGCTACGCCGTAAGCGGCACCGACGCGAAGGAATCGGCCACAACGCTTCGCCTGCGGGATCTTGGGCTGCGCGTGACCATCGGCCATTCGGCGGCTGCCGTTGCCGGAGCGCAGGTTGTCGTGATCTCGTCGGCTGTGAAGCCGGACAATCCGGAGGTTGTCGAGGCGAAAAGGCGCTCGGTTCCCGTCATACCGCGCGCCGAGATGCTGGCCGAACTGATGCGCCTCAAAGACGGCATCGCGGTTGCCGGAAGCCACGGCAAGACCACGACCACTTCGCTTATAGCCACAGTGCTCTCCGGCTTCGATCCCACGGTGGTGATCGGCGGAAAGCTCAAGGCGCTTGGAACGAATGCCCGGCTCGGACAAGGCGATCTCCTGGTTGCCGAGGCCGACGAAAGCGACGGATCGTTTCTGTTTCTCACGCCGATAGTCTCGGTTGTGACGAACATAGACCGCGAGCATATGGATCATTACAAGTCGATGGAGGCGCTCCGGAAGGCGTTTCTCGATTTCATGAACAAGGTTCCGTTCTACGGGCTGTCTATCGTCTGCAAGGACGACCAGAACCTTCGCGACCTCATTCCCGACGTCCACCGCCGCCTGATCACGTACGGAATTACAGCCGACGCCGATCTGGTGGCCCGCGACATCGAACGCTCAGGCGCGGGCTCGCGGTTCACCGCGCTTTTGAAGGGCGCCACGCTCGGCAGGTTTTTTGTGCCGTCGCCCGGCATTCATAACGTGTCGAACTCGCTTGCGGCCATCGCGGCGGCGCTCGAAGTGGGGATGAGTCCGGCGGCCATTGCCGACGCGCTTGCCACATTCGACGGCATTCAGCGCAGGTTCGAGCTTAAGGGCGCAGCGGGCGGCATTCGCGTTTACGACGATTACGCGCATCATCCGTCGGAGATACGGGCCACGCTTGCAGCGGCCAAAAGCCTTGACGGACGGCTTCTGGTTCTGTTCCAGCCGCACAGATACACGCGCACCAGAGACCTGATGGCGGATTTCTTCAACGCGTTCCGCGACGCCGGCCGGCTTTACCTGATGGACATTTACCCGGCGGGCGAGACGCCGATTGATGGCGTGCATTCGTCGGTTCTCGAAAACGGCATAGGCGAATACAGTCAGGTGGATGTGGTTTACGAGGCAGACCGCGCCGTGATGCGCCGCAGGATTCTGGCTGACATGCGCCCCGGCGACGTTCTGTTTACGATGGGCGCAGGCGATGTTTTTAAAATGGGCGAGGAGATTGTCGTGGAATTATCGGTTGAAGACGCGGATGAAGGGTAGGCAATGATGTCGGCGATTATCAGGCTGACGCCGGAATACTGGCTTGAACGCTTCCCAGAAGGCGCGTTTTCGGGCGAGGCTCATTTCGACGAGCCGATGTCCGCGCATACCACGCTGCGGCTTGGCGGCCCGGCGGACGCTTTCATCGTTCCAGCCGACGTGGTCTCGTTTCAGCGCGTGATAAAGGGATTGACTGAAGACGGCAGCCCGCTTGCGGTTGTGGGAGCCGGAAGCAATCTGGTTGTGCGCGACGGCGGCATTACGGGCGCGGCGGTTTCGCTGTCGAAGCTTTCACGGCTTGAGACGCTGAAGGAGGACGATTCGACTGTCCGGGTTTTCGTTGAGGCAGGCGCAATGCTTGGCCGCCTTGTGCGCTTCTGCGCGGAAAAGGGCCTGACCGGAATGGAAGGGCTTGCCGGAATTCCGGGAACTGTCGGCGGCGCGATAAGAATGAACGCCGGTTCGTATGGCTGCGAAATGAGGAATGTGATCGATTCCGTGGTTGTCATGAGCGCAAGGGGATCGATCGAGCGCGTTGTCGCAGGCAAAATTCCGTTTGCGTACAGGGATTGGGGGCTTGGAGCGGACAGGTTCGTGATCGGCGCGAATCTTGTTTTCGGCAAAAGCGAGCCGGTGAAGGTTTTAAACGCAACCACCGAAAACCTTCGCCGCAAGCGCGAAAGCCAGCCGATTGCCGAGCGGAGCGCCGGATGCGTGTTCAAAAACCCGCCCGAAATGGCGGCATGGCGGCTGATCGACGAGGCCGGAATGCGCGGCGCGGCGGAAGGCGCGATTGCTGTTAGCGCGATGCACGCGAATTTCTTCATAAACACCGGCGGCGGCACGACGGCGCAGTTCGTTGCGCTCATGGAACGCGTGGCCGAGGCGGTTGAAAAAACGGCGGGCGTGAGGCTTGAACCTGAAGTGAAGCTGATTGGCCAGCAGTGAAACTGATTGGCCAGCAGTGAAACTGATTGGCCAGCAATGAAACTGATTGGCCAGCAATGAAACTGATTGGAAGGGAGACTGTGGAAGTTGACGGGTAACGGAAAAAAGCCGGGCGTAAGGCGAATCGGCGTGATCATGGGCGGCGAGTCGGCTGAGCGCGAGGTTTCGCTTGCAAGCGGGCGCGGCATTGCCGACGAGCTTGCGCGAATTGGCTACACGGTTGTCGAGATCGACGCCGGACGCGATCTTGCGGCGCGGGTGACGGAAGCCGAAATCGATCTGGCGTTTATTGCGCTTCACGGCGGAGCCGGGGAAAACGGCGCGGTTCAGGGCATGTTCGAGGTGATGGGAATGCCGTACACCGGTTCCGGCATTCTGGCCTCGGCGGCTGCCATGGACAAGGCGGCGTCGAAAATTCTGTTTGCGCGCGCGGGCCTTCGCGTTCCCGGTCATGTGGTTGTAGATAAGGATTCAGCGGAAGCATTTTCAGCGGACAGCATCGGTTTTCCTCTTCCATACGTGGTCAAGCCCGCCGCCGAAGGCTCCAGCATCGGCGTCTGCATAGTTAACAGCGAACCTGAACTCCAAGCCGCGCTTGCAGATGCCTTCCGCTACGGAAGCCGGGCGCTTGTCGAGGAGTATGTGAAGGGCAAGGAAATTCAGATAGGCGTGCTTCGCAACAGGACGCTTGGCGGCGTTGAGGTTCGCCCGAAAAAGGCGTTCTACGATTACGAATGCAAGTACACGAAGGGCATGACCGAGTATATCCTGCCGCCGGAAATTCCGGACGACGTGCTTGAACGCCTGAAAGACGCGGCGCTTCGGGCGCACCGGGCGCTTGGATGCTCGGTTTACAGCCGCGTGGATTTTCTGGTTGACAGCACCGGCAGGGAATATGTTCTTGAGGTGAACACGCTTCCGGGCATGACGCCCACAAGCCTGATGCCGAAGATTGCGGCCCTTGCGGGCATGAGTTTTGGAATGCTGCTGGAGGAGATCATTGGCGCGTCGATCGAAGAACGAAAGCGGCGATAAGCCCGAATCCGCCCGGCGCGGAACAAGGCTCAGACGTTGGCTGATCCTTCCGGCGGCGCTTCTGCTTGTTGGCGTGGCCGCGCTTGCCGTCTATGCGGCAACCGGCGGAGCGTCATCCGTATTCGCCTCGGTCGCTCCGGTGCGCTATATCCTTGTGGAGGGCAACCGCAGGCTTGCAAAGGGCGAGGTCGCTTCGGCCATCGATACCACCCGCGACGGCATGTTCACGCTGAACCTGGGAAACGTGGAGAGCGATCTTGTAACCCGCGTGCCGTGGATAAAGGATGTGCGCATAAGGAAGGAATTCCCGGCGACGCTTCGGGTGCTTGTGAGCGAGCGCAGCCCGGTTGCGCTTCTTGACAGCGGCCTGTCGCTTTACTATGTCGATGCCGAGGGCAAGGTCATCGAGAAGATAGCATCCGGCGAAACGCAGCCGTTCCTGCCGGTCGTCAAGGGGGTTACAACCGGTGCTGTCTCGCGGGATGTGATCGAGCTGATCGAAGCGCTTGAGGCCAAGGGTTTTACCGGCGGAAACGAGCCGGTCGAAATTCAGGCTGGCGATCCGGGCGCGATGTCCGTGAAGGTTGACGGTCTGCTTGTGAGGATGGGCGTGGGGCGGTACGAGGAGAAGCTCGACCGATGGATCGACATAGAGGAGCAGATCATGAAGCAGGGCGCGCCGATTGAATACGTGGATCTGCGCTTTGCCGGACGGGTTGTGGTTCAGCAGGCCGCGCCGCCGGAGGAAGAGAAAACGGAAGCTGAAAAAGATGAAAAGAAGCGCGACGCCAAGGCTGTCGCCAAAAAATCGCCTGAAACCGGAAAGACTGTGAAGACGGTGAAAAAGGAAACACCCAAACGGGGGTCGAAACCGGCTCCGAAACAGGTTGTGTCGAAGGGGAAGAAACATGCCAAGGCAGGCTGATATTGTTGTCGGCCTCGACGTTGGCGCGACGAAGATATGCGCCATTGTCGGCGAGGTCAAGCCGGGCGGCGTTGATGTGACCGGCGTGGGTTGCGCTGTATCGAAAGGGCTTCGCAAGGGCATGGTCGTCAATATCGAAACGACGGTCGAGTCGATAAAAAAGGCCGTGCATGAGGCCGGAGAGATGGCCGGAGTCGAGATCCGCTCGGTTGCCGCCGGAATCGCCGGTGGCCATGTGAAGGGCTTTTCGAGCAGGGGAGCGGTTGCCGTGCGCGACGGCGAGGTTTCTCAAGCCGACATCGACAGGGCAGTGGATGCGGCGAAGGCTGTAGCCATTCCGATTGACCGCGAGATACTTCATGTGATCGTGCGCGGCTACTCTATAGACGGGCAGGACGGAATTGAAAATCCGCTCGGCATGTCGGGCTCGCGTCTTGAGGCCGATGTTCATCTGGTAACCGGCGCGGTTTCGGCTGTTCGCAATCTGGTGAAATGCTGCGAGAAGGCCGGGCTTGAGGTGTCGGACATTGTGCTCGACACCATCGCTTCCGCCGAGGCGGTGCTCACGAAAGACGAAAAGGAGCTTGGCGTCGCGCTTGTGGACATCGGCGGCGACACAACTGACATCGCGCTATTCCGCGAGCGGGCGATAATGGGAACCTCGGTAATCGCAATCGGCGGAAATCATTTCAGCACAGATCTGGCTGTCGGTCTGCGGATTCCGCCCGCCGATGCCGAGCGCACAAAAATTGACTTCGGAACCGCGCTTGTGTCGCGCATAAAGAAAAACGAGATGATACGCGTGAAGGGAATCGCCGAGGGAGGCGCGGTCGAGCTTCCGAGGCGCTATCTGGTGGAGATCATCCAGCCCCGCGCCGACGAGCTTCTGCGCCTGATCGAGCGGGAGATCAGGAGCGTGTCGGCGGACGGCGAAATGCCGGCTGCGGTTGTGTTTACCGGCGGCGCATGCCTGCTTGACGGCTTTCGCGAGCTGGCAGAAGAAATTCTGGGAATTCCGGCAAGAAGAGGAATTCCGTCCGGCGCTGGCGGTCTGGCAGAGCTTGTCAATTCTCCGGCGCACGCAACCGGCGTGGGGCTTCTGCTTCGCATGGCCAGAACGCGCGGCGAAGCGCGCGACTGCATTATGGCTGACGAATCGGACGGAGGCGAAACAGGAGAAGACGGCGCGTTCAAGGGCGTGCTTGAGAGGATGAAATCGTGGGCAGGCGGGATTCTGGGATTTTAGCCGTCTGCGTTAAATTTTGTTTTAAAAATAGTCGCAAGCTGTAATAAGCAAAGGAGGATTCAGTGCATGTTTGAGATCGAGGAAATCGGCGGGACTTTCAACAGGGCAAAGATCAAGGTCGTGGGCGTTGGAGGCGCGGGCGGAAACGCGGTGAACAACATGATAACCTCAGGCCTGAGCGGCGTGGAATTCATTGTTATGAATACCGACAATCAGGACTTGGCGGCGTCGCTTGCGCCGCGCAAGATTCAGATCGGCGAGGCAATTACGCGCGGGCTTGGCGCCGGAGCCGATCCGGAAAGAGGCAGGCAGGCGGCGCTTGAGGCAAAAGACGCCATTTCAGAAGCGATTGCCGGAGCGGACATGGTGTTCATCACAGCCGGAATGGGCGGCGGAACCGGAACCGGAGCCGCTCCGGTCGTGGCCGAGGCCGCGCGCGAGCAGGGCATACTCACCGTCGGCGTCGTAACCAAGCCGTTCATATTCGAGGGCGTGCGCCGCACGAGAAACGCCGAATCCGGCCTGAAGGAATTGAAGCAGCATGTCGATTCGATCATCACCATCCAGAACAACCGCCTGCTTTCGGTTGCAAAAGATCGCCCGTTCCTCGAAGCGTTCCGCATCGCCGACGACGTGTTGCGTCATGCGGTGCAGGGAATCTCGGACATCATTCAGGTGTCGGGACTTATAAATGTTGATTTCGCCGACGTGAGCGCCGTGATGAGCGGCATGGGCAAGACCGTCATGGGAACCGGCAGGAGTTCGGGCGAAAACCGGGCGCATACCGCCGCGAAGCAGGCCATCGCAAGCCCGCTTCTGGACGACATCAGCATAGAGGGCGCGCGCGGCATTCTTGTGAACATCACCGGCGGCGCGGGCATGTCGGTCATGGATGTTCACGAGGCTGTTTCGCTCGTTCAGGAGATGGCCGATCAGGACGCAAACGTTATCTTCGGCGCGGTGATCAATCCCGCTCTTGAAGACGAGATCATCGTCACCGTTATCGCAACCGGGTTCGAGGAGAAGCGCGAGGCGGTCAAGCCTCCGGCCAGCGTTCGCGACTGGGCCGCAAGCCGGCCGGCCATGACCATGCCGCCGGTTGCGCCAATCGTATCAACCAGGCAACAGGCTGCGCCAATTTCATCCGTTGAGCCGGTTTCGGCTCCTGTTTCCACTCCCGTATCCGCGCCTGCGATGCCGTCGTTTGCGTCTGTTTCGCATAACAGGGGCGGCGGTTTGGGCAGGCTTCTGTCGAAGGATATTTCGCTCGATTTCATCCCGGAGCCGCAGATAAACGAGGACCCGCTCGATGTGCCGACATTCCTGCGCCGCCCGATGGCCGCGCTGTCACGCGGCGGAAGCGCGTGATTTAGTAAACAGGCCCAGCAAGCGCGGAGTCTGGCCCAGCCCGACGCCGCGCTCCATTCCCGGTTGCGCCCCCGCGCAACCGGTTTTTTTTGTATTGGGATGCTTGCAGAGATGCCAGATCGTAGATGCTTGATCGTTAGGGACGGCTTCATGAACGGTGTCAGTTCGCCCGTTGCGTGCCGTTTGACAGACATCCATTCGCATCATACAATGAGCGCATATCAAGGAGGTGCATATTATGCGTGCAACATTAAACATACCTGACGGTCTCATGGCCGAGGTGCAGAAATATTCGGGTGAAAAGACGAAAACCGGAGCCATTGTTGTGGCGATGGAGGAGTTTGTGCGGGAAAAAAAGATGAGACAGTTGCTTGCCCTGCGCGGCAAGATACAGATCGACTACGACTGGGAAAAGGAAGAAGAGCTTGAACTGAAGGCTCAGGAGGAGAGGTTAAAGCTTTTTGAACGATAAGATTCTTGCCGATACAAGTGTCTGGGTGGAATTCTTCAGATACGAAACCGTTGCCGGAAACCAGCTTGCGGCGCTTCTTTCTGCGAACTCCGTATGCACCTGCGGCATTGTGCTGTTCGAACTGGTTCAGGGCGTAAGGTCTGACAAGGAGAAGGCAGTTGTGCTGAACTCGCTTTCCGGCCTGCGGTATTACGAGATGAACGAGCGATTATGGCAAAATTCCGCAGCGCTTTCGGCGGGCCTCAAGAAAAATGGACTGACTTTGCCGCTATCCGACATCTTCATCGCCGCAATCGCCATCGAGCACGATCTCTCCATTTTCACCATCGACAGGCATTTCGAGCAGATTCCGGGCGCGCGGCTCTGGAACCCCTGATAATCAAAAATAGCGCTTGACAATCTTCCCGTGCAGGCTCTTAATATCATAAAAAGCGCTAATCGGGTAATCAGCAAATAAAATAGCGCAATAGCAGCAAGCCGGTTTGCATCCCCCATGCAAGCCGGCGCTCGACCCCGGCAGAGAACAGGCGCACCACACAAATACGCGCCGTTTAGCATTGCAGGTGTAAAAGAACCGGCCGTTCCGGCGCATTAGCCGAACGCGGCCAGATGCTTTTAATAACTGTTGGAGGTTGGGCATGGGCGAGTTTTTCGATCTCAAGTACGAAAGCGCCGTAGACCGGATGGCCCGCGAGGGCGTTTCACGGCGCGACTTCATGAAGTTCTGCACCGCCATGGCCGCCGCTCTGGCTCTTCCCGCTTCGATGGCTCCGAAGATTGCCGAGGCTATTGAAACGCGGAAAAAGCCGGTGGTGGTATGGCTCGAATTCCAGGACTGCTGCGGCAACACCGAATCGTTCCTTCGCGCAAGCAAGCCGACGGTTGCCGAAATCGTTCTCGATGTCCTTTCCGTTGACTACCACGAGACGATCATGGCGGCTGCCGGGCATCAGGCCCATGCCGCGCTCGACGGCGTTGTTAAGAACCTGAAAGGCCAGTACATCGCCATTGTTGAGGGTTCCATTCCGATGAAGGACGGCGGAGTTTACTGCTGCATCGGCGGGCGTTCGGCAATCGACATTGCCAAAACCGTATGCGGCAACGCGCTTGCAACCATCGCCGTGGGCAACTGCGCGTGGGACGGCGGACTGCCCGCGGCGGCTCCAAATCCAACCGGCGCTGTGGGCGTGGGCGCTGCCGTTCCGGGCATCACGCTTCTTAATCTGCCCGGCTGTCCGATGAACGCCGAAAATCTTACCGCCGTGGTTGTTCACTTTCTGACGTTCGGCACGCTTCCGGCCTGCGATTCAAAGGGCCGCCCTCTATTTGCCTACGGCAAGCGCATTCACGACAACTGCGAGCGGCGGGCGCATTTCGACGCCGGACAGTTCGTGCGCTCATGGGGCGACGATGGCCACCGGAAGGGCTGGTGTCTGTACGAGATGGGCTGCAAGGGGCCGTCAACATTCGCCAACTGCCCAACGATGCGCTTCAACGAAAAAACAAGCTGGCCGGTTCAGGCCGGCCACGGCTGCATCGGCTGCGCGTCGGATAATTTTTGGGACACCGCAACGCCGTTTTACAGGCGGCTGCCCAATGTTCCCGGCTTCGGCGCGGACGCAACCGCCGACAAGATCGGCGTCGGCGTTGTGGGCGCGGCTGCGGGCGCGGCTATCGCGCATGGAATCGGGCGGTTGATGTCGGGCAAGAAGGATGAGGAAACTTCAACAAATCGCAGGGAGGAAGGTTGAAATGGCGAAAATTGTTATCGATCCGATCACAAGAATTGAAGGGCATCTGCGCATCGAGGCGAAGGTTGAGGGCGGCAAGGTGGTTGACGCGTGGAGCTCAAGCACCATGTTTCGCGGCATCGAACTTATAATGAAAGGGCGCGATCCGCGAGACGCCTGGGCTTTCGTCCAGCGAATATGAGGCGTTTGAACCACGGTTCACGCAACCTGCTCCGTGCGAGCGGTAGAAAACGCCTTGGGAATCACAGTTCCGGACAACGCCCGGATTATCCGTAACCTCATCACCGGAAGCCAGTACGTTCAGGATCATGTAATACATTTTTACCACCTTCACGCCCTCGACTGGGTTGACATCGTCAGCGCGCTCTCGGCTGATCCGGCCAAGACCTCCGCGCTTGCGATGTCGATTTCCGACTGGCATAACTCCAGCGCCACCTACTTTGCCGGAGTGAAGGCGAAGGTGAAGAGCTTCGTGGATTCCGGCCAGCTTGGGCCGTTTGCAAACGCATATTGGGGCCATCCGGCCTACAAGCTTCCGCCTGAGGCGAACCTCATGGCGGTTGCCCACTACCTCGAAGCGCTCGACTGGCAGCGCGATGTTATCAAAATGCACGCCATTTTGGGCAGCAAGAACCCGCACGCGCAGACATATCTCGTGGGCGGCATGGCTATTCCGATCGACCCGAACAGCCAGAACGCAATCAACGCCGACACCATCGCGTTCATGAAAAAGCTCACGGTGAAGGCGAAGGAGTTCGTGGAAAAGGTTTATATTCCCGATCTGCTTGCTGTCGCATCGTTCTACAAAGACTGGGCGGCGCACGGCGCGGGCGTTGGAAACTTCCTTGCCTACGGCGAGTTTCCGAACGATTCGGTGTCGAACACCGAAAACCTCTGGCTGCCGCGCGGCATCATTTTGAACAAGGATCTTTCCAGGGTTCATCCGGTGGATCATTCAAAGATCGAAGAGTATGTCACACATTCCTGGTACGATGACGACGCCAACAAGTCGCGCCACCCGTGGGACGGCAAGACCGCGTTCAACTACACCGGGCCGAAGCCGCCGTATGAATTCCTCGACACCGACGCCAAATACAGCTGGATCAAGTCGCCGCGCTACGAAAACAGGGCGATGGAGGTCGGTCCGCTTTCAAGAATGCTGGTGGCGTATGCGTCTGGCCACAAGCGGGTGCAGGAGGTTGTGGGGCTTGTGCTTTCGAAGCTGAACGTGGGGCCGGAGGTTCTTTTCTCGACGCTTGGCCGGGTTGCGGCGCGCGGCGTTGAAACCCTCGTTGTGGCCGAGAAGGTTCCTCTGATGATCGACGAGCTTGTTGCCAACATAAAAAAAGGCGACTACCGGGTTCATGACGACACGAAGTGGGAGCCGTCCTCATGGCCCGCCGAGGCGAAAGGTTACGGCATGTTCGAGGCTCCGCGCGGGGCGCTTGGGCATTGGGTGAAGATCAAAAACGGCGCAATCGACAACTACCAGTGCATCGTTCCAAGCACATGGAACGGCTCTCCGCGCGACGCGGCTGGCGTTCGCGGGCCGTATGAGGCGGCGCTTATCGGCACTCCGGTTGCCGATCCGGAAAAGCCGGTCGAGATACTTCGCACAATTCATTCGTTCGATCCGTGCATGTCGTGCGCCGTGCATGTGGTCGATCCGGCGGGAAACGAAGTGACCAGCGTGAAAATCGTGTGATCCGGAGGTCATGCCATGAGCGCCAATACCATGAATGAAAAAATCGGATCGCAAAGACGCGTCTATGTTTGGGAGTTCCCGGTTCGGCTCACGCATTGGGTTAACGTCGCGGCCATAACCGCGCTTTCCGTAACCGGCTTCATGATCGGCGGCCCGCATGTGCATTCTGTGCATACGGAGGATTTCGCAATGGGCATGTTGCGGTTTATCCACCTGCTTGCCGGTTACGTTTTCGTTGCAAGCCTGCTCGTTCGGCTATACTGGGCGTTTGCCGGAAACGATTTCGCATCGTGGCGGCATCTGTTTCCGTTTGGGCGGCCAAAGGCCTGTTCCGTTTCGGAAAACCTGAAATACTACCTTTTCATGGGTGGACAGCCGCCGTTTGCGGTGGGCCACACAGCGCTGGGCGGCGTGTTCTACTGCGTTATCTGCGTGGTTTACATCGTCATGTTCACCACCGGATTCGCGCTTCACCAGCAAAGCATCTATCCGGCCTTCGCCAAATTCATGGGCGGATGGATGTGGTGCTCGCTGCCGCTTCAGACCGTGAAGCTGGTTCATCACGTCTCGATGTACGCGATAATCGGCGCAGTGGTAATGCACATCTATATCGCGATGTATCTGGACAGGGCCGAAAAGAACAGCCTGATCGGAAGCATATTTGACGGCTACAAGATACTCACCGGGCGGGAGAGGTGTTGACCGAAACACCTTCCGCGCTCCGGACACACTCCGCCGCCGGGAATATGGCAGATCCCGGCGGCCGGTGTGAGGATTTTACCAACCGCCTTGAACAAGGCGGCGGGTTTACCAACCGCCCTGAACAGGGCGGCGGGATTCTGGTTCTCGGCCTCGGCAACATCCTGATGTCCGACGACGGGGCCGGTGTGGAGGCGGCGACCAGGCTGCAGAAACGCTTCGCCCCCATTCCGGGCCTGTCCATCGTGGACGGCGGAACGCTTGGGCTCGACCTTCTGCCGATGATCGAGGACGCCACGCACCTTCTGATTATCGACGCGGTTGTGAAATCCGACGACTCGCAGCCCGGCGAAATCGTCCGCATCGACGGCGACGACATATCGGCGTTTTTCTCCACCAAAATATCCCCGCACCAGATGGGCATGAAAGACCTTTTCTTCTGCGCCCGGCTTCAGGGCCGAATGCCGAAACATGCCGTGTTGCTTGGCATAACCGCCGGAAGCCTCGATGTTGGCGTGGGGCTCACGCCGCCGGTGGCAACGGCGGTTGATGCGCTTGTGGACGCGGCGGTGGAGGAGTTGAGGGGGTGGGGAGAGGATTGTCTGTGAGCGCCAAATGAGTTTTTCTGGGAGAAAGCTATATACTGACAACGGAAGAAATGCGGTTGGCAGCCGACAAGACAGATGACGAATTACGAGATGCCGCAATAACACCATGAACCGCGCCGTTGTCATAAACGTCGTCGGCCTCACCCGCTCGCTAATCGGCGACGCCACGCCGCGCCTGCGCGAGTTTCTTTCCGCGTCCGCCGACATTCGCGCCATAGCTCCGGCTGTCACGTGTTCGGCGCAATCGACATATCTCACCGGCAGGCTGCCGCGCGAGCACGGAATTGTAGGAAACGGCTGGTATTTCAGAGACTTGGGCGAGGTTTTCTTCTGGCGGCAGTCGAACCGGCTTGTGCAGGGCGACAAGATCTGGCACGAGGGCAAGCGGCGGAATCCGGAATTCACCTGCGCCAACTCGTTCTGGTGGTACAACATGAACACCGACGCCGATTATTCGGTCACGCCGCGCCCGCTCTATCTGGCAAACGGCCTGAAACTGCCGGACTGCGCCTCCGACCCGCCGGAGCTGCGCGAGCGTTTCAACCGCGAGTTCGGCACGTTTCCGCTCTTTAAATTCTGGGGGCCAGCCACATCAATCGAGGCGAGCGACTGGATCGCCAGGGCTGCCATGGCGATTGAGGAAGCGCACAGCCCCACGCTTCAGCTTGTCTATCTGCCGCATCTCGACTATGTGCTCCAGCGCGAGGGCCCGCGCGGAAACATCGCGCGCGACCTGGCCGAAATCGACACGCTATGCGGCAAGCTGCTGGACTTCTTCCGCTCGCGCGGACTTCGCGTGATACTGCTTTCGGAATACGGCATAACGCCGGTTTCGCGCCATGTTCACCCGAACCGCATCCTGCGCGAGGCCGGTTTGCTTGGCGTGAAAGTCGATCTTGGCCGCGAATACCTGGACACTTTTAAAAGCCGCGCGTTTGCTGTGTCGGATCATCAGGTTGCGCATGTTTACATCCGCAACGCCGCCGACATTTCGGCGATTAAAAAGCTTTTTACCGGCGTTCCGGGAGTCGAGCGCGTGCTTGACGAGGACGGGAAACGCGAATTCGGCCTCGATCACGAGCGCTCCGGCGAGCTGGTTCTTGTTTCGGACGCAGACTGCTGGTTCACGTATTACTTCTGGCTTGACGACGCCAAAGCTCCTGACTACGCCAGAACCGTTGACATCCACCGCAAGCCCGGCTACGATCCGTGCGAGCTGTTTCTCGATCCGGAGATGAAATTCCCGAAGCTGAAGATCGGCGCAACGCTGATGAGAAAAATCCTCGGTTTTCGCTACATGATGGACGTGATTCCGCTCGACGCGTCTTTGGTAAAAGGTTCGCACGGGCACGTGACCGACAACGACGCGGACGGGCCGATATTCATGACGACCGAGCCGAAATTCCTCTCCGGCGGGCGCATGGAATCGGTTGATGTTTACGGCGCGATACTTGACCACGTGTTTCGTGATTGACGGGATGCGTGTTATACTTTTGCCATGTCCGTATTAACCATTCCGAGGATTCTGAGGGACAAGCTTGGCGAGGACGGCGCTGACGCGCTTGCCGAGGTCATTAATGTTGTTGAGAAGGACGCTCACGGCGAACTTGCGTTGAAAGATGATATACGCGTTCTCGAAAGAAAACTCGATGCGCTGGAACACAAGTTGAAGCAGTATTTCATCATCTTGGTCTGTCTTCTCATTCTCCTGAATCCCCATGCGGTCGATCTGATCGCCAAGCTTTTTGGCGTCGTGAAATAACTCCGCATTATCCGGCAGACACGCGCCGCCCATGCAATTCAAACCATGGCTGGATATCTGCCGCGTCAGCAACCTGCCCACGGTCTGGACAAACGTTCTGGCCGCGCTTGCGGTGTCGGGCGGTGCGTGGAGCACCGGCGAATATCTTGTAATCGCCGCGTCGATGTCGTTGTTCTACACCGGCGGCATGTGCCTGAACGACATCTTCGACGCTGACCTCGACGCCGGATACAAGCCGTTTCGCCCGATTCCATCAGGCCGCATAGCGATGCGTTCGGCAGTCAGGTTTACCACCGGCCTTTTCATCGCCGCGCTACTCTTGCTGCTTGTAGCGTCCGATCTCTCCGGCGTTCCGGCAGGCATCGCGCTTCTTTCGCTCATAATCGCATACGACCGTTTTCACAAGGGCCGCCCGGTCACTGTGCTTTTGATGGCCGGATGTCGGCTTATGGTTTTCGTTACAGCCGGATACGCCGCGTTCGGCGGCATGGAAAAAGCTGTCTGGATTGCCGGTGCTGCCCAGTTTGTCTATATCGTGGTTTTAAGCGCGGTTGCGGTGCTTGAAAAACGCCTTCCTGGCGGCTTCGGCTTTCCGCTCATTCCGTACATGATCGCCGGAATTTCGCTTATTGACGCTGCGTTGATCGCAGCTCTTGCGCCATCTCCCGGCATCATGCCGCTAGTCGCGGCATCCGGCGCGGCGCTCACAATCGCGGGGCAGAGGTTTGTGCGGGGAGATTAGCGATTACGCCTGCTTTCGGCCCGGCGCACGTTTGGGCAGCCTCACCGTAAACACCGCGCCGCCTTCCGGCGGCGATTCGGCTGTAATCGCGCCGCCGTGGGCCTCGACAATCCGGTAGGCTATCGCAAGCCCAAGTCCGGTTCCATGTTTTTTGGTCGAAAAGAATGGGAAAAATATCCTGCCGATGTTTTCCATGGCGATGCCGGTTCCGGTGTCCGCCACGCGCGCAACAACGCCTTTATCATCCGCCCGCGCTCGCACCGACAGAACGCCGCCATCCGGCATGGCATCCACTGCGTTCACTACAAGGTTCAGAAACACCTGTTTTAGCTGATCCTCGTCGCCGTCGATTTCAAGCCGGTCGTCGATCATTTCATCGACACGGATTTCCTTGCGGTGGCCGATCATGAAAACAGTTTCGCAAAGCAACGCCGACAGATCGAGCCGCGCCATTCGCGGCTCCGCCGGGCGCGCATATGAAAGGAAATCGGTGATTATCCGGTTCAGCCTGTCCATCTCCTTCACGGCTATGTCCATGAGCTGAGCCGTGTACCGCCCTTCGGAGCCTGCTGAAGAGGCGCTTTCCTCCCTTATCATCTCGATCGAGCCCTTGAGCGATGCAAGCGGATTTCTTAGCTCGTGCGCGATGGACGCCGACATCTCGCCCAGCGCCGCAAGCTCGCGCTTTCTTCGCATCTCGATCTCCAAGGCGCGGATATCGGTCAGGTCGCGGAATATTATGATCCGTCCGATTGCTTCGCCTGTGCGGTTTTTTAGCGGCGATATGCCCAGACCGATAACGCGCGTCGCGCTGCCGCGCCTGAATTCACCCTCGATTCGCCCGCCTTCCGCATCCGAGATATCTATGAACGGCAGCAACCGCACTATTTGCAGGCCATCAATCCCGTCGCCCAGAATTCCACGCGCAGCCGGATTGGCGGTAAGTATCGTTCCGGAAATATCGGTTGTAATCAGGCCGACCGGAATGTTTTCGATCACATCGCGGCTGAACGCCTTCAAATCAGACAGATCCACATGCGTGCGCTCAAGATGCTCCGTCACCCTGCGAAGCCGCGCCGCAAGATAGGTTGACAGATACGCCATGCTGTAGAAGGCGATTATGTGAATGAAGATGTTGTAGACGAAATATATCGGAGGAAAACCGGACGGCGCGGCGGTGAGAATTAGCCCGTTTGCCTGAAGGCCAAGAATGCCGCCGTAGACAACCGTGGCGAAGGACGCCACAAGGTATCCGCCGCGTCCGTGCAGGATGATGCTTGCCGATAGTATCGTGAGCGGAAACGTGAAGGTGAACCAGCTTCCGATGCCGCCGCTCATGTAAACAAGAACAGCTTCCGAAAGAATGTCGCCGCAGAACTGGAGATAGGCAAACCTGACGTTTTCGCCCAATCGCTGGTAGAGCAGGGAGTAGACGATCGTGAGGCCGTAGAGGCCGACGATGAACGCGGAGAGCCAGTGCGGATAAGGAATCAGGCCGAGGCCGACATCGAGAATGACGCCCGCGCCAAAAAGAAGGGATACGAATCCGGCCCTGAAAAAGATGAGAGCCTTGAGCTTCGAGGCGGACGCCGTCCTGAGCTTCGAAGCCAAGGCTCCCTGAATCATCGACAACCTCTGGGCTACTTGATGAGCGTTATCATGCGGAAGATCGGCAGATACATCGCAACCACGATGAATCCGACCGATCCGCCGAGGAAAACCATCAGCAGCGGCTCCATCATGGCGGTCATGTTGGCAACCGCGTTGTCCACCTCGTCGTCGTAGAAGTCGGCGATCTTGCTGAGCATCGCGTCCAGCGCGCCGGTGGCCTCGCCAACCGAGATCATCTGATTGACCATCGGCGGAAACACGCCGGTCTTCATGAGCGGTTCCGCAATGGTCTTGCCCTCGGCCACCGCCTTTCGAACTTCCTGAACGCCGCGTTCCACAACCTTGTTGCCGGATGTTTTAGCGCAGATGTCGAGGCCGTCAAGAATAGGCACGCCGCTGCTTACCAGTGTGCCCAGCGTCCGGGTGAATTTGGCCACGGCCACCTTTCGTATCAACATGCCAAAGATTGGCATCTTGAGGGCAATGGTGTCGAAGATGAACTTGCCCTTGTCGGTCTTCCTGGCCTGCTTGATGCCGGTTATCGTGCCGAAGATGCCCACAAGAAGCGAAAGACCTCCCGGCCCTGCCAGAAACGAGCTCATCGCCATGACCGCGCGCGTTGGAGCCGGAAGCACGCCTCCCATGTTTGAAAACATGCTGGCGAAAATGGGGATCACGTAGATCATGATGACCGAAATAACGCTTCCGGCAACGGTAACGATCACCGCCGGATACGTAAGCGCGCCCTTCACCTTCTTCTTGAGCTTCATCGATTTCTCGATGTATCCGGCAAGGCGGTTAAGGATCGTATCCAGAATGCCTCCGGCCTCTCCGGCTGCCACCATGTTCGAGTAGAGGTCGTCGAATACGCGCGGATGCTTTTTCAGCGCGTCGGCATATGTTGCGCCAGCCTCCACATCGCTTTTCACCTTGCCGATGACAGCCGCAAGCGCCGGGCTCTCGGTCTGCTTCGAGAGGATTTCGAGCGCCTGTACAAGTGGAAGTCCGGCGTCGATCATCGTGGCGAACTGCCTCGTGAACACCACTATGTCCTTGTCCTTGACCTTCCCGCCCATTGCGAAAAGTCCGCCGAACGGCTTGTCATCCTTCAGCTTAAGTTCTGTAGGAATGACTCCCTGCCTGCGAAGAAGGGTTGTGGCTTCTTCCCTGCTTGCGGCGCTTATCTCGCCCGACTGAACCGCGCCCCGCACGGTTCTGCCGGTCCATTTGTATGTTGACGCCATAATAGACCTCCGGCCCGCCTAGGGCTTTCGTAACTGACCAGCGGCTCCGGGCTGGGGAGCCCGGCTGATCATCGTCATCATTTCTTCAGGTACGGGTGAGCGCGCTATGGCGTCATCCATCGCAATAATGCCTTTCGTAAAGAGAGAGTAGAGCGACTGGTTCATCGTCTGCATCCCGGAGCGGCCCTGGCCGGTCTGCATCATCGAATATATCTGGTGAATCTTGTCCTCGCGGATCAGGTTCCGTATGGCCGCGTTCGGAACCATGACCTCAAGCGCCAATACCCGTCCCTGCCCGCCCTTTTTTGGCATGAGCTGTTGAGCAATAATCGCCTCAAGCACAAAAGAGAGCTGAACACGCACCTGCTCCTGCTGAAACGGCGGGAAGACGTCGATGACACGGTTAATCGACTGAACCGCCGAATTGGTGTGAAGCGTGGCAAAGGTGAGATGTCCGGTTTCCGCAATTGTCAGCGCCGCCTCGATTGTTTCAAGGTCGCGCATTTCGCCGATCAGAACCACATCCGGATCCTGCCGCAGAATGTACCGGAGCGCGTTCTTGAACGAGGATGTGTCGGCGTTTATCTCGCGCTGGTTCACAAGACAGCTCTTGTGAGGATGCAGGAACTCTATCGGGTCTTCAACCGTGACGATATGCTCCTGCCGCTCCTTGTTGATTTCGTCGATCATCGCGGCAAGTGTTGTGGACTTGCCGCTTCCGGTTGCGCCGGTAACCAGCACCAGCCCCTTGGGCTTGCGGATAATCTCCTGAATGACCTGGGGCAGCCCAAGTTCGTTGAACGGCTTGATCTCAAAGGGGATCGTCCGGAAGGCTCCGGCCACCGCGCCCCTCTGCATGAAGATGTTTGCGCGGAAACGCGAAAGCCCCTTCACGCCGAACGAGAGGTCGAGCTCGTTGGCCTCCTCGAACCGGTGCTTCTGCGCGTCTGTAAGGATGCTGTAACAGAGCGCCTTGGTGTCGTTCGGCATGAGATTCGGATGCTCAACCGGAACCAGACGTCCGTTAATGCGCAGGCGGGGAGGCGAGCCTGTAGTGATATGAAGATCGGACGCGCCCCGTTCAATCATCGTTTTCAACATGTCGTATAGCGTTGCCATGAATTTCTGCCCGATCCTCGCCTAATCCTCAAACGTCACGCGCAGCACTTCCTCAACCGATGTCACGCCATCCTTAACCTTGTTCAGGCCGGAACGGCGCAGCGTGTTCATCCCCAATCTTATCGCGGTCTTCTTGATTTCGGAAGCGGAAGCTCCCTCAAGCACGAGTTCCTTCAACTCTTCCTTCAGCGGCATCACCTCGTAAAGCGCTATCCGGCCCTTGTAACCCGTTCCGCCGCAAACATCGCAACCCCTGCCCTTCATGCACCTGATTGAATCCAGCTCATCCTCGCGAAAGCCAACCTTGAGCAGCGCCTGTGTCGAATGTTTTTCCTCTTCGGCACATTTTGAGCAAACCTTTCGCGCAAGCCGCTGGGCAAGAATAAGAATGACCGATGACGACACCAGAAACGGCTCGATTCCCATGTTCAGAAGCCGGCTGATCGTGCCCGGCGCATCGTTCGTGTGAAGCGTCGAAAGCACCAAGTGGCCGGTTAGCGCGGCCTTGACGCCTATCTCGGCTGTCTCGAAGTCGCGGATTTCGCCCACCATGATGACATCCGGATCCTGGCGCAGAAACGAACGGAGCGCTGCGGCGAAGGTCAGGCCGATGTCCTCGCGCACATGAACCTGATTTATCCCCTGAAGGTTGTACTCAACCGGGTCTTCAGCCGTCATGATGTTCACGCCCACGCGGTTGACCGTGTTCAGCGCGGAGTAGAGCGAGGTTGTCTTGCCGCTTCCGGTTGGGCCGGTTACCAGCACCATGCCGTATGGCGACTCGATCGCTTCCCTGAAATCGGCAAGCGCGCCCTCCTCGAAACCCAGCTTGGTGAGATCGAGCTGCAGATTGCTTTTGTCCAGAATACGCATCACGATCTTCTCGCCGAACAGGGTGGGCAGCGTGGACACGCGAAGATCGACCGATTTGTTCTTTATTTTCAGCTTGATGCGCCCGTCCTGCGGAAGCCTGCGTTCGGCGATGTCGAGCTCCGACATGATCTTAAGGCGCGACGAAAGAGCCGACTTGAGCTTTAGCGGCGGCTGCATCACGTCGTACAGAACGCCGTCCACCCGATAACGCACGCGGTAATTCTTCTCGTATGGCTCGATATGAATATCGCTTGCCCCGCGGTTGATCGCCTCGGCCAGAATCAGGTTCACAAGTTTTACGACCGGCGCGTCCTCGACCTGCTGCTTTAGCTCCCCCACAT
>JACRHH010000018.1 GCA_016212095.1 Nitrospirota bacterium
AACCCGGCCCGATCAACTGGACAACGCGCAGATTCAGGCGTATCTGGTGCATTTAATCGGCGAGCGGAAGCTTGCGTGGAGTTCCTGCAACGTGGCGTTTTCGGCGTTCCGGTGTTTTTACGGCAATGTGCTGCATCGGGATCAGACGAAATTTTGGCTTCCAAGCCGTCCGCGAACGCGCCAACTGCCGAGGCTTCTGAGCGAGGAGGGGGTTCGCCGCATTGCCCGCCCGCTTCCGGGACGACGGATAAAACGCTTTACGTTAAACGCTTTACGTTGGCCAGGGCAAACAATAAAGAATGGAGCGAACATATGGCAACAAAGACATGTTTGCCGCAAAATGTAATCCATCATCGGCCATATCGCCTTCAAAAGCCATTCTATCTCCGTGTCGTATGTTTTGCCGCGAGCGCGCCGGGCCTTCACGCCTATGTCGCCCTCGATCACCAACCCCGTTGACACCCGCACCCTCTTGCCGTGACCGCGCAACAGCATGGCGGCATATGAGCGATCCGTGTAACCGGCAAGTTCCATCAGTTCGTCCAACATCCTGCCACGCTTCTTCTGGTTCGCCTTCAGGTACGACTTCGACATCTCGCGTATCACAGCCTGCCGTTCCTTCATCGTCAGCCTCATTTCCGTCTCCTTCCATTGCTCTGGAAGCTCATTCTGACCACATTTTCATGTGGTTTTCTTATTTGAGGCATTGATGCGGTTTCGTGTGGTTTTTTCGTGAGGCAATTCGGCCGCTTGACCCGGCATCGGTTCAGCCCATATAATTCACAACCAGCGCCGAGATAGCTCAGCTGGTAGAGCAGCTGATTCGTAATCAGCAGGTCGTCGGTTCGAATCCGATTCTCGGCTCCAGCAATATCAAGGGTCAGCCCGTACAGGGCCGGCCCTTTTTCATTCGGCTGTGCGGTTACCGGAAGCTGTCAAGCACATCTGATGACAGCTATGCATCGCCTTCATGACGGTATCGATTGGAATTCCCGTTCCAGTTTTTTGTGTAATCGTTCCGCGTTCATGATAGCCATTCCGCTTGCGGTATCGGAGCGCACTGATTAATACCTTATGTATCAATGTGTTATGTGGTTTGCACCTGCCGCCAAATTGTCAGGTACGCTGTTTGCAGGCAACGATTGCAACTCGTAGATATTGAATCGGCAAGTGATTGTTCTTCATAATAAACATTGAACGGAGGGGCGTCGTTATGGGGTGGCGTTTCAGGAAATCAATCAGTTCCGGCCCGGTCAGGGCGACTGTTTCACGCAAGGATGTCGGCTGTGACTGAGAGATGGAAGGCAATAGCCCATCTTTCGGAAGACGGGCGGACGCATCCGCTCGAAGATCATCTGCGCGGCGCTGCGGAATTGGCGGCGGCTTCTTTTTATTTTATGCGAAGGCTAAAAGCTTCTTTCGTTCATATAATTGTTATTATCCACATATGTTTGAATGTTTGATTCTGAAGGGGGATACATGCATCTCAATACGATCAAAATCAACAACTTTCGTTCATTTGACAACATTTAAATACCTCTCAGTGAAGATCTCACTGTTTTTGTGGGCGAAAATAATAGTGGCAAGAGCAACGCTATTGATGCGATTCGCCTAATCACAACGCCGCTTAGCGGTCGGCGTGAAATTTACGCCGAGCTAACTGACATTCGGTTCGGCAGTGTTGATCGTCAATTCGAGATTGAAGCGCTTTTCAGCAACCTGAGTCCGCCTCAGCAGGGTCGCCTGATTTCAGCGACAACAGACCTGACGCTCGAATCTGCCCGGTTTGGGCTGGTTTATGACGCCAGCACGAACAGCTATCCGGTAAGGCCGACAATATGGGCGGGTAAAGCAAAAGGAACTCCGGAGCCCGGCTGTCATGATATGATCCGGCACGTCTATCTTCCGCCGTTGCGGGACGCAAAGCGTGCTTTGGCTTCGGGTAATCCCACTCGCATCTACGCATTGCTGAAGCATTTTCTTGAAAATGACGATCCCGACGAACTCGCAAAACGTCTTGCGCGGAACGTGAACGATCCTATTCTTGCGAAAGTTGATGCGGCGGTCGATATCGGTCTTAACGCGTTGACTTCCGGCGTCCGGCAGCAAGTTGCTTCGCTTGGCTTTGCAAGCGATGAGAAGCTGATCGACATAGCGCATGACCTTCGATTCAAACTCGCTGATCATGACATAGAACCGGAAGACTTACGGTATTCTGGCCACGGATACGCCAATCTCCTTTACATGGCCACCATTGCTGTTGAACTTGAGAAGGCGAACAAGGCGGACTTGACGTTGTTTCTGGTGGAGGAGCCGGAGGCGCATTTGCATCCTCAACTGCAAGCCGCTGTTCTCAGCTTCCTTGAGGATCAGGCTGAAAAGTCAAAAACAGATAAACCTGCAACCAACGGCCCCGCAGGCCAAATTCAGGTTATAGTTGCGAGCCATTCACCAAATTTGTCTGCTTGGGTCGAAAATAAGAAACTCGTCTATTTCAGATCAGTTATGTCCGCAGATGCGCCTCCGGCAGCCGAGCAGAGAGACAAGGCGGAAGAAAAGCCTGCTTTGCGACGATCGACACGCTGCATTCCCCTCGCACAATTGAATCTGACCGATATCGAACGCCGAAAAATTGATCGCTATCTTGATGTTACCAAGTCTGCCCTTCTGTTTGGCGGGCGAGTTCTATTGGTTGAAGGCATTGCCGAAACGCTCCTGCTTCCTGTAATCGCCAGAAAATTCGTCCTGAAGGACAAACCCGAACATTTCAGGTTGTTTCGCTCAGCGGTCTTCGTCCCGATTGATGGTGTGGATTTCGAACCGTACCTTAAACTCCTTCTAAGTCCCTTCAACGATGTCCGTATCGCTGATCGCATGGTGGTCATGACCGATGGCGACAAGACTAAGGCAATCGACGGCAAAGCCAATCCGGGCGAGAAAAGGAAAATAACTCTTGAAGCGCTCGCGAAGAACCTAGACGCATTGGCTTTTTTTGAGGCTGTGGTGAACACCTACTCTTTAGAAACTGAATTGGTCACTTCTGGAAATGGTGATCTTTTGAAGGCGGTCTTTCTTGAGCTGCACAAAAATTCCGAGGCGAAGTGGGAGGCTGCGGTCGCCAAAGCCGGCGATGAACAGGCTAAGGAGATTCAGGCACTCTTTGAGTCAACGCGCAAGGGTGATTTCGCTCAAATCCTTGCTGATAAGATAAGCGAGGGGGCGGCTTTCATCGTTCCAGTGTATATAAAGGACGCCATTGAGGCTCTCGTAAAATGAACGGGTGCATGTTCAATCCGACACCAGAGCAGCAAAAGGTCATTTACCATGAAAGTTCGGCCTTCATAACGGCTTGCCCCGGCGCTGGTAAGACCCGTGTAATGGTCGAACGGGCACGGCATATGCTGCGGACAAACCATAACGGGCGTGGCGTCGCATTTTTGTCGTTTACGCGCGCGGCCGTGTCGGAGCTTGAAGAACGATTGCGGCAGGAAGCATTGCTCTGTTCCCCAGTGTTTCCGCATTTCATCGGCACATTCGATAGCTTCATATGGCAATTTGTCGTCGCACCGTTTGGAATAACGGGCATAGAAGCCGTGCCTCGCCTTATTCCTGATAAGGGCTGCCGCATAGTTCAGCCCTTCGAAAAGGCCCAGCCCCTTCCTCTTTCCTGTTTTGATCGCGTAACAGGCAAGATTGATGCCGTCGCTACGCTTCGGCTTCGTTTCGATGTAAACAAAAAAAACCGGCTCTCATAAAGGCATTCGAAACCGCTGCCATAAAGATGCAAACCCGGTTCCGTGAACGGGGGGAGCTAGATTTTGACGATGCGAGGGCGCTGGCTGTAACCCGGCTTCAGTGTGCTGATTTTTCCAAACGGCTCTCCACGGCTCTCGCTGCACGATTCCGTGAAATCATCATTGATGAGGCACAGGACTGCAATCCGGCAGATCTGGATATCATCAGATGGCTTCGTGATGCCGGGATTCCAACAAAGGTAATCTGTGACCCGCACCAGTCAATTTTTGAGTTTCGCGGCGGCGTCACCGATCAGCTTTTCGCCTTTGCCGACACCTTTGGTAATGACGACCAGCTTGGTATGAGCGGGAATTTTCGGTCCAGCGGTAATATCTGCAAAGCGATCGTGATGTTAAGGGCGGCAGAGTCCAGAAATATTGTCGATGCGCCATTTGGTGAATTCAAAAACGAGCAGGCACGTATCTGCATTTTATCCTATTCGAGCAAATCTGTCTCCGCAGCGATCGGTGAGAAATTTGTCAACCTTTTGAAGGAGGTGCAAATTGATGTTGCCAAAGCCCCAGTATTGGCCGCAACCAAAAACAGCGCATTCAATGCTATCGGCCGGCCGGTGGTCAAAGCGAAAAGGGATCTAACCCTGCGGCTTGCGGAGGCTGTCAGCGATTTTTATTTCGCCTTCGAGTCTGGCAAGCAGAAATCCGCAATTGAGAAGTTTCACGCTGTTTTCTTGGAGTTGCAGGGGAGATTGCCTGGCAAAAGCTATTACCAGTATATGGTCGAGCATGATCTGAAGCCAGACGAATGGCGTCCAGAAATGCTGCAAATTCTTCGTGCGCTCCGGTATGATCCCGAAATTTACGACGATGCTGATACATGGCACAACAGCGCGAAGGAGCTTCTCAAACCGTCTCTGCCTCCAAATAGCCCATCAATCTCTCAGAAGCTCAAGAAAAACAAAGACATTGCGGACGTTCTTAGACTACCCTCAACTGAGAGTCCGCCGGCAAAGACTATCCATTCGGTGAAAGGGATGGAGTTTCCTGCCGTTTGCATCGTGACGGTTGCTCAGACGCTGAAAGGCATTCTGGATTATCTCGAAACAGGTGCGCCGGTTGAGAAAGCCGAAATGGCACGCGAATTTTATGTCGCCGCGTCAAGAGCTCAGCGCCTTTTGGCAATTGCAGCGCCCAGAAGCCAAGCAGCAAGGTTTGCCGCACACCTTCGAATGGCTGGCGCAACTGTGACTGTGGTAGACATCAATATTGAGAAGCAGTAACCATCAGGAGCCCCCATGCCCACCAGCAAGCATAAAAACGCCGTTACACCCGCCACCGGCGAGTTGCTTCTCTACCAGACCGTGGAGGGTAAGACGCGGATCGAAGTCCGTATGCAGGATGAAACGGTCTGGTTGAGCCAAAAGCAACTGGCCGATCTGTTTCAGACCTCAATTCCCAACATCAACATGCACATTAAAAACATTTTCGATGAAGGTGAGCTTTCCGATGTTTCAGCTATTCAGGAATTCTTAATAACTGCCGCAGACGGCAAGAACTACCAGACAAAATTTTACAACCTCGACGTGATCATCTCCGTCGGCTACCGGGTAAACAGCATTCGCGGCACACAGTTCCGCATCTGGGCAACCCAACGGCTGCGGGAATACATCATCAAAGGGTTTGCAATGGATGACGAACGCCTCAAACAGGCGGGCGGCGGCAATTACTTCGATGAGCTACTGGCCCGCATTCGCGACATCCGGTCGTCGGAAAAGGTTTTCTGGCGCAAGGTGCTGGATATTTATGCAACCAGCATCGATTATTCCTCGAATACGGAAACCTCGCGCAAATTTTTCGCCGCGATCCAGAACAAGATGCACTGGGCCGCGGACGGACACACCGCCGCCGAGATCATTCACGAACGGGCAGACGCGGCAAGGCCGAACATGGGATTGACCGCATGGTCGGGCGACGCGCCGCGCAAGGCCGATGCTGAGGTGTCGAACAGGTCTGGAACGAAAACCTCTACACCATGCGCGGGCGCGACGTGCATGAGCATGTGCATGAGGAGTCGTCCCACGATCTTGCCGGTGTGCGAATGGAACGCGCCCTGCCAGTCTGGTCAAGGCGGCTAAACCTTACCGGAAAGGCCGATATGGTGGAATTCCGCTGTGACGTTCCGTATCCTGTCGAGTACAAGTCCGGCAGGCAGAGGAAAGGCCGCCACGAGGAACTGCAACTCTGCGCCCAAGCGGTCTGCCTTTCGGAAATGTTCGGCGTGACGGTGGATCGCGGCGCGATATATTGGCACGGCTCGCGCGAGCGGCGGGAAGTTCCCTTCACTGACTCACTGCGTCTGGAGGTGGAACACGTTGCAGCCGCAGTGCATGAAATGATGGCGGGTTCGACGATTCCCCCGCCTGTAAACGACAAGCGATGCCGCGATTGCTCGCTCAGGGAATCGTGCCTGCCGAATGTGGTGGCGGCAAAGGGAAGAAGCCGCAAGGCTGTGCTGGAACTTTTCGAGGTGATGACGCCATGAAACAACTCCTTAACACGCTGTACGTCATGACGCAGGGCGCGTATGTCTGCCTAGACCACGAAACGGTGAAGGTGGAGGTGGAGGGAAAAGTTCGGATGCAGGTTCCGCTTCATCACATCGGCTCGATTGTGACGATGGGCAACGTAATGCTAAGCCCGTTTATCATGGGCCGATGCGCCGACGACGGCAGGGCGATTGTGATTCTGGGCAGAAGCGGACGCTTCAAGTGCCGTGTTGTCGGCAAGACAAGCGGCAACGTGCTTCTTCGTCATGCCCAGCACGAGGCGGTGCGCGATGGCGGGAAATCGATCCCGATTGCCCGCAACATCGTGGCCGGGAAGGTGAAAAACGCCAGACATATTCTACTGCGCGGAGCGCGCGAGGCCGACAACGCCGATGACGCAGGCGTTCTGAAAAACGCAGCCGACATTCTGGCCAATACGCTGTTTCATCTCAAGGATTGCGCCGACATCGACCGGGTGCGCGGCATAGAGGGCGAGGCGGCGAACGCCTATTTCGGCGTATTCGACCGGATGGTGAAGGAAGAAGCGCGCACGGTTTTCAGGTTCGACGGAAGAAACCGCCGTCCGCCGCTCGATCCGATGAACGCACTGCTGTCGTTTCTCTACACGCTTTTGCTGTCCGACTGCGTAAGCGCGGCTGAAGGCGTGGGCCTCGATTCCCAGATGGGTTTTCTGCATGTGATGCGGCCCGGACGCCCGTCGCTGGGGCTGGACATGATGGAGGAATTCCGCGCCGTTCTGGCCGACAGGCTGGCGCTTACACTGATAAACCGCCGTCAGATAACGGAAAATCATTTCGAGCCAAGGCCCGGCGGCGCGGTTTACTTAAACGAAGACGGGCGCAAAACAGTTGTGACCGAATACCAGAAGCGCAAGCAGGACGAGCTTCATCATCCGCTGCTTGATGAAAAAGCGCCGTTCGGGCTTGTTCCGCACATTCAGGCCCGGCTTCTTGCGCGTCACCTTCGCGGCGACATGGATGAATATGTGCCGTTTTTGTATTCCTGAGCGAGGGCAAAACTGTGTGGGTGCTTGTATCGTATGACGTTTCCACCGAAACGCCGGAAGGCCGCAAAAGGCTCCGCCGCGTGGCGCAGATATGCAAGAACTATGGACAGCGAGTGCAGAAATCGGTGTTCGAGTGTCAGGTGAACGAGATGAAGTTCGAGGAACTGCGGCGCGAGCTATTGCGGATTATCAATAAGGATGAGGATAACCTGCGGCTCTATCGCCTGACGGAGCCACGGGAGCGGCATGTGGAAAGCTACGGCTTGATCAAAACGATATTGTTTGACGACGAGCCGCTGATTGCGTAGCGCGAACCTGTTGTGCATGAGAAAATGCCGGGAGGTTCGCGGATGGCGCAACAGCTTGATTATTGGAACATTTATTTGAAGCCGTCAAGCGTTGCGTCCGGTCGCAAGACCGGGCGAGGATTGAAACGCGGAAAGGATGGTATAACTTGCTGTAAGTTCACGCTACAACAGCGTGAGCGTCGCGCCCGGTCGCAAGACCGGGCGAGGATTGAAACCGGTCGTCTCTCTCCGCGCTGGTTATCAGGCACGGTCGCGCCCGGTCGCAAGACCGGGCGAGGATTGAAACTGCGCGGCGGCGCATCGCAATGCGTCTCTACCTGCACGCGGCCTGCACCGTTGAGATTGGCAGAAATAGTTGCAGTGGATGATCTGGAATCGCCAGAAACCCGAATTGCTCATAAAATCGTCCGGCTTCGTCATCCTTTGCATCGACAAAGAGGCCGATTACGCCTGCATGTCCAGCGATAAGCGATGTCCGGTGAACCGCATCGGCAAGCAGCAGTTTGCCGTACCCTTTGCCCTGTTCCTTCCGGGATACCGCAAGACGGGCAAGACGCACCGCAGGCAGACCATGCAGCGGGTATTTCCGGGCATAATCATCAGGAAGTTGCTCGACAGACAATTCGCAGAGCGTGAGAGTGTAGAAGCCGAGCATGGCTGGCGTGCCGGCGGTCAGCACGAATGTCCGTGAAATACCTTTCGACGAATGCTGACGCGCGATTGTCCGGAGGAACTCGTTCAGCGCCGGAACGCCGCAGTCGAAACCGTTACGGTCATGGATGCGGTCAAGAAGGGTTATTTCCGGCAATGGTTTTATTGTGCTGACGCATGGCATCCATCAGGTATTCGTTCGGTTCAGGCGGATTCTCGATGAGCGAAAACACCGCATCCGCCGAAGCGGTTGAAAGCTTGATTATGCGCTCTCCCTCAAGAATCGCATTGGCTTTCTCAAGGGCGGACTGGACGACAAACTGGTTAAGCGTTGCGCCAACCGATTGAGCGGCTTCCAGTATCCGCTCATACACGGCTGTCGGCATACGGGCCGGTATTCGTTCCTCGGCGATTGTGCGTGCCATTGATGTCACCTCCGGATAGATTTTAATAAGGTGGCGCCAAAATGGCAACTTTATAATCGTTTCCGCCCGGCATATACTAGACCGTGCAAGGATCGAAATGTTGAAGTCTAATTCTGATGGCATTGTCTACTCCACCGGGCAGGGCAGAATCTGTTCCGCCTGCGGCAGGCCCGCGGCCAACTGCGAATGCGGCCGCAGGCAAGCGCCGCCAAATGGCGATGGAATCGTCCGTGTCGGCATCTCGACGAAAGGCCGCAAGGGCAAGGGTGTTACCGTGATCAGCGGCGTTCCCCCTGGCGAAGGCGGTCTCGACGAGTTGGCGCGGCGGCTCAAGCAGAAATGCGGGGCCGGAGGAACCGTGAAGGACGGCGTTATCGAAATTCAGGGCGATTTCCGCGACATCCTGGTGGCGGAACTGACGAAACAGGGCTACAAGGTGAAACGCGCTGGCGGGTAGAGACGCATTGCGATGCGTCTCTGCTGATCAAGACGCATTATGATGCGTCTCTGCTGATCAAGACGCATTATGATGCGTCTCTACTGTTCGTACATTACCCGTCCGCAGTCGCGCATGTCGTAGCCGCCCCATTTCCAACCCATTCCCTATAATTCTATAATTGCGGATTGCGGCCATGACCGCCTTACGCCACGCCATCAGGAGAGATGATTTGAAGATACTGAAAGCCGCGCTGCTTTTTCTTGCCATCACGGTTGTTTCGATCCGGACACCCGCCCTTGCCGCCATGAACATTGTCGAGGAATCGCTGGAAAACGGCCTGAAGGTGCTGGTTCTCGAAGACCACAAGGCCCCGGTTGCCACGTTTCAGGTCTGGTATCGCGTGGGCGCAATCGACGATCCCTCCGGAGCAACCGGAGCGAGCCACCTTCTTGAGCACATGATGTTCAAGGGCACGAAGAACTTCGGGCCGAAGACGTTCTCGCAGACCATAAACCGCGCCGGCGGAACCGACAACGCGTTCACCTCGCACGATTACACCGCCTATCACGAAACGCTTTCGTCAGACAGAATAGGCATCGCCATCAAGCTTGAGGCCGACCGGATGCGGAATCTCTTGCTCGATCCGGCGGAGGTCAAGACTGAGCTTGAGGTGGTGAAGGAAGAGCGGAGAATGCGCTACGAGGACAATCCGCAGAGCCTCGTTCACGAAAGCACCATGGCTGCGGCCTTCATGACGCATCCGTACAGAAACCCGGTGATCGGCTGGATGGCCGACCTGAACGACATGACAGCGGAAAAGCTGGCCGCTCATTACCGCCGGTATTACGCGCCAAACAACGCGGTGATAATCGTGATAGGCGATGTTGACGCGAAAAAGATCATCAGCGATATTCGCGTTTCCTACGGGCATATTCCGAAAAGCGCCGGAGTTGAAAGGATGTCGATGAACGAGCCGCCCCAAAACGGCGAGCGGCGGGTTTTCGTGAAGAAAGAAGCCCAGCTTCCGTACATCGCCTCCATTTACAAAATGCCGTCTTTCCCCGATCCCGACTCTTTCCCGCTCGACGTGCTCTCGATGATTCTCTCAGAGGGTAAAAGCTCGCGCCTCTACCGGGCGCTGGTTTACGAAAAGCGGCTTGCGCTCTCTGTGGACACCGGCTACGACGGAGTGGGGCGCGGCCCGGCCACGTTTTACGTCGGCGGAACAGTCGCGCCGTCCGACACCCCGGCGGGCAACAGCGCCGAGACGCTTGAGGCCGCCATCCGCGAGGAGACCGAGCGGATAAAGCGCGAGCATCCCAGCGAGCGCGAGGTTCAAAAAGCGAAAAACCAGGTGGAGGCCTCGTTCATCATGGAGCAGGATTCGCTCTATTCGCGGGCGATGACCATCGGAAGCATGGAGATGGCAGGCGGCTGGCGGCTTATCGACCGCTATCTGGACGGCATTCGCGCGGTTGCGGCGGATGATGTCTCAAGGGTTGCGCGGAAGTATCTGATAGACGACCACAAGACAACCGGCGTGCTTGTTCCGGTTCAGGCGGCAAATTCGGTTGCGGATGGCGAAAAGGAGAAAAAATAATGAACCGGATCATAACCAGATATTTTTGCATTGCCGCCATGCTGCTTTCGGCGCTTGCTTCAAACGCCGCCGCATCGGAGCCGCTTGCCGCGCGCGAGACGCTTCCTGGCGGGCTTGTGCTGATGCATTCGCAGAAATCGACGCTTCCTATAGTTCGCATCGTTGTCGGCATAGGCGCGGGACAGTTGGCCGATCCGCCGGGCAAGGCCGGGCTGGCAAGCCTCACTGCGATGCTGCTGAAGGAAGGAACGACGCGTCGCACCTCGAAGCAGATCAGCGAGGAGATCGAGTTCGTGGCCGGTTCGCTTTCGGCCTCCGGCGGCGGCGAGTACGCCACCATCAGCCTGTCGGTGCTTAAAAAAGACCTTGATACCGGTTTTGAGATCATGTCCGACATCATGCTTAACCCCGCGTTTTCCAACGAAGAGATTACGCGCAAGAAGGCTCAGGTGAAAGGCGCGATACGGCGGCGGATGGAAGACCCCGGCGATGTGGCATCAAAGGCGTTCATGAAGGAACTGTATCCGAACCACCCGCTCGGCTTTCCGTCGGAGGGAACTCCGGAGACGCTCGACGCCATAACGCGTGACGACATCGTGTTGTTTCACCGCGCATGGTATGCGCCGGACAACGCATGGATGGCGGTTGTGGGCGACGTGACAAGGCAGGAGGCGGGCGCGCTGATCGACAAATATTTAAACGGCTGGACAGCCCGCGGCGCGAAACTCGCATTTCCTCCCGTGCCGCGGCTTGCCAAAACGTCGGTTATCGCCATCGACAAAGACATAACGCAGGCCAATATAATTCTTGGCCACGCCGGGCCAACCCGCAACGATCCCGACTACTACGCGGCGCTAGTGATGAACTACATCCTTGGCGGCGGCGGATTTTCGTCGCGCATGATGGACAGCATCCGCGACAACATGGGCCTTGCCTACGACGTCGGCAGCCATTTCGCGCCCGGCAAGCATAACGGCGTGTTCACCGTGGACATGCAGACCAAAAACGCGTCGGCCAAGACCGCTATTGACGAAGCGCTGCGCCAGATCGAGCGCATCCGCGCGGAGCCCGTGGCCGACATGGAGCTTGCCGGAGCGAAGGCGTACATAACCGGCAGCTTCCCGCTTCGCATGGACACCTCCGCCAAGATAGCCAACCTGCTGTCGTCTGTCGAATACTTCGGCCTTGGAATGAACTATGTTGACGACTACCGCAGGGCGGTTGAGGCGGTCACGAAGGAGGATGTGCTTCGCGCGGCGAAGAAGTTTCTGCACCCCGACAGATATGTGCTGGTTGTCGTGGCTAAACAGGCCGAGGCCGGAATGGTGAAATAGGGGGGGATGTTATTCTGATTTGCATGCGAAGCCTTCCGGATTTGAATCAAGCCCTGTAAGGGCGGAATAATAATGTTGACCGGGGCGCAAGCCCGGTTATTCATCTGCTAATTGGAATAACGCCGTTTCGCATACGCAAATCGTCCAGGAGTTCTGACGGCACTTTATCGTGGGTTTTGTGGACGATTATCCGCAGGTCGCTCGAAACCCGCACAGACCAGAAGTTTTTATCCCTGGCATTGTCGGGCTTGTGGAACCGCATTCCCGAGCTGGCCGGGTTAAGTTGCAGATCGAAGGCGGTGGTCTTTGTGGCCTTCTGCTCGTCGCCGGTAAGTTTGGCGAGGCTGTCGGTGAAGGTGTCGGAGATGCGGAAGTTCATGTCATCGTTTTTCGAACTGATGATTTTGAAATAATTGTTACTGCATCCAATCGTCACCAGGCATGATTCGATGCATAAACTCATCGAACATAGGGACTGTGAATATTGTATCGCCATGATGGGGACTCCAAACCATGCCTTTGGAGATTAACTGGCTTCTGGTCGGACCGAGAGAAGTTACTTCACGTCCCAGCTTTTCAGCAATGCCTCCTGACCGATGCGGTCCGGGGCCAAGTTCAGCCATCGCACGGAGGTATATTTTCTCTGAGGGGGTGAGTCTATCAAACCTTACACGAAAGAAACTTTCATCGAGTGCGGCTATGGCGGAGGCTGACGCGTTTTTAACGTCCTCTTCTGTGATTGGCGACGCTTCCGCTGCATCCCACGAATGCTTGCCCCATTCCTGCACAAAATAAGGGTAGCCGCGCGTCTCTTTCACAATGAGGTCTAATGCTTCAGGGGTCACTTCGACACCCTGATCTTTCGCCGGTTTCGCAATGGCCAGTTTTGTCGATTCCGGAGTAAGCGGCCCGATATCGGGAAAGTCGAACAGCCGTTCCGCATAAGATTTCGCTCGACCCATCCGGCCCCTCAATTGCGGTAATCCAGCACCCACGAGAACGACAGGAAGACGGCGCTGGGCGGTACGATGCAGTGAGGTGATGAGGGCCGCGAGCTCTTCCTCCCTTACATACTGTAACTCATCAGCAAAGATCACCAAGGCCGTGCCTGCTGCTTGCGCAGCTGCTCCGGCAGCCTCCAGCAACGCCTGCAGATCATGCTCCAGATCACCGTTGTCTGCCAGTCCAGGCTCAGGATCAAAGTCAAATCCCACCTCGATGTCTTCATATTTCACTTTGAGTGACTTGGCGAATCCCGCCAGTGCCCTGAGCGCCCTCTGGGCAAGACTCTTGGCTTTCTCATTCCGTGAAAGCCTGAGCAGTGCCTGGCGTAACTGGGGAGATAGGAGTGCCGGTAATGAACGATTTTCAGGAGCCTCTACCCGCAATGTCTGAATGCCGGTTCCTTCCGCATCATCTCTCATTCGATCCAGCAATACTGTTTTACCTACGCCTCGAAGTCCTACCATCAGGATACTCTTTGTGGGCAGACCTCGCCGCACGCGTTCGATGGCCACGCGGACAGTTTCCCGCACATCATCCCGGCCGGCGAGTTCTGGCGGCGGCGTACCCGCACCAGGAGCAAAAGGGTTTGTTATGGGATCCATCGAAGAATTATACCAAAATTAGCAAGTTTATAAAACAAACATAAACCTGATAAATTTACTCAAATTAAACCCGCCTGATTTTGTTCAATAAAATGATACCCTAAAAACCTTCATCACCTCATCCCCCCCAATGAGTTATTTACTCATCGGTAGAACCGCATTCCCGGACTGGCCGGGTTCAGTTGCAGATAGAAGGCGGTGGTCTTTGCGGCCTTCTGCTCGTCGCCGGTCAGTTTGACGAGGCTGTCGGTGAAGGTGTCGGAGATGCGGAAGTTCATGTGACAGCCAAGCAGCAAGTTACTCAGCCAATACTGGCTGTTGTGGATCGGCACCGAGGCTGATGTGATCCAGACGCCACTTCTTCAACGCCTTCGATTGGCGATAACTCATGGCTTCCTCGGAAATTACATCAACGTATCGAAGTTCTATTCCCTGCCAGTTGCCTGTTTCAGCGTTAAACAGCCTTGCCCTGAAAGCTTGTTCGATTTCAGCTTGCGCTTGATTGGCGGCGGCTTCCGCAGCATAAAAATCAGGCTCGGTCGTATGAAGGAGCGTTACGTCAAGCACATAAACATCATCAAGTCCTTCGTGGCATATCTCTTGCCCCTCGTCAACATCGAAAAATACAGCGGTAATCATTTTGCCATGCGGTTTTACGGCTTTGGCAATCTTGTCTGATAACTTTGCGGCACTCAAGCGACGCTCAAATTCGTTCGGGAATGCAGATCGACGGTATCGTGATGCCAGCCAAAGTTGAAAAGTAACAAGTTCCGAAGGAGAAAGCCGGGAATCATTATCTGGTGTAAAGTCTATGAGCGACTCTTTGAGAATGCTGCGTTTTTCTGCGGAAACAAATTCAGCCAGCAACGGCTTGTTGCCTTCGAACTCCAAATGGAGCGTCCGTGGCGATTTCGCATGTGTATTCAGGCCATTAAGTTTCTGAATCCGATACCCAACAATTACCTCTACATGTGGTTCCCTATCTGGGAGTTGGGTTAAATCGCAGTGATGAGTTGCAACGATAACCACCGTATCGCCGGGATGTGTCGGATGTATCAGACCAAGTGCTGCTACAGATTCACTTGCAAGCAAATGTCCTTGCCGCCATGGCGTATCCCTCGTCCATTCCGGCATGGCGGCTACTGCACCACGTCGTTTTCTGCCATCAGATCGGAATCGGCAGAGCTTTGAGACATTTTACGGTTGGCAAAACGCGCATCAAGGCGTTCTCTTTGACTTGTCTCCTGTTCGACAATCTGGCGGAGTAACTGCGCGGCATCACGGGCCGATCCACCATCTTGAATCATCTCGAAAATATTCCTGCCATTGAATACCTTGCGTTTCAATAGAGCCCCATTAACCGGAATTCCTGCTTCGGCAAACATGTCAGCCGCAACTGCAAGTTCGCTCATCTTGGCTAAATGCTCGGGTGTGGGTTGCTCCCCCCTCAACCAGTTGTAAATTGTCTGGCGTGATACGTTAAAGGCCTTGGCGAGATCGGATATAGCAGGGGAAAGGACTTTGCGAATTTGCTCCATGTCCTCGGCAGGTGTTCTTGCGGATACTGCCTTTACAGCGTTAGAACGTATGAAACCGGATGATAGTAACTCATTATTTCGATGAAGCTGCAACCGGCCAAGATCGTCTGCAAAAGCACCCGTTCCTTGGGCAACCAGCAATCCAGCCGTAAATAAAGCAACCTTTGACAAGCTGCATACACATGAAGAAGCGCCAGTTGAATATGGTCGATCATTAAACCATCCACCTTGCCTGGAATATCCCGCTTCCATTCTGTAATCTCCTGTTATTCCCATGAATTAAGGGCAAATTGCGTGACTGTTGCCCGAAACGATTTCTCGATTTCAACGTGAAGCGCAACCAGTCTGGAAGCAATTGTTTCAAGGCTGAAGGCCTCGCGTTGTGCATAAAATGCATCGGAATCAATTATTGCGTGACGGCCTTCCTGCGCGGTAAATCGTGGATGTATCTGCGGTGCAAACGGAATTATTTCCTGTGGCAGTCCGACCCGGCCATCTTGAATAATTACCCGCGATACAAGTTGTCCACTTGCGTTAATAGTGACTGTTTCACTGTATGTATGTGCCAGTTTGCCGTCAAGCTTATGCGAAAGCCCTAACACTTCTTGTGCAAGGTAGTCAGAAAACGACTCATCGGGTTTTGGCAGCACGGCATCAAAATAACGCAGCCCAACACGCTCGGTAAAATCAAGTCGCACAACGTCATGAATAGTGCCCAATCCATCCAGCAGCGTCTTGAAAAACGTCTCGGAAGTGTCATAATCGGTTGTCTGAAGAGCCAGCGCGTTATGTTCCAGAACAAACTCTGTGGTGCGATTAATATTTCCGAAAACGCAACGAGCCTGAGGAATGAATGACGGTTTTGGGGCCTGACTTCCGTCACTTGGCGAGCCAAATTGCAAGACGATTTTTTGAATTGTTTCCTGTTTAAAATCCGGAAAGTGTGCAGCCCTCATCCGTTCCTGAATGGTTGGCAAATACCCCTCCATTTGAAGAACAGGATTGAACTGAACTTGTGCCACAGTAAAGTAGACCGGCGCGTTTTTCATTTTCTTGCCCATAATAGTCCTCCACTACAGCGGTTTACACTGAGGTTTACACTTTACACCCAAGTTGACACTATTGCAAACAATGAACATCCACACCGTTGATGCGCCTCAAATTCCAGTTACACCCGAAACACCTTCATAACCTCATCCCCCAAATGATTAATCACCTTCACCGCAATCCGCCCGGTTTTCGGCTTTTCAAATGGTCGCGATGTGTCGCTATTCAGCGTAGCCCAGGCGTCTTCGTTGATCTCGGCTTTGAGAGTGGTTTTCAGCGCCTTGTACGGGTCGTTTGCTCCAAGGAAGTAGGCGTGGCGGACGAAGAAGCTTTCTTCATTATAATCTGTGTCGATGAACCAGCAGGCTATTCCTTCGGCGCCGTCGCTGCGGACTTCGCCGGTGTTGGGGTGGAACACGTCCACGCCGTTGACTTTGACCCGCACTTGTCCGTCTTCGGCATCGAGAATATCAATATCCGGCTCGCCGAAGATGACGAAGAGGTTGCCCTTGCCGGTGTTCTTGAGGTCGTCTGCCATGTGTAGGTCGGCGTTCATGCGAGCCTTGAGCACGGGGATGCGGCCAAGTTTGTTGAATTCCGACGAATGGGCGTCGTAGTTGAAGGCGCAGGTGATCAGCGCGTCGAAACCGGCGTCGCCGGCCTCGCGGGCGGCGGCCACCAGATCGGGGCGGGAGACTGTGCCGAATTCGGGGCCGATGAAGATGGCGGCGCGTTTTTCACCGCCAGCATCCGCAAAGCGTCCTTCGGCGCAGATAAGATAGCCCGGCCAAGGGGTTAGCGCTGTGAAGATGACTTTATCTTCCTTGTGCGCCTGTTGAACCCCGGCTGTCTTGAGGTTTTCCAGAATCATCTGTACGAAGTTCCGCTCCGTGCCGTAGCCTTCCTTCGGTTCCGCCACGGTGTCGATCAATTCGTCGTCCACTCCCACAGCCAGAACCCGGTGCGGCAACAGGCTCTCCACGGTGAACGGCCCGGCAACGCGAACACTTTTCTTGTCGTCGTAGGGTTTATCGTAGAGATATTCAAACTCGGCCTTGGCGGCGATGGATGCGTCGATTGCCTTTTGCCGGGCGATGCGTTGCCGCCACCAGTCGGCGTGCAGCTTCTTCGCCGCCTCCGGCCATTTTTCGTCGGCCTCGCGGGGAATTTCCCACTCCTGCCAATTTTTACCGAGTGACTGGTTAAGCTGCTGGCGCAATGGCTCCAGCGTCTGTTGGAACTTTTCCCAGATAACGTCGATTTCGGCGTTGTTGGCGATGGATTTTAGGGTGATGTGCGGCACGCGCTCATAAACAAAGCCCTGCCGGATGTCGCCACGAGTGGGCTGGGTCGACGGCAAGGTTCGGGTGATCTCGGCTTCCTTGCGTTGGCCGTCGGGCGAGTCAGCCAGCAGATAGAAAGGGTAGCGCGCTCCCATGATCCGGGCACGGGCCAGCGCCAAAGCAACGCGCGAGGTGTCGATGGTGATCCAGCGGCGGCCCCACTGTTCAGCTACATAAGCAGTAGTGCCTGAACCGCAGGTTGGGTCGAGAACCAAGTCGCCGGGGTCGGTCGCCAAAAGAATGCAGCGCGCAATGACCTTCTGGCCTGTTTGAACAACGTATGTCTTGTCCTCGGAAAATCCGGTCATCTTTACGTCGTTCCAATAGTTTGCAATTGGAACAACTTCGAAGTCTTTCAAAAATCGTTTGTACATGAGAGATTTGCCAATTGGCCTTAAACGCCCAGTTTTCGCAAGCTGCGTCAGGCCCTTGGCATCGGTCTTAAACGTGCCCTTGCCAGGAGAAAAAGCTACACCGTTGTAGATAAAAGACGTGACGTCGGTTCCTTGTGCTGGTCGCTGGCTGGTCAAGTTGTCACAAGCAAAAACTTTCGTCTTATCTATGTTGCCGCCGTTTCCTTCTATCTCACTAGAATTAAGCCGTCGATCTACGCCATCGCCTTCATCAAACCAAGTGTATTGGGTAGTTCCCGCTTCGCCTAGGACTTTGAGTCGAAATGGTGGTCTAAATTTGAGTGCCGCACGATCTTTGGCAAACCAAAGGATGTAATCACTAATCGAAGCAAGGCCTTCTGTCGAGGTGCTGCTCGTTTTCTCGAATGAGATTTCTGACACAAAATTCTCCTCCCCAAACACCTCATCCATCACCGCCCTCACCCGATGAACATTCTCATCCCCAATCTGCACAAAGATCGACCCGGAATCCGTCAATAAATCCCGTGCCACAGTAAGACGGTCACGCAGATAAGTCAGATACGAATGAATCCCATCCCGCCAAGTATCGCGGAACGCCTTGACCTGTTCCGGCTCGCGGGTGATGTGGCCGACGTTGCCATCCTTCACGTCGCGGCTGGTGGTGCTCCACTGAAAGTTGGAGTTGAACTTGATGCCGTAGGGCGGATCAAAGTAGATGCACTGCACCTTGCCGCGCAGACCTTCGCGCTCGGCCAGCGATGCCATGACCTGGAGGCTGTCGCCAAGGATCATGCGGTTGGCCCAATGGGCGTCGTGCTGGTAAAACTCGGTCTTGGCGCTCTCGCTTGGGAGCCCGTTGAAGTCGGCGAAGAGGTCAGGCTGAACCTGCCTGCTCTTTTCCTCACGGGTTTGACGCAACAGGTCATCGATCAACACCTTGGGGTGAACCTTCTCCTGAATGTAGAGAGGCGGGGCATGGACTACCAGATCAGACCAATCCTTTTCGTCCTTGCCGCGCCAGACGAGCTGTGGGTCGAGGTCGCGGTTGCGGCGTTCGTAGGCAACTCGCACCGGGCTTTTGTCCGCATCGTGCATTATCGACTGATGCTCGGCGGTGGGAATGTTCTTGCGTGTCGCGTCCTCGTGGGTGAGGGTTTCGACGGTGAGTGGGGTAATTGGTCTGTTGGCCATGCTATCGACTGCCTTCCATCATGGATTCCTTGGTCAAAATCGCATTCAGCGCGAGGTTGATGTAGTAGTTTGTGCGCCCCTTTTTCTGCTTTTGGAGAAAGCCGCCCTGTGTCAAGGTGTCGAGATACTTGGTGGCGGTTAGCCGCGAAACTTTGAGATCACGTTCGACAAACTCGATTTTGGTGTAGGGGTGGGTAAAGAGGTTGTTGATCAAATCCTGACTGTAAAATTTGTATTGCGCACGGATGCGGTGCTTGGCATCCATCAACGCTGCCTTGATGGCATGAATGGTTTCTATGGTATCGGTGGCGGTGGACTCTATGGCTGTGAGCATGTAAAGCGCCCACTCTTCCCAAGTGTTCTGTTCACGCACCGATTGCAGCAGGCGGTAATAGTCCGGCTTGGTGCGGACGATGTAGCGGCTGAGGTAGAGCACGGGAATGTCGAGCAGGCCTTCCTTGACCAGATAGAGGACGTTTATAATGCGCCCGGTGCGGCCATTGCCATCGTAGAACGGGTGAATGCTTTCAAACTGGTGATGGATAAGCGCCATTTTGATGAGAGGGTCGGCTGCGAATAGCTCGCTATCGTTCATGAAGCGTTCCAGATCACGCATGAGTGCGACTATGGCTTCCGGTTCCTGCGGCGGTGTATAAACCGTCTGACCGGCGCCATTTTTTAGCGCAGTGCCTGGCAGCTTGCGGAATCCGGCGTTGTTCTGTTCCAGTTCGGCCTGTATCTGGATGATGTGGTTGGCGGTGAGCAGTCCACTTCGGCGAACCTGTTCATACCCTACCCGCAGAGCCTGACGGTAGCGCAGCACCTCCTTGGCGGACGGGCTGGCCAGGTTTTCGGGAAAGAGATCATCCTGAAACAGCTCATCATGGGTGGTGACGATGTTCTCGATAGCGGAACTGTCCTTGGCCTCCTGCATACCAAGTGTGCTGATGAGAACGCCCTGATTGGGGATTGAAGCGGCCACCCCTTTGAGTTCGGCCAGTTTGCGGCTGGCTAATGTCAGCTTTTTGAGGATGGCTGGGGTATCGAAGCGCTCGGTCGGCAGTTGTTCCAACGGCTGCATGGTGGTCATTACCCCCCTCCTTCTTGAACAATATGCATAGAAAAGAGACGTTTTCTATACATATTGCCTGCTTCATGTATACAACAGGGCAAAACAGTATGCATTACAGGTTTCATCGCAACTCTCCCCATTCCCCCTTCACGATATTTCCGATCATCTTGTCAAACTCCGCCGCTACCTTGGCATCGAAGTCGGACTCCATGCGGTAAACCTCGGTAAACTCGGCAAAGGCCCATCGGCCATAGCTTTTCAGGTTATTAACGCCGGGAACCCAGTAGGTTTCCATGGTGGCCTTTTTCTCCTTGGCGTCCTCGCGGCGGTAGCCCTTGATCTCGACGATCAGGCGCAGCGGGTCATCTTCGCCATGTCCGTCGTCAACCAGAACGATGAAGTCGGGGATGTATTTCCGCGTTTCCGAGCCGTAACGGTATGGAACCTCAAGGCCAAGATTGTGATTTTTGACGTAGGCTTTCACTTTGGGGTGCGCTTCGGCCACCCGGCAGAATTCGGCTTCCCAATCGCTGTCGAGGATAATCCAGTTGATCTGACAGCGGCGGGCGTCAGTCTCCCATCGATCCTTTTTGGATGTGTTAAAATTCACATGGATGGTGGAGCCGACGGGATTGTAGGGATCGAGTACCGCCTTAATGGGGCTTCCGCCGATATGTTCACGGTTGATTCCCGCCATAATACGCTCGCAGGCCATGTCAGCAAGCATCTTGTATTTAAGCTGGGCCGGATATGTTTTCCCCGTGCAAACAAGGTAGTTATCAAGCCATTGTCTGGCAATGCGCTTTATCTGTCCGAATAGATGAAGCTGTGGTTCTCCGTTAGCATCACGCCACCTTGTCAAAAGAAGGTGTGAAGTTAATTCATAGACAACCTGTGAGTGTCTTATATCTCCCGTATGAACGAGGTTAAGATCAACCGATGCACCAATGATCCCGGAATTTCTGGTCTCTGTTGCACCAACCAGGTCGGGGGTCAACTCCATCACAGAGTCATCGTTGAACTTTGCGCTCAGCCGTTCCTCTGGAAGTTCGACGCGATAGCCTGCAACGCGGGGAAAGCGAATTTCGAGTGGATCTCGATCAGGTCGAACAGCCTTGACTTGAATGGTCTCGCGCGGAGGCTGAGGCGGCGCTATCACCGGCTTCGCGGTGAAGTCGAAGGGAATACCCAGCACATCGGCATATTCCACGTTGAACAGCCCTTCCTCATTCAGATCGTAAGACTGGCGGCGAAGCGCCCGGCCAATGACCTGCTCGCACAGAAGCTGAGTGCCGAAGGCGCGAACGCCCAAGACATGTGTCACGGTGCTGGCATCCCAACCCTCGGTAAGCATGGAGACAGAGACGACGCAGCGTATCGCTCCGCCCAACTGGCCGGGCTTGCCCACTGTATTCATAACCTCGCGGAGAAGAGTCACGTCATCGAGTTGTTTCCCTTGTTGCATTTCATCGGCGAGCTTTCCCCCGCGTTCTACGATCTCGCGGCGGAAGCGTTCAATCTCATCAGCAGCCATGCTGCGGAAGCTATCGTCGAGCGCTTCACCGGATTCGAGTTGCTCGCTGTCAATGAGTAGTGTGTTTGGACGAGCAAGCGGATTGCCGTGTTCATCGGTATTGCGGAACAACGGCAAACGGCCAAATTCGAGCTGGCTTGTGCCGTCCTTGTTCTGCCGTTGAAACCCGGAGATATAATCGTACACCAGCTTGGAGGTGGAGGTGTTATTGCAGACAATAATGAAACATGGCGGCACCTTAATTCCACTCTGCTGCCAAAGGTTGTAAGTTTTTTCGTAATGCCCATAGAGCGCTTCCAGTGCGGTTTGCAATTGTGGCGGCAGGTCAAGCGGGTTCAGGGCCTCGGTCTTCCCGCGCCCCTTTTTCGGCATCTTTGTACGAATGTGTTCCCAGAGGTTGCGAAACATCGGCATTTCGCCGCCGGGGATGTTGTCGGCCACCGGCACGCGCGGGAGCTTTACGATGCCGCATTCGATGGCGTCCATAAGCGAAAAGTCGCTCATTGTCCAGGGGAACAGAGTTCCTTCGGCATAGCCGGAGCCGCTCAGGAAAAACGGGGTTGCCGACAAGTCGATTACGCGAGCAAGCCCAAGCGTCCGGTTTACGATTTCAATGCCTGAAATCCAGAGCCGGGCCGCTTCGTTGTTCTTTTCGGCTTCCTTCTTCTCGTCGCCGGTCAGGTTCTCATCTTTGGCGTTATGGTTTGGTTTCTCACGGTAGCAATGGTGCGCCTCGTCGTTCAACACCATGATGTTCTTCAACCCCATCAGGCCGGGCATCACCCGCTGAATCATCTGCCCTTCGGTTTCCAGTGTGTCAAGCTCCCCGCCGCCGCGCCCTTGCAGCAACAGGCGGCCACCCTTTGACAACTCCATCCGTTCGCGCAGCTTGAAGGCATGGTAATTGGTTATGACGATTTTTGCCTTTTGCAGTTCATCCAGCATGTCGCCTGGTATAAGCTCCCGGCTTTGGTAGTAGCTGTCAGGATCGTTGGGCTGAAGCACCCGAAGCCTGTCGCGGATGGTCAAACCGGGGGTGACGACCAGAAATCCCCGCGTAAACCGCTTGCTGGTTGGCCGACGCACCGCATTTATGGTTTGCCACGCAATCAGCATCGCCATGACCGTGGTTTTGCCCGCGCCGGTAGCAAGTTTCAGCGCCAGACGCATCAACTCCGGGTTGGCGTCGTTGTTTGCGTTGGCCAGATGCTCAAGGAAGCGTTTCTTGTGTTTATCGACATTTGGGGCAACTTCGGTAAGCCAGATGGCGGTTTCAACAGCCTCGATCTGACAAAAAAACGGACGGATGCCATTGAACTGATGATGTCGCCAATGCTTTAGCAATCGCTCTGTTTCCGGAGAAACATGCCAGTCTTTCGGATTTTTGAGGCTGCGCCACTGATCAACGTGTTGACGCAGTTCATTTATGATGGAAGTGGCATCATACTGCTGCCCCTCTGTTGAAAGCCCCAAACCTTCATCAAAGACGAAACGCGGCTGTTCAGCGGCAACCTTGCGCTTCTTCGGCTTGGGTATTGGCGTGATGAATTCAGCCCGGCGGCGTTTTTCGATGATCTGCTGGGTCGGCTGCCCTGATGAATCAAGCTCCCAATGGCGAAGCGGATACCCGTATGGGGAATTAAGGATCGGCTGTTCGAAAAAGCGGTTATTCATTGACAGGAGAGCCTCCCGGTTGCCAACAGGTATTTTTTCTGAAACATTCCGTGATTCCGGACAAAACGATGTTGAAGATTGCCGTTTTTCCCTCATCCGGTTTCACGCATTGCAATGAGAATTATATCCGTCAGCCTTTTCCGTAAGCAATGAAAATAGTGAACTAACCGATGTGTTGCGGACATGATCGCCTCCAAACACACGGGGAGATAAGGGAAAACCGTTTACCGCAATCTGCTTGCGAAACCGGAAACAGCCTCCGCCGTGTGCGCCGGAACCTTGCCCGACGCCATCAGCCGCGCCAGGTCTTCGGGGGTGTCGATGTCGAATCCCGGCTGAATGCGGGCGGTTGCAAGCCCAGCCGCCCGCGCCGCATCTTCGGACTGCGCCAAAACATGCGGCGTTGACCACTCAACTCCGGTAAATATTGCGCTACATGCCGGTTTTTTGATTCCCACCAGATAATAGCCGCCGTCATCCGCCGGGCCGAAAACCACATCGGCGCTGTCGAGCGCGGCAAGCGCGTCGTCAATTGCGCCGGAATCGATATGCGGCATGTCGGTTCCGATCAGAACCGCTTTTTCCGCGCCGAACGACATGACGCGGTGAAGCGCCCGGAACATCCGCCCGCCAATATCGCCGTCGCCCTGCGGGAATGCCGGAAGGCCGAATAGCTCGAAATATCGTGAATTATCGGGCGTAAAACAGATCGAAACGGCAATATCGTCGCGGCCCGCGAATTTGTCGAGAACGTCGGCGATGAACCCCTCCTGCAAGCCCGCGCACTCATCGGCGGTCAATGTTGGCATGAACCGCGTTTTCACAAGCCCCGGCTTCGGCTCTTTCGTGAATATGACGAGCGCCGGTTTCGTGCCGCTATCGTTCATCCGGATAGTTGGCAGCAAGCAGGGCCGGATCGGCATCGAAAAGCGTGTATCGCAAGGCGCGCAGCCAGTCTTCAAGAACCGTGCGGACGACGCCCCTGCTTGCAAACCGGCGGGCGGACGCCAGAACCGGCTTGTTTACAAACGCGATTCCGCCGAGTTTCTTTAATCTGCCGCTGAGTTCGATGTCTTCCATCAGCGGAATGTCGGCGAATCCGCCGATGCGCCCGAACACGCTTTTTGTCATGAACATGGCCTGATCGCCGTAAGCTATGCCGGTTGCGCGCGAGCGGGCATTTGCCCACCATGAAATGATCCGGTAGCGCGGCAGCGGCGAATCGATACGCAGGTCGAATGCACCGGCGGGCGCGCAGCCACGCTCTATGACAGCGCGCATGGCCTGAATCGCGTCAGCCGGAAGTCGGCAGTCGGCATGAAGAAAGACAAAAATATCGCCTTGCGCCGCGCCGGCTCCGGCGTTCATCTGGCCGGCCCGCCCGCGCGGCGACATAACGAGCTTCACCGGCGGCGCGATGCCGCGCGAGGAATATTCCTGAACGATTTTGCGCGTCCGGTCAACGCTTCCGCCGTCCACAACGATGATTTCGCATACGTTGTGCCGCGATGCCTCGGCCAGTGTTTCGGCGATGATCTTCTCTTCGTTCAAAACCGGAATTATGATCGATATATTCACGATACAGGGCTACACTTCGAACGCGTCGCGGATGAGTTCCGCCTCGAAATCGCCATCGGCGTCGGCGATGCTCACAACATCGAAGCGGCATGGCGGAAGCGGATTGAAGCGCTTGAGATAGAAAAGCGCGGCTGAAGCCATTTTTCTTCTTTTACGGATGGTTACAGACTCGAACGGATGGCCGTAACGCAGGCTTTCGCGCGTTTTAACCTCCACGAACACCAGCGTCTCGCCGTCGCGGGCGATAATGTCGATCTCGCCCGCCGGCGTGGTGAAGTTCGATTCAACGATACGGTATCCCCGCCGCTGCAGGTATGTTCTGGCGAAGTCCTCGCCGCGCTTGCCGAGATTCATAACAGTTGAGGAGATGGTGCGAGGGGGGGGACTCGAACCCCCACGGTGTTAGCCGCCAGATCCTAAGTCTGGTGCGTCTGCCAGTTCCGCCACTCTCGCACTCTCATACGGCATCTGAAACTATGAACGAAAGCCGGAGCCGGAGTCAATGAACAGCCCCCTCCTGAACCCTCCACAACCTTCCCACAATCTGTCCACAGCGAAAATGCCGGAGAATCAATGGGATGCGTATAATTTTATGACACCCCCGAAAAAAGCTTGACACACACAACATATTGTGGTTTCATAGCCCAGGCCATCTAGATAGCCCATATCAAACCTTGCGAGGGGAAGAATGAACAGTGCCATGCCTGCCAATCTCGGACTAACTGGAAATGCGATAAAGGTGCTGGAGAAGCGCTATCTGAAGCGCGACAGGGAGGGGAAGGTTCAGGAAACCCCGCTCGATCTTTTCAAGCGCGTGGCGCGCACAATAGCCCGCGCCGACCTCAACTTCGACCGCCCGCTGGGCGAGGTTCAGGCCCTCGAAGACCGCTTTTTCGATATGATTTCAACCACCGGTTTCCTGCCAAACAGCCCCACCTTGATGAACGCGGGCAGAAGGCTCGGCCAGCTTTCGGCCTGTTTTGTGCTGCCGGTTGGCGATTCGATGGATTCCATATTCGACGCGGTTAAAAACGCCGCGATGATACACAAATCCGGCGGTGGAACCGGATTCAGCTTTTCGCGGCTTCGCCCAACCGGAGACGTCGTGGGCTCGACCAAGGGCATATCGTCCGGGCCGATCTCGTTCATGACCGTTTTCGATGTGGCGACCGAGACCATCAAGCAGGGCGGAACCCGCCGCGGGGCCAACATGGGCCTTCTTCGGGTGGATCATCCGGACATAATCGACTTCATAAGGGCGAAGGACGTCAACAACCGCCTGAATAATTTCAATATTTCCGTTGGAATCACCGAGGCATTCATGCGCGCGGTTGAGGCCGGCGAGGAATACGACATTCTTAACCCGCACGGCGGAAACGTGGTGCGCCGTGAAAGCGCGCGCAAGGTGTTCGACCTGATCGTCTCGCACGCATGGCAGAACGGCGAGCCCGGCATCGTTTTCCTCGACCGGATTAACGCGGGCAATCCCACTCCTGCCGTAGGCGAAATCGAATCCACCAATCCGTGCGGCGAGCAGCCGCTTCTGCCCTACGAATCGTGCAATCTGGGCTCGATCAATCTTGCCCTCATGGTGAAAGACGGCGCTGTTGACTGGGACAAGCTGAAGGCCGTCACGCGCGACGCAGTGCATTTTCTGGACAACGTGATCGAGATCAACCGCTATCCGCTCAAGGAAATCGAGGAGACAACCAAGTCGAACCGCAAGATCGGCCTTGGAGTTATGGGATGGGCCGACATGCTGATACAGCTCGGCATTCCTTACAGTTCGGAATCGGCGTTCAGCCTTGCCGGAGACGTCATGAACGTTATTCAGGCAGAGGGCAAGAACGCCTCCGAGGAACTTGCCAACATGCGCGGCGATTTTCCGAATCATGAACTTAGCATATTCGCGGGCGAACGCCGCATGAGAAACGCCACGATCACTACCATCGCCCCAACCGGCACGTTATCGATAATTGCCGGATGCTCAAGCGGCGTGGAGCCGCTGTTTGCGGTCTCGTTCGTGCGAAACGTGCTTGAGGGAACGAAGCTTGTCGAGGTGAACCCGTATTTCGAGCGAATCGCGAAGGAGCGCGGTTTCTGGTCGCGGGAGTTGATCGAGAAAATATCCGAAACCGGAAGCGTTGCCCACATGGACGAGGTTCCGGATGACGTGAAGGCCGTTTTTGTGACGGCGCACGACATATCGCCGCTTGACCATATCAAGATGCAGGCGGCGTTCCAGAAGTTCACCGACAACGCGGTGTCGAAAACGGTGAACTTCCCGAACCACGCCACAAAGGCCGACGTCGAGGAGGTCTACCGCCTGGCCTACACGCTTGGATGCAAGGGAGTGACGGTCTATCGCGACGGCTCTCGCGAGGATCAGGTTCTTTCCACCGGTTCGTCGAGCCAAACGGCGGACAAGGAATTGGCACAGCCCGAAACAACCGCAAGCGGCAAGATCATGCCCAAAAAGCGGCCCGATGTGATGCGGGGCGAAACCCGGCTTCTTAAAACCGGCTGCGGCAATCTCTATGTGACCATAAACGCGGATGAAAACGGCAATCCGTTTGAGATATTCACGCAGATGGGCAAGGCCGGCGGATGCGCGGCAAGCCAGGCCGAGGCCATCGGACGGCTCGTCTCGATGGCGTTCCGGTCGAACGTCGATCCGGCGGAGATCGTCAAGCAGCTTAAGGGAATAAGCTGCCACAGCCCGGCATGGGGCGAGGGCGGGCGCATACTTTCCTGCTCCGATGCCATTGCCTCGGCAATCGAAGGTTTTTTAAACGGAAGGCGCGCGGCTCCTGTTACAAAAACGGATACGCATTCACAGTTGCCGCCGCATAACGACGGCGAGCATCAGGTCATGCGCCAGGGCGCGTGTCCGGAGTGCGGCGGCGCGGTTGAGCACGAGGGCGGCTGCGCCGTCTGCAGAAGCTGCGGCTTCACGAAATGCGCGTGAGACCTCACCCCCGGCCCCTCTCCTGAAGGAGAGGGGAGAAAGGGAGGGGTGGAACCATGTAAATCACAAGGAGTATTTTGCAATGGCACTTGATCTGCTGAAAATACGTCCGATGGAGGAAGACGCGGCGTTTCCGCCGGGCGTAAGGATTTTTCTGAACAAGAACACTGTGGGCGGCAGGGGCGATTATCTGCTCCTGAGCCCGTTCTGCATGGACAGAAGCGAACTTGACGCGCATGTCGATCTCATAAAGGAGAACCTCGACCGGATTCGCGAGGAGGCGTACCGTTTTTTCGACGAGGCAGCCGCCAGCGCCGGATATAACAAATAAGGATGCAAATAATTTAGCTTCCGTGAAATGCTTCGCGGGGCTATAATGGTTGCACGCCATATGCGCGTTACATATCAGATATTTTCCTGACAAGGAGGAATTTATGCGGTTAAGGATTATCGCGGCTTTATTTCTGTCTGTGCTTATTTCGGCTCCAGCCTTCGCGCTCGGCCCGGTCGATATCGATCTTGAGGTTGGCGGGCTGAAATCCGGCCTCTCCGGCGAGGCAAAATACAAGGGCGACTCGATCAATCTGGAGGATGACCTCGGACTGAAGGACGACGAGATTTCGATGTTCGTGCGCGGACGTCTGCATGTCATGATGCTTGGCAATCTCTACGCCGCATACACCCCGGTCAAGTACGAGGGCGACCATACGCTTACGAAGAGCATCACCTTCGGTGATCAGACATTCAACGCAAGCGGCAATGTTTCGTCCAAAGTTGACCTGAAGATGTACGATGTCGGCTGGACAATGACGCTTATCGACGCCGCAGTGGCCGAGATAGAGCTTGGCGTAAACGCCAAATTTCTTGATGGAACTGTCAGCGTAAACAGCCAGACAGCCGACTTCAAGGCTCCGGTTCCGATGCTGAAGGCGGTTGTCCGCGTGAACGTGCCGCTTGTCACCGGCGAGGTCGACGCCATGGGCATCGCCTACGGCGACAATCATTTCTACGATGTAACCGGGCAGGTGAAGGTGAGCCCGCTACCGTTTTTCTACGGCGCGGTTGGCTACCGCTACATCGACATGCAGGTGAAGGACGGAAGCAGCAAGAAGGCGACGGTCAAGAGCCAGGGGCCGTTCGTAGCGGTCGGATTCGATTTCTAGCCTCACGATTCGGTTTTCAACCTCACCCCCGGCCCCTCTCCTGAAGGAGAGGGGAGAAAGAGAGGGGGAGGGAAAATGGTGGAGCAGACAACTAAAAGCGGCGCAAAACGCCGCTTTTTTCATGCCGGTTGCGGAGTGCAGAAAAAATGAATTGACTTATTTTTTCGCCCTGTGTTAAACATACGTGCCGTTTTCTGTCCTTGGAAACGCGTTGTTTCGGGACGCGATAATCTCCGTACGAAAGAGTGCAGCCGCGAAATGGTGCTGGGCATCATAGCAAAGACTGACAGGTTTCCCGACAGGGTGGCGGGTTTGGCGCGGGCAGCGTCAGGCAGCGGCCACCATGTATCCATATTCATGACCGCCTCAGGTGTTCGCCTCTGCCTCGACGAAAGAATACATGTCTTGAGCGGACTGCCGGAAGTTGATCTGGGTCTATGTCATCACAGCGCCAGGGAGCTTGGCGTTGCAGACGCTATCCCCGACGGCATTGCGCGCGGAAGCCAGTACAACAATGCGTCCATGATTCAGCGGGCGGACAGGGTGGTCTGCTTCTAGCGCATGGCACAATCATGCGCATGGCGCAATCATAAATGATCAGGCATGAATGATCAGGCAGAAAAGAAAATAGCCATGCTGGTCATGAATGATCAGGCCGAGGCTCTCCGGGTTGCGGGCGGCATCACGATCCTGAACGAAAACGTGGATATTTTCCTTCTGGACAGGCAGCTCGATATTTCCGGAGCGGCATCAGCGCCCTTTGAGATGATTCGGGAGCTTGGACTTAAGGTATTCACCAATATCAAGGAGATGGACAAACCGGACGGTTTTGAATATCTTCCGACCGATGTTTTGGCCTGCAGGCTTCTGGAGTACGATCATGCGCTTGCGTTTTAACCGGGATGACGATTCTTCACCTTCTCAATGATCCGCCGTCTGCAACCGTGACGGCAATTATTGAGGAACATCGCAGGCTGCACGATGTTACGGTGAGGGAGCTTTTCAGACCGGATGTTTCATACGACGAAATAGTGCGGCTCATTGAGTCGCACAACAGGGTTTTCACCTGGTGATGTAAAAAAACTCTCTCGAAGGAGGGGCGGCTGACACTATGTTAATGACTGTGGTATCCGGGCTTCTTATCGGCATGGCGGCTGGAGTGGTTCTGCAGCGCGGACGGTTCTGCATGAACTCTGCGTTCAGGGACACGATTTTCATTCAGGACTACACGTTTCTGAAGGCTGCAATGATCGCGCTTCTTGTGGCGATGGTTGGGGCTAATTTTCTTGAGGACATCGGCCAGATTCAGGCATTGCGGCGGCAGGTATTCGCGCCGGTCGGCAACATTCTGGGCGGCTACCTGTTCGGAATGGGCATCGTCATCGCGGGCGGCTGCGGATCGGGCATCTGGTTTCGCGTGGGCGAGGGCCTGGTTTCGGCCTTCTTCAGCGTGCTGGGCTTCATGATCGCGATTTTGGCTTCGCAGGCCGGCATATTGAGCCCGCTGGTCAATGCGCTCAGAAGCTATCGCGTGGGCCTTGACGACGACGGCAAGTTCGTGACAGGCGGCGACATCACGGAGCAGCTATCGCTGTTTAACATGTTCGGGGTTCACGATGTCTTCGGCATCCCGATGAAATGGATCGTGATCGCCATTCTGGCGGCTGTGGCGCTTCCATTCATATTCAAGGAGAAGTTCGCCCGCCCGAAGAAGGGCTTTCCCCCGCATGTGACCGGACTCCTCATGGGTCTTGTAATCATCGCGGCGTGGTGGGCCTCCGAGGTTTGGGGCGGCGGCGCGCGCGGCGTTTCCTACACCGGCCCCACGGCTGAGCTTTTCCGCTCGATCCTTAACGCCAACCTGATTCCGGACGCGCTTTACAGCGAGGAGGTTGTCGATCTCCTCAGCGAGCAGAATATCTCGCTTCCCGAAAAGCAGTGGCCGCCCACATGGAGCGCATTCCTTGTGTTAGGCACTCCGATCGGAGCCTATTTCAGTGCGCGCAGCATGAAGGAGTTCAAGTGGGTTGTGCCGGACGCCCAGACGATGGTGAAGGTTTTCGGCGGAGGCCTTCTGATGGGCTTCGGCGCGGTGCTTGGCGGCGGATGCAACGTCGGCCACAGCCTCACCGGCTTTTCGACGCTCGCGATGTCGAGCATCGTCTCCACGATATTCATAATACTTGGCAACTGGACGATGGTGTACTTCCTGTTCATCAAGCCGATGCAGGATCTGGAATAATCTTGTTGTATCTTTATGAATGCAGGGTATTGCCCCTGATTTAAGGATTACCAGGAGAGGAGGTGAAACAGGAATGAAAAAGTGGATATCATTTGTTATCGCATTGGCCATGGTGCTTGGAATGAGCGGAATGGCGCTTGCGGCAGGCATGAAGGCCAGCGGCAAGGTTGTTGCGGTTGACGAGGCTGCCAGCACGATTACCGTTCACGACAAGGGCGGCAAGGATGTTGTGATCTCGGTCAGCGCCGACGACGCCAAGAAGGCGAAGAAGGGCAGCAAGGCCACCGTGGACTATCACGAGGCCGGCGGCAAGAACGTTGCCGACAAGGTAACTCTCAAGGCTGCCAAGGCCGCCGAGGGCTGCTAGTATCAAATATGCAAATGTGCATTTACAGCCGGGTGCCAATCGCCCGGCTGTTTTTTTTGAGGACATAAGCAGTAAAATATCTCTTGGAGTTCAACGCCTTGCACATATCGATATTCGGGATAGCCAAAAGAAACCTGAAACGCAAGTTCTTCCGCAGCGTCGCAATAGCCTTGAGCGTTGCGGTTGTTGCGGGTACCCTGTTTTCGATCACCACCGTCATGGAATCGGTCGAACTCAGTATCATGCGCGGTACAGCCCGGCTTGGGGCCGACGTAATGGTCGTTCCATCCGATGCGGAGTTGAAGGCCCGCGCCGCGCTTCTTGCCGGTGATGTAGCAACATTCTACATGCCGTCGGGCGTGATGGACAGTGTGAGACGGAGCAAGGGCGTGGCTGCGGTTTCGCCGCAGATATTCATCGAATCGGCCACGTTCGATTGTTGCGACATCGCCGATCTGCGCCTCATCGGCTTCGATCCGGCAACGGATTTCACCATAACGCCATGGCTCAAGGAGCGCCTTAACCGGGAGCTTGCCTCGAACGAAATCCTCGTGGGACATGAAGTTGCGCGCGAAACCGGCCAGAGGATGAAGTTCTACGGCAACAGCTTCACCGTGGCGGGCAAGCTCGAATCGACCGGAATGCGCTTTATCGATAATTCGGTTTTCATGCCGATGCAGTCGGCCCGGCGCATGATAAGCGAATCGGCCACCAAATCGAAAAAACCGCTTGCCATTGCGGAAGACAGGATATCAGCCGTGCTCGTGCAGGTGGATCCGGCTTATCAACCGGCTCAGGCGGCAATCTATATCGAAAACGCGATCAAGGGCGTGAAATCGGTCGTTTCCGAGGAGGTTATCTCGTCGGTGCGCAAGCAGCTTTTCGTGCTGCTCAAGAGCATTCTCATGGTGAGTGTCGTGCTCTGGATAATGGCGCTATTGATGATCGGCGTGATCTTTTCGATGATCGTGAACGAGCGTCAGCGCGAAATCGGCCTGCTTCGGGCGATGGGCGCGCGAAGAAACACGGTATTCGGCCTGATCATGCTTGAAGCTGCGGCGCTGTCGGCATTGGGCGGTGTTGTCGGAATTGCGGCGGGCGGCGTTTTGCTGTTCAGCTTCAAGAATCTCATCCGGGCATCGCTTCATATCCCGTATCTCTGGCCGGAGCCGTCGCGGTTTGCGCTGCTTATAGCGGTAAGCCTTGCGCTTGCGTTTCTCACCGGAATCGCGGCGGCGCTGTATCCGGCTGCGCGAAGCTCGCGCATGGAGCCGTTCGAGGCGATTCGAAAAGGGGATTAACTTCGCCCTCCCCTGAAGGGGAGGGTTTATATGGAGTAAGGAGTTTTCATGATAGAGATAAAAGGGATAACCAAAACTTACAGGGCCGGGAGCGAGATATTCAAGGCGGTTGACAACGTAAGCCTGAGCATAGGCAAGGGCGAGCTGATGTCGATCGTCGGGCATTCCGGAAGCGGAAAGACAACGCTTCTAAGCCTGATCGGCGGCCTGACGCGGCCCGATTCCGGTACGGTGGTGATCGGAGGAACCGATCTCTGGTCTATAAGCGACGACGAGCTTTCGGCCTTCCGCAACCGCCGCATTAATTTCGTGTTCCAGTTTGCAAGCCTCATCCCCACGCTCACCGCGCTTGAAAACGTGATGCTGCCCACAGCATTCGGCAAGTGGGATGGAAACGTGGCGGCGAAGGCGGAAGAGCTTCTTGGCATGGTCGGGCTTGGCGACAAGATCAACAATTACCCATCGCAGCTTTCCGGCGGTCAGCAGAGGCGCGTGGCAATTGCGCGCGCCTTCATCAACGACCCTGAAATCGTGCTTGCCGACGAGCCTACCGGCGACCTCGACGAGGAGACCGAGGCCGACATATTTCAGCTTTTCCACCGTTTCAACAGCGAAAAGGGCGTGACGTTCATCATCGTTACGCATAACAAGGAACTGGCCGCCAAAACGCGGCGTCAGGTTCGCATGGTTCATGGAGTGATGGGCGAGAGCTAGAGGCTTGCCATGACCGACAAGGTGATACTGGCAGCCATACTGGCAGCCTACGCGCTAAGGCTTTACAGCGCATTTGGGCAGGGAGGCATTCTCCGCTCAATATTCGCCGTTGCCGCGCTGACGCTGCACGGCGGATATATTTTGTGGCGCGGCGTCTCGCTTGGCCGCCTGCCGCTGATGGGCGTGCATGACACCGTGCTTTTCTACGCATTCTGCGCCGCGGCGTTTGCGCTGATAGTTGAATGGCGCAGGAAGATCGCCGGTCTTTCGATCCGGGTGCTTCCGATTGTTATCACTCTGGTTCTGGTGGGTATATTCTCGCAAAAGGTAGATTCACCGCTTCCGCCCGTGCTGAACACCTACTGGTTTGAACTGCACGTTGCGCTGTCGTTCATAAGCTACGCGCTTTTCACGCTCGGCATGGGGCTTGGGCTGATCTACCTGAAAACCGGCGACATGGGCGATGAGCGCGTTCAGTATTCCACAATCCTTACCGGCTACAGCCTGTTTTCGCTGTCGATGGTTTTCGGCGGAATCTGGGCGCAGTACGCCTGGGGAACCTACTGGCTCTGGACGCCCAAAGAACTATGGACAACAATCCTCTGGCTGTACTACAGCCTTTACCTGCATGGCCGTCTCGTGCGCGGATGGTCGGGCCGCCCGGCGGCGTGGCTTGGAATAGCGGGCTTTGCGCTCATGATGTTTCTGTATCTGGGCGTGAGCGTGCTTTTGAAGAGCTCTCACACATTTTCTTGATTGCCTCGCACACGCTCTCTTGGATATAGTTATTCCATGAAAACGCTGCAACGCTTTTCCTTCAGGCCGTCGGTTGCTTTCTTCACCGGCATAATGCCGTTCACGCTCGTAAACCTGGTTGTCACTCTCACCGTTTCATGGCCGATTTTCCGGGCGGGAAACAGCGATCTGGACGCATGGAGCCAGGTTGTCGCGTTCGTGCCGTTTGTGTCTCACTACTTCATGCTGAGCCTGTTGCTTGGGCTTGCTGTCTGGGGACTGTCATGTTTTGCTGGAAGAAAAGCGGTGACGCCGGCGGCTGTGATCCTGTCAGGCCTTTTTCACGCGCTGATAATCATCGACACCCGCATATACACGATATTTCATTTCCATATCAACTCCCTTGTCTGGAACATTGTCGTGACCGAGGGCGCGTCGGATTCGATCATGCTGGGCAAGGGAACGCTTGCCACGTTTCTTGGGATAATGGCCGCGATAACCGCGGTTGTCTGGGCTGCAATACGATATACGGTGGGCAACAGTTCCCTGCTGCACGATGAAAATCGTTTCCGTGGAACGCTCAAAGCGTCGAAAATCATCTTTGCCGCCGGCATCGCGCTTCTGGCCGCCGACAAGGGCATGTACGCATGGGCCGATCTTCACAACAATACGGACATAACGAAGAACGCGAAGCTATATCCGCTCTATCAGCCGCTGACGGTGAAGCGCCTGGCGTCAAAGGTGTTCGGAATGAACGTCAACCGCGAGGACGGCGTGAGCGTGCAGAAGGGCGGCGGAATGCTGAACTACCCGAAACAGCCGCTCCGGTTCGACAATGCGGTCAAGCCTCTGCCGAACATCGTCGTGATCGTGATCGACGGGCTTCGCTTCGACATGCTGGACAAGGAAATCATGCCGAACGCGGTTGCGCTTGGCGGCGAAGGCATCGTGTTTGAAAACCATTTCAGCGGCGGAAACGGAACCCGATTCGGCATATTTTCCCTGTTTTACGGCATTCAGGGCACATACTGGCACAACTTCCTGGGCGCGCGCCGCTCTCCGGCGCTCATGGACACGCTTATCGACAAGGGTTACGCGTTCAAGATACTTTCGAGCACGAAACTCACCTTCCCGGAGTTCCGCAAGACGGTTTTCGCGCGCGTGCCGGACAGCATCGAAGACGAGGTTTCTCCGGAAGACGCATCCGTGCGCGACAGGATAATCACGAACAAGTTCGTTGAATTCATTTCGCCGCAACAGATGAAACAGCCGTTCTTTTCGTTCATATTCTACGATTCCACGCATCTGCCGATCCGCTATCCGCCCGCGTTCGAGAAGTTCCGTCCGACCGCCGAGACGAAGGAGCTGAATTTCTTCCGCGACATAGGGCCGGAGCAGATGCCGGTGCATAGAAACCGGTACATGAACGCCGCCCGCTACGAAGACAGCCTGATAGGCGAAGTGGTTGCCGCATTGAAGAAAAACGGCATGTTCGACAACACGGTCATTCTTGTTACAGGCGACCACGGCGACGAGTTTTTCGAAAACGGCTATTTCGGTCATACATCGTCGTTCGACGACTATCAGGTTCGCACGCCGTTTGTGCTGCATCTGCCCGGCGAAGCTCCGGCGGTTGTGTCGCGAATGACATCGCATCTCGACTTCGTGCCGACAATCATGGAGGCGCTCGGCTGCATATCGCCGCCCGGCGATTATTCGCAGGGCATCTCACTGCTGCGTGACAACAACCGCCGCTTCGTGAGCATATCGAACTGGGACAACGCCGCCGTTGCCGGGCCGGATGTGCGGATTGTGTTTTCGACCGAGACATACAACATGAGCACGTTCGAGTTCCGGCGCGGCTCGGACTACAAGCTTCTGGACAACACGCCGGAGATGATGAGCAGTTACAGGGCTGAACTTGTGGATCAGGCGAAAAGAATGTCGGAGTTTTACAGGTGAATTTCCGAATGGAGGCAGCGTCATGACATCGTACAAGGTTGGCGTGGTGATAGAGAAAGACGATTCCGGCTACTACGCTTATTGCCCGGAACTGGATGGATGCCAGACGCAGGGGGATACCTTCGAGGAGGTTATCGCCAACATCAGGGAAGCCGTGGGGTTGTATGTGGACACCATGACGGATGACGAGGCGCGGGAGCGCCTGAGCCGGGAAATATTGACCACAACACTGGAGGTTGCGGTTGCCTAAGCTTCCTCTTTCAGTATTCGTTCTTGCGTACAACTCCGCCGACAAAATCCGTCAGTGCCTCGAAAGCGTCACCTGGGCCGATGAGATCGTTGTGGTGGATTCCTTCAGCGCCGACGGAACCGAGGCCATCGCCCGCGAGTTCACCGATAAAGTTATTCAGCATGAATTCAAGGGCTTCGGCGAGCTTCGAAACTTCGCGCTTTCGTGCCTGACTCATGACTGGGTGCTGAGCGTGGACTCCGACGAGGTTGTCACGCCCGAATTCCGGGCCGAGATAGAGGGAATGCTTGAGCGCGGGCCGGACGCCGACGCCTACTTCGTGCCGCGCATCAACTTTTTTCTCCGCAAATACAAGATCTTGCACGGCGGCTGGTATCCGGACTACCGCCAGCCGCAGTTTTTCAACCGGAACAAATTCCGCTACCGCGAGGATCAGCTTGTACATGAAGGCTTCGTCTGCGACGGACGGGTGGGATATGTGAAGGAGCATGTGATTCAGTACCCGTTTCTTACGCTGCGGGAATTTCTGGACAAGATGGACAGATACTCAAACCTGATGGCGCGGCAGAGGGGCAAGGGCGGCAAGCGTTTCAAAGCCGTCAAACTGATCTTCAGCCCGCCGGTGTTTTTCCTTAAAATGTACATCTTCCGGCGTGGCTTCATGGACGGCCTGCCGGGGCTGGTTCTGGCGCTTCTGTACGCAAACTACACGTTGCTGAAATACGTGAAGCTGTGGGATATGGAGCGGAATGCTGAATTTAATGAGTAAGGAACGATTTCGCTACGAGGCGGCTCGCCTAAGAAAGCTGTATTACAAAATCACAGGCAGATACCTGCACATGGACGTTGCCAGAACCCATTATTACGGCAGGCCAATTTTGGGCAAGACGGAAGGCAATAGCCTTATTGCCGGACTGATTACAGGCGGCTCTCCGTTCATGGCGACCAGGTTTGGATCGGTGGAGCTGGCGTGCGTCAGAAACCATATAGACAACATGTTTCACGGCAAAACTATTTTCAGAGACAAAACCAGGCGCACAATGGCAAACAACGCAGGCTTTTTTCCGCCAACCGACCGGATGCTGGAACGATTCAGTCGGTTGATGCTGGAAGACATGCGGGAAATTGACGTATTGGGAACATGGAACAATAATCTGGAAGACTATGTTGTAAAGCGTTATTGCCCGGATTCGATCAATCTGACCACGCTGGCGGCAATCGAGCCGTTTTTCTGCGATATCCCATGGAGTTCAGGGCTTGCCCACAAAAAGGTTCTGGTGATTCATCCCTACAAGGAAACAATTATCAGGCAGTACGCCAGGCGCGAGTTACTGTTTCCGGGAACCGCCATATTGCCGGAATTCGAGCTTAAAGCTATCCGGTCGGTTCAGTCGATTGCCGGAGCGCCAACCGGTTTTGCCGACTGGTTTGAGGCGCTGGACTCGATGCGCGAAGAAATAGCCAAAACGGATTTCGATATTGCGCTTATCGGCGCGGGCGCGTATGGATTTCCACTGGCGGCGTTTGTCAAAAGACTTGGCAGACAGGTTGTGCATATGGGCGGATCGCTGCAACTATTGTTTGGCATCATGGGGAAGCGTTGGGACGACAGGGAGCACAGCACGGCTTATTACAACCAATACTGGGTTCGTCCCGATTCGAGCGAAACGCCTCAGCACGCGGAAAAGGTTGAGGGCGGATGCTACTGGTAGGTGGTAGTCAATGAGTAGATGCCCCATCGCGCTGTTCGTCTACAATCGTCCGGAACATACGGAAAAGGCGATAAACGCTCTTCGCCAATGCCCGGAAGCCGCTGAAAGCAATCTGTTCATCTTTTCAGATGCCCCCAAAACAGACAAAGATCAACCTGGTGTGCTTGCGGTAAGAAGGATCGTCCGCTCGGTGGACGGATTCGGCAATGTCACGCTGATCGAGCGAGAGGAGAACATGGGGCTGGCTCGTTCGATCATCAGCGGCGTTACCGAATTGGTGAACAGGCATGGACGGCTTGTCGTCATGGAAGACGATCTTGTTGCCTCGCCCCATTTCCTTGCTTACATGAACAATGCCCTGGACTATTACGAAAGCGACGAGCGTGTAATAAGTATTCATGGCTATGTCTATCCGGTGAACGAAGCGCTGCCTGAAACTTTTTTCCTGCGCGGAGCCGACTGCTGGGGATGGGGAACGTGGAAGCGCGGCTGGGCTCTTTTTGAGCAGGACGGGGAAAAATTGTTGAAGGAGTTGCACAAGCGGCATCTTGAGCGCGAGTTCGATTTCTCCGGCAGTTTCAGATACACGAAGATGCTTGAGCGGCAGGTGCGCGGAGAGATCGACTCCTGGGCTATCCGCTGGCACGCGTCGGCATTCCTGGGCGACAAGCTCACCCTGTATCCCGGACGATCACTGGTTCAGAATATCGGCCATGACGCAAGCGGTTCGCATTGCGGAACAACGGAAAGCTTTGATACGGACTTGGCACGGAAACCGGTAACGATTCGCGACATTCCGGTCAGTCATGATGAACGCGCGGCGGAGGTGTTTGCAACCTACTTCCGGTCGCTTAAGCCCGGACGCATTGAAGCCCTCTCCGCAAGTATTGTTAAGCGGGCTCGGCGTATATCCGGGTTATTGGCCTGCTTGCGCGGCAGAAAACCCGGATACCACGGAGACTATGCATCATGGGCCGACGCCGCGCGCGATTCAGGCGGTTACGATTCAGACAAAATTCTGGAGAAGGTCAAGGCCGCCATGATGCAGGTGCGTGATGGAAAGTCGGCTTATGAGCGCGATTCGGTCACATTCGATGAAATTGAATATTCCTGGCCCCTGCTTGCCGCCCTGCTCTGGATAGCCTCGCGACATCGAAACCGCCTGAGATTGATAGATTTCGGCGGCTCGCTGGGCAGCGGCTACTACCAGAACCGCGGATTTCTGTCGCATCTCGACGAGCTTGCCTGGAACGTGGTGGAACAACCGTCCTTCGTTTCCTGCGGCAGGACGCATTTTGCGACCGAGAACCTGCATTTTTACCATTCAATGAGGGATTGCCTTGAGGTGTCGGAGTGCGAAGCGATTCTGTTTGCCAGCGTGCTGCCGTATATCGAGATGCCTTACCATCTTCTTGACGAAACAATCGCAGCCGGTTTCAGGTATATTCTCATCGACCGGACTCCGGTCATCGATGGAAGCCGCGATCGCCTCACGGTGCAGATCGTGCCGCCTTCGATTTATGAGGCCAGCTATCCGGCATGGTTTTTCGGCGAAGAGCGCCTGCTCACACATCTCGCCAAGAAATACGAACTGGTGGCATCTTTCGATTCGCTTGTGAGCAAGATCGATCTGGGGAATATTACGGCCCGTGAAAAGGGTTACATCTTCAAACTGAAGGATTGAACATTGCCGGAAGCTTCAACATTACATTTCTGCACCCTTTTCGATTCAAACTATCTCACACGCGGGCTTGCGCTCCATCGGTCACTTATTGCTCACTGTCCGGAATTTATCCTTTATGTGTACTGTTTTGACGATGAAACCCATCGAATCTTAAGCAAAATGAGACTGCCGCGCCTGGTTCCGGTCTCGCTTGCCGAGTTCGAAACCAGGGAATTACTGGACATAAAGCCCACCCGCACGAGAGGGGAATATTGCTGGACGTGTACGTCGCATGTCATACGTCATGCCTTGGAGACATACTCACTGAACAATGTGACTTATCTCGACGCCGACATTTTCTTCTTCTCGGATCCCCGGATTCTGATCGATGAGATGAACGCAGCCGGTGCTTCCATTCTTGTAACCGGGCACAACTACACCCCGCGATACGATCAGAGCCGCGATTGCGGCATCTACTGCGTTCAGTTCATCTCGTTCAACGCGGACGGCAACGGCATGTCGGTTCTGCGGTGGTGGTGCGACCGGTGCATCGAATGGTGCTTCAACCGAAAGGAAGACGGCAGATTTGGAGACCAGAAATACCTCGACGACTGGCCTGAGCGTTTCAAGGGTGTTCACGTCCTCAGGAATACAGGCGGCGGTGTAGCGCCGTGGAATATTCAACAATACCGTGTTGCAAGAAAAGACTCCGGCCCCACAGTAGACGGCGTCCCGGTGGTCTTTTACCATTTTCACAATCTCACATGGCATGAGGACGATTCGTTCATGCTCGATCATTACCGCATGTCTCGCAACGTTCCGGATATAATCTATCGTCCATACGTCGAGGCGATGCGGCGGAGTCTGGCAGACGTTCGCGCCTGCGCTCCCGGCTTCAGCCGGGGCATGTCTCAGGTTCCCGAAAGGAAAACACCTTTCTGGAAAACGCTCGAAAACAGTCTGAAGGGGAAATATCGTGTCATTCACTGACAAAGATGTGCTTATAACCGGCGGCGCCGGCTTCATCGGAAGCAATCTGGCAATCCGCCTTGCGGAACTTGGCGCACGGGTGACCGTAATCGATTCGATGCTCCCGGATTACGGCGGCAACCTGTTCAATCTGGAGCCGGTGCGCAACCGGATCGCACTTAACTTCTCAGATATCAGGGATCAGTACAGCCTGTCATACCTTGTGAAGGGGAAGGACTTCATCTTCAACCTCGCCGGACAGGTCAGCCATCAGGACAGCATGAACGATCCGTTGATGGATATGGAGATAAACGTTCGAGCACAGTTGTCGCTTCTGGATGTCTGCCGCAGGTTCAATCCGGAAGCGATTATCGTGTACGCCAGCACCCGCCAGTTCTACGGGCAGCCGCAATATGTCCCAGTTGACGAACGCCATCCGATCAATCCGCCGGACGTCAATGGAATCAACAAGTTCGCCGGAGAACAGTATCATCTGCTCTATTCGCGTGTGCATGGGCTTAAAACGGTTTCCCTTCGTCTGACCAATACATACGGGCCGCGTCAACTCATAAAAAATGCCCGACAGGGCTTTATCGGCTGGTTTGTTAACCGGGCAATCACCGGCAACGCAATCCAGCTTTTCGGCGGCGGCGACCAGGTGCGGGACTTCAACCATGTTGACGACGTGGTTGAGGCGTTTCTCATGGCCGCCGCAACTCCCGCATGTTACGGCGGCTACTTCAATTTAAGCGGAGAAAAGGCTTCGCTTGGCAAGGTTGCCGACATCCTTGTTGCTGCAAGCGGCAAGGGAAGCGTTGAGAAGATTCCTTTCCCGGCTGAACGCAAGAAGATCGACATCGGAGATTTCTGGGGTTCTTCGGAACTGTTTTCAGGCTTGACGTCATGGAAGCCGGCCGTAAGCCTGAGCGACGGGCTGGAAACCACCATAGGATACTATCGCGATCACGCCGCGCGTTATCTGGAGACGGCATGAATACGATTCCATTTTTCGACATCGGACAGATGAACGCCACCGTCTCCGACGAAATTCATGCCGCGGCTCGCCGCGCGCTGGACAGCGGCTGGTATATCCTCGGCAGGGAGTGCGAAGGTTTTGAGCGTAATCTGGCGGCGCAGCTTGGAGCCGGACATGTTGCCGGATGCAATTCCGGAACAGACGCGCTTCGGCTCTCCCTCCTTGCGGCGGGAGTTGGCCATGGCCATGAGGTTATAACCGTATCAAATACCGCCATCCCAACTGTTGCGGCCATCTGCTCGACCGGAGCCGTGCCGGTGTTCGTGGATGTCGATACGGATACATGGCTGATGGATGCCAAGCGCGTGGCGGAAGCTCTCACGGTTCGCACGAAAGCCGTCATGGCGGTGCATCTGTACGGCAACATGGTTGACATGTCACGGCTAAACAGCGTGCTGTGTGAAGCCGGGCGCGGGGATGTGGCGGTAATCGAGGATGTGGCTCAGGCCCAAGGTTCGGCTCTTGCCGGTCGTCAGGCCGGAACCATTGGCCGGTTCGGAGCGTTCAGTTTTTATCCGAGCAAGAACATCGGCGCTCTTGGAGACGGCGGCGCGGTTTGTTGCGCGGGCGAAGCCGACTCCGGCGCGGTACGAATGCTCCGCAACTACGGACAGCGGGACAGATATAATGCCGAGATGGCGGGCGGCATCAACAGTCGTCTTGATGAGGTTCAGGCGGCGATTCTTTCGGCGAAACTTCCCCATCTCAATGAATGGAACAGCCGTAAGGCTATCATCATGAACAGATACCGCGAGGAACTGCGCGGCCTGCCTGTAATATTCCAGGAGGTGACGGATGGCTGTCGACCGGCGTGGCATCTTTGCGTTATTGCATTGGAGAACGGCACGGTGCGCGGCGGGCTTCAGGAGCATCTCCGAAGCCGGGGAATTCAGACGCTGATTCACTACCCTATACCGTGCCATCGCCAGCCCGCTTTTGCTTCAGCGCAATCGACTGATCTTTACATCACGGAAAAACTGGCCGGGCGAATACTATCGCTGCCGCTTAACCCCGTGCTTTCCGATGCCGAGCAGTCGCGTGTCATCGCATCGATAAGGGATTTCTTCTGATGCCTCCATTGCTCAGCATAATCACCGTTGTGCGCAATGACATCGAGCGGTTGCGTCGAACACTGGAGAGCATTCGAAGCTGCCGGGGCAATCAGACGGAGTTTATAGTGATCGACGGAGCTTCAACAGACGGCACTCTGGAATGCGTTCGCCGGGCATCGCAAGCCGTCGATGTTTGCATCAGCGAACCGGACGGCGGCATTTATGAGGCCATGAATAAGGGGCTTGCCCTGGCCCGCGGCGATTATGTTCTATTTCTGAACGCCGGAGACGAATTGCTCATGAACCCGGAGGAACTGCTTGCCGGCGCGGAGGATCAGTCTGTAATTGTTTACGGACGCGCCAACATGCTCAATCCCGACGGCTCGTTGAGCTACATAAAAGGCAAGAGGCTGAAGGGCTTGCGCCGATTCCTCAAGGGAATGCCGCTCTGCCATCAATCTGTGCTTTATCGCAGGGCTGCAATGCCGCCCTACGATCTTCGTTACCGCATCATGGCCGACAGGGTACTGACCTACCATATGCTGAAACGCCACGGCCTTGCGCGTTCCAGGTTCGTTGACAGGATTTTCGTGAATTATTACGAGGGCGGGTTCAGTGGAAGCGTTTCCAGGGATGTATGGCGAAGCGAGGAAAACATGTTCTACCGGGATGTCGGCAAGCGGCACTATATCGCAATCAAACAAATAAATGCGATATTCAAATACAGGATTAAACGCCCGATTCTGAGGTTTCTGGGTAACATGCTCAAGGAGCATGATCGGAATTCGGGACGAAGGACATGAAAATGAAATCTATCGTAAGCAGCGTGGTTTCAACCGCGTTTCCACAATGCCACCTTTACTTCAAGGCATTCAAGTTGCTGATAAAGAACGAGAATTCTTACTTGCATTCTTCGGGTTGGATGAGAAGCTTGAAGGAAGGCAAGCCTGTTGACAATGCTGGAAACGTAATCCCGTGGATGAACTATCCTGTCTTGGAGTTTCTTGCGAATCGCCTGGAAAAGGATTTTCATCTATTCGAATTCGGCAGCGGTTACTCAACCGGGTTCTACGCAAGGCTGGTCAACCGGGTTACTTCAGTGGAATACGATGCGTCCTGGTTTCGCCTTGTGAAGGATACTCTACCTGAGAATGTTGCGCTCATTTACAAAGAGAAGGATGTTGATGGTGAATACTGCAGGGTTATCCGTTCCACAGGGAATAAGTATGACGTTGTCGTGGTTGATGGAAGGGACAGGGTGAACTGCATAAAACAGGCAATCGGGGCATTAACGGACAGGGGAGTTATTTTACTTGATGACTCGCAGAGGGATGAATATCGCGAAGGCATTTTACATGCTAAGCAGATGGGCTTTCGGGATTTAAGCCTTGAGGGTTTGAAACCAACCGGGAGCGGCATGGACAGAACAACCATTCTTTATCGTCACGACAACTGTTTTGGGCTGTGATATGCACCATCTGACGATGCGGCAGACTACTTGAGCAAAACGCCGGTTTCCTTTAGAATAAGCGGAATCTTTACCGGGCTGTTCAGCCCATTTCCCGGAGGTGACTTACATGAGCGATTACGGAATCCACACTATCCATAGGTTGACGGCTGTTGCGGCAATTGCATCAATGATTATGATCGGCGGCGGATGCGCCACGAAGAAAACTGTTGTCAAGGCCGACGGGCAGCCGGTGAAAGAGGCGCAGGCAGTAGTGACGAAGGCGGACAGACCGGTTACTCCGGGTGTTGGGCCGGGCGTTGAAGTGGCTGAGCCGATCAGGGCCGGAGACAAGCCTCAGCCTGTGGTTGTGCAGGGAATGCAGGGCGACAGGATTACGGTTTCAGGGCTTGGGCCGGACGCAAAAGCAGAACCACGGCCAACTGTGCAGCCCGGCACAACAACTGTCACGGAAAACATAGCCGAGCCAGCCGGCGCCGTCGTTGCCGCCGCTTCCGCGCCAGCTTCCACGCCGGCTTCAGCCATGGCTACGCCACCGGCAGCAATTGCCGCGCAGCCGGCTCAAACAGCGTCACAGTCGCAGCAGCCATCTTTGCCCATAACGCCGCAATCCCCCGCGCCTGCTCCTGATACGGCCAGCAAGACGGCTGCCGCCACAACCTCGCGCAACGGCTTCTCCGACATTCATTTCGATTACGACAGATACGACATCAGGCCGGACGAAAAGCCTGTTTTGGGCAAGGTGGTGGACTGGCTTATGAATAATCCAAAATCGCGCCTTACCATCGAGGGGCATTGCGATGAGCGTGGAACAAACGAATACAATCTGGCGCTTGGCGAACGCAGGGCATCGGCTGCAATGAAATTCCTGACAGCCATGGGCATCGACAAAGGCAGAACCGCCACGGTTTCTTATGGAGAGGAACGTCCTGTTGACACGGGGCATAACGAGGAAGCCTGGGCCATGAACCGCCGCGCTCACTTCGTCGCGGAGAATTGATGACAGGAACCGCCATGATTCCCTGCACAAACAGACCGGGCTTTCTCATTCCGACGGTTCTCATTATTGCGATGTCCGCTGCCGGATGCGCCACATCAACAGACATGCGCGCGGTTCAGACCGATCTCAATGAGGCAAGACGCGTGGCGTTTGAGAGCAGGAACATGCTGGGCGAATTGTCCGGCAGGCTTGAGTTGATCGAAAAACGCCTGGCGGCTGTTGAAAAGCCTGCCGAGACGGCAGCGGACAGGGAGATGCTGACCACGATCAGGCAGAATCAGGGCGAACTGGCGCTCCGCCTTGAAGAGGTCGGGCGTGAAACACGCAGTCTCCAGGGGCGAATAGAGGAGACGCAGTACGCGTCGGAGCGGGGAATAAAGGACATGAACGACCAGAAGGAGCTTCTGGTCATTCGCCTGAGCGCTCTGGAGGAGCGTTTCCGCCTTCTTCCCGCGCAATCGGCTTCATCCCTCACGGCTGCTCCTCAGCAGGAGGTTGCTTCGCCGAAATCCCCATCAGTCGCCGAGACAGCCGCACCTGGCCAGCCTGAGCCGAATCAAGACACACAAGCGGCTCCTCCGGCGACTGCCACACAGCCGGCGGCTGATGCGTCAACAATCGGAGCAGCCGTGAAACCGGAAGCCGAGGAAACGCCGCAGATGGTGTATGAGCGCGGTCAGACGTACTACAAGTCGCGCGATTTCGTGAAGTCGCGGGATACGTTCCGTCTATATATCGAACGTTTTCCGAACGAGCGTTATGCCGGTAACGCGCAATTCTGGATAGGTGAAACGTACTATTCCGAGGGGGACTACGAAAACGCGATACTGGCCTACGAGGATGTGCTGCGCAAGTACAAGCAGAGCGACAAGACCGCCGCCGCCATGCTCAAGCAGGGTTTCGCGTTTGCGGCGATAGGCGACGAAAAGACCGCCCGCATACTTCTGGACAGGGTGGGCAAGAAATTCCCAGGCTCGTCTGAAGCCGAAATTGCCGCGTCTAAACTCAAGACATTGAAGTGACGCGATCATGACCGGCAAGCTTTCACACGTCGATTCGCGCGGCCATTGCCGCATGGTTGAGGTTGGCGGGAAACCTGTTACCCTGCGCGAAGCCGTTGCGGAGGGCAGCATCGCCATGAAGCCGGAAACAATGCGGCTTATCATGGAGCATGGCGCGCCAAAGGGGGACGTGCTTGCCGTGGCGCGCGTGGCCGGGATAATGGCGGCCAAGCAGACGCCGTCGCTCATTCCGTTATGCCACCCGCTTAACCTGGGCTCAGTCGAAATCGATTTCAGGTTTGAGGAAGGTTCGGCTGCCGTCAAAATAAGGGCTGTCGTGCGGCTTGAAGGCAAAACAGGCGCCGAGATGGAGGCGCTGACCGCCGTATCGGCTGCCGCGCTCACAATTTACGACATGTGCAAGGCGGTTGATCGCGAAATGACGATAAACGGCATTCGACTTATGAGCAAAAAGGGCGGGAAAAGCGGGGAGTTCTTACGGAAGCCGGGGTGATTAATCGTACACCGGCTTTCATGTTATGCCGTTCTCAGGATATTGTTTCGAGATTAACCCTGTATTCGCCCTTCTTCTGAAGCATGCGCTTGTAGCCATCCACAAACGCTTTGAGTGCGGTCTGCTGCTTGAGCAGAAGCGAATTATCCTTGTCGGAACCGGATGCGGCGCCGTAGGTTTCGAGTATCAGCCTGCGTATGCGTTCGGTGGCCAGTTCGTCGCGCTTGCTCTGCTCGTACTGCGAGGGCGATATGCGGTTGAGTTGAAGCGTGCGAAGGTAGATATTCCTGTCGAAATGGCCGTCGCGCATGAAGGTTGAATCGCTCATGATCGCTTCCTGAAGCTGTCGGTCGGTCACCTTGATTCCATTTTCCTCTGCCGCAATCAGCAATATCTTCTGCTGAACCAGTTCATCGAGAACCTTGTTCTTCAGATCGAGCGCTTTAAGCATCTCCTCGTTGAACTGTTCCTTGAGAACGCTTCTGTAATAACTCGCCATCTGCTCGTAAACGCGCCAATAGTGCTGCGCATCGAGCTTGTACGGCCCGATCTCGGCCAGAACCTGCGACGTCGGCGAATCCTGTTTCGTTCCAACGCCCCAGAAGATGAACGAAACAATGATCATGGCGAAGGGGAGGATGAACCATTTGACATTTTTCTGCATGTATTGTAGTAGCATGGTTTCGAAGTATACTTAACGCAAATTGAAAAGGCAAGCTCTCTCGAAATTAACCAGAGAAAATTCTGCTTGCAATCGTTCCACTATTGGAGTAAAAATATCTGAGCTTGGCCGGAAAAAAAAAGAACTGTAACTACCGGCAGGCGCTTCAAACGATAATGTAAATCAGTTCCGGAGGTTTTACGACGTCATGGACTGTAAAATCCGCCTTTCGGCGGCGCTTTATCACCAATCGGTTGCAAAGGCAACGGCAATAAGGGCATCCGTGGTTCTATCCGCGGATGCCTTTTTTCTTGGCAGCAGGCTTCCAAACTAATCTCAGGAGGTTTCAGCATGGAAAAAGCAAAATGCAGCAGGTGCAACGAGGAGATGGAGTACAGGAATTTCTACAGCCGCACGATCTTTCCGCCGACCGAGGGAACACAGCTTGTTTGCAACAAGTGCCTTGAATCTGGCCGCACACTCTATCGCGCCGCCATGACGGCAAAGCCGACACACCAGCCCGCCAGTCACGCCGTGATGTGACCTCACCCGCAGGGGTGTGGGTAGGGGCGAACGGCCGTTCGCCCCTACGAATGATTTGGAAATGATTTACCTAAGCCGCTCCAGTTCCTTCCGCGAGGCGGCCCCCATCTCGGAATCTGGCGCGAGGTTCATCGTTTCGTAGAAGTGTTGCCGCGCCTTTGGCGTGTCGCCTCGTTTCAGATAGAGACCGGCGAGCGCGAAGTGCGCCTCGGCGTAGCCCGGATGCCGCTCAATCAGACGCGCAAGCTCCCTTTCGGCGTCATCGTCCCTGCCTGTGCGCTCATAGGCAAGGGCCAGATTGTAGTTTGCCTGCGGAATCGGGCGGCGAAGCAGCGCTTTTTTAAATGAGTCGATGGCCTTGTCGTTCTCGCCCTTCATCATCTGTGCGTAGCCCATGGTGTTCAGCGCGGTTTCCGGCACTTCGTAAAGAGGGTCTTCAAGCGCCTTGGAGCATTCGGCAATCGCATCGTCGAAGCGGCCAGTCATCACAAATGTCATGGCCAGATTGTGATGCGCGTCTGAAAAGCCGGAATCGATTTCGAGCGCGTCGCGATATGAGGCAATCGCCTTGTCGTATTCGCCCAGAATGGCGTAAACCTGCCCAAGCATGTTGCGGGCGTCCTTGTTGCGAGGGTTTTCGGCGACAGCCTTCTGGAACTCAAGAAACGCATCCTGAATGCGGTTCTGGGCGAAATACGAGTTGCCCATCATGTAGTGCGACCGCGACTGTCTGACGCTTTTCGATTCGCCGCCCAGCGACGCGCACCCGTAAAGCATCAGCAATACTGTGAGCGCGGCTGATATTGGGCTCATCCGGCTCAGGCGGCCTCCGGCTGTCAGGGCAGTTTCATCGCGCTTCGCACGGCGCTCATGGTTTCGGCTGCGGCTGCCGAAGCCTTGCGGCTGCCCGCTACGGCTATTTCCTCAAGCAGCCGCGGGTTTGCGATGTACTCCTGCCGCTTTGTATAAATCGGTTCAAGAAGCGCAAGCACATGAGTAATAAGTACTTTTTTGCAGTCCATGCAGCCGATGCCCGCCGTCTTGCAGCCATCCGCGCAGTAGCTCCGCTCATCGTCTGATGAGAAAATCTTGTGCAGATCGAAGACCGGACAGACGTCCGGATTGCCGGTGTCGGTTCTGCGCGCGCGCGCCGGGTCGGTCATCATGGTGCGAATCTTCTTGTCGTTAAGCTCCGGAGAATCGGACAGATACAGGCAGTTGTCGTAAGACTTCGACATCTTGCGCCCGTCCACGCCCGGAACCTTCGGGAATTTCGCAAGCAGTCCTTCCGGATCTGGCAGGACATCGCCGCCGTACAGATGATTGAAACGCCTGGCGATCTCGCGCGTGATCTCAAGATGCGGCAACTGGTCAACTCCAACCGGCACGAACGCCGGGCGGTATATCAGGATGTCCGCCGACTGAAGCACCGGATAGCCGAGAAACCCGTATGTTCCAAGGTCGCGATCTTTTATCTGATCCTGTTTTTCCTTGTAGGTCGGCACTCGTTCCAGCCAGCCAAGCGGCGTTATCATGCTCAAAAGCAGATGCAGCTCGGCGTGCTCCTTCACCATCGACTGAATGAAGACGGTCGAACGTTCGGGATCGAGTCCGGCTGCCAGCCAGTCGGCCAGAACATTGCGCGTGTTTTCGGCAACCGCCGAGGTGTCGGCGTAGCCGGTTGTGAGCGCATGCCAGTCGGCAACGAAATAGAAGCAGTCGTAATCGTCCTGAAGATACACCCAGTTCTGGAGCGCGCCAAGCAGATTGCCAAGGTGCAGCCGCCCGCTTGGCTGCATTCCGGAAAGAACACGTTTTTTCATATAAGGCCGCCGATCCATTCAAGAAATCCGAAGACGAGATTCACCGGCACTGTCACTATGTGGCGCGTGAATCCGGAGAAGATAAGTATCATGAGGATGAGAAAACCGTACGGCTCGATCCTCGAAAACGAATTCGCGGCCTTCCTGGGCAGAATGCCCATAAGAACCCTTCCTCCGTCGAGCGGAAGAAGCGGAATCATGTTGAAGACCGCCAGATAGGTGTTCCAGATGATCGAGGCGTTCAGCATCAGGCTGATAGGCACAACCGCCGCCATGACGATGTCCGGGGGGCTCATGCCGATTACAAGCTGGAAAAGCCGAAGCAAAATGACGCTTGCAACGGCAAGCAGAATATTCACGGCAGGCCCGGCGGCTGCGGCGATTGCCATGCCCTGCGTGGGGTGGCGAAAGTTCGCGGTGGTTATCGGAACCGGGCGGGCGTAGCCGAATATCGGCCCGCCCAGCGCAAGCAGCATGAGCGGCATGAGCACCGTGCCGATGGGGTCGATATGCGGAACCGGATTGAGCGTGAGCCTGCCCAGCATCCGAGCGGTCGGATCGCCGAGGCGGTTCGCGGCCCAGCCGTGGGCAACCTCGTGCAGGATTACCGAAAACAGCAAGGGAAGCGCGTTTATCGCTATCTTCTGGATTATGTTCGCTAAATCAAGTTCTGGTGTCATGGAATTATTGTATTACCTTTTGGCAGGCAACTATAAGTTGTGGGCTGATGTGAAGTCAAGAACCTGAAAAATGGGCTTCTACAAGCCAATGCTTTGCCCATGCCAGGAAATCCCTGCCATCATCAAGAATTCTCCGTGCCTGCGCCTCGCTTACATCGCACTGGGTATCGTAGTCGCCCCAACTTCTCAGATTGAAAGCGTTGCGCAGCATTCGTGACCACTGCAACGGAACTTCGCCCTTATTGACGAACTCCCTGTCCAGCAGTGAAAGAACTCCGGAATGCTTCGACGATCCCATCCCTTTCGTAAGCAGAATAGCGGATGCCGCATAAAACATGGCGTAATACCCCCGGTTCACAACCCCGAAATACTGATCGATGCCAAACAGCGCCTCAGCCTGAGTCAATGCGTCCTCGGCCTTCCGAATGTAGTTTGCAATCAGTATTGCGGAATCGCCATCATTCACAGGACGATTCCTTCGCTATGGATGGCCTTGATGAACGGCGCGGCGCGGCGCGGCGTATTCCATACTTCGTCCTCGGTGTAAACAACAGTCTGAATGACAACACCGTGTTTATGCCCGACTTCCCAAGCCATATCATCTATTTGTGCCCGCGTCGACTCGATCTCGTATCCGTTTGGAACCTCAATGTAAATATCGAGATCGCTATCCCATTGCCATTTCTTTCCGGTAGCGGAGCCGAACAGTATTATTGACGCGTCGGTTACAACGCGTTTTATGGCTTCAGCCAATTCGCGCGCAATCTCCACAGGTGAGACCGTTACCCCGGCGTCATTGTTTGCGGTGGCAAGCAGCATCCATCACCCAACCGGAATATTTCCGCCGCCGGCTGTCTTTGGAACCATCACCGTAAGCACGCCGTCGTCGAACTGCGCCGTCACGCCATCCGGATCGGGCGAAACCGGCAGGGAAAATACGCGGGTAAAAATGCCGTAGGATCGCTCAACCCTGTGATACTGCTCCATGTTCCTGTTTCTGGCCGGGCGGCGCTCGCCGCGAAGCGTGAGAATATTCTGGCAGAGCGAAATGTCCACGTCCTCAGGCAGAACCTCCGGAACCTCCACCTTCACGACTATCGCGCCCTCGGTTTCATAAACGTCCGCTGCCGGAAGCCATGTGCCGTCCTGCACGCGTCCGCTCTGCTGAAGCCTGAAATCGTCGAACAGCTTGTTCACGCGGCGTTGAATCGCGTTAAGCTCCTTCATCATGTCGCCCGGCGAGTTACCCATGACCCCAACCTCCAGATATTAATACAACAGATTAAAATGACGAGAGCGCCGTAAGCAGGCAGACTCCCGCGAATAACGATGCAACAACCATTACGGCCATGCGCCTGCCGCGATGCTCGCCGTATCGATCGATGAACGGCACGGCAGCCACGGCGGCGAACATTACAACAGGAATTATAACCGTTCCGAGCGCCGCTGTCCTGCCCGGAAAATACCTTATAAGCTGATAGAGCCAGAGGAAATACCACTCAGGTTTCGGCTGATACTGCCCCATCAGGTTTATCGGCCTGCCCGGATGCGGCGGAAAAAGCAGCGCGAGCACCAGCAGAACCTGAAGCGCAAGCAGGATTGAAACCAGAATCTCGAAAAGATAATCGGGATAGAAGCGTTTGCCTTCGCTATCGTCGCGCCCGCTCATGCTACATGCCCCCGGCAATCCCGCGGCGCTTTATCATGTGAAAATGCGCCCAGAGCATCACGAACGTCACGACCGGCAGCCAGTGCGTGTGGATGGAATAGAACCGCACAAGCGTTTCGCCGGTCACGTCCTCGCCGCCACGGAACAGCAACGTCAGGCCCTCGCCTATAAGCGGCAGCGTTCCGGGCATCGCCGTACCCACAACCGTGGCCCAGTACGCCTTCTGGTTCCACGGAAGCAGATAGCCGGTGAATCCGAACGCCAGAGTGATTACCAGCAGGGCTGTTCCGGCAACCCATGTCAGCTCGCGTGGATGCCGGTATGCGCCGTGAATGAACACGCGCGCCATATGGACAAGCATGGCCACAACCATCAGGTTTGCCGACCATTTATGAATTGCGCGTATGAGCGCGCCTGCGAAAACCGTCTCCTGTATCCGCACGATCGATTCATACGCATGTTCCTCCGAAGGCGAGTAGTAGACCGAAAGAAGAAGCCCGGTGAAGAGAAGCATCAGAAACAGCGTGAACGTGATGCCGCCGAAACAGTATAAATAGTTCAGCCGCTCTTTCAACCTGTCGGGCAGCCGCCGCTCCAGAAATCTTCCGTGCGGACGCTTGAACCCGAAAAGCCGGTCAATCGAATCGGTCATTATGCGAATGGGCGTTCGCACCGTCTATCTACACCATGATCCCGACATGAATCCGGTCGCCGTCTATCTTTACAGGCATTCGCTCAAGCGGAGCCGGCGGCGGCCCGGCAAGGCGGTTTCCCGCAATATCATATCGTCCGCCGTGGCAGGGACAGATGAACTCGTTCCTGTTTCTGTCCCAACTGACCGAACACCCAAGATGCGTGCAGCGCGACGACAGCGCGATAAGCCCGCCTCCATCCGCAACCAGAAAGGCGCGCGTTTCAAACTTCCGTCCGCCCGCCACATATGGAACCGTGATGTTTTTCACGCCCCTTCGGGGCGCGTCTTCTGCGTTCAGCACAGGAAAGAATTCGAGCTTCTTTTTCCTTACGCCAGCCGGATAGACCGACAGCAACAGCCCGGCGGCTCCCGCCGACAGCAGAGCCGCAATCCATGCAATCGCTTCCTTTAGAAGCTCCCGTCTTTTCAAAGACCCGGCGTTTTTCCGTCCACCATCTCCTTCATCTCCTTGCCGACCTTGAAAAACGGCACTTTCTTGATCGGCACTTCAACAGTGGTTCCGGTCTTCGGGTTCCGCGCCCTGCGCGAACGGCGTTCCCGCAGGCGGAAATTCCCGAACCCGCGTATTTCCACCTTCTCTCCCCGCGCAAGCGCATCCTTGATTCCGTCAAGTATGGCCTTGACGATCTTCTCCGTGTCGCGCCTTGTAAGGCCGCCCACCTTCTCGGTCACAATCCCGATCAACTCGGAACGAGTCATATGTGCATACCCCTTTCGTAAGAGTTTTTTGGTTGCTTCCCTCCCGCGGGCATGTCGTTCTTTTTGTGTTTGCCAACCGCGTGCTGCATGAAATCTGTAATTACGGAGACATGAGGAATCTAACCTGCATTCCGGACGCCGGATTTGCCCTGCCGAATATGTGCCCGAACATCTGTCCCATGTCCTCCTTAAGTAACTCCCTTATGGATAACCCTTTTTTCTTTGTCACAACCTCCGGCTCGCCCTCTATTCCGGCAAGCTTTGCAGCCGTTTTCACCGAGTCTTCCAGCGTGCCTATTTCATCGACAAGCCCCAGCTCCTTGGCCTGCCTGCCTGTAAACACCCTGCCGTCCGCAAGCTCCCGCACCTCGGCAACGTCCATGTTGCGGTTGTCGGCCACCGCCTCGATAAACTGGTCGTGAACATCGTCCAGAAGCCGCTGCAATATCATCCGCTCTTCGCGAGACATCGTGCGCCACATCGATGCCATGTCCTTATGGCTTCCGGCCTTGATAACCTCTGTGCGCACGCCGACCTTGCCCATCAATCCCTCGACATTCGGAATCTCCATGATAACGCCGATCGAGCCGGTAAGCGTTCCCGCATTGGCAACGATCTTGTCTCCTGCCACCGCAATATAGTAGCCGCCCGATGCCGCCAAGGAACCCATCGAGACGACAACGCTCTTTTTAGCGCGCAATTTGCGCACAGCCTCGAAAATCTCCTGCGACGGCGCGACCGCGCCGCCGGGGCTGTTTATGCGGATGACCACCGCGCTGATGGAGTTGTCGTCGCGGTAGTCCTGAAGTTCCTCGACAATGGTGGATTCATCAATATCAAGGCCAAGCACGCCCTCGATCTTGACCATCCCCACCTTGCCCTTGCCCACCTTGCCCTTGTCCGCAAGCGTGATCAGAAGGCTTAGCAGCAGAAGAAGCGACAGAAACACCGCGCTTATCACGCAGCTTTTCTTTTTCGTCCAGTGCGCGCCGGGTTTAATTTCCGGGATTGGCGTATTCGGCTGATTTGCCGGCTGTTCGTTCACCGATGGATCATTCATTGGGGAACACCGTGCAGACTGAGCCCTATCTTTCGTTCGTGAGTATCCACCTTGATGATCTTCACCTTTATGCCGTCGCCCGGCCTCGCCTTTCCGCGTATTTCCATGGCATCGTCGCCGCTTATTTCCGACGCATATACAAGCCCCTCCATGCCGCCGTCAAGCTCCACGAAGATTCCGAACTCCACAACCTTTATCACGCTTCCGGCCACAATATCGCCCACGCGGAACCGCTGGGTTATCCCCTCAAGCCACGGATCCGGCCCAAGCTGCTTTATGCCCAGCGACATGCGCTCGCGCGCCGCGTCTATCGCAAGCACAACCGCATCGACAACATCGCCCTTCCTCACGATTTCGGACGGATGCCTCACATGCTTCGTCCACGACATGTCCGACACGTGAACCAGACCGTCTATGCCGTCCTCAATCCTTACAAAAGCGCCGAAATCGGTCAGATTCCTGACCTCGCCACTTACAAGCTGCCCCGGTCTGAATCGCTGCGCGACAGCCTCCCACGGATTCGGCGAAAGACGCTTGATGCTGAGCGAGATGCGGCGTTCCTGCGTATCTACCTTGAGGATGACGGCATTGATGACCTGTCCGCGCGAAAGCAGTTCCGCCGCGCTTTTAGGGCGCGAACCCCATCGGAGTTCCGAAACGTGAACAAGCCCTTCAACGCCTTCCTCTATCTCGACAAAAGCGCCGTACTCTGTCAGTCCCATCACCTTGCCGCTCACAATGTCGCCTATGCTGTAACGCTCATTGGCAAGCGACCACGGATCGGGCTTCAACTGCTTGTGGCCAAGCGTCACTTTTCCGGCCTCGGCATCGAAATCGAGAACAACTACCTGCAATGAGTTGCCGGGGCTGAATCGCTCCGCCGGATTTGAAATCCTGCCCCACGAAATATCCGAAACATGCAGAAGCCCGTCTATTCCGCCAAGATCCACGAAAACGCCGTAATCGGTCAGGCTTTTTACCGTTCCATCAATCACCGCGCCCTTTGTGAGTCGTTCAAGCGTCTGCCTTCGTTTTTCCTTCAGTTCGTCTTCAAGGTACAGCTTCCTGGAAACAATGGCGTTCCTGCGGCGCTTGTTGACCTTTAGAACCTTGAAAAACGAAACCGTTCCGATCATCTCCTCCGGATTTCTGACAGGGCGCAAGCCGATATGCGAGCTTGGCAGGAAAACCGTCTCGCCTTCCATCCTCACGCTCATGCCGCCCTTGATAATTCCGTCGATAACGCCTTCCACGGGCAAGCCGCTTTCGGCGGCCGCTTCAAGCCTGTCCCATACGCGAAGCGCGTCGGCCCGCCGCTTCGAAAGGTATACAACGCCCTCTCCCTGATTGATGCGCGTGATGAAGACCGATATGACATCGCCGGGCTTGAGCGCGGCAAGCTCGGAATCCGCAAATTCGTCCGGGGGAATCACGCCCTCCGACTTGTAGCCGATGTCCACAACCACGCCGGAAGCGCCTGCCGCAACGACAACGCCGTCAACAAGCGTGCCGCTGCTGAGCGCGCGAAGGCTCTCCTCGAAAAGCCCGTCGAATTCGCCGCCGTCCTCGATCTCCTCGTCGGTTGAATCGATCATCTATCGCCCTGTTCCTGAAGCCGTTTTTTCACATCCGAGATTATCCAGTCCGGAGTTGACGCCCCGCCTGTCACTCCAACTGTGCGCGCACCCTCAAGCCAACTGTCGTCGATCTCATCGGATGTTTCAACATGATACACCCTGACCCCCTTTTCCTCGCAGAGGGTTTTCAGGCGCTGTGTATTGGCGCTGTTCTTTCCGCCCACCACAAGCATCAGGTCAACCCTTTCCGCGAGGCCTATTGCTTCGGCCTGCCTCTGCCTCGTGGCATTACAGATCGTGTTATGCACCTTGAGTTCGGAAACCCTCGGCAAAACAGCAAGAACCACGCGCGACAGATTTTCGAACGACTGCGTGGTTTGAGCAATTATACCAACTTTACGCTTTATTGAGAATTGTTCAATGCCGTCTTCCCTGCCGATTACAAAGGCGTCGGCCCCGGCATATCCGAGTATTCCCCGCACTTCCGGATGCGACTCTTCCCCGACGATGATAACCTGATACCCGGCCTCGCTCAGTTTCCGCGCATGTTCCTGCGCGGTCTTCACAAACGGGCATGTCGCGTCAATCATGCGAAGCCCACGGTTTTCGATCTCGCGATAGACGGACGGCCCCACTCCGTGCGACCGGATAATCAGGATTCCGCCGTCCTCCGCGCCGCCCACGGAATCGATAACTGTCACGCCCTCGCCCGCAAGCCGCTCCACAACCTGCGGATTGTGGATGATCGGGCCAAGGGTATGCACCGGCCCGGCGCCGCTTTTCGCGGTGTCGAAGGCAAGCTGTATGGCGCGCTTCACCCCAAAGCAGAAACCCGCGCCCTCGGAAACAATCACCTTCATTTACGTGTTGCTTTCATCATGGACAATACCATGTCGGCAACCTGCCCGGCGTTTAGCCCGTCGGTGAGAATGTATATCGCGTCGTCGGCCCTGCGAAGCGGCGCGGCCTCGCGCGACGAATCGCGCTCGTCGCGAACCCGCACATCCTCAAGCACCGCCTCAAGCGTTGTCTCTATTCCCTTTGCCGAAAGCTCCAGAAAACGCCTTCGCGCCCGTTCTTCAATGGATGCGTCGATGAAAAACTTGTTTATAGCGTCCGGAAACACAACCGTACACATGTCGCGCCCGTCGGCAACAATTCCCTGTTTCTCGCCAATACGGCGCTGGAGCGGAAGAAGCATCTCGCGCACAACAGGAATGGCCGAGATAACGGACGAAAGATGGCTTATTTCAGGCGTTCGTATCGCCTCGCTCACGTCCTCGCCGTCAAGCAGAACCCTTGCGCCGTCAAAGCTTATTACGATCTCTTCCATCATTCGCCGAAGCTGCGGCGAATCCTCAAGCGCAAGCCCCAAACGATGCGCTTTCAGCGCAGATGAACGATAGAGAGCGCCGGTGTCGAGGTACGAAAACCCAAGTTTCGCCGCAACGAGCTTGGCCACCGTGCTCTTGCCCGCGCCGGCGGGGCCGTCCATCGCTATAACCAAAGGTTAATTCCCTCCGCCCTGCAAGCGCCGCAGGCAGTCCCAGAAATCGGGGAACGACGTGGCGATGCATTCGTCGCCCTCGATGACCGAATCGCCGCTTGCGCGAAGCCCGGCAACCGCCATCGACATCGCTATGCGGTGATCGCCACGGCTGTTGAATCTGCCGGACGAAAGGTTTTTCACGCCGGAAATGATCATGCCGTCCGGAAGCTCCTCCACGGAAACGCCCATCGCGCCAAGACATTCGGCCATCGCGCGAATTCGGTCGGACTCCTTCACCCGAAGCTCGGCTGCGTCGCGAATCATGGTTTTCCCATCGGCAAACGCCGCGGCAACGCATACAGCCGGAAACTCGTCTATCGCCCGTGGAATGACGCTTCCGCCGATCGTTATGGCCTTAAGGGAACTGTAACGCGCCAGTATGTCGGCAACCGGCTCGCCCGAAACCGTGCGCTCGTTCTGAATTCGAATATCCGCGCCCATTTCAAGCAGGATGTCGATGATGCCGGTTCGCGTGGGATTCATCCCCACGTTTTCTATCAAAACCTCTGAGCCCGGAACAATCAGCGCCGCCACGATGAAAAACGCCGCGCTCGATATATCGCCCGGCACGGTCATGTCCATGCCGGAAAGCTTTGCGCCGCCGGTTACGCGAACCGCCAGGCCGTCCACTTCCAGACTTGCGCCGTAGGCCGGAAGCATCCGCTCTGTGTGATCGCGCGAACGTTCGGGTTCCACAACCTCGGTCACGCCGTCGCAGAACAGTCCGGCAAGCAATAGCGCGGTTTTTATCTGGGCGCTTGCAACCGGCGAGACAAAGCGAATCGGTTTCAACTGTCCGCCCTGAACCGCAATCGGCAGCAATCTGCCGCTATCGCGGCCAAGGAATCTCGCGCCCATCTCCGAAAGCGGGCCGGTAACGCGGCTCATCGGGCGGCGGCGAAGCGATGCGTCGCCTGTGAGAACCGAGAAAAACGGCTGGGCCGCAAGCACGCCGCAAAGCAGGCGGGCGGTTGTGCCGGAGTTGCCGCAGTCGATCACATCGGACGGCTCTGTCAGGCCGCGCAGCCCGTTTCCGCGTATGATTATTTCGCCGTCTTCGCCGTCGCGAGCCTGAACTCCCATCAGCCGGAAGGCTGCAAGCGTGCTCATCGGGTCTTCGGCCCGGAGCGGATTTCTGATGACAGACTCGCCTTCCGCAAGGCTCGAAAAGATAATCGCCCTGTGCGTGATCGACTTGTCTGCCGGAACGGTTATCGTTCCCTTGAGCGGGCCTGAAGGCTTAACCGTTTTCAAGACTCTCCCTCGCTTCCCTTGCCTTCGCCAATTCCGCGCAAAGAGTGTCGAAGTCAGACGCCTCGATCAGCGCGCGGTAGCGTTTCAGCACCGTCTCGAAGCGGTCGAGCGAAGCGATTAAATTATCCCTGTTCATGCCGAATATGTCGCGCCAGATCTCCGGCGGGCTTCCGGCGATGCGTGTTGTGTCGCGAAATCCTCTGCCGCCATGGAGCATAAGGCCATCTTCGCCGGAGACCGCGCCAACAAGGGCATAGGCCAGAAGATGCGGCAGGTGGCTGACCGCCGCGAAAATTCTGTCGTGCTCGTCCGGCTCCATGATCTCGACAGTCGATCCAAGCGCCCGCCATAGCGATTCGACTTTCGCCAGAGCCTGTGGATTCGTTCCGGCTGTCGGCGTGATGATGCACCGCGCGCCAACAAACAGATCGGCGCGGGCCGATCCGGCCCCGGACGTCGAGCCGCCCGCAATGGGGTGGCATCCGACAAAAGAGACGCCATCGGGCATCAGCGATTCCATATTAGAAACCAAGCCGCCCTTCACGCTTCCCACATCGATGACAATGCAGCCGGATTCAAGGCTGCCGGAAACGGATTCAGCAATCGCCGAAAGCGAGCCGACCGGCGCGGCAAGAACCACAAGATCGGCGTTGCGCACGCCCGATGCGGCGTCGTGAGTGAATTCGTCAATCGCGCCGATCGAAACAGCCCGTTCGAGGTTTTCGCGCGAGCGCCCCACGCCGGCCACATGCCCGGCAAGGCCGCGCGATCTGGCTGCCAGCGCAAACGACGCGCCCAGAAGTCCGACGCCGATAACGGCGACGCGGTGAAATAACGGCTCTGTCATACCCTGCCGATCACTTCCGTAAACGCCTCGATGAACCGCCTGTTCTCTTCAGGCAGGCCGATCGTCACGCGGATGGCCTGCGGCCCGGCTGGCCGTACTATCACGCCCTTTTCCATCAGCCGGTAATAGACGTCGCCGGATGCAAGCGGGCCGTCAAGCGGCATATAGATGAAATTGGTCTGCGAGACAACAAACGGCTGCCCCATTCCGGAAAGCGCGGCGCAGAGATACTTCCTGCCCTCGTTGTTGGTTTCGATCACGCGGTCGAGATGCGGCCTGTCGCCAAGCGCGGCAAGCGCGGCTGCCTGTGCCGGCGAGCTTGTGTTAAACGGCTGACGAATGCGGTTCATCGCCTCGATGACCGTTTCCGGCCCCATGCCGTAACCTATGCGAAGCCCCGCAAGGCCGTATGCCTTCGAGAATGTGCGAAGGACAAGAACATCGCGGCCTCCGCAAAGATACTGCATCGAATCGGCGCATTCGGGATCGCTCACATATTCGTTGTACGCCTCGTCCATGACAACAAGGCAGTTGTCCGGAACGCGGCGCATGAACGCGGCGAACTCCGCCATTGTCACAATCGTGCCGGTCGGATTGTTCGGATTGGCTATGAATACAATGCGCGTTTTTCCGGTAATTCTGGCCGCCATGGCGTGCAGATCGTGCCGGAAATCGCGAAGCGGAACGACAACGGCCGCAGCTCCGATAGCCTTGACCACCGATTCATAAACCGGAAACGACGGCGCGGCCATCAAAGCTTCGTCCCCCGGCATGATGAACGCGCGAGCCGCAAGCTCTATCAACTCGTTCGAGCCGTTGCCGAATATCAGTTCCGATTGTCCGAGCCCGTGCTTCACCGCAAGGGCGTTTCGCAGGTTGTATGCGCCGCCGTCGGGGTAGCGGTGAATGGAGGCAAGCGCGGCGGAGGCGGCTTCGAGCGCTTTTGGCGACGGGCCGAGCGGATTTTCGTTCGAGGCAAGCTTTATCGCCTTGATGCCGAGTTCGCGCTCAACCTCCTCAATCGGCTTGCCCGGAACATACGGCTGTATATCGTTGATATGCTTCGCGATTTTCATCATGGCAGATGTCAGGACGCCGATTTGCCGGTTGCCGAATCGGTGGACGGATAGGAGCCAAGAATTTTCAGGAACACGCACTCCTGCTCCACTTCCGCAATCGCAGCCGCCACCTGTTCGTCTTCCACATGCCCCACTAGGTCGATAAAGAAGATATATTCCCACGCCCTGCGTTTCGACGGCCTCGACTGGATGCGGCTAAGATTGATGCCGTGCCTCGAAAACGGCGAAAGGATGTTCAGAAGCCCCCCCACGCGGTCTTTGATCGAAAGCAGAAGCGATGTCTTGTCGTGGCCGGTTCGGTGCGTGATGTTTTTGGAAATGGTGAGAAAACGCGTGGAATTATCCGGAATGTCCTGAATGCGCCGGGCCACGCAGGCCAGATTGTAACGCTGCGCCGCCATCTCTCCGGCTATCGCCGCCGAGTCCGGCTCCTCCGACGCGCGTTTTGACGCGTAGGCCGTGCTCGACACCTCAATAAGCGGCACGTCCTTCAGGTTCCGGTCGAGCCACTCTTTGCACTGCGCCAGCGGCTGCGGATGCGAATATACGCGTTTCACGTCCTCAATTCTGCCGGACACCGAAAGCAGGTTGTTGTTTATCTCAAGCAGAAGCTCGGAGGATATGCGAAGGTCTGACTCCATGAAAACGTCCAGAGTGTATGTGACAACGCCCTCTGTGGAGTTTTCGACAGGAACGACGCCGTATTCCGCGTCGCCCCGCGACACAGCCATGAAGACGTCCCGAATGCCGTGCATCGGCAGAAACTCGGCTGACGAGCCGAACGCGCGGATGGCGGCCTGATGCGTGTATGTGGTTTCCGGGCCGAAATATGCCACGCGAAGCGGTTTTTCGAGCGATAGCGCGCCGGAGAGAATCTCGCGGTAGACTGCCTTCAGCGCGTCTGTTGGAAACGGGCCGGGATTGCTTGTGCCAAGTCGCTCGAAAATGAGGCGCTCGCGTTCGGGCGAATAGAATGCGTTTGAACCGGCGGCCTTCTTGACTTTGCCGACCTCGATGGCTATCCGCGCCCGCTCGTTGATAAGACGCACAATCTCGTCGTCCATGCGGTCGATTTCGCCCCTAAGCCTGCCAAGTTCATCCACGTTATACGTTTCTCCATATAGTTGAAATAAACAAGAATTTAACCGAACTCAGAAGAAATATGCAAGTTTTTCCAAGATGTTAAGCGTTATTGTCCTGCCGCCCGATCCTGCCGCCCGCGCCTGCCCGCGCTCGCCGGATGAATACATTCAAAAAACTTGATACAATCTGTGGCATTATTGATTGCAGGAGGCGTTGCCATGCAAGAACTCAACATCCGGCGCTATCAGCAGCCCGAAGCAGCTCAAAGCTGCGCGGCTAAAGTAAAGCCGGAATATGTGACCGGAACCATACCCACGCAGGCTGGAGAGATTCCGCGAGTTTCATCAAGCTGGAGCCGCGCCGACAGGCTCGGAGAGATCAAAAGCCGCGTCGGCGCGTTCCGTATGCGCTACACGGTTGAGCCGGGCCTCTACGCGGTCGGCGAGCCGGGCCGCGACTCCGACGTGTTTGCAAGCGCCAACTACAAGCTCAGCTTCGACATTCTTCGGCGCGCGCTTTCTGGCATGAACGCATGGATTCTGGTTCTGGACACAAACGGCATAAACGTCTGGTGCGCCGCCGGAAAGGGAACCTTCTCCACCGCCGAGATGGTCAAGCGCATCGCCTCGTCAAAACTTGGAGAGGTCGTGGATCACCGCGTGATAATCGCCCCGCAGCTTGGCGCGGTTGGCGTGCGCGCGCGGCAGGTGGAAAAACTGAGCGGTTTCAAAGTCCGTTTCGGCCCGGTTGACGCCGCCGACATCCCCGGATATGTTCGCGCCGGTCACAGAAAAACCGACGCGATGCGGCGCGTGAAGTTCACGCTGAAAGACCGCCTGGTGCTTACGCCCATGGAGATAAATCCGGCGATGAAGCAGTATCCGTGGTTCGCCGCCGCCATCTTGCTTGTTGCCGGATTGCAGCCGACGGGAATAATATTCGCCGACGCGCTGAAAGGCCTGCCGCTTCTTCTGCTTGGGCTGCTCGCAGTATTCACCGGAGCGTTCGTAACGCCGGCACTGCTTCCGTTTGTTCCGTTTCGTTCGTTCGCGCTGAAAGGCTGGCTCATGGGCATGATCGCGCTGATTCCTGCCGCCAACATGCTTGATCTGGCCGGAAAAAGCCTGCCGTACCAGGCCGCGTCATATATCTTTTTCCCGATGGCAAGCTCATACATCGCGCTTCAGTTCACCGGCTCGACAACTTTCACCGGCATGTCGGGCGTGAAAAAAGAGTTAAAAATCGGCATTCCTGTCTATCTGGCGTCAACCGCCATCGCAACGCTTCTGCTTGTGGCATCGAAGCTTATCGACTGGAGGATTTTATGAAGTACCTCGCCAACGTGACAACAATCAGGCTTATAACCGATAAATGCGTCGGATGCGGGAAATGCGCCGATGTCTGCCCTCACGGGGTTTTCGTTGTCGAAGGCGGAAAGGCAGCGATCACAGACCGCGACAAGTGCATGGAATGCGGCGCGTGCGCCACCAATTGCGAGTTCGGGGCGATTGAGGTTGAAAGCGGCGTGGGCTGCGCGGCGGCGATAATCAACAGCATAATCTACGGCGGCGAGCCGTCGTGCGACTGCACGGGTTCTTCGGGGTGCTGCGGGTAAGCGATCAGGCAGACCAATCAATGACGTCAAGCATGGGGATGCGGCTGAACTCACGGGTATTGTTGGTAACGAGTGATACATTCAGCGATACCGCATGTGCGGCGATAAGCATGCCCATGGCTCCGACGGGTGTGCCTGCCTTTTCCAGCGATGCGCGAATATCGCCGTAGACCATGGCCGCATTTTCATCGTACGGGACTATCTCCAGTGGAATGACAAACTCAACGAGGGCTTTTGAATTTTTCTCACGGTGACCGCTTTTTGCAACGCCATAACGCAGTTCTGAAAGAGCAATTGAGGAAATCACTATGTCGCCAACCTTATATTCCATAAACCGCTTTAGCACGGCAGGAGGTTGCTGCTTGATAATATAGATGCAAATATTCGTATCCAGCATAAGTTTCATCAAAAGCTCTCCCGCTTGTCCAGTTCGGGCTGAATGCGTTCGTCCATGAAATCCGGTGAAAATTTCTTGAGACTGTCGAAGAGGGTACTCCACGAATTATCGCGCGGAATCAACTGAACTACGTTGCCGCATTTCTTGATAAATACCTCGCTATCGTCAAACCTGAATTCTTTAGGAAGTCTGACAGCCTGACTCTGGCCGTTTTGGAAGATCTTTGCGGTTTTCATAACTCCGCCTCCTCGCAAATAGATACGTGAAGTATATACTCAGCCGGTCACGATGGCAAGCGACAACGCCACATCTGCCGGAGGTTGCAACGCTTGCGTAAGCAGCTTTGAATTCGGAACCACATCACTTCCTCACCAGCACAATTTCCACCCTTCTGTTTTGCGCCCGGTTTTCCGGAGTGGGCGGATAGCGGGGTCTGAACTGGGCATAGCCCGCAACCGACAGGCGATCCGGCGCAATGCCCTCGCGCTCGAAGAACCGCGCCACCGACGACGCCCGCGCTGTCGAAAGCTCCCAGTTCGACGCGTACTTTCCGCCGGTTCCGGCGGAATCGTCGGCATGGCCCTCAACGCGAACCTCGTAAACCGTCTGCTTTATCGCTGCCGCGACAGCTTTTAACAAGATTGCGGCATTGGGATGAATGTTGGCGGAGCCGGGTTCGAAGAAAACGCTGTCGGAGCCAAGCAGCCTCGCCTCGCCTCGTTCAACGATTATCTGCACGTCGGCGGCCAGTCCGCGCATCTCGACAGCCTTGCGGATTTCGGCAATCGGGCCGCTGTCCGCCTCGATCCCGCTTCCTTCGCGCGTGTCGGTTACAACAGACATCACCGCCTTTATGAGCGCGTCATCGGCGGAAGCCATCGAAAACAGGAAGATGAAGAACGCCAGCAGCAGCGTCATCATGTCGCCGTAGGTGATGAGCCAGTTCACGTCGTCCGGCGGAGCGTCCTGACGGTATCTGCGTCTCATGACGCGCCCGAACCGGTTTGGAAGTCTTTGCCAAGCTGGCCGAAGTAATACTGCCTGCGAAGCTGCGGGGGCAGATGGGCGTTCAGTTTTTTCTCTATCACACGCGGATTCACGCCCTTCTGCAGAAGCAGCACGCCGTCAAGAAGCACTCGCGCCAGAAGCATTTCGTCCTCGGTTCGAGATCGCAGTTTTTCGGCAACCGGATAGAAGAAGAGATTGGCCAGAAGCGCGCCGTAGAATGTGGCCACCAGCGCGACCGACATTCCGGCTCCGATGGTCTGCGCGTTGTTGCCGCCTGAGGCAACCGCGCGCAGCATGGCGATAAGGCCGATCAATGTGCCCACAAGCCCGAACGCCGGAGCGAAGCGGCCCGCCGAGCGGAAGATGTTCGCGCCGGATGAATGGCGTTCCTCCATGAATTCGATCTCGGTCTCCATAACGCTGCGGATGGTTTCGGGCGAGTGGCCGTCCACAACCATCTCGACGCCAACCCTGAGAAAGCGGTTTTTTATCATCTTCACGTTGTCTTCGAGGCTCAGGAGTGACTGCTTGCGCGCCTTCACCGACAGATCGATTATCTGGCGGATGTAGTCCATCGGCTGCTCGACCTCGGAGCGGAACACGTTGACCATCACGACGAACGCCCGCATGACGCGCGGAAGCGGAAAGCTGATGAACGTGGCGGCCAGAGTGCCGCCCATTGTTATCATTACTGCGTGCAGATTGAAAAAAACCGCGACGCCGCCCTGCTGAAACACCGCCGCGAACAGCAGGACAAGTCCGATCAGTATGCCTATTATGGTTGACATTGGCCCCTCATTAAGGCCATTTCGGCAAAATGCCTGCGAATATTGAGAGCAACAATATTCCTGAAAGCCGAAATGCCGTTGTGTTAGCATAGCTGACTCAAATGGAATACGAACTTCTCACAAGAATAGCCGCAGAGTTTCATGCGTTTGCCCCGCTCGACATCCTTACCATCGCCACGCTTGCGGCGCTCGAAGGCATTCTCTCGGTAGATAACGCGCTGGTGCTGGCAATTCTTGTGCGCCCGCTTCCGAGGGCGCAGCAGAAAAAGGCGCTCACATACGGCATCGTCGGAGCCTTTGTTTTCAGGTTCATAGCGCTGGTGTTTGCTTCCAGCCTGATGAAATTCGTCGCGTTCAAGCTTGTAGGCGGCGGCTATCTGGTGTATCTCGCCATGAAACACATGTTCTTTTTCACGAAGGAACAGGCCTATCATCGCCAGCCCAAAACGATGGAGAACTTCTGGAAAACCGTGGCGGTTGTGGAACTTACCGACATCGCGTTCTCCATAGACAGCATAACCACCGCAGTAGCCATGACCGACAAGCTTCTGATAGTCTGGGCGGGCGGCATTCTGGGAATAATAATGTTGCGGTTTGCAGCCGGTTTCTTCATAAAGCTTCTCGAACAGCTCCCGGCGCTCGAAGACCTGGCGTATCAGCTCATATTCTTCATCGGCGTAAAGCTCTCGCTTGAGGCCTTCCATGTGGAGATGAGCCACGGCATATTCTGGATGATGATGGGGATAATCACGGTTCTGGGCTCATCGCTTGTCTACCGCGAGTATCACCAGCGCACCACCAGAACCGGATTCCATAACCATCTTCTCGACAGGCTGAAAAGCGGCGAGGCGTCCGTGGACGATGTGCTGGCCATGGAGATGGTTCCGCGCGAAATCGTTGCATATCTGCGGGAAAGCGGATGGATGGAGATCAGGAAGCCGGAAGAGAAATGCGGCGAACAGGAAACGCCGTAGCTACTGGTGTTCGCCTTTACTCAACAGCGGGCTTAAGCCCGCTGCCAACATCGTTATACCGCCATGCGAAAAGGGCAATTGCCCATTGCTACACCAGATGCACTTCCAGCCGCTTGCCGAGTGCTGCGGCGTATTTCCGCAGCGTTTCGAGGCTAGGCGAATGCCTGCCGGAAGCCAGGGAGCTTTCGAGCCGCGCCACCGCCGGAGCCTTTGTTCCCATGCGCTCCGCTATCTGGGCCTGAGTCAATCCTGCCTCGCGCCGCGCCGCCAGCATCTCGTCCAGAATGGCGAATTCCTCGCGTTCCAGCCGGTCATATTCAGCGCGAACGCGAGGATTGTCCAGCATTTTTGCCACAAGTTCATCATGTGTCAGCATTTTTAACCTCCTTCATCCGTCCCACGGCAATCCGCAGTTCTCCGGGCGGGATTCCGCGCGACTTTTTCACGAAACTGTGCAGCATCACGATGCGCCTGCCAGTCAAGGTGCAATAGAACACTCTCGCGATGCCTTCCGCGCCCTTGAGCCGCAACTCGAACAGGCCGTCACCCAACGCCTTGGTAATGCGGCTCCCCAAGATTGGAGCCGTATGTCAACATGCGCCGGGTCAGGCCGATATAGCGAGCCCGCAAGGTTTCCGGCAGCGCCAAAATATCCTCCTGAACCGCATCGCTGTAATACGTGATGATGTACTTCATCTGCCAATGTTAACAATTTTGTTAACGCACAGAAATAGGCGGGTCTGAACCCGCCTCTACATCTTCTTCTTCGACAACCCGCCGCCCTCAATAGGCGTCCATGAGTATATGCGCGCGACAATAGGCGGCACGTTAATCTTCTTGCCGTCCTCCTCGATGACCAACGACACCCGAACCGCGCGCGGAAGCTCAAGTTTGTCGTCTTCCGGTTCCCATTCGTCTATCCATGTTCCGCTCGATTCGTCTTCCTTCACCTCGTAATACTCGAACTTCACCGATTTGACGTACGGATCCATGGACAGAGGCTTGCCCGAAACTTCCTCCTCAAGGGCCTTTGCATCGAAAAAATAGCTTTCCTCCATGTTCAGGCCGCCGGAATCGACGAATAGCCTGATCCACCGCAGGCCGGGCAGGTTTGGCGGATCCTCCCGGTACTGGTCAACATCGGAGGTTACCAGCCCAAGCGAGTCGGACTTGCCGATGAAATAAAGCTCCCTCTCGTCGTCCTTGCCGCGAACCAGCGGATAGGCGGAATGGATGAGCGGCACTATCCGGTCAACGAGGGTTCTTACGTGCTGCGAAGCGTCCATGCGCCGCTCGCCCCGGTCTGTTGCGCGCCAGGCAAGCCGCACAGCGCCGTAAACGATGCTCAATATCACCGCCGAGAGCGTGAGCGCGATTATCACCTCGATCAGCGTGAAGCCGCTGTCCGATCCTGATTGGCGATTATCTGGATTCCTGCTCGACACCCACTGTCTTGCGGGACACAAGAACCACTTGCCCGCCCTTTCCCCATTCAGCGGCAACGGTTACGTCGTACACCTCCGACGCGCCGCCTTCCTCGCCCACATCAACCCGCGCGGCGTTCACCGAGTAGCGGAAACCGGCGTCAGAAGGCATGTCCGGCTTTTGCGAGCCGGGTTCCGGCTGGGCCAGCATCTCATCCATCATGGAACGCGCATTTATCACGGCTGATGTGTGGGAGTCGGCTTTGGCCGCCAGATTCAGGCCGCGCCCGAATATCTCGAAAAGGGTGACGAATGCTATTCCGACTATCGCAACCGCGACAAGAACCTCAAGCAGGCTGAATCCGCCTGCATTTCCGGCGAAACCGGAGTTTGCATCGTCAGCGGCCAATCGTCACCTTGCCCAGAACCGGATCGATATTAATAGAAGCCGAATGGCCGCGAGCGTCCTTCAGCGATATTGCGGCTCCGCTTGAATATCCGCGCGGGTAGAAGGCCACAATGGTTGGCGTCATCTCGAATCCTTCCGGCAGCGAAGCCGCCGCGCCGGTGGGCTGTCCCTCGCGCGAGAGCGCGTAGTAAGGAATGCCGCCTATGTCAGCGCCGCTTGTAAACGAGTATTCCACGCGCTCCATCACCGCCTTCTGGCGGGCGGCCTTCAGCGTGATGGCTATCTTTCTGGCCTCGTCCATGAACAACATCTTGTCGCGACGCTTGCCGACTTCGAGCATGGTGATGGATGACGCCATGCCCAGAATCACAAGCACGACGATAAGTTCCAGAAGCGTGAAGCCGGCCTCTGCCTTCAGTCCCCGGCCTCCGGCCTCCGGCTCCCGGCTACTGCCAGCTTGTAACGTCAGCGCTTTCACCTTCGCCGCCAGGCTGTCCGTCCATGCCGTAAGACGAGATGTCGTAGTCGCCGTGCTGGCCGGGAGAAGCGTAAACATACGGACGCTTCCACGGATCCTGCGGAACCGCCTTCTTAAGGTACGGGCCGTCCCAACCCTGAACGCCGGGGCTTTTCTCAAGCGACGCCAGCCCCTCAGATGTGGTGGGGTAGCGGCCCACGTCTAGCCTGAAGGAATCTAGCGCGGCCTCTATCTGTGCCATCTGTGTCTTGGCGGTGCTGGCCTTGGCCTTGCCCACGTTCTTGAAGAGACGCGGCCCCACAATTCCGGCAATGGCGGCAAGAATCACGATAACCACCATAAGCTCGATGAGCGTAAATCCCCTGCTGCCCAGTCTTTTCTTCTCTTTGGTATTGAACACGTTTGCTAAACCTCCGCTACATTGGAATTTCGTAGATGCTGAATATCGTAACCAGCATTGATATGACGATGAATCCGACGACAAGCGCCATGACAAGAATAATCGCTGGCTCAAGCATTCCCACAAGGCGCTTGAGCGTGCGGCGCGATTCTTCCTCGTAGCGTACCGCCACATGCATCAGCGTTTCTTCAAGCCGCCCGCTCTCCTCGCCAACAGCCACCATCTGGGCCACAAGCGGCGGAAACACGCTGTCGTCCCGAAGGGCTCCGGAAAGCCCCTTGCCCCGGCTCACGCTCTCCTCCATGCCTGCCAGCCCCCGGCTCATCACCTCGTTGCCTGTCACTTCGCGCGCTATGCGTATGCCCTGCAATATCGGAACGCCGCTTGCGATCATCGTGGAAAGAGTCCGGCAGAAACGGGCAACGGCAACCTTGATGTGAAGATCTCTCATCACCGGAACCTTGAGCTTGTATGAATCCAGAAGCATGCGCCCCTCGTCGGTTTTCGCGTACATGCGGAGCATGATGAACATGCCCGCGGCAACGCCAAGCCCCATCCACCAGTACCGGGCGATAACGTCGCTTGCCGCCATCAACATCTGGGTGCTGGCGGGCAGGCTCTGCCCAAGATCCAGAAATATCGATGCAAACTTCGGAACAACAAAAATCATCATCACGCCTACCGCCACGCCGCCCACGATGGTAAGAAATATCGGATAGATGAGCGCGGTGCGGATGTCTTCTCGAAACGCGATGGATGTTTCGAGGAAGTTCGCAAGCTTTTCGATGATCGGCTCAAGCACGCCTCCGGCCTCTCCGGCGCGAACCATGTTTATGTAGAGCTTCGGGAAAGGCTTGTGCTTCGACAATGCCTGCGAAAGCGCCTGACCGCCCTGAATATCCTGAAGCACCGTCGCCAATATCTCCCGAATAGTCTTTTTCTCGGACATCTTGCTCAGTATCATCAGCGCCCTGTCAACCGGAACGCCAGCCTCAAGAAGCCCGCCAAGCTGGCGGGTGAAGGTGAGGACATCCACCTGCGTCACGCGCTCCAGCGAGGCAAGGCCGCGGAACTCTTTCTTCACCCCGACAGTCAGCGGCATGAGCCTGTCGGAACGAAGCTTCTCCCTCGCCTCGAACTCACCGGCAGCGTCTATTGTTCCGCTTACCTTTTTGCCGCCCGAATCGACGGCCTCATAGCTGAATACAGGCATGGGCTAGATTATCACACAGGCCGTAATTCGTAAAACAACACGGCCCGGAATCCTTTATCCGGATTCCGGGCCGCGCGTCAAACCTTGAGCGTAAATGCTATTTCATCAGAAACCGCTTCGGATCGCGGTATTCATGGCACTTCACGCACTCCTTCTTTGCCTGCTGCGGCGTGATGCGCCAGATATGCGGCTTGTGGCAGTTGTTGCAGTTCAAGCCCATCGACTCGATATGCATCTTGTGCGCGCCGGTTATCGGAACATTTGCGTGGCACTTGATGCAACCACTCCAGTCGGGCCGCGCCTTGGTGTGCGGGGCGTGGCATGTGTAGCAGTTGAACTGCATCGGCGCATCGTCGGGGATATCGATCTTGCGGGCGCTGTCAACCACAGCCTGATCAGGCTGGTGATGGCGGGCATCGATGGTTCCGCCGGCAATCACTTCCTTGCGATATTTCTCCGGGCCGTGGCAGAAGAGGCACTTGGCCCTGTCCGGCTTGATGTCGCGCGTGCGGTCGGTATGGCAGTTCAGGCAGGCAAGCTGCTCCATGCCAACGCCGTGGACTTCCTTGCCTTTATGGCAACGCGCACAGAAACGCTCCTCTGCCGTGAACTTGTGAGTGATATAGCCGTGGCACTTCGCGCACTCGATCTTCTCCATGAAGTAGTGCTTGGCGTGACCCGGCGACTTGTTGATCTTTTTTGCTTCGGGATACTTCGGATTTTCCTCCCAGTGGCACTCCACGCAGAACTTCCACGGCACGATCACCTTGCCGTGGCGGTCGGGAACCGAGGTCGGGCGGTGAAGCACGAAGCTTACGAGCAGGTTGTTCTGCTCGGCGATGGTGAGATGATGGCAGCCGTGGCAGTTGATGTTCTTGTGCTCGCTTGCGGCCCATGCGTCATAGGCGGGCTGCATCAGGTGGCAGCTTATGCAGAATTTCGGGTTGTTCTGGGTGAAGTCGTAGAACTTGAACGCTATGACGCCTCCCCCAACAACGATCACCATAAGGAGAAGCGCAACCAGTATCTTCGCCTTTAGCGTCATCTTCTCATGCAGCAAATCGGACAATTTCAACATCTGGCAAAACCTCCTTGGAACCCGGCCCGCGTTTCTAGCTCTCCTTGAGAGCTTCGTATGCGGCGCTGACCGTGGCGTTTATATCCTTCGATGAATGGGCAAGGCTGATAAAGCCTGCCTCGAACTGCGACGGCGCCAGATTCACGCCACGCTTGAGCATATTGAAAAAGAACCGTCCAAACCTCGCCGTGTCGGCTGTCTTGGCCGTTGCGTAATCGACAACTTCCTTGTTCGTGAAATATGTGCAGAACATCGTTCCGGCCCTATAAAACTTCGTGGCAACTCCAGCGCGCTTCGCGGCGTCCCTCAGTCCGTCTTCAAGCGCCTGAGCGGTTGCCTCAAGCTTTTCGTAGGTGGCCTTTTTCGACAGCACCTTAAGCGTTTCGATTCCGGCTGTCATGGCGATGGGATTGCCGGAAAGCGTTCCGGCCTGATATATCGGGCCTTCGGGAGCTATCTGGGTCATTATTTCGGCCTTGCCGCCGTAAGCGCCCACCGGCATTCCGCCGCCGATGACCTTGCCGAGGCAGGTTAGATCGGGCACGATGCCGTATTTCTGCTGCGCGCCGCCGTAGGCCACGCGAAATCCGGTCATAACTTCATCGAAAATAAGGGCTATTCCGGCTTTTTCGGTCTCGGAGCGAAGCGTTTCGAGAAATCCGCTGCGCGGAAGTATCAGTCCCATGTTTCCGACAACCGGCTCGACGATTACCGCGGCGATGGTTTTTCCCTCTTTTTTCACCATCGCCTTGAACGCCTTCGCGTCGTTGTACGGAAGTATGATCGTGTTTTCGGCGTATCCCTTCGGAACTCCGGGGCTGTCGGGCAGGCCAAACGTCATCGCGCCGGAACCGGCTTTCACCAACAGGCCGTCGGCATGACCGTGGTAGCAGCCGTCGAACTTGATTATCTTGTCGCGCCCGGTGAATCCGCGCGCGGCGCGGATTGCGCTCATCGTGGCCTCGGTTCCGGAGTTGACCATCCGGACACGCTCCATCGACGGATACGCCTCCATCACGCGCTTTGCCAGATCTATCTCAAGCAGCGTGGGCGCGCCGTAGCTGGTTCCGTTTGCTGCGGCCCTGCAAATTGCCGCAACCACGCTTTTGGGCGCGTGGCCAAGAATCATCGGCCCCCATGAAAGCACATAATCGATATATGCGTTGCCGTCGATGTCGTAAAGCTTTGATCCTTCGGCTCGTTCGATAAACAGCGGCGTCCCGCCCACAGACTTGAACGCCCGCACAGGGCTGTTCACGCCTCCGGGCATGAGTGTTTGGGCTTTTTTGAAGGCCGCGACGGACTTGTTCCAGTTCATGGCTGCTCCCACCTTGTGTATACGATTTGCGGGGTTATACGGAAGACCTAAAAATGTAATCCGTAACAAAAGCCATATTTTCTAGCACAGAGCAACCGGATTTGTCAAAGAAAACGCATATGTTCGGCGCGGCGCCGCGCAATGCAGCGCGATGCATGAGCAGAAGTGTTCCATGGTGCTATTTTGGGTTGCATCACGGCGAATGTGAGGTAAGCTTGAAACACCTCAGAAATCGGGCGAATAAAACCATGCAGGGTGAGAAATGAAAATACTTGTTGCAGACGACAACGACAACGACAGGCTGGTGCTTCGTTATCTCGTCGAATCGCGCGGGCATGAGTTCATAGCGGCCACGGACGGTCTGGAAGCCATTCATGCGGCGTCAGTGGCAAAGCCGGATCTTGTTATCTCCGATGTCCTTATGCCGTGCATGGACGGTTTCCAGTTTCTAATGGCCCTGAAACAGGACGCCGCCCTGAGTTCGATCCCGTTCATTTTCTACTCCGCCGTATACAGGGGGTGGCAGGATGTGCGGCTTGCCGTTTCGCTGGGCGCCGACGGCTACATTATCAAGCCGAAGGAGCCGCTTGAGTTATGGGAAGAGGTCGAGCAGGTAATGGCGAAGGCAAAAGAGAAACCCCGCGTCTCCGGGCCTGTCGCTGAAGACGTGGAGCGTCTGAGGGAATACAGCCGGGTTGTGGCGGCCAAGCTTGAGGAGAAGGTGAGCGAGCTGGAAAGGGCTCTGGCCGAGCGCGGCAGTTCCGAGGCTGCGCTGCGGGAGAGCGAGGAAAAGTACCGGAATATTTTCGAGGATTCCTTCGACGGCCTGTTCATAACATCCCCCGCCGGAAAAATCCTCGACATGAACAAGCGGTGCGTGGCAATGTTCGGTTACGACACGAAAGAGGAAATGCTGCGCCTGGATCTGGAGCGTGACGTTTATGCGTATCCGCCGGACAGGGCGCGAATACTTGCCGTGGTCGATGCGCATGGCGATGCCGAGTATGAAGTCATCGTAAGAAAAAAAAGCGGCGAGGAGATGATCGCTCAATGCGCGTTGACAGCGGTCAAGAACGAAAACGGCTTGATTACATCATACCGGGGGATCATACGCGACATCACGGAACGGCGGAGCCTGGAGGCGGAGCTCCTGAACATGGAAGACGGCTGGCGCCGCCGCGTGGGACATGAACTCCACGACGGTCTGGGCCAGCTTCTTTCCGGTCTGTCATTCATGTCGGTAAGCCTTGAAGACCGGCTGGCCGAACAATCCACTACCCAGCCGGCCACGCTTGCCATTGCGCACGAGATGACGGAGCTGCTCGACAAGGCCAAGGCGGAGATGAAGGCAATTGTTACAGGTTTTGCCCCGGAGGTGTCTTCAGGCACCGGTCTTGTTTCGCTGCTTGGCGTTCTCTCCAGCCGGTGCCGAAGCCTGTTTGGGGCGGAGTGTTTTCTGACGGCTCAATCCGATCTGCCCGACATGCCGCCGGTTACGGTTTCCCATCTATGCCGCATCGCCCAGGAAGCGGTAACGAATGCCGTCCGCCACGGCAAGGCTGGAAATATTCATATATCCGCTGGCATGTCGGACGGGAATTTCGATCTCTGTGTGGATGACGACGGCAGCGGTTTCGGTGGAAACATCGACACAGCGCCAGGAATGGGCCTGAAAATCATGCGATACCGGGCGCGCATGATAGGCGCGGAGCTTTCCATCTGCGACTCCCGGTTCGGAGGCGCGCGTATTCTATGCCGCCTTCCGGCAGGCCGGATACGACCTGTCGCAAGCCTGGCCGAAGAACCGGGCGCATGAACGCACAGGCTCCAACGGCATCAGGCAGACTGCCGGCCATGAAAAAGATCCTTCTTGTGGATGATCACCCCATCATTCGTCAGGGTCTGGCACAACTCATCAACGGCAAAGTCGATCTGATGGTTTGCGGCGAGGCGGGAGACGCTTCAGCAGCCATGAAGCTGTTTCAGTCGGAACGCCCGGACGCGGCGATTGTCGATCTTTCGCTTGTCTCCGGCGACGGGTTTCCGCTCATAGAGTCCATGCGCGCCATGGCTCCGGAAGTTCCCGTTCTAGTTCTCAGCATGCACGACGAGGCACAGTACGCCGAGCGCTGCCTTAAGGCCGGAGCAAACGGCTACATCATGAAGAGCGAGCCTCCGGCAAAGCTCATCGAGGCCATGTATCAGGTGCTGCGCGGCGGGGTCTATCTAAGCGCCAAGATGACTCAGCAGACGATAAAAAAACTCCATCACGGCGAAACCCACGCCATTGGAAATCCGCTGGAACAGTTGTCGAACCGGGAATTCGAGGTGTTCCGGATGATGGGAAAAGGGCTGATCCCCGCCGAAATCGCGGATCAGCTTTGCCTGAGTCCGAAAACCGTGGAAACCTATATCGCGCGCATCAGGAAAAAACTCGGTATTCGAAGGGGCGGGGAGATTGCCCTGCGTGCCGCCGAGTGGCTCCGCTCGAATACGCCGCGCTGACGGTTTATTACTTCAAGTTTCTCCGGAAATCCCCAAGAACCCCTCCAGCCTGAGTTTTTTCCCGTCTCCCCTCTCCTTCAGGAGAGGGGCCGGGGGTGAGGTCTGACCGGGCCGGGGTGCTCATTTGTCAGGAAAAACACTACACAAGTTTCAGGCCCAGTCCTACACAGTTTCCGTTCAGTCCGGACGACAATTAAAAACTAGACAGTAGCGTCGCGGCATCAGGCAGAAGCGACGCCATGCGTCGCATTGCGGGGAGCCTTATGGGGTGAGGCGGAATGTTTTACATGCTCGCGAATATGCGCGGGCACGAAAACGGAAAGGAGAAAACAGTATGTTCGAGAACATGACATTGAGGGCCAGACTTATTGGAAGCTTCCTGGCGGTGGCTGCGGTGGCCGCCGTCATCGGCATCTTCGGCGCTCTCAAGGTGCATCAGATCCACGACGCCGACACATTCCTCTACGAAAAATGCACATTTCCCCTTGAACTCGGCATCGACATCGAGGGAGGGTTCGAGCGGGCGGCAGCCAACATCGCCTACGCAATCTACGAAAGGAAGACCGATTTCCTGAAGCTTGCCGACGAGGGCATGGCGGAGGTGGACAACGCCGTCAAGGAGTACCGGAAAACGCTTGTCGATGCGGAGGATGAGAAAAACTACAATGAACTTCTTGCCGACTGGGCAGCCTACCAACGGTACTACGACCACCTCAAGGGTCTGGTTCAGACCGGCAGATACGACGAGGCGGCGGCCTTCCGCGCGGCGGACGGCGGCAACACCCGGAAGGCCGCTCGTGAAATCATGAAAAAGATAAACGACTTCAATGCCAGGAATGCGAAGGCCACTGCGGAAAAGAACGCGGTGACAGCCGACAGGGCCGCCATGATGATGTACTTTGCCATCGTCATCGGCATTGCCCTTGCGATATTCATCGGCCTGTACATCACCCGGATGATCATGACGCAGGTGGGAGGCGAGCCGGCCTACATGGCCGAGGTTGCGCGGAAGCTGGCCGACGGCGACCTCACGCTCAAGCTGGAATCCGGCCAGAAAGCGGACACCGGCGTGTTTGCGGCACTGAAGGAAATGGTGGAAAAACTCCGCGGCATTGTGTGCGAGGTTCAGATGGCTGCCGCCAACGTGAGCGCCGGGAGCCAGCAGATGAGCGCGACCTCCGAACAGATGTCGCAGGGCGCAACCGAGCAGGCGGCAGCCGCCGAGGAGGCGTCGTCATCCATGGAGGAGATGGCATCCAACATCAGGCAGAGCACCGATAACGCCAGCCAGACCGACAGGATAGCGCGGATGGCGGCAAGCGACGCGAAGGATGGCGGCAAGGCGGTTGCCGAGGCGGTGTCGGCAATGAATGTGATCGCGAACAAAATCTCGATCATCGAGGAAATCGCGCGGCAGACAAACCTGCTTGCGCTGAACGCGGCCATCGAGGCCGCGCGCGCCGGAGAGCACGGCAAGGGCTTTGCGGTGGTGGCAGCCGAGGTGCGGCGGCTGGCAGAGCGAAGCCAGACCGCTGCGGCGGAGATCAGCCAGCTTGCAACCTCAAGCACTCAGGTGGCGGAACGGGCCGGGCTGATGCTTGAAAAGATAGTGCCCGACATCCAGAGGACGTCGGATCTCATACAGGAGATTTCGGCTGCAAGCAGCGAGCAGAACATCGGGGCCGATCAGATTGCCAAGGCCATCCAGCAGCTCGACACCGTGATTCAGCAGAACGCCAGTGCGGCGGAGGAAATGTCGTCCACCGCCGAGGAACTGGCGGCTCAGGCCAAACAGTTGCAGAGCCAGATCTCGTTCTTCAGGATTGACGGGGGCTCAGGCAACGCTGTAACGCAGAGCACTCCATTACCGAAGGCGCCGGCAAAACAGCACGCTTTGAAGCGAACCGCCGTTGCCCATCTGCCTGCCTTGCAGCGAAAGGTGGAAAGGCATGTGGCGCGGAACCTTGTTGACGATTCGCATTCCAGCGATGAGGCATTCGAGAGGTATTAACCATATATTTTGCCGTGTGATCTATCTGGAGGTAACAAAATGAAATGTTGGGAATTCAAGAAATGCGGACGTGAAAAAGGCGGCGCGAAGGTTGACTCGCTTGGCGTATGCCCGGCGTATCCCGATGGAGGCGAAACATGCGCGCGCGTTGCCGGAACACTATGTCACGGAACTGTGCAGGGATCGTTCGCCACGAAACTCTCAAGCTGCATGAAGTGCGATTTCTACCAAAGCAGCCACTACAACAGGCGGAGTTCCGGAGCGGCAACATTGGTCAAGGTCTGAGATTCTACGTTCGACACATGTTTCGGCGGGGCGCGTGCGTTGCCCTTGCCGAAACCACGCGGCGTGAAGGCTAACGGGGTGGATATATCGACGACCGGGCGGAAGCACCAGCCCCTCATTCAGTAACCGGCGGAGCATGATTTTCAATGTGAACCGCCGCTAACGAAAAGTAAGGAGTGGTGGAACATGCTGGACAAACTCACTGTCGGCGCAAGGCTGGCGATAGGGTTCGGAGTTGCGCTTTTACTGTTGTTCATGTCGGGCATCATCGGCTATTGGGGTGTTGGGACGGTATCCGACACAACCGTCAGGATGCTTGACGGCGACGCTACGGTGGCGGAGCACGCGGCAATGGCGCGCGCCAACGTGCTTGGACTGCGGCGCTTCGAGAAAGACCTGTTCATGAACATCGGCAACGCGCAAAAGGAAGATGAATATCTGAAGAAATGGAACGAGCAGCGGGATCACCTGAACGCGCGCATCGCCAATATGGAAAAGGCCGCGTCCGTGCGGGAAGACGTGGAGGATATTGCCTCCATTAAAAGAGACGCCGCATCCTATGAGTCTGGTTTCATGAACGTTTACAACATGATACACGGGGGGCGCATACAGACGGTACAGGACGCAAACAGGGAAATCGGGGCGTACAAGGAGTACTCTCACCACGTTGAGCAGGCTTCGAAGAATCTTGCCGACAGGGCCAACGAGAGGATGGATTTGGCCAAGCCGATGGTGCTGTCGGTGACCGGCAGAACCGGCAGGCTCATTGTCTTCATGATGGCGCTGGCGCTGGCCGCTACAGTTGCGCTTGGCGTTCTTATCACCAGAAGCCTTAAGCAGCAGCTTGGAGGCGAACCGGCTCATATGGCCGATGTAGCCCGGAAGCTGGCCAACGGCGACCTCACGCTTGCTATGGAATCGGGCCGGAAGGTGGATACCGGCGTGTTCGCGGCATTGAAGGAGATGGTTGAGAAGCTTCGGACAGTTGTCACTGACGTGAAGTCCGCGGCGGACAACGTGGCGGTGGGAAGCAGGCAGATGAGCGCGACATCGGAGCAGATGGCGCAGGGGGCGACGGAGCAGGCGTCGTCGGCTGAAGAGGCGTCGTCGGCCATTGAGGAGATGAACGCCACAATACGGCAGAACTCGGATAGCGCCTCGCAGACCGACAAGATAGCCCAAAAGTCGGCTGCCCACGCGGAAGATAGCGGTAAGGCGGTGTCGGATGCCGTGGTTGCGATGAAGAACATTGCCGCGAAGATCATGATCATCGAAGAGATAGCGCGGCAGACAAACCTGCTGGCGCTGAACGCCGCCATCGAGGCGGCGCGCGCCGGGGAGCACGGCAAGGGCTTTGCCGTGGTGGCGTCGGAAGTGAGAAAGCTCGCGGAGCGAAGCCAGGTTGCGGCTGGCGAGATCAGCAGGCTTTCGGCCACCAGCGTGGATATGTCTGAAAATGCCGGACGAATGCTGGCACAGCTTCTGCCAAACATACGAAAGACGGCTGAACTGGTGCAGGATATCAGCGCGGCAAGCATCGAGCAGACCACAGGCGCGGATCAAATCAGCATTGCGATCCGGCAGCTCAGCACAGTTATCCAGCAAAGCGCGGGCGCGTCCGAGGAGATATCGTCGATGGCCGGGGAGCTTTCACGGCAGGCCGATCGTCTGCGTGGCACGATATCGTTTTTCCAGACCGAGAGGGCCGGAAGGCGCTCAACAATGCCGGACGTTCCGGTTGAAAGTGCGCGGCAGGGCGGAATTATCGTGGAGCCGGGGCATGCGGATTCGCTACCCGGCGACGCTTAATCCCAGATGTGCCGAGAGCACGGGTGAAAGAACAAATAACAGCGATTGCAAAGGAGGATATCATGAGCCAGTCGGCGATTATGGAAGACCGTCAGTATCTCACCTTCATGCTTGGCGACGAGGTGTTCGCCATGGACATCGACAGCGTGCGGGAGGTGCTTGAGTTTACGAGCGTGACCCGCGTGCCGAGGGTGCCGGAGTATATGCGCGGCGTGATAAACCTGCGCGGAAACGTTGTGCCGGTGCTCGATCTCCGGCTGAAGCTTGGCATGACGAAGACCGAAAACAGCGTGAACACTTGCGTTATCATCACGGAGGTGACGGTGGAGGGCGAGCTTGTGGTGCTGGGCGCGCTGGCCGACTCCGTCCGCGAAGTGATGGATATCGAAGCCGCATCCATAGAGGCGGTTCCCAAAATCGGCACGAAACTCAACACCGCGTTTCTCAAGGGCATGGGCAAGCGCGGCAACGAGTTCGTGATGATACTCGACCTGGACAGGGTCTTCAACGCGGACGAGGCAGCCCTTGTCAGGGATATGGGCTTCGCGGAAGCGGAGCCGCCGGCCAAAACCGCGCCGCCAGAAACCGCAATGGCCGAAACCGCGATGGCCAGGCAGGGAGTGATGGCGGCTGTGTAGGCCTCGGAAATTTCCGTTACGCTATTTCACAAAACCCGTCCCGGCAGACCGTCCGGACGGGTTTTTCGCATCTGCCGGAAGAAGAGCTGCGCGCCCATCGTGGCGGTCAAATCCTGTTGGTACTTCCATAACTGCTGCCGGTTTGTGCGAAAGATCATGTCACCCGGTTTTTCCAGTAACCAGGATTGCGATGCAGATGCATCACAGCGATTATGACGAACTTTTCCGGCATGATCCGGAAAATAACACCGAACGGGAATGTCATCGTGAGACAGCGGCGGACGCCATCCTCGATTTCGCTGTAGAGGAAAGGGTTAACCTTGATTCTGCCTAGAGAGTTCTGAACTGACGCAAGAAATCGTTTGCCGAGATCCTGCTGTGGTGCCTCGTAGAATTTTGCCGCCGACAGCATCTCCGCCTCGGCTTCGGGATGGAAGCGAACCGGTTTCATCAGAGTGCTGCATAGGCTCCCGCAAATACCTCTTCCGCATCCTGCAACTCCACCAATCCTTCATCTATCTCACGGCAACGCCTGCGCAGTTCATCCTTCCATGCCGAAGAAAGAACAACTTCCGGCTCAACATCAAGGCTTTCGATGAGTTTCTCAGCCAAAAGCGCCCGTGTCGGCGGCGAAAGGGAAAGAACCTCCGCCATGATCGAGTCAATGGTTGTCTTCATGCGGATATTATAAACAATAATTGAATACCGACGAATTCATCAAACCTTCCCTAGTCTTACGCGAACAGAGTTGGCATGTGCTTCCAGCCCCTCCACATCGGCGATTGCGGTCACGGCATCCGCCAGTGAGTTAAACGTTTCGCGGTCGAACGACAGCAGGCTGGAGCGTTTCACGAAATCGTACACGCCAAGCGGCGAGAAGAAGCGCGACGTGCCGCCGGTTGGAAGAGTATGATTGGGGCCGGCGACGTAATCGCCAAGCGCTTCCGGCGTCCAGCGCCCAAGAAAAATAGCGCCCGCGTTACGAAGTTTCGGCAGAAGCTCCATCGGGTGCTCAGTCATCACCTCAAGATGCTCCGGCGCAATCCTGTTTGCTATCCGGGCGGCTTCCTCCAAATCCTCGGAGACTACTATTGCACCAAAATCCGCTATCGATTTCCCGGCGATCGACTTCCGCGAAAGCACGGCAAGCTGCCTTGCGAGCTCTTTCCGCACATTGGCGGCAACCACAGCCGAATCGGTGACGAGAACGGATGACGCCAGTTCGTCGTGCTCGGCCTGCCCAAGCATGTCGGCGGCGATGAAGGCGGCGTCGGCAGACTTGTCGGCTATGATGAGAATCTCGCTTGGCCCGGCGATCATGTCTATGTCCACCGCGCCGAAGACCATGCGCTTTGCCGTGGCAACATAGATGTTGCCCGGCCCCACGATTTTATCAACCTTCGGAACGCTCTTCGTGCCGTATGCCATGGCCGCAATCGCCTGAGCGCCGCCGATGCCGTAGATTTTTTTCACCCCAAGCATCTCCGCCGCAACCAGCACATAGGGGTTAACCTCGCCGTTCGGCGCGGGAACGCATAGCGCTATCTCCGAAACACCGGCAACCTTCGCCGGAATCACGTTCATCAGCACCGAAGACGGGTACGACGCCTTGCCACCCGGCACATACACGCCCACGCGCTCGATCGGGCGCACAACCTGCCCAAGCATCGCGCCGCCGTCGTGGAAAAACCACGATTCTTCCTTCTGGCGCGAGTGGAATGTGGTCAGACGCTCGATAGCTGTCTGGAGTGCGTTTACAACCGGCTTTTTCACTGACTTGAGCGCGTCAACAATGGTTTCGGACGAAATGCGGAGGCTTCGCGGGCGCACTCCGTCGAACAGTTCGGTGTATTTGCGCACAGCCGAATCGCCGCCTGAGCGGACGTCCTCGATGATCATCCTGACACGCGCCTCGATGTCGGATGAGCCTCCGGCGGCGCGGCGGTCGAGCAAATCCAGAAATTCGGCGAACTCCGGCGTGCCCGATCGAATCAGCCTGACATCACTCACCGGACGATTCCTTGCCTGACAGATCCTCGCTGGGCTGGTTCTGAGCCGTTTCGGATTCACCGGCCACGGCGGGCTTGCGGCGCGGCGGCCTGCGCCTTCTCTTCGGGGCGGACGGCTCTTGCTGCGGCGGCTCTGGCGCGGGCGGTTCGAATACAACAGGCTCCGGTGCAACCGGTTCCGGCGCGGACGGTTCACTGGAGACATCCGAGGCGTTTACCCCGCCTTCAGTCATGGTCGCCGATTGAGCGCCGCCCTCAGGCTTTCGCTTTCTGCGCGGGCGGCGTCTTTTGCGCGGCCTGGCTGCTTCGGCGGTTGAAACTGTGGAAGCCGATTCGGCGCTTTCATCCGGGCCTTCAGCCGCTTCCGCTCTGGCGTAAGAAGCAGTTTCACTCAGACCGGTCTCGTCCGCGCCCTCATGCTCAGGAGCCGGAACGGACATCGACTCGGCTGTCATTCCTTCGCCCGGCTCGCCCCCGCGTCCGCCGCGCTTGCGCTTCCTGCGTCGCTTTTTCTTCGGTTGCAGGCCGTCCTGTCGTTGCTGCGCACTGTCCTGGCGCTGTTGCTCAGGCGGCTGCGCGACATGCTCCCGCGCCGACTCCCTTGCCGGTTCACGTAATTCACGCGATTCACGCGCCAATTCGCGCGGCTGCTCGCCTTGGCGCTCGATCACAAGCTTGTGTTCGCCGGCCGACATGTCTCCGGCCTCAATCACGATCTGTCTGCCGGTTCGTTTTTCGATCTCCAGCAACTCGGCGCGCTTTGCGTTCAGCAGATAGTTGGCAGCCGCCACGGGCAGCGTCACCGCGATTTTCGAAATCGCCTCGTCCACAACAATCTCCTGAAGCTTGCGCAGGACTGTAAGCGCAAGGAACTCCGGAGTGGGATAATGCCCCTTGCCGCCGCAAACGGCGCACGGTGTGTAGTTGGTGTCGCGCACGCTTGGGCGCATTCGCTCGCGGGACATCTCAAGCATTCCGAACTTCGAGATATACGCGATGTCGGTCTTGGCCTTGTCCTTCTTCAACTGTTCTTTAAGCGCATTTTCAACCGCCTTGCGGTTTTTCGCGGGCCGCATGTCGATAAGATCAAGCACGATAAGCCCGCCGATGTCGCGAAGGCGAAGCTGCCGCGCGATGGCCTTCACCGCCTCCAGATTGGTCTTGAGCGCCAGGTCTTCGATGTCGCGCTCGCCGTGCGATTTCCCGGAGTTCACGTCGATTGAGGTGAGAGCCTCGGTGGTGTCGATAACGATGGAGCCTCCGGACGGAAGCGATACCTTTCGCTCGTGAACCGAGTCGAGCATCCCCTCAACCCCGAACTTCGCGAATATCGGCGTTTTTTCGCGGTAGAGCTTCACGCGTTTCTGGAGCTTCGGCGCATGATCTTTAAGATATTCTTTCACCGTGCGGCTTATCTCGCGGTCGTCGATAAGTATTTCGTCAACGTCGTCGGTGAGATAGTCGCGAAGGGCGCGGGTCACAATGTCGTGCTCTTCATAAATAAGGCACGGCCCCTTCGCCTTTTCGGCCCGGTTGCTGATGTCATCCCAGCGGGCTACAAGATGATCGACATCGGCCTTCAGCACCGCCTCGGTCTGATCCAGCCCCACGGTTCGCACGATGAATCCGGCGTTGCCCGGAAGCTCGATGTTTTTCAGTATGTCGCGAATCTGGCCGCGGTCTTCCGAGCCTTCGATCTTTCGTGATATTCCAACCCTGCTCTTTTCGCCGGGCATCATCACCATGTAGCGGCCCGGAAGCGAGATGTATGTAGTGAGGCTCGCGCCCTTCATGTCGCGCGCGTCCTTTTCAACCTGCACCAGTATTTCCTGCTTCTTGTGGACTACGTCCTGAATGCGCGGACGCTCGCCCGCATCCTCGCCGTTTTTGGGCCTGTAGTATTCGGGGCGAATCTCGCGGAATTGCAAAAAACCATGTTTCTGGGTCTTGTCGAACTCGACAAACGCCGCCTGAAGTCCAGGCTCTACCCGCACGATCACAGCCTTGTAGATATTTCCCTTGGTCTGCTCGCGGGAGGTTGTTTCGACGTGGATGTCTTCCAGTTCCCCGCCCGCCACAATTGCAACGCGGCACTCCTCGGCGTTTATCGCGTTTACAAGAATCCGCTTTTTGGAATCTTCCTCTGTACTCATATTATGTTCTCCAAATTCCTTACCCCGCCCTTGAGACGGGTATGCTGGCTTCGGCCCAGTCGCGGATCGCGTTTGCCATATCGTCGATAGTGGCACGCTCCGGCATGACTGTAACCGTAAGCCCTTGTTTCTCGATTGATTTCCTCGTGACCGGCCCGATTGCGGCAATCGTCACACCGCGCAGAAGCTCGACTGCTTCCGGGCCTATCATGCTTACAAGATTTTTAAACGTTGACGCGCTCGTGAACGTGGCCACGTTGATGCGTCCCTCGCGCAGCAGCCGCGCCAGACGCTTCGAATGCCGCTCAGGAACAACCGTGCGGTAGACTGTTGCAACCGTAATTTCGCCGCCGGCCTCCCGCACCGCGTCCGGGAATAGATCGCGCGCCTCTTTCGCGCGCGGAAGAAGAATCCGCTTGCCGCGAACATCGCCAAAAGCCTCAACCAGTCCCTCGGCGCGAAAATCCTCCGGAACCATCTCAACGCGAAGGCCGAAGCGTTCGAGAGCTGCCCGCGTTTTGGGGCCGATGGCGCATATTCTTGTTCCGGCAAGCTCGCGGATGTCGCGGCCAAGCTCCATCAAGCGCCGCATGAAATATGCCGCGCCGTTTGCGCTTGTGAAAACCAGCCAGTCAAACGAGCCGATTCCGCCGATTGCACGGTCGGTTTCTTCCCAGCTTTCCGGATCGCGCTGCTCGATTGTTGGAAACTCGACAATCTCAGCGCCAAGCCTGGCAAGAGGCGCGAAACCGCCTGTGTCCTCGCGCGTGGCAAGAATTCGCGCGCCAAAAAGCGGCTTCTTTTCAAACCACGAAAGATGATCGCGAAGGTTTACAACATCGCCCACAACCATCACCGACGGCGGCCTGATGTCCCGCGACTTCACAAGCTCGGCCACGCCCCCAAGCGTGGATGTGACAGTGTTCTGCTCAGCGCGGGTTCCCCATCTGATAATCGCAACCGGCGTTTCCGGCGAACGTCCGTGCGCGATAAGCTGTTCCGCGATGTATGGCAGATTCTTCACGCCCATCAGGAAAACCAGCGTGTCTATGCCGATAATCTTGTCCCACGCGATGGTGCTGTCTTTCTTCTCGCGGTCTTCGTGTCCGGGAATGAATGCGACGGTTGTGGCGAACTTGCGGTGCGTAAGCGGAATTCCGGCATACGCCGGGGCAGCGATTGCTGAACTGATGCCCGGCACAACCTCAAACCGGATTCCGGCCTCGACAAGGGTTTCGGCCTCCTCGCCGCCGCGCCCGAAGATGAACGGATCGCCGCCCTTCAGGCGGCAGACCGTTTTGCCCTTTTGGGCCTGCTCCACCAGAACCGCGTTGATCTCGTCCTGCGTGAGCGTGTGATGGCCGCCGCGCTTTCCGGCATAGATGAACTCGGCGTCCTTGCGGGCAAGGTTCACAATCTGCGAGTTGACGTGATAGTCGTAGACCACCACGTCGGCCTCCTCAATGCACCGCTTGCCTTTTAATGTTAATAAACCGATATCGCCCGGCCCCGCGCCGACGATATACACCAATCCGTTCGACAATTTGTAAAACCCTTTCGTTACAGGGGCGAACGATTGTCCGCCCTTCAAATCCGTTACTTGCCGTAAACCTCGGACAGAATCCTGTCGGCGCCCTTTGAAAGCAGGTCTTCGGCCAGCCGCAAGCCGATGGCTTCGGCGTCCGCCGCGCTGCCTTCAGCCGCGCTTCGAAGGATTGTCTTGCCGTCAACGCTGCCAACCAAACCACGCATGGAAAGCCTCTTGCCGTCCAGCACCGCGTGCGCCGCTATCGGAACCTGACACCCGCCTTCGAGCTTTGTAAGACAAGCCCGCTCGGCTGTCACGCATATGTGGGTTTCATCATGGTTTAGCGCCGCGATCATTTTGTTGGTCTCGGCGTCGTCTTTTCTGCACTCGATGCCAATCGCGCCCTGACCGATTGCCGGAAGGCTGATTTCAGCCGGAATGCATTCCGTAATGCGCTCCTGCCAGCCCAAACGCTTTACGCCTGCCGCAGCAAGAATCATCGCGTCAAACTCCTTTTCGCCCAGCTTGCGGAATCTTGTTTCCAGATTACCACGAAGTTGAACGATCTGAAGATCGGGCCGGATGCTTAAAAGCTGGCAGGAACGCCGAAGGCTGCTTGTGCCGATTTTTGCGCCATGCGGCAGGTCGGCGAATTTCATGCCGCCGGATATAAGCGCGTCGCGAGGGTCTTCGCGCTCGCATATAACGGGCAGATGAAGCTCCGGCGGGAACGCCACCGGCACGTCCTTCATGCTGTGGACAGCGATGTCGATCTCGCCCCTGAGCATAGCCTCCTCGATTTCCTTTACGAACAGGCCCTTGCCGCCGACCTTCGCAAGCGGAACATCGAGGATCTTGTCGCCGGTTGTCTTGATCTTGAGCAGTTCGACCGTAAGCCCCTTGTAAAGCCCTTCCAGTCTGGCCTTCACCCATTCGGCCTGCCACACGGCAAGCTTGCTGCCACGCGTGCCCAGCACTATTTTATTCTTCATTATCTTTCAACCTCTTCGCTGTCGAGTTTATATATTCTCCGCACCAGATCGACAAGGATTTCCTTGTCGGCTGCCTCGCCACGAAGGGCTGCGGTGGGCGGGTGCAGCATCTTGTTCACAATGTTGTGTGCAAGCGAACGGATGATCTTCTCCGTGCGCTCGTCACAGATTCCAAGCTTGTTCAATGCCTTTGCCGTCTCATCCTCGCGAATTGCGTCGGCGCGTTCGCGAAGCGCGACCACGGTCGGCACGGCATCCAGCGACGCCAGCCATTTGCGGAAGTTCCCGATCTCCTCGGTCACAATCGCCTCGGCCTTCTCGGCCTCGATTTTGCGCTGCTCCACGTTTGTATCCACAACGCCCTGCAGGTCGTCAACGTCGTAGAGATAGACGTTGTCCAGATCGTTTATCGCCGGATCGAGGTTGCGGGGAACCGATATGTCGATGAAGAATATCGGCCTGTTCCTGCGGGCCTTCATCACGCCTTTAACGTGATCCTTCATCACGACGAAAGTCGGAGCGCCTGTGGAGCATATGACAATATCGACATGCTCCATCTCGGTTAAAAATTCCTCGAATTTCACCGGGCGTCCGTTGAATTCGTTGGCCAGCTCAACGCAGCGCGAATATGTGCGGTTCGACACGCACATCGATTTCACGCCGGCGTTTATCAGATGACGCGCCGCAAGCTCGGCCATCTCGCCCGCGCCAAGCAGCATGGCGGATTTCGTGGTGATGTCGTCGAATATCTTGCGCGCAAGCTCGACAGCGGCAAAACTGATGCTCACCGCGTTTTCGGCAATGCGCGTTTCGTTTCTCACCCGCTTGGCCACCGAAATCGCCTTGTTCATCATGCGGTTCATCAGCGTGCCGGTCTTCCTGTTTTCCCGCGCGTATTCGTAGGCGTCCTTCAACTGCCCAAGAATCTGCGGCTCGCCCACAACCATCGAGTCGAGGCTTGAGGCCACGCGGAATACATGCCTGATCGCTTCGTCGCCGCAATGCACAAAAAGCGAGCGGTCAAGCGACGCGCGGTCAACGCTGTGAAAATCGCTAACAAAATTCTTGATTTCGTTTTCGACGGAGGCCGGATTCTCGGCATTGACGTATATCTCGACGCGGTTGCAGGTGGAGAGAATCACTCCCTCATGCACGCCCGGAAGAGAAACCAGCCTGTCGGTTGCCGGAGCCAGCTTGTCGCCCCCGAATGCCACCTTTTCTCGCACCTCAACGTCGGCGGTTTTGTGGTTAAGTCCGATTACGAGTGGGTTCATGCTGTCAGTCCATCATGTTCGAATGCAGGCTCTTTATGAGCAGGTTCACGCCGAAGAACGTGAACAGGACGGCGGCGAAGCCGACGATGGAAAGTATGGCAACCTTTCGCCCGCGCCATCCCGAAGTGAGGCGCACATGCAGGATAAGCGCGTAGATAAGCCATGTGATGAGAGACCAGACCTCTTTCGGATCCCATCGCCAGTAGCCGCCAAGCGCGCTTTCGGCCCAGATCACGCCGCTGATTATTGCAAGCGTGAGAAGCGGAAAGCCGAGCGAGATCAGGCGGTAGTTAAGGTCGTCGAGCACCGAGAGGTTCGGCAGACGCTTGAACAGGCCATGGACATGCTTTGCCTTGAGGTTGTGCTCCTGAATCAGATACATCACGCCGATGCCGCAGGCCATCGCAAACGCGGCGTTGCCAAGAAACGCCAGCCCGATATGCACCCCAAACCACGAGCTTTGCAGTATCGGCGGAAGCGGCTTCATGGCGCGCGGAAGCATCGATGAGGAAAGCATCAGGATGAATGCGGTGGGCATGATGAACGAGCCAAGAAGGCCGAGCATGTAGCGGAATTCCAGGTAGAGGAATATCGCAACGATGCACCATGCGAAAAAGGCGGCGGTTTCGTGCAGGCTTGCAATCGGCAGATAGCCTTCGCCCATGTAGCGCAATGCCATGTTCGCGGTCTGAAGGACAAAACCGGCGGCGGCAAACGAAATCATGATGCGCGAGGTTGTTTTTGTTCCCCGAAACAGCTCTGTAACCGAAACGATAAGCGCGGCAAAGTAAAGCGTGAGGGAGAGCTCGAAGAGGTAAACGGGGTTGAATGTCATGCGCGGATTGTAAACATGCTCCTATTCGGAATGATGCAGCCTTTCCAGTTCATCGATGAAGCCGTCAAGAACAGTCTTGCCGTCCCTGCGGAATTTCAGGAATTCCATTCCGACAAATATGAATGCGGAGCCCGGAAGCGGATTGGTATTGACAACCCGGCATTGCACCTGCACAGGCTTGCTGTCGATCTCAAGCTTTACGTCGAGCAGGCTTTCAACTTGAAGCGTTTCGCTGCATTCGGCAAGCATTCCGCTCCGGCTGAGCTTCTTCACATTAAATGTTATCGGCGCGCCAAGCTCGGCTGTCCGCTCGCCTGTGGGCGTGAAGCGCACGCCGGAAACGCGGCTTTCTACTGATTCCAGCCTTGTCTCCTCGATAAAGTTGCGAAGCGCCTCGTATTTCTGGTCACGGTTTTCCATGAATTTGACGCCGGCAGTATAAACAGGCGCGTGTTCGCCGTTTGGAAGCGTGCATGATCCGGACAGAATGCACCAGACAACAACTCCCTTCACAAGGACGGAAACCGAACCATGGCGAATCTTGAGCGAATATCCACGGCCAATATCAAGACGATTCATCGTCTTTAGCGCCATGCCGAACATGTTTATGTTGACAATGGATACGTCGTGGGCCGACAGCATGCTGCCGTAAAGCCCTTCGACCTCGAAGCGCTTGTAGCGTCTGTTTTCCTGTGAATGTTTCATGACGTATCTAGTCGGCCAACCCGGTTAAATTATTAAGTAAAATAACAAGATTATTACAGGCAAACGGGCGGTTTGTCAAAGCTGTCACGATGGGATGCCACAACCGGCCTCCGCCAGAAGCCGCTCCAGCGCGCCAAAATCATCCGGAGAAAGCCGGTGAATCACCACGCCCTTGCGCTCCATGCCGCGAAACCACGTCTCCTGACGCTTGGCAAAACGCCGTATCGCCGTGAAAAGATCGCGGTAAAGTTCTTCCATCGTCATACGTCCGCGCAGATAATCGGCGATGAAGCGGTATTCAAGCCCGAACGATTCCAGCCGCTCCCACGAAATGCCGCCTGCGTTCAGGCGCTGAACCTCATCGATCATGCCGCCGTCCAGCCGCTCACCAAGCCGCGCCCCTATTCGTTCCACCAATTCCGGGCGAGGGCGCGTCAGCCAGATCACAAGCGGGCGAATTTCCGGGGGCGGGGTAAACGATCCGGGATTTGCATCGGTAAACACCGCGATCTCAATCGCCCGAATCAAACGGTCGCGTTTCCGGAAATCGCTTGACGTGTGATGATCCGGACGGAGCTGGCGCAGCCTCGCTGCAAGATCGTCAAGCGAAAGCGGTTCAAGTCCGGCTCGAAGCACGGGGTTTTCGGGCGCTTCCACCAGGCGGTAGCCGCGAAGCACTGAATCGACATACAGTCCGGTTCCGCCGCACAGGATCGGAAGCCTGCCGCGCCGCCATATGCCGCGGATGCAGTCGAAGGCGCGTTTCTGGTAGTCGTGAAGGCTGAAGTTTTCGGACGGCTCAACAATATCTATTAAATGATAGGGAACCGGATAGCCGCCTGTCGAATACTCGGCAATATCCTTTCCGGTTCCGATATCCATGCCGCGATAGACCTGCCGTGAATCCGCCGAAACGATCTCGCCGCCGAGCCTTCTTGCAAGCCGCACCGCAAACGCGGTCTTGCCGGTTGCGGTGGGGCCGGTAACGGCAATCAGATTTGGCCGGGAAGCCGCAATGTCCGGGGTCATTTCCTTGCGTTGGAGAAAAAGACGCGCATCAGCTCAGCCAGTTTGCCGCGAAGACCGTCATCCTCAACCGCGCTTCCGCATTTTTCAATGAATTCCGCGTCTTCGGGCTTTACCGTCCGTCGCAGTCCTGAGGTTTTTCGCCTTGACATGCCGGATGATCCCGGTAGCTTTCCGCGCGTGAATCTGATGTCCTCAATCCCGTGCGTCTGCAATTTTTCGAGCAGTTCAGCCTTCAGAAAGCTCAACTGCTGCATCCAGGCAGGGCTGTCAACAACAATGGAAAGAACGCCGTCGCGCAGGTCGGCGGGCGCGCAGTGGCTGGCAACCGTCTCGCCGCATACCTGCCGCCAGTCGGCTGCTATATTGGCAAGCGCGCCGATCTTGCGGATGTTGTGGCGCTCAAGTATGCCGCCAAGTATGTTTCCGGCTTTGTCCATGGTGTTGCCCCAATTCCCCTTCTCCCAACTATCCGGCTCCCAACCATCCTGGCAGCGTCACAGTGAAAACCGTTCCGCGCCCCAGCTCGCTTTCAAACGTAATGCTTCCATTATGGGCATCCACGATCTTTTTGCATAGCGCAAGCCCAAGCCCGGTTCCCCTTGCCCGTGTTGTAAAAAACGGCTCGAATATCCGGGCCGCAACGTCCGGGCTTATGCCCTGCCCGTTGTCGTTGACCGTGACAACACAGCCCGCTCCGGTTTCCCGCGCCGAGATGCCGAGGATGCCGCCGTCGGGCATCGCCTGAAGCGCGTTCCGGCAGAGGTTAAGCAGAAGCTGCTCAAGCTTGTCGGCATCGCCGCTAATCCGCAGAGACGCCGGATAATCGCTTTCAATGGCGATATTGAGCAGTTTAGCCTCGGCTGCGATGAGGGATACGCTTTTTTCGATCAGTTCCGCCATATTCACCGGCGCGGGGGAAATGCCGTCGCTTCCGACGTATGAAAGAAGATCGTTCACCATCGCCTCAAGGCGCAGGCATTCGGTCACGATAAGCTCCAGTTGTCCGGCGCTCCGCTGGTCTGCGGCCTTCTCTTTAAGCAGTTGCGCGTAACCCTTGATGCCCGCCAGCGGATTTCGTATCTCGTGGGCCATCATCGCGCCCATTTCGCCCATTTTGGCCATGCGTTCCCTCTGCGCCATCTCAAGGCGGTGGCGCTCCTCCCGCGCGGCGTAGCGGTGAAAAACCGCGAACATTAGCCAGCCTGCGGCGGTAAGGGAAAGAAGCGCGGCCAAATTAAGGCGCGCGCGGCGCACCACTGCGTCGGCCCGGTATGTGTGCAGCGTGAGGCAGAGCGCAAGGAGTTCGCCGGAAAGGTTCATCGGCGAATGAAAGCGATAGACGGTTTCGCCGGTTCCGAGCGTCACCCTTGTTTCGGCTGTCTTGTTATGCGCGAAAACGTCCCGCATCACGCTCATGTCGTGATCCTCGGCGCGCTTGCCGATCAGGTCGTGGTTCGAGTGGAAACGCAGCATGCCGTTTCGGTCGGTCAGGGAGAAATAGGCGATGTCGCGGGTGCGGAATCCGGCAAGCGAGCTAAACGACGGATCGCTCACGGCCATGTTTTCGATCGCGGCGGAGAGTGAGAGGGCGAGGCCGCGCAGATTCTCTTTGGCCATCGGAATCGCGGCCCGGTAATCGCTTGCCGCAAACCAGGTCAGGCAAGCCGAGATCGCAAGCCATGACAAGAAAAGAATTCGCTTCAGCATCACCCCGAAACCGAAAGTATCAGGCATAGGCCCACAATCACGCGGAACATCGCGTCGGAGTATGTAAACCGGCGCATCTCGTCTTCATTGCGGTTTTTGTAGGCCTCGATTATCGCCTCTGCCAGACGGGCGGGTTTCAGCATTATCGCCCCGCCGGTGACGGTCATGGCCAGAATTATGAACCAGACGCCGAATTCCAGATTCGGAACAGGCTGGGCCGCGTACAGGACAACGGCTACCGCAACCAGCGCAATGCCATGCAAGCGGAAAAACCTGCTTGCGGCCCAGCGCATCCAGAACCGCGCCCATGCGTCGGGACGCAGGAACTCGACCACCGAGAGCATCAGGTTTATGAAGCCGATCACCACAACGGCATCGTGAATTGAGTAGCCGGACAGCGGCTTCAATACGCCCATCATGCGCTATTCAGGCGGGCCTTGGCCCGCAATGTGAAAATTTGTTGTTGTCCCGCATGGCCTGCCATGCGGCGTAAATTCTTCCGCCGCCGATAACCTCATCACCCGTATAGAATACAGCAGCCTGCCCCGGAGCGGGAGCCCATTGCGGCTGATCGAGTTCGACACTTGCGCTTTCCCCATCGGCAAGCGTAGCCAGCGTTGAAAAAACTTCTCGCGCGGTAGAACGCACCTTCACCGCGCAGCGGAGGGTTTCGCCGCCGCCAACCGGCGAAGTCCAGCGCAGATCGCATACGGAAAAACGTGAAACCATGCCGCTTTCGCGCGGGCCAAGCGTAATGGAGTTCGATTCGCGGTCTATGCGAACCACATACAGCCGTTCGCCCGCAGCCACGCCAAGGCCGCGCCTCTGTCCAACGGTGTGGAACGCTATGCCGCGATGCTGTCCGATCACCCTGCCAGACATATCCACGAACTGGCCGGGCTCGGCGGCCTCCGGCAGCAGATTCCGGATGAAGCCGTCGTAGCCGTCCGGCCCGACGAAGCATATGTCCTGACTTTCGGGCCGATTGGCTGACGGAAGCCCGGCGTCGGCGGCAATCCGGCGGACTTCGGCCTTTGTGTAGCCTCCAAGCGGGAATACCGTGCGCGCCAGTTCTTCATCCGTCATGGCATAGAGGAAGTACGACTGATCCTTCACCGGATCGACGCCCTTGAAAAGCCTGTGCCGCCCGCCGGAAAATTCGATCCGGGCGTAGTGGCCGGTTGCAACGGCGTCTGCGCCGATGCGCCGGGCGTGATTCAGCAGCGCCGGGAATTTGATATGCCGGTTGCATAGAACGCACGGGTTCGGGGTTTCGCCCTCGGCATACGAGCGGCAGAACGGTTCGATTACAAGTTCGGCGAACGCCGGGCGCACGTCAACCGATTCGTGGCGGATGCCGAGCATTTCGCATACGGCGCGTGCCGACAGGACGGATTCCTGCGAGCAGCAGATTGAGCTGTCTGTGCGGCAGCGCTGATCCCACAGCTCGAACGACAGGCCGGTCACGTCGTGTCCGGCCTGTTTCAGAAGAAAAGCGGCGACGGAGGAATCCACCCCGCCGCTCATGCCCACAAGAATTTTCAATGTTTACAATCCATATATGGCATTAGTAGGGGCGGTTCGCGAACCGCCCTTACAAAATAACGGACGCCAGTTCCGCCAGCGCCGACCGCTCGCCCTTAACCAGAGTGGCAAGGCCGAAGGTCTCCTGCCCCTTGAACTTCTTCGCCACGTAGATGAGACCGTTGCTTTCGGAATCGATGTATGGGTTGTCTATCTGGTAGGGGTCGCCGGTGAGCACTATCTTGGTTCCTTCGCCCACGCGTGTGATGATCGTTTTAACCTCGTGCGGCGTGAGGTTTTGCGCCTCGTCAACGATGAAATACTGGTTGGCGAGGTTTCTGCCCCTTATGTAGGTGAGCGGTTCCAGTTCCAACATGCCGGTATTCATCAGGTCTTTCGGCGATTTCATGCCGCGAATGCCGCTTCCGGTTGAAAGCAGGTATTCGAGGTTGTCGAATATCGGCTGGAGCCACGGCCTGATTTTGGCCTCCACATCGCCCGGCAGAAAGCCCACATCGCGCCCCAGCGGAAAAATCGGGCGGCTGACCACAAGGCGCGAGTATTTCTCTTCCTTCACCTTCGCAAGCCCGGCTGCAAGCGCAAGCAGGGTTTTGCCGGTTCCGGCCTTGCCGACAAGAGTTACAAGCTGGATGCTGTCGTCCATCAACAGGCTTAGCGCGTATTGCTGCTCTTTGTTGCGCGCTCCGAGGCCGGAAAAGCGCTCTTTCTTGCTCACAAGCAGACGCAGGGTTGAGTCGCTCTTGCGGAACATCGCAACGCCGGAATGCTTGTCGGACGATTCTCCGTGAACGATCACGAATTCGTTCGGCTCAAGTCCGTCAGGATTTTCGAGCGGCAGCTTTTTTTCGCGGTAGAGCGCGTCGATGTCGTTGTCGGCCACGGTGATCGACTTTTCCTCGCTGGCGATCGACTGCTGTTCGATCTTGCCGGTTTTGTAATCCTCCGCCGTGATGCCCATGGCGTCGGCCTTGATGCGCAGATTGGCGTCCTTGCTCACGATTATCACCGGCATGCGGACGGCTTCGGGCCGCCAGTCCTGATCGGCCTTGGTGACAAGCGCGCTTGCAAGGATGCGGTTGTCGTTTTTCAGCTTGTCGAGCGCCTGTGGCAGCTCCTTGCCGTCGGCGTGGCTGTCAACCTCCACACGGATCAGTCCGCCGGTTTCGAGCGCGACGCCTTCGGAAAGCGGCCCCTTTTCCCTCAGATGGTCGAGCTGGCGGACAACCTCGCGCGCATTGCGGGCCTTTTCGTCGGCGCCCTTCTTGAAATTGTCCAGTTCCTCGATCACGCCAATCGGCAGATAAACATGATTGTCCGCGAAATTGAATAAAGATTTCGGGTCGTGTATCAGAACGTTTGTGTCGAGAATGTAGATCTTCTTCATCGCGGTTTCCCTTTCGTCCGGCAATTCCGGAGGTGCATGAAGTCGTGCCGTATCTGTATAATATATCGGCGGATCATGAAAATATTATTAATTAGCGACACTCACACCAATACGTCAGACGCGGTGAAAATCCTGCGCGCCGGCGGCGGGTTTAACATGTTTTTTCACATGGGCGACACATGGCAGGACGCAGTGCGCATTCGCGATGAAAGCGGAGTTCCGATGCGGGCTGTGTCGGGCAACATGGACGGCCTGCGCGTTGGGCCGACGGTCGAGGTGTTCGCGCTCGATGGCGTGCGGTTTCTGCTTACGCACGGCGACATGTTCGGCGTTCACAGGGGCTTGCGCGATCTTGAGGCCGAGGCGGTTCGCAGGAAAGCCGATGTTGTCTGCTTCGGCCATACCCACGCGGCGTTCGATGAAATGCGCGGTGAACGCCGGTTCATCAACCCCGGCGCGATGAGATACGGAAGGAAATCGTACGGAATACTGACGGTTGTGGACGGGCTGATTGTGTACGAGGCGGTGACAATCTGAAAAAATATTACACTGTCTCGCGGGCCTCGGCCCGCGATGTGAAATGATTTTGTCCCGCGTTGCTTGCAACGCGGCGTAAAATGTTGGTGCGGAAGGCGGGACTTGAACCCGCATGGATTACTCCACACGCCCCTCAAACGTGCGTGTCTACCAGTTCCACCACTTCCGCACACTTCATTGTTACAGACTGCCAGTTGTTGCAGATAGATTTTATACCAGATACGCCGATTCGCCGTCAATGGCGTATTGCCTTTATCCGCCGCCTTGCCGATAATGATACGGTAATACGCTGATTCCCGGAGGTTAACAATGTTTCCGATACACCGTCCACGAAGATTGAGAAAAAACGACACCGTTCGCGCCATGGTGCGCGAGACAATACTTTCGCCGAAGGATTTTATCCTGCCGCTGTTCGTCACATATGGCCGGAATGTGCGCAAGGAAATCTCGTCGATGCCCGGCTGCTACCAGGAATCGGTCGAAAACATTGTGGAAAACGCCCGCGAGGCATGGAACCTTGGGGTTCCGGCAATAATACTGTTCGGCATCCCGGAGCATAAGGACGCCGTCGGCTCAGGAGCTTACGATCCTCACGGTGTAGTCCAGAACGCCATCAAGGCGGTTAAAGACGCGGTTCCGGAGCTTATGGTAATCACCGATGTCTGCCTCTGCGAATTCACCGATCACGGCCATTGCGGCGTTGTTCACGAGGGCGAAGTCCTGAACGATCCCACGCTGGAGCTTCTTGCCCGCGAGGCGCTCTCGCACGCGCAGGCAGGGGCCGACATGGTTGCGCCGTCGGACATGATGGATGGCCGCGTTGGCTCCATTCGCGAGGCGCTGGACGAAAACGGATTCGGCAATATTCCGGTGATGAGCTACGCAGTGAAATACGCTTCGGCGTTCTACGGGCCTTTCCGGGAGGCTGCGGAATCCACCCCGCAGTTCGGCGACCGCCGAGCATACCAGATGGATCCGGCCAACCGTCGCGAGGCGATGCGTGAAGCGGTGCTGGACATAGAGGAGGGGGCCGACATCGTGATGGTGAAACCGGCGCTTTCATACCTCGACATCATCCGCGATCTGCGCGATTCGTGCGACCTGCCGGTTGCGGCCTACAACGTGAGCGGCGAGTATTCGATGGTGAAGGCTGCGGCAAGGATGGGCTGGGTTGACGGCAACCGCGTGATGCTGGAGATCCTGACGTCGATAAAGCGGGCCGGAGCCGACCTTATTCTCACCTACCACGCAAAAGAAGCGGCGGCGCTGCTGAACGGCTAAACCGTATCCATCACCCCCGTCTTCTGCGTCCGGAGCGCCCGGATAAACGCCTCGACTATTTCCGGGTCGAACTGCGTTCCGGCGCAGGCATGAAGCTCCGATATGCCTTTGTCGCGCCCTGGCGTGTCGCGATAAGGGCGTTGCGACGTCATGGAATCGAAGGTGTCGGCGACCGTCAGAACGCGTGCGAGAAACGGAATATTCTGTCCGGAAAGGCCGTCCGGGTATCCGCGTCCGTCGTAACGCTCGTGATGATGGCGGATTATCGGCAGAATGTGCGAAAGCCTGGCAATCGGTTTTAAAATATTTTCGCCCTTCACCGGGTGCAGTTTCACCATTTCGTATTCGCTGTCGGTGAGCCGCGCCGGTTTGTCCAGCAGGGTGTCGTATGTGCCGATTTTGCCGACATCGTGCAGCAGCGCGGCAAGCGTCAGCGTGTCCATATCGCGTTCATTGAGACCCAGCGCGCTTCCGATCATGCCCGCATAGATCGTGACACGCTCGGAATGCCCCTTTGTCCAGGGCGACTTGGCGTCGATTGCGTTTGAAATGGCCTGAACAACGCCGTAGAACATCGACTCGGTTTCCTCGATCTTGAGTTGCAGCCGGTCGTAGAGCCGCACGCGCTCAAGTGCGATAGCGGCATGATTCGCCAGTATGACGGCCACCTCCTCGTCGGTACGGGAGAATGCTTTTTCGTCGGACTTGTCGGCAAGATTGAGCACGCCCATCGCCTTCGATCCGATCACAAGCGGAATGCTCATGAACGAGTATGTGCGGTAGTGGCTGTATCTCGGACGCGCGCCAAGCCCGGTTTCCATGTTGATGTCCTCCACGCGAAGAGCCGCGCGGGTTTCGAAGACGCTTTGGGCAAGTTCCGCTTCGGTCTGCCGCGCCGCCTCCTCGATCTCGGAAGGGATGCCCCGTATTGTGGCTATGCGAAGCCTGCCGCTTCCGGACTCGCCGCCTGGAAGCATGACCGATATGATCTGCGCCCTGGTTTCCGTTGCCGCGCATTCGCACAGGTACTGAAGCAGGCTCGACTCGTTAACCTCGCGCGCAATCCGCTCGGTGGAGGTGATGAGCCGCCGCATGATCCGAAGCCGCTCGCGCTCCGCCATGTATTCGCGATGTTCCAGCGCCTTTTCAACCGAGCGTTGAAGCGTTTCAAGCAGAAACGGCTTTTCGATGAAGTCGCTCACGCCCCCGCGCAACGCCTCATGCATAAGGTTGTACGAACCGTATCCGGTCAGGATGATGACCGGAATTTCCGGCTCGCGCTCCTTGATCCAGCGGGCCAGTTCAACGCCGGATATGGACGGCATGTTGATGTCCGTGATAACGAGGTTGAACCTGCCCGGCTCAAACAGCGTCATGGCTTTGCCGGCATCCGATGCGGTTTCCACAATGTAGCTCCTCGACTGAAGGAACTCCCGGCATATGGCAAGTACTGCCGCCTCGTCGTCAACCACAAGAATGCGGTCGCTCAATCCTTTTCTCCACTCTGCAAGCCGATAGCCTCATGTGTCATATCCCTGGGAAGCCAAGCATCCGATGGTTTGACCGGGCGTGATTCGCCCCATTTCTTATCGGCTCTGAATCGGAAAGGTTAAGCGCGTCGAATCAGGAATCTGTTTTGGGCGCAAGCAGCCAGATCGGGGAGAAATGCCGCTCCTGATAGACGCGCGCAAGGCCAAGTCGAAGCACTTCCAGAAGGGCAAGAAATGTGACGATCAGCTCGCGGCGCGTTCGCGCGCCCGAAAACGCGCTTTCGAACCGTACGCTTTGCGCGTCTTCCAGCATTTCAACGATGTGATTGATCCTGTCCTTGACCGTCAGCGTCTCCCTTGTAATCTCGACAAGCTCCGCCGGGGCCGACTCAAGAAGCCTGCGGAACGCCGTAAGAAGATCGAATACGCTGAAATCGAAAACGTCGTCATCGCTTCGTGTTTCGACCTCGACAATGATCTCCCTGTCGTCCTTGCGAGGGGGGGCGCTGAATATCTGCCGCCACAGATCCTCACGCTCACGCAGTTCCGAGGTCGATTCCTTGAACTTCTGGAACTCAAGAATGCGCTCCACAAGCTCGGCTCGCGGGTCTTCGGCCTTGTTGGCGTCTTCATCGGGAGGAAGCAGCATCCGCGACTTGATCTGGATGAGCGTTGCGGCCATGACCAGGAACTCGCCCGCTACCTCAAGGTTCAACTCGCGCATGAGCTCGATTGCGTCCAGGTACTGGCGCGTGATGTCGGCAATCGGTATATCATATATGTCGAGCTTGCTCTCGCGGATCAGATGCAGGAGAAGATCCATCGGGCCTTCGAATATGGGGAGGGCTATCTGATAGTTGGCCTGTGCTTGCACCCCGACATTATACAGGTGCGTTGCAGGTGCGCCGCAAGCTTGACAAACTCAGCCGGGCTGGTATATAGTCTCCAATTCCCAATAGCATTGGAAGGTGTCTGATATGAAGACCTTTATGGCAAAAAAGAATGATACTGAAAAGAAGTGGGTTGTGCTTGACGCCGAAAACATGGTGCTCGGCAAGCTCGCCGTCAAGGCGGCCAACATACTTCGCGGCAAGAACAAGCCGACATTTACGCCGCATGTCGATACCGGCGATTTCGTCATAGTCGTGAACGCCGAAAAGGTTCAGCTTACCGGAAGAAAGCTCGACAGCAAGATGTACTACAGGCACACAGGTTATATCGGAGGCCTGAAGGCCGAATCGGCCCGTCATCTGATCGAACGCAAGCCCGAACAGATTGTAGAATTTGCGATCAAGGGCATGTTGCCAAAGGGAACGCTCGGAAGCAGCATTTACAGGAAGCTTAAGGTATATCGCGGCCCGGATCATCCACATGCCGCCCAGAAGCCGGAAGCGGCTTAATGGTTAATATTATGCCGGAAGCGGCTTAATGGTTAATATTATGCCGGAAGCGGCGTAATATTTAATTAACTACGCCGAAAACGGCGAAATGGTTTAATAAACTACGCCGAAAACGGCGAAATGGTTACATAAATTCCACGAGGCGGACAGGAGAAGTTTTCAGATGGCTGACATAGCATACAACGCGACCGGCAAGAGGAAAGATTCCGTGGCAAGGGTAACGCTCACGCCCGGCAGCGGAAATATAACCGTGAACAAGCGCACGGTCGATGACTATTTCCCGCGCGAAACGCTGCGGATGATCATCAGGATGCCGCTTGAGGTAACCAGCATGTCGGGCAAGTTCGACATAGCAGCCAATGTCCACGGCGGCGGAATGTCAGGTCAGGCAGGCGCTATCCGTCATGGCATCGCCAAGGCGCTCTTGTTGATCGATGGCGAGCTTCGTTCGCCGCTCAAGAAGGAAGGCTTCATCACCCGCGACCCGCGCAACAAGGAGCGCAAGAAGTTTGGACAGAAAGCTGCCCGCGCGAGGTTCCAGTTCTCGAAACGTTAAGCCTGTTGTCGTTCATATAACAGTTACAAAAGCGCAGGCAATGTCCTGCGCTTTTTTTATTTCAGGGAGATTGACACATGAAAAAACTGAGGGTTGCCGTATTTGGCGGAAGCGGATACGCGGGCGGCGAGCTTTTGCGGCTGCTTCATCTGCATCCGCATGTGGAAGTGACTGTCGCAACATCCGAGAAATCGGCGGGCATGCCGGTGTCGTCTGTCTGGCCTCATCTGACGGCTTACAGCGAGCTTGTTTTCGATCCGATGAACACGGCTGCGCTTGCCGCGAGGGCCGACGTCTTTTTCCTCGCCCTTCCTCACAAGGCCGCGCAGGACACGGCGGCGGAACTGATCGGGCTTGGAAAGCGTGTTATAGACCTTTCGGCAGACTTTCGGCTGCGGAATCCTGACACCTACGAATCTTGGTACCAGACGCCGCACACAAAACGGGATCTTCTGGCCGAGGCGGTTTACGGCCTGCCGGAGCGATACAGAAGCCGGATCAGGGCCGCGCGGCTGATCGCCAATCCAGGCTGCTACCCGACAAGCGCGATTCTTGGCCTCATGCCCGCGCTCGAAGCAGGGCTTGTGTCGCATCCGGAGGGCATCGTGATCGATTCCAAATCCGGCGTTTCCGGAGCCGGGCGGTCGTTGCAGCAGGGCTTTCTGTTTTCAGAGGTGAACGACGGATTCAAGGCCTACGGACTTGCTGTTCACCGGCATACGCCTGAGATCGAGCAGGAGCTTTCGGCAATTGCGGAAAGCGAGATAGTTGTTGAGTTCGCGCCGCATCTCGTGCCGATGGACAGGGGAATTCTCACCACCATCTACGCGCCGCTTGCAAAAGCGGTCACGCTGGACGACGTTCACGAAATTTACAGCAAGCGGTACGCCGGCGAGCCGTTTGTTACAGTTCTTCCGACGGGACAGTATCCGGTAACAAAGAACGTGCGCGGCTCGAACCACTGCCACATCGGCCTTCAGGTGAACAAGCGGACGGGGCGGCTGATCATCGTCTCGGTAATAGACAATCTGGTGAAGGGCGCAGCCGGACAGGCGGTGCATAACATGAACATCATGATGGGATTCGACGAAACCACGGCGATTGCCGGAATGGGGGTGTTTCCATGAGCGATATTGTTGCGCCGAAGGGTTTTCGCTTCAAGGCGGTTTCTGCGGCGATAAAAAAGCCGGGACGTCTGGATGTCGCCGTGATATTTTCGGAACTGCCTACCGTCGCCGCCGCCGTGTTTACGACCAACAAGGTCAAGGCCGCGCCTGTACTGGACGGAATTAAAAAGATACGCTCCGGCGCGGCGCGGGCCATTGTGGTGAACAGCGGAAACGCCAACGCCTGCACCGGGCCGCGCGGTCTTGCCGACGTGAAAGCGACCGCCCAGGCTGCGGCTGAGGCTCTGGGCGTGAAGCCGTCCGAGGTGCTGGTTTCATCCACCGGAGTGATCGGCCTGCCGCTTCCGATGGACAGGCTTCTGCCGGGCGTGAAAGCGGCGGCTTCGGCGCTTGACGGCACGCTTGACGACGTTGCGCGGGCGATCATGACCACCGACACGTTTGCCAAAGCGGCGTCGCGAACGGTGAAGCTTGGCGGCAAAAAAGTCACCATCTCTGGCCTTGCCAAGGGATCGGGCATGATCGCGCCGAACATGGCGACGATGCTTGCGTTTATCGTGACCGACGCGGCGGTTGAAGCTGCGATGCTGTCGGATGCGCTCAAAAACGCTGTGAAATATTCGTTCAACCGGATAACGGTTGACGGCGACCGGTCAACCAACGACACTGCGGTGATTCTTGCTAACGGCGCTGCCGGAAATGCCGCGATTCAGCCCGGTACGCCTGACGCCGAGAAATTCATGAAGGCCGTGGGCGAGGTGACTTACGAGCTTTCGCGCATGATCGCCAAGGACGGCGAAGGCGCGACCAAGCTGATCGAGGTCTGCGTGAAGTGCGCAAGGAACGAGCGCGATGCCGTGCGTGCCGCCATGTCAATCGCCAACTCGCCTCTTGTGAAAACCGCCGTTTACGGCCTGGACGCCAACTGGGGCAGAATAGTCTGCGCCGCCGGATATTCCGGCGCGGCGCTAACTGAAGATAAAATCAGCGTTTTCATCAACCGGGTAAAGATCGTATCCGGCGGGCTTGCAACCGGAAAAGACGCGCAGGCGGCCAAGGCGATGGAGGCCGACGAGGTGAACATCACCATCGATCTTGGCGTGGGCGAGGCTGAGGCGCGCGTTCTCACATGCGATCTTACCGAGAAGTATATTAAAATCAATGCGGAGTATCGAACTTAGTTCAGTAATTGATGATGGAGGCGGCGCGATGGAAACAAGACGCTTTGTGTATTACGAGGAAGACGGCATGTTCATCGGCTGGCTGGAGGATTATCCCGATTACAGAACTCAGGGCGAGACAGTGGATGAGTTGAGGGAGAATTTGAGGGATATATTCTCTGAACTAACCGGAGGGCATATCCCGTGCGTTCATAAAATGGGCGAGGTTGTTGTTGGGTGAAACGCATTGATCTTGTCCGCGAACTTGAGCGGATGGGGTGTGTCCTGATCCGGCACGAAGGCCGTCACGACTGGTATCAGAACCCGGCAACCAGAGTGTCGCAGCCGGTTCCAAGACACAGGGAAATAGGGGAAACCCTTGCAAAACATATCATAAAAGTGCTCAGGCAGGACTAGGAGACTATTATCGTGCAAAAACTGAAACTCGGCATCCCCAAGGGGAGCCTGCAAAACGCAACAATAGAGCTGTTCAAGCGCTCAGGCTGGAACATTGCGGTAAGCTCGCGGAACTACTTTCCGGCCATCGACGACCCCGGCATCTCGTGCGCGCTCATCCGGGCGCAGGAGATGGGCGGCTATGTTGACAAGGGCACGCTCGACGTGGGGCTAACCGGCAAGGACTGGATTCTGGAATACGAATCCGACGTTGTCGAGGTGGCCGACCTGATCTACTCGAAGGCGAGCCAGAAGCCCGCCCGCTGGGTGGTGGCGGTTCCGGGCGATTCGCCGTATAAAACACTGGAAGACCTGCACGGAAAGCGCATCTCGACCGAGCTTGTAAACCACACCAAGCGCTATTTCGCGGGCAAGGGCATCGACGTTGAGGTTGAATTTTCGTGGGGCGCAACAGAGGCGAAGGTGGTTGAAGGGCTGGTTGATGCCATAGTCGAAATCACCGAGACCGAAAGCACCATACGGGCGCATGGGCTTCGGATCATCCACGAGATGATGCAGACAAACACCAAGCTCATCGCCAACAAGGCGGCGTGGGCCGACCCGTGGAAGCGCGAAAAGATCGAGCAGATGGCGATGCTTCTGCAGGGAGCTCTTCGGGCCGACGGAATGGTGGGTCTCAAGATGAACGTGCCGGAGGGCAAAATCGACGAGGTTGTGGGCATTCTGCCCAGCCTTCAGGCTCCAACCGTGGCGCATCTGTATAAATCCGACTGGCTGTCGGTGGAAACGGTTGTGTCGGAAGCCGTTGTGCGAGAGATTGTGCCGAAGCTTCTGAAGGCCGGGGCGCAGGGAATAATCGAGTATTCCCTGAACAAGCTTGTCTAGGCTGGCGTAAATTTAGTTACCCATACCGGGCCGTCGGTTATAATGGTGAATCATGAACAGCCCCCGGCCCAATCTTCTCTCAATCCCGCTTGCGCTTTCCTCGGAACGCCCGTGTCCGTATCTGCCGGGGCGTGTTTCATCCGATATTTTCATTGCCCAGCGCATTAATATGAAAACCTGTTGGTCGCTTTTTGCAAGCGGCTTCCGTCGAAGCGGGCCGGTTTTCTACAGGCCGCACTGCCCCGGCTGCGGCGAGTGCGTTCCGGTTCGCGTTCCGGTGGATGACTTTCGTCCAAGCCGCAGCCAGAAGCGGGCATTCGCTAAAAACGCCGATATGACCGTGACCGTGTCGAACGCCCGCTTCGACGAGGAGCATTACCGGCTCTTTCAGAAGTATCAGAATGCCCGCCATCCGAATGGAAGCATGCGGCGGATGAGCCGCGAGGATTATGTTGACATGTTCGACTGCAACGGCATACCGACGTTCTTTTACGAATCCCGCGTTGGCGGCGCGCTTGCCTGCGTGGCGGTTACGGATGTCCTTCCAGATGCGCTGTCCGCGGTCTACACCTTCTACGATCCGGATCGCCTGCCGGGTTCTCCCGGCGTTTTTGCGGTTTTGCACCAGATAAGAGAAGCGAAACGGCTTGGGCTGAAATACCTTTATCTCGGATTCTGGATCAAGAACAGTGAAACAATGGCGTACAAGTCGGCGTTCAGGCCGTTCGAGGCGCTGGTTGAAGGCGTCTGGAGACAGATGGAACCCTAAAGAAGTACCCTCCGGATTCCGATAATAAGCCATCAACATCACTCAGGGAGGCTTATTCAATGGCTCTATTTACATGGGACGACAGATTCAGTGTTAACGTGCGGGAGATCGACGAGCAGCACAAGCGGCTTATCGGCATGATCAACGAACTTCACGATGGAATGAAATCAGGAGGCGGCAAGGCTGCTGTAGCCCCGATACTGAAACGGCTTGTCGATTACACCCTGTACCATTTCTCGACCGAGGAGCGGTACATGGCGCAACACAGGTATCCGGGAGAACTTGCCCACAAGACGGAGCATAAAAAATTCACGGACAAGGTGATGGATTTTCACAAGAAATTCGACGCCGGCACGGCGGCTGTCTCGCTGGAACTGATGACTTTCCTGAAGAGCTGGCTCACTGACCACATCATGGTGACCGATAAAAAGTACAGCAAGCATTTCAACGATCACGGACTCAAGTAATTTGCCGGCTTCAACGGCGATAAAGTCGGAGCAGCGAGGAAAGTCTTGCGCCGAGTTCATGCGACAGCATGTCGGCCTGACATCGCCATCGCCAGTTTCCATGAGGCAGGCCGGGTGTGTTCATCCGGCCACTGGATGGCAGGCCCAGCAAGTCCTGCACCGGGATGATCGCAAGCCGCGCTGTTGACGAAAGCGCGTAGCGGATGATTTGCCAATGGATGTCATCGTCGGGGCCATTGCCGATATGTTCCCGCACGCGGTTTCTGCCATCCTCCGATATCGCATTCCGGAACCACCCGACCGTGGTGTCGTTGTCGTGAGTGCCGGTATATACAACACAGTTTGGCGATTCATAATTAAATGCCAGATACGGATTGTCCGGCCCAGAATCGAACGCGAACTGAATGATCTTCATGCCGGGGAATCCGAAACCGTCGCGCAGTTCGGCGACCTCCGGCGTTATTATGCCGAGGTCTTCGGCAAGTATCGGAAGCTTCCCAAGGCGATTTTGCAGATGCTCGAACAGCGCGGCATCCGGGCCTTTCACCCATCGCCCGTTTATTGCGGTTTTTTCTTCCGCCGGTATTTCCCAATACGCTTCGATTCCGCGAAAATGGTCTATCCGCAGCAGATCTACAAGGTCGAGCATCCGTCCCAATCGCGCAACCCACCAATCGAAAACGGGCATGTTCGGCGCATCATCGGCAGTGCGCCATTTGTAAAGCGGATTGCCCCATCGCTGGCCGGTTTCGCTGAAATAGTCGGGCGGCACGCCCGCTACGTGCGCGGGCAGAAGTGTTTCCGGATCGAGATCGAACATGTCGGGCGCGCTCCAGACATCCGCGCTGTCGAAGCCGACGTATATCGGCAGATCGCCTATCAATCCGATTCCACGTTCCTGCGCGGCCAGTTTGAGGGCGTGCCATTGAGTCTCGAAAACATATTGCAAAAACTCGTGATACATGATTTCGGCGGCAAGCTCATGCCTCGCCTTCTTGATGGCCGATGCCTCGCGCCGTGCCAGCCCTCCGGGCCATGCGTTCCATGCACAGGACGGGTAACGCCCCTTCAGCGCCATGAAAAGGGCATAGTCCGGAAGCCAGGAAGCGTTTCCGCTCCTGAACGCATCGAATTCAGCGGGTACTCCCCTCTCCACAAATCTCCCGAATGCCTTGCGTAAAAGACTCTCTTTTGCGGGAATAAGCCGTTCGAAGTCCACCGAATCCGTCGGTAAACCGGCAAGCTGCAATATGTCGTCTGAATCGAGAAGCTTCTCGACGGCAAGCAGTTCAGGACTTATTAACAGCGGATTTCCGGCGAAAGCCGAGAAACTCATGTATGGAGAATCGCCGAAACCTGCGTCAGTGGGATGCAGCGGCAGAAACTGCCAGTAACGCGCGCCGGCTTCGCGCAGGAAATCGAGAAAGCCGTGCGCGGCTGGCCCGATGTCGCCGATTTCGCATCGTCCGGGAAGCGAGGTTATATGGAGCAGAACACCGCATGAACGCGGAAGTTTTTGAGCCGTTTTGCTTGAATTGTTATCCTTGCACATAAGCGCAATTATACATGACGATTGCACTATTGAGAGGATTTATGTGTGTTGCGGGGGCACGCCGCAACGTGCCCCCAAACAGAATTACTGCGCCGGTTCTATCCCGATGTCCTTCACAAAGCCGCTTATTCCGTCATGGCCCTCGCCGCTTCGCACGCACCAGGAGTAATGGCGTTCATTCTTGGATGTTGCCGGAAGGGTTCCGCCTGAGTACATGCCCACGGTCAGCGCCGAATCGCCGGAAAAATCTGTATTTGTCCAGTATCGGCGGGCTCCGCTGCCATCGATATTCTCGAAAGGCTGATCCGGTGGAAGCGCGGGATTGGTGCGTGTCGGATCCTGAAGCGTTGCCAGCTCCTCGAACGTGGGCAACCGCCAGCCCTTCCGACCGCCTATAACCTGTTCAGAACAGTATGCGCGGGACTGTTTCCATGGCGCTATGTCGCGTGAAGGCGCTTTTTCCCAAACCAAACCGGTTTCCCTGTCGAGAACAGCGTCGCCGTCGAGCACTGTCTGGAATCTGCCGGATTCCGAAACATCCTGTCTGGCGGCGGAAAAGCCTGTGCTGCAACCTGAAATAAAAATAATTGAAATTGCACCGAACAACAATGCCTGGAACGAACGTTTCATGGGATGCCCCCTCCATGTCGAAACGAATTTCGTAATAAACAAGTTCTAGATATGCCGCGATCACGCTTGCCGTTTTCACGGCCCCCCAATGAGAGCCACTATTTATATATAAATCGCGTCATATTTGTCAAAGATTTTATGTTTTATTGTTCACAAAATGGAAAACAACTGTCCGATCAGGCGATTTCAATGAGTAGGAACAGCCTCCAGATAGTCTCCGCGTTCGGCTGCGCCCTCCATCAATACGGCACGCGCGCTTGACGGGCCGATGCTTTTCACCTGGATTCGCCCCATGATCCGGCCCGGCAGTTTTTCGATAACGTCGCCGGTTGTCGGATCGGTAACAACGCGCCCCTCGCGCCGCACCACAAACATGTCGTCGGCCTTGATGCCGACGTTCTCGCCGCCGTTTACGATCACGCCTTCCGCATCCGATTCCGCCACGCGCGCCTGCCATGTCTCCGGCGGCAGATCGTTCAGGATGCGCGCAGCCGCCTTTCGAACCGCCTTGTCTGTGGCAGATCCGAGCGGCGTTTTAATGAACGTCTCGCCCCCGAAGCTGATCGATGCATAATCGACCGATGCGCCCATGAAAGACTGCGTGGCAAGTCCGGTGGTCTGGGCCGATGAGATGATCTCGCCGGAGCGGATGTCTGAAATCGTTATAGTAAGCGCGACCTTCGCCTCTGATCTTCCGCCCTTGACGGTGACGTGCGGAACTCCGAACCAGCCGGAACTGTCGTTTGCAACGGAAAAATCGGTTACTACGCCACGGATGAGATAACGCGCGTTTTTGAGGCCGCCCGGCTTTATACGGCCCTCCTCGCGCGAGAATGCGGAGCCCTGCCGTGCGATCTCCTGCATCACCTCCTGAAGATGCGTTCGCTCAAGCACCGTAACCTTTCCGGTTGGAAGCAGCCGCGCAACCAGCATGTCGGCAAGCTCCGCTGGCAGATTCCACCGCCCCGAAAATCCGGCGCGGTTTTCGAAATCGGCCACGATGACAACCGGCTTGACCGTGGCTGCTGGCCGCCTCGCATCTTCATCGGCGTCATTGCGGGCCTGCATGGAAGCGCATGAAGCAAGGGCAAGTAATGCGGCAATCAGAAGTGTATATCGCATAACAGGAATACTAGACGAGTGTACGCGGTCGGTCAACGGCAAAGAGCGGCAAGGTTTCCGCTTGCACTATTCCGGCAGATTCGGCCCGCGCCAGAAGTTCTGTAACGGCGCGTTCGCCTTCGTCGCCCAGATCGAGCGAGAAATCGTTTACATATAGCGCGATGTGCCGCCGGATCACCGTTTCATCCATCTCCTGCGCGTGGGCGCGGATGTATGAGGCCGGTTCATCCGGATGATCTAATGCCCGTCTGACGCTTGCGCGGATGATCGATTCGACGCGAAGAGCCATGCCGTCGCCCATATCGCGCCTTGCCGCGATGCAGCCAAGCGGAATCGGAAGCCCGGTTTCCTGTTCCCACCACTGCCCCAGATCAAGCACCGAAACCAGCCCGAACGCCGGATACGTAAACCGGCTTTCGTGGATTATCAGCCCGGCGTCCACCTCGCCGGAAGAAACAGCGCCCATAATTTCGTGAAACGGCATGGCTATAATATTGCTGCCGAAAGATGGGCCGCCAAAAGATGGATCGAACAATCTCAGCAGGAGAAACGCGGTTGTAAGCCTTCCCGGAATGGCGATCTTCTTTCCGGCAAGCGCAGCAGGCTCGCGCCGGCTACGCGCCACAAGAAGCGGGCCGCACCCGCGCCCAAGCGCCCCGCCGGAGCGAAGCAAAAAGTATTTGTCGCGAAGCGCCCCAAGCGCGTGATACGAAACCTTTGTGATGTCGAGCGAACCGGCAAGCGCAAGGCGGTTCAATGTTTCGACATCCTCCAGACGCTCCCGGAAGGTGATCCCGCCGCAGTCCAGAAGCCCGCGTGTCATGGCGTGAAATATGAACGTGTCGTTCGGGCAGGGGGAATAGCCAAGGGTTAGCTCAGGCATGGGCTCACTTCTCCTTTGCGCGCACAGCCGCGCTTTTAAGAAAAACAGCAGCAGCTCGGCCAGCCGCCTCCGCCGCCTCAGCAAGCCTCCATCTGCTTCTGTCCCGCCGCTCGACGATGTTGCTTATGCCGCGTATTTCCACAAACGGAACTCCATGCCGGAAGCAAATCTGGGCTATTGCGCCGCCTTCCATGTTCTCGCAAACCGCGCCGAATCGTCGGCGCAGCAGCCGGGCGCGCGCGTCGTCTCCGGTTACTGCGGATACGGTCAAAAACGGGCCGGATCGGTATTTCATGCCTTCGCGCGTAAATGCCTGTTCCGCAACCAGGCGCAAGCCGCCATCAGCCGGAAACGTGTTCGCGCCGCGTTCGTCCGCGCCATCGGCAAGCGGAACGCCGACGGCTTCTATCAGCCGGAAGCCCTGCGCCGTCTGCACGCCCTCGTCCGCCATTATCTCGCATGTGGCAATCGCAACGTCGCCGATGCCAAGCTTCGATCCGGGATAAGCGCCGCCCACGCCGAATGAAACAACAAACGATGGCTTCTGCTGCGCGATGAGCATGGCGGCTGACGCGGCGGCGTTTGCCTTGCCCGCGCCGCAGACCGAGACCTCGGCATGGATCCCGTATCGCGCAAGCTCGCGCTCAAGATGCCCGGCCTCAAGCGCGACGGCGCAGATCAGAACCGGCCTGCAGGTTATCTCGCCTGGATTCAATAAAGTTTGCATAAAAAAATTGCCATGGATAATTATTTCGGATATACCTTAATATACCGCGATCCATAACATGGACGCACGGCATCAATGACGCAAACCCATTTCGCAGGCGGAGGTTGACATGTCTCTGGCTCAGTTCGTGAAGGAAAAGCAGGTTCGATGCAAGGTTCCCGGATGCCCCAACATGTGGCTGATGGGAAAGGAAGAGGTTCTCAAGGCCGCCATGGACGATTCCGGCAGGGAACCGCGAAAGATGTGCGACGAATGTTTCGAGCGCTACAAGGCGATTGACGACGTCGAGATAAAGTGCTCCGCAACCGATTGCCAGAACACCGTGCGGATATCCCGCTATCAGCAGCTTGTCCGTGAAATGAAAACCGGCGAGCGTCTTCCGGGCCGCGCGCTGTGCGACGACTGCCGAAAGAAACTGTCCGACACCGAAACCGTTCATGTTCCCTGCCGGATAAAGGGCTGCGCCAACACATGGGAATTCACGCCCGAAATGCAGATGCGCCGCAGACAGGGCGAACCGCCGCCGAAGCGCATGTGCGAGGAATGCCACGCAAAGGCCGAGGCGCTTGAACCGCGTGAAATGCCGTGCAGAACGCATGGCTGCGCCAACACATGGACGCTGACGCCAATAATGCAACTTGAGCTTGGCGACAGAAAGGATCCGCACCGGTTCTGCAAGGTCTGCATCGACAAGCTGAAGGCTTTCGAGGATCGCGCGGTTAAATGCCGGGTGAAGGGTTGTGAGCGCACCTGGACATGGACAGCCATGATGCAGGTTGAGACCGGAGAATCTTCCGCTGAGCCGCCGCGCCGCATGTGCGATGAATGTTTGCGGAAGTATCAGTCTCACTCAGACATCGAGGTTCCATGCAGGGTGAAGGGTTGCGCCGGAACATGGACATGGACGAGGCTCGCGCAACTGGAAAGCCACGACGGAAACCCGCCCAAACGCATGTGTACCAAATGCAACGAGCGCTTTCTTTCGCTTTCCGACATTCAGGTTCCGTGCAAGATAAAGGGTTGCGAACAGAGCTGGACATGGACGCGGGACGCGCAGTTCCGCGCGACCACGGATCATGCGCCTGCGCGCATGTGCGATTCTTGCGCCGGAAAGCTGGCGGATCGCGAGGTCGGATGCTCGATTGCCGGATGCGATAAATCATGGACGTGGAGCAAAAACGAGCAGATCGCCGCCGCGCGCGACACGCTGAACCCGCCCGCGCCGGAGCGCCCGTGCGATGCCTGCCGCGAATTCCTTGAAACTCATCCGCCGGTTGAAATCGTCTGTGCAACATGCGGCAATTCGATGGTGTGGGACAGCTATCACCAGTTGATGAGCGAGCGCGCCAACTGGCCCAAGCCGGAGAAGTGCCACACATGCGCAACATGCACCTCATCCGGCGAGTAGCCGGATGCTGGTGAAATCCTCCCGGCGAGTAGCCGGATGTTGGTGAAATCCTCCCGGCGAGTAGCCGCGAATTTCGTATCCTTGTTCTGATTTAGCAATCCGCAGGCCGGTTCAATCGAGGAATAACCGGCCTCTTCGGTAGTCGCACGCATTACACCAGTCATTGCCGTATGTTCCGGCAGCAAGCAGCACGGCAGTATGGAATTTGCTTGATCATTCATCAATACGCGCTTGAGCTATCCACGCCTTGGCGTGGTTATTAATGTCGGGAGGGGAGTGTATTATGGCAAAGGCAGTTTTCAGGCTGGCAGCATGTTTTGCCCTATGCATGTTCTGCCACTTTGGCGGAACAACAGGTGCGGAGGCAGCAAGATTTATCACCACGGCTGAGCAGGGAACTTATCTGGCTGAATTTACAACTGACGGGAATTCTGTTGTCGGCAGCGCAATCATCGGGCCGCTCAGTTATCGCCCCATGAGTCTGGCCATCGATTCTTCAGGTTCAATTTATGCTATCGCAAACAACGTGTCATCCGAATGGGGCTACAGCAGCATTGCACGCATAGACCAGCTTACCGGCATGACAATGCCATATGGCGAGGTTTTTAACCATTTTCGCATTCCGGCGATTGAGGTCGATTCCTCTGGCGTGGCATACGCCGGCAGCCTGTCCGGCTCTTTTTTCCGCATCGATACGATGTCCGGCAACCTGCTGTATTCCGGCAACGGCAGTGTTGTTGACGTGATGGACTACGCTATCGACCGTAGCGGAAATCTTTGGGCAGTAGGGGTGTTCAGCGGCTGCTCGGCAAATGACCCGTGTGGCGGCATGATCTATCTGCTCGACAAGGCAACCGGAGCGCCCCTTATGCAGGGTGTCATCCGCGAGAATCTGTCCAATCCAAACCCCGGCGCCATAATCGCCGGAGCCGGGATAATGGGGATAATGTTTGACGAGAACAATGTGATGTACGGCATCACCAACGCCGACCGATCCTTGCTTTACCGCATGGAACTGCCGCAGAACGGCATCGCCATGGCAACTTATATCGGAGATACCGGCCTCGTTTACGCTCACGGCGGCGACGGCTTTTCCGCGGATGGCCCCGGAGATATGGATGGTGACGGATTGGCCGATTCATCCGACAACTGCCCGCAGGCCTATAATCCGGATCAGACAGACAGCGATGGCGACGGCATGGGCGATGCCTGCGATATGTGCTGGTTCGATGCCTCCAACGACGTAGACTCGGATGGAGTTTGCGGCAGTTACGACAACTGCCCGTTTGTATTCAATCCGGATCAGTCCGACAACGATTTTGACGGTTTGGGCGACGCTTGCGATGTCTGTATGCATGATGCCTCCAACGACATCGACTCGGACGGAATATGCGGCGGTTACGACAACTGCCCTTCCATGTCGAATCCGGATCAGGCCGACAATGACGGTGACTTTTCCGGGGATGTCTGCGACAGCGATGACGATAACGACGGAATTGCCGATGATCTTGACAACTGCCCGGTTGTTCCGGGTACGGATCAGACCGACTCCGACGGAGACGGCGCCGGAAACATCTGTGACTCATGTCCGCTGGATGCAGGCAACGACGGCGATGGCGACGGTGTTTGCGGAGATGTTGACAACTGCCCGTTGGCATCCAATCCGGATCAGTCCGATCGCGACGGAGACGGTGAAGGCGACATCTGCGATGCATGTCCAAACGCGTTTGTGAACGATGCTGACGGAGACGGAGCATGTGACGATACGGATAACTGCCTTGGCGTGTACAATCCGGATCAGGCGGCGGGCGACAAGGATACGCTTGGAGCCGCCTGCGACAACTGCCCGTATACATTCAATCCGGATCAGGCGGATTCGGACGGTGACGGCACCGGCGACAGATGCGAATTTCATCTGCCTGACACCGGACAGACTACATGTTCCGACGCATCAGGCCTGGCAACAGACTGTCCGGATGCCGGATTGCCGCTTGCGCAGGACGGAAGCTATTCGATAAATCCGCCGGCGTATTCCGGAAATGGAGATCGAACCATAACCGATTGGAATACCGGCCTGATGTGGGAGCGGGAGTATTCAACCGATGATTATGTGGGCTCGATATGGCATGCCGAGAGGTACTGCGACGAACTTGCAACGGGTGGCTATTCCGACTGGCGCGTGCCGACAAAGGCCGAGATGATGTCCATCACCTATTTCGGAAGCGGCAACCTGCCTCTATACACAAAATCAGGCGGATACTGGACTTCCACGGAAGATATGGTTCTTGGCGGACGCCACTGGGTTGTATATTCAATCGGCTGGGCCGCCCAGACGGTGGATGATTACGGATTTCCCGAAAATCCTCCGGGGCATTACGTAAGGTGCGTTCGCGGTGCGGCAGCGCCAGGCGGCAGCATGACGGACAATGGCGATGGAACCGTTACCGACAACCGGACGGGCCTTGTCTGGCAGCAGAACGAAATCGCCAACGTGAACTGGGCCGGAGCAATCAATTACTGCGAAAGCCTTCAGTTGGGCGGCAAAAGCGACTGGCGGATGCCGTCGGTCAAGGAATTGGAATCGCTGACGGATTCGTCACGACATGCTCCGGCAATAGATACCGCATTATTCCCGTCTGCCGTGTCTCAGAGTTATTGGACGTCAACATCGGCGGCTCATAACAATGCCCTTGCATGGATTGTGGATTTCCGGGACGGAGAGGTGAGGTATCAGCTCTACGAGGGCAAGGAGGCAACAGTAGAAAACGGCGAACATCCCTATCATGCGCGCTGTGTGCGCGGCGGCAAGGACATATCGGGAATGGTGGCCGCAGGCGCGAATATTGTCGTCAAGCCTGTCGATAGAAACGGCGGTGGACAACTTGTCACAGTTACTTTCGATGAGGTCTTAAGCGCCGGATATCTGTCGGTTACGTCATCCGCTTCCGTGCCGCCGATTCCTTCCGGATTTGCGCTCGGCACCCCGGCCCTTTACCATGAAATCAGCACATCCGCGGAGTCGGAGTATTCCGGGGGCATCCGGGTTTGCATCAGCTACGCCGCAGTTGCCTTTCCCGGCGGCGGCGATATCAGGTTGCTGCACGGCACCGGCAGCGGCTGGACTGATATTACAGACGCCGGTTATCCGGATCCTGCAACAAAAGTGATATGCGGAACCGCCGACTCGCTTTCGCCTTTTGTCGTTGTCGAAACGACATGCCTTGATCCGGACGGAGACGGAATCTGTTCCGAAAATGACAACTGCCCTGCCAATCCGAATCCGGATCAGGTGGATAGTGATGGCGATGGGATAGGCGATGCCTGCGACATGTGCGACAACAGACCCATCACTGGAAGCGTTCAGCCGTCCACCGCTGACCTCTGGCCGCCGAATCACAAGCTTGATCCGGTTTCAATCGCTCCCTCACTGGTCATGTTCAACCGGGATTACTCTGTCAAAATCGAGGGCGTTGAGGCTTTTGAGCAGTTCCGGAACGACAACGGCCAGTTTACGACGTCGGTTGTCAAGAACAAAAACCGGGCTGCCGCCGACTATGAGATTGCGGGAAACCTCGATCTGTTGCTCCGGAAGGAGTTGACTCCGGGGGCAATCAGCCGCGTGTATCGGATTAATGTTGCCGTATCGGACTGTTCCGGCACGTACAGTTTCAGCACCGATGTAAAAGTGGAGAAACAGAAATAAAATCAAGCGTCCAGGTTGTTTGGTTCCATGGAAAGCGCCGGTTAAACCGGCGCTTTTCTTGTTTTAGCTGAGGGTTTTCAGTTCAACCCCGGAAACAACTGCCTGAGGCCGCTTGCTATGAACTCCACGCCGATTGACGCCATGATGAGGCCCATTATGCGGGTGACAACGTTGATTCCGGTTCGTCCAAGCGTTTTCTCCACGAACGGGGCGGCCCGGAAGCACCCCCACACCAATAACGAAACCACAAGGATTTCGCCAACCAGAATGCCGTAATGCGCCGGTGAATCGGCCCGCTGCGAAAAAAGTATTATCGAGCTTATCGCGCCCGGCCCGGCAAGAAACGGAATGCCGAGCGGCACAACCGCCACCGAGTCGCGCACGGCGGCATCCAGCGCCTCCTCCTCGGTCTGGCGCACCCTGCCGTGGGTTCCGTGCATCATGGAAATGGAAATGAGCATTATCAGAAACCCGCCGCCAACCCGGAACGACGCTATCGTGATTCCGAAGAACCGCAGCAGCGCATCGCCCATCACCAGCGCGGTGCCGAGCACCAGTGCCACGGAAAGCGCGGAACGCATCCCGGTATGCCGCCGCTCCTCCGGCGACTGGCTTTCCGTAAGCGCGATGAAAACCGGAATTGCTCCCACCGGGTTTACAATCGCGACCAAACCCGCGAAAAATTTGGCGTATTCGGACCAGTCGATCATTATTGCACCTGTTCAGTTTTAGCACCTAACCGGATATGCGTCAAATTCGAAATGGCAGCGATGCCGCGCGAAATGCTACGCTTTACCTTTGTAAATACCGTTGAAAGGCGCAGTTATCATGATTCCCGATTCAGTTTCAGCAGGCCGTGAAAAGGTTGGCGACGCGGGGTTCCGCTTCTCGTGCGGCCCGGAGCTTAAATGCTACAACCGTTGCTGTCATAACCCCGACCTGGAGCTTTACCCATACGACATAGTGCGCCTCTGCCGCAAACTCGGAATGAAGTCGTCCGACTTCCTGAAACGCCACACCCGGAACTCCATGCGCACCAACCCGTGGTTTCCGTCGGTGATGCTGGTTATGGCGAACGAGCAGGGCAGGCCGTGTCCGTTTCTTTCGCCGGATGGCTGCGGCGTGTACGAAGACCGCCCCGACGCCTGCCGCATGTTTCCGCTTGAGCGCGGCATGTCGGTGCATCCGTTTAAAAAAGATTCGGTTGAGGAGGTCTATTTCCTTCAGCGTATGCCGTGGTGTTTTGGGCATTCGACCGCACATGTCCAGTCTATTCCTGAATGGATTGAAGCGCAGGGCCTGGCCGAATACAACCGCATGGGCGAAATATGGGCCGGAATGAACGTTCTTTTCCGCCGCAACCCGTGGGGGCCGGACGGTCAGGAAAGCAAAAACTTCCGCATGGCCTTCATGGCGTGCTACGACGTTGACCGCTTCCGCGATTTCGTATTCGGCAGCACGTTTTTAAGCCGCTATCGTCTTGACGACGCGCTGATCGGGCGCATCCGCGCCGACAACGCGGCGCTTCTGGAATTCGCGTTCGACTGGCTGAAGTATTTCCTGTTTGCCGCGCAGCCGGAGAATTTCAAGGCGGGGTGAGGTGCAGATAGCAATTGGTGGAGGCGCGGACAGCCGAACTTGACTGATCCCTTGCCGACTATTAATCTAACATCATGTAATCTTACTTGGTCTTACAGTGAGGGATGTTATGGGAACCACGACTTTATCGAGCAAGGGGCAGGTAATCATTCCGAAATCGATAAGGGACAGCCATCACTGGCTGCCGGGAACGGAGTTCGTGATAGAGGAAACAGCGGAAGGGATCATCCTGAAAACCGCCAAGCCGTTTCAGGCCACGGATGTTGAAAAGGGATTGGGCTGCACAGGGTATGTCGGGTCTGCCCATTCGGTGGAGGAGATGGATGAAGCGGTTGCGGCCCGTATTGCAAGGGACTGGAGCCGGGAGCGATGATTGGAGTTGATACCAACGTCTGGGTGCGCTATGTAACGAATGACGACCCGGTTCAGGCCGCGCTGGCGGTGGAGCTTCTGCGCGGTCAAGAGGAAATATTCGTGCCGAAAACCGTTCTCCTTGAACTCGAATGGGTTCTGCGGGCCGTGTATGCAATTCCGAAGGAAAATGTGTTGATTGCCTTTCGTCAGATTCTCGGTCTTCCGAATGTTCAGGCCGAGTGCGCCATGCAGGTTGCGTCGGCGATTGAACTCTACGAGCGTGGCTTTGATTTCGCCGATGCCCTTCATCTGATGTCGTCAGAGAACACAAGCGACTTTTTCACCTTCGATAGCAGATTGGTAAAACTCGGTAGCGCACACGCCCTTTCGGTAAGAGCTTTATAGATTGGCTCGCAGCCGGAGAGTTTCAAGGCGGGGTGAGCTTGCCGGAAGCAACATAAGACCAGGTAGCCATGTGTTATCATAACCCCTTGAAGTCATGGGATTACTTGCCGAGATAAAACGCGATTACCGCGCCGTGCTGGAGCGCGATCCGGCGGCCAGGAGCGCGCTTGAGGTGCTGCTCACCTATTCCGGTTTCCATGCGGTGTTCATGTACCGCATAAATCACCGCCTGCTGAAATGCGGAATCCCGTTTTTTCCGCGCTTTTTCTCGCAGCTTGCGCGGTTCATAACCGGCGTGGAGATTCATCCGGCGGCGAAAATTGCGCCGGGGCTTTTCATCGATCACGGCATGGGCGTGGTGATTGGCGAGACGGCGGAAGTTGGCAAAAACTGCCTGTTATATCAAGGCGTTACGCTTGGCGGAACCGGCAAGGAACAGGGCAAGCGGCATCCCACGCTGGGCGACTATGTAACGGTTGGAACCGGCGCGAAGGTGCTCGGATCGATTACCATAGGCGATTACGTGACCATCGGCGCGAACGCCGTGGTGCTTCAGCCGGTGCCGCCGCATTCCGTTGTTGTGGGCGTGCCGGGCAAGGTTGTGAAAAAGAAGATCGTGCGGATGGGCGACGAAGGGCCGGTTGAGGTTGATGACCGCGTTTGCAGCGTCGATCCGCTGGAAGAAAGGTGCAGAATAATGGAAAGTAAAATTGCCGAGCTTCAAGACAAGCTCGAACGAATAGAACGGGGCGGCGAGGCGCGGAAGGCGGATTCACTTCGCATCTACAACACGCTCACCGGCAAGAAAGAGCCGTTTGTGCCGATTACGCCGGGCAGAGTGGGCATGTACGTCTGCGGCATCACGGTCTACGACAACTGCCACATCGGCCACGCGCGAAGCGCGATTGTGTTCGACGTCATGCGGCGCTATCTGGCGCATCGCGGCTATAAAGTAACATATGTGCGGAATTTCACCGACGTTGACGACAAGATCATCAACCGGGCCAACAAGGAAGGCGTGGCGTGGGATGAAATCGCCCGCCGCTACACCGAGGCGTTCTACGATGACATGAATCGCCTGGGCGTGCGCGCGGCGGATGTCGAGCCGAAGGCTACCGATTACATCGATGAGATGATCGAGATAGTCGCCGGATTGATCGAAAAGGGCCATGCCTACGCCGTGGGCGGCGATGTGTATTTTGCCACGCGCACGTTTGAAGGCTACGGCAAGCTTTCGAAGCGCGATCTCGACGAACTGATGTCGGGCGCGCGGGTTGAGGTGAACGAGATAAAGCGCGATCCGCTCGACTTCGCGCTATGGAAGTCGTCGAAGCCGGGCGAACCGGCATGGGAAAGCCCGTGGGGGCCTGGGCGTCCGGGCTGGCATATCGAGTGCTCGGCCATGTCGCGCAAGCATCTGGGTGACAGCTTCGACATCCACGGCGGCGGGGCCGATCTCATATTCCCGCACCATGAAAACGAGATAGCGCAGTCGGAGGCGTTCACCGGAAAGCCGTTCGTGCGCTACTGGGTTCATAACGGCTTCATTACGGTGGATAAGGAAAAAATGTCGAAGTCGCTCGGCAACTTTTTCACAATCAAGGAGATTCTGGATAAATTCGATCCGGAGGCCGTGAGATTCTTCATTCTTTCAACGCATTACAGAAGCCCGATCGAATTTTCCGACGAACAGCTCCGCGAGGCCGAGGTTTCGCTCGACCGCTATTACACCACATCGGGCCGCATCGTCGAGTTTCTGGAAGCAGCCCCGGCTGGCGAGAAGAAATCGCCGGGCGAGCAGGCGATCGACGATCTTCTGTCCGAATTCAACGAGCGTTTCAGCGCGGCGATGGACGACGATTTCAACACCGCTCAGGCCACCGGCCTCATCTTCGAGCTTGTCCGCGAGGCCAATCGATACCTCGACGCTAAACCGGTTGGAAGCGCGGCGATGGAGCGCGTCAAACGGGCGCGAGACCTTGTCAATTCGGCTGGCAGGGTGATGGGTCTTTTCAAGAGAACGCCGCATGAGTGGAACCTTGCGATTCTGGCGTCGCGCCGGATCGGCCTCGATGAGGCGGCCATATGCGCCAAAATCGAGGAACGCCGCGCCGCGCGCGAACGCAAGGACTGGGGCGCAGCCGACGCCGTCCGCAACGAACTTGCCGCCGCCGGGGTGTTGCTTGAGGACAAAAAGGATCGCACGGGCTGGAAGGTGAAGGTTTAATTGTCCGGGAGATTTTTCAGGCCGGATGCGCCCGATAACGCCGATTCGCTCATATACGGCATTAACGCCGTGCGCGAGGCGCTTGCTGCCGACAGGCGGATTCGGCGCTTGTATGTTGCCGAGGGGCATACCGGCTCGGCTAGACGCGGAATAGGCGAAATTCTTGAGCTTGCGGGCAAGGCCGGTGTTCGCGCCGACGTTATGCCGCGCGGCGCTTTCATGCGGAAATGCCCGCACCAGAGCGCTCAGGGCGTGGCCGCCGAGGTCTGGACGAAAACGCCGGTTTCTCTTGACGAGCTTCTCGAAATCCCGGCGCGGCGCGGCGAGCCGCCGTTTTTCATACTTGTTGACGGCGTGGAAGACCCGCGCAATCTTGGCGCGATATTTCGCAGTGCCGAGGTCTCCGGCGTTCATGGCATTGTGGTTACAGACCGCCGATGCGCTCCGGTTGGAGCCACAGTGGCCAAAACATCCGCTGGTGCTGTCGAATATATGGATTTCGCGGTGGTAACGAATATTAAACGCGCCATCGAGGCGATGCGCGAATTGGGAATTCAGATATACGCAGCCGAGGCGGGTGGCAAAATGCCGCCGTGGAATGCAGATTTTGCCGGGCCGGTTGCGCTGCTTCTTGGATCGGAGGGGCAGGGCGTTCGCCCCACGGTGCGGGCTGCTTGTGATGGCGTTATTTCCATTCCCCAGCGAGGGCATGTCAACTCGCTCAATGTCTCCGTTTCGGCTGGAATGTTGCTTTACGAGGCGTTGAGGCAGCGGTCTGGAGGCGGTTGCAATGTCGGGCCTTGAAGATTTTCGCTTGGGCAAGGTATAATCGCTCTTGCTTTTTTCCGGGAAACAGGGTATAAATTACAGCTTATGTGAACGGGCCGGACGTTTAAGCCGCCGTAGCTCAGTTGGTAGAGCTGCTGATTTGTAATCAGCAGGTCGGGGGTTCGAGTCCCTTCGGCGGCTCCAGAACTCCGGTGTTTTGCGTGGAGAGATACCCGAGTGGCCAAAGGGAGCAGACTGTAAATCTGCCGGCTATGCCTTCGGAGGTTCAAATCCTCCTCTCTCCACCATTTTGGTGTGGACGCGGGAATAGCTCAGCTGGTAGAGCGCCAGCCTTCCAAGCTGGATGTCGCGGGTTCGAACCCCGTTTCCCGCTCCAGCCAGGCTGGCCAAGCCGGCCAAGCCGGCTGGATGCAAACGTGCCCATGTAGCTCAGTCGGTAGAGCACATCCTTGGTAAGGATGAGGTCAGCGGTTCGATCCCGCTCATGGGCTCCAGTGACTTGCAGGTGTTCTGTTTTGATTGCAGCTTGACATGGCGCGGCAATGCCGTTGTTATTTGAACTTGATTAAAGTAATTCCTGATTCAGGAGGGCGTAATGGCTAAGGCGAAATTTGAGAGGACGAAGCCTCACGTTAACGTGGGGACAATCGGCCACGTTGATCACGGGAAGACTACGCTTACGGCGGCGATAACCAAGGTTCTGGCGATGTCGGGACGCGCTGAATACCGCGCATACGACCAGATCGACAACGCACCGGAAGAGAAGGCTCGCGGAATCACGATTGCCACGGCTCATGTGGAGTACCAGACCGATACCCGTCATTACGCGCACGTGGACTGTCCGGGCCATGCCGACTATGTGAAGAACATGATCACCGGCGCGGCGCAGATGGACGGCGCGATACTGGTGGTTTCCGCCGCCGACGGCCCGATGCCCCAGACCCGCGAGCATATCCTGCTTGCGCGTCAGGTTGGCGTTCCGTATATTGTGGTTTTCATGAACAAGGTTGATATGGTTGACGATCCTGAGCTGCTCGACCTGGTTGAGCTTGAGGTTCGCGAGCTTCTGAGCAAGTATCAGTTTCCGGGCGACGATATTCCGATCATCAAGGGAAGCGCGCTCAATACCGTCGAGTCTGCCTCTACGGATCCGAACGCCGATGAATACAAGTGCATTCACGAGTTGATGGCCGCGGTCGATTCATATGTTCCGGTTCCTGAGCGCCCGGTTGACAAGCCGTTTCTCATGCCTATCGAGGATGTGTTCTCGATCTCTGGCCGCGGAACAGTTGTGACTGGCCGCGTGGAGCGTGGAATTGTGAAGGTTGGCGAGGAGCTTGAGATAATTGGCCTGCGCGAAACCCGCAAGACCGTCTGCACCGGCGTTGAGATGTTCCGGAAGCTTCTGGATCAGGGACAGGCCGGCGACAATATCGGAGTGCTTCTTCGCGGTACCGGCAAGAACGAGGTTGAGCGCGGCATGGTTTTGGCGAAGCCCGGATCGATCACGCCACACACGAAGTTCAAGGCCGAGATATACGTGCTTTCGAAGGAAGAGGGTGGGCGTCACACGCCGTTTTTCAGCGGTTATCGTCCGCAGTTCTACTTCCGCACAACAGATGTGACGGGCTCGCTCAATCTGCCCGA
>JACRHH010000019.1 GCA_016212095.1 Nitrospirota bacterium
AAGATCGGCGGCGCGGAAATAGATCGTAACCTTGTCTAGAGGAATGAATTCGTCGATGAACGTTATCGACGGATCGCCGCCCGCAAGATCGTCGTATCGCGCGCGATCCTCCCAGAATTTACCGGCCACAACCAGCCGCTTGCCGGGAGCATCCATCGCGCGAAACGCTTTTATCAGAACATCCGTTGCCTTGTAGCCGCGCACGTTGCCGAACGCAAGCACAACCTTTTCATCCGCGCCGATGCCAAGAGCGGCGCGGGCATTCTCGCGGCTCATGTCCGGGCCGCGAGGCGCGAGAATGCCGTGAGGAATCACATGCACCCGGCCTTCCGGCATTCCGTAAGCGGCGCATAGTGTTTCCTTGTTCTGCCTCGAATGAACAATCCACGCATCTCCAAGGCTAAAAATGCTGCGATTGAGCAGCTCCTTCCATCTGGCCTGCTCATGCGGCGCGACGTTGTGAACCGTGAGCACCACGCGCTTTCCGCGCATTCTCGCAATCGCCAGCATCACCGCGAAAACAGGCGCGAGAACAAAGCTCCACCACTGTGCGTGAACCACGGGAGCGTCGAAGGCAAATCCGGCGCGAATCCATGACAGCGGGTTGCTCCACGAAAGCGTGTTGCGCTGACGCGCGTTTGGGATCTCCACGGGTGAGGCGGACAGATCGACAGTGCCGCCGGGATATAGAAACTCCGGATAGAGCTTCCGGAAGCCGATGAAATCAACCTTGCAGAGCCTTGCAAGCGCGGAACAGAATTCGAGCGTGTACGCGCTTATGCCCTTCACCGGCGGAAGCGTGCCTATCACCGAGACCCTTGTTATCATCCTGCCAGGCTAATACTCGGTTCGGTTGAACAACTTCTTTTTTTCGTAATAGAGCAGTTTTTCCTGCGTTGTGCGTATGCGGTCGAGCATGTCGGCAAGAAGCGAGTAGCCGACGATGAGAAGACCGGAGATAACCAGTATTCCGCCCGCAATGCCCAGCATCTTGTATGGGCTGGTCATGCCGGTGCGAAGATAGTGAATGGCAAGAAAACCGGACAGGAACAGGCCAACGGTCATCACGGCAAGGCCCATTGTGCCGAAGAATAGCATCGGCTTGTAGTCGCGGAAGGTGCGCAATATGATGTTCATGGTATTGATGCCGTATCGCGGCAGATTGCGGGCCACGCGGGATTTTCTACCGGAGAAATACCTCACGCTAATGGGAATCTCCACAATCGAAAGCCCCTTGAACGCAATGTCCATGATCGTTTCCTGCGTGTATGTGAACCTGCCGTAAAGGTTCAGGTTGAGCAGCGCCTCGCGGGAATAGGCGCGAAATCCGCACGACACATCCTGAATCTTGCGGCCCGGACTAAGCGTGCTCACAATCCGGCTCATGGCAATGTTTCCCCAGTAGCGCACCTTCGGCATGTTTCCGGGTTTTACTCCGGATGCGAAGCGGTTTCCGGTGACCAGATCGGCTCTGCCTTCCATTATCGGCGCGATAAGTTTTTCTATCTCGGCAGGATCGAACTGGCCGTCGGCGTCGATGCTCACCAGTATGTCGGCCCCAAGCTTCAGCGCGCTTTCGAGCGCGGTATGAAACGCCCCGCCCACGCCCCGGTTCATCTCGTGGCGCACGACGCCAGCGCCCGCATTTTCCGCGATCTGCGCTGTTCCGTCGGTGCTTCCATCATCCACAACCAGCTTGCCGACCTGCTCCACGTTCGGCAGACTGTCCGGAAGCGAGCGAACCACTTCTCCAATTTTCGCGGCTTCGTTAAAGGCGGGGATATAAATGAGGACGTACATGGTTGAAATTATAGACAAAACAGGCCAAGCCTGTAAATTGAAGCAAAATGGGGCAAAATATGTCCCACTCACGCATGTTCAACTTTCATAAGCATTTTCTTGGACTGAACAACCTGTCGCCATCGGATTGCATGGCATGGATCATTCGCCCCGGCATGGAATTCGGCGCAAATGCCGCATGGTGGGGCGTGCGAAAGCCGCGAAAAAGCCCGCACGAGGGCGTTGATCTCTGCATGTTTCGCGATTCAGCCGGAGCAATTCACCGCATGGGAAGCTGTTACCTGATCCCGTCCGCGTGCGACGGCGTGATTGCCTCGGTTATTGCTGACTTCATCGGAATGAGCGTTTTCGTGAAAACCGGGCTGCGGCGAGGCGACGGCAAGGCGCTGTATCTGCTGTACGGCCATGTTCAGCCTGCCGCAGGCATTGAGGCTGGCTGCGCTATAACCGGGGGAGATCCGGTCGGATCGGTATCGGATACGGCATTAAAGGTTAACGGCCCTTCACCGCATCTGCATGTCTCGACAGCGTTCATTCGCGAGGATTTCCCGATGGAAATGTTCAACTGGCACGGACTGGTGGAAGGTGAAGCCGAATTCCTTGATCCGCTTGATTTGATCGAAATACCCGTCAGCTTCGATTTTTGATTGCAATTGAAATTTTGGCTATTTATAATCATTCAAGCATGGGCTTGGTTAGAAAGCCTGCCTTGTGCGTGATAGGCATGAATCTCGATCCGACTCTTAAAACTTGGGAACCGATATCAAAGGTGGTGTTGAGCATGTCTCCCGCTCGCGGGAGAAAGCCTGAACCTCCTTTTGAGGAGCCCTCCGATCCTTGCAGGGATCTGAATTTTTGCCTACACGGCAAGGCGGGTTTTCTTTTCCGGATGATTTTGTGGCTTGCCGCAGTCATCCGGAACGCCATAAGAACCACGGCCGCGCCGGTTATCGAGGTTTTCTTCTCTGGAGAGACGTTGCGTATAGATATTCCCCCTTCACACCTTACTTTCGCTTCCATACTGATTCATTTCGGAAGCGGACTTGCGACAGGACGTTCGCAGGGTGTTCCGCCAAGGGCGGCTCCAGCTCGAAGATATGTTCCCCTTATACCCGCGCCCGGCCTGTAATTCGAAACAACAATAGGCTTTGGAAGGAGGAGTCCGCGCCGTTAAAGGCGGACGCCGCGCGTGGGATTATTCCCGTCAAAAAGACAGATTCCGCTTGCGTGGAGAATGCAGCCCCGCACGCTCGACGACTTCGCCGGGCAGACGCATATCATCGGCCCAGGCCGTGTGCTTCGCCGCGCAATCGAGGAAGACGCGTTCAACTCGCTGATCATTTTCGGCCCTCCGGGAACCGGGAAGACCGCGCTTGCGCGCATTATCGCCGGGCGCACGCAGTCGCATTTCATAAGCCTGAACGCCGTAACTTCCGGCATACAGGACATCCGGAAAGCTGTCGCGACGGCAGAAAGCGTTTCACACGCCGGACAGCGCACCATCCTTTTCATCGACGAAATACACCGTTTCAACAAGGTTCAGCAAGACGCGCTTCTGCCGGACGTTGAATCCGGGCTGGTCACGCTTATCGGCGCGTCAACCGAAAATCCGTTCTTCGCGCTCGTGCCGCCGCTTGCCTCGCGTTCGCTCATTTTTCAGTTTCAGCGGCTTTCGGTTCTCGAAACGACCTCTGTGCTGCGGCGCGCGCTCTCCGACAATGAAAACGGTTATGGCCGCAGAAAGATTGAAATCAGTCCGGAATCGCTGGCTCTCATAGCCGAACTTTCGGCAGGCGACGCGCGCAAGGCTCTGGGCAGCCTCGAACTTGCGGTGTTGACGTCCGGTGAACGGGATGGAGCTGTTACGGTTACAGAAGACACAATCCGGGAGATATTCCAGAAAAACACGCTCTATTACGGCGAGGACGACCATTACGACACCATATCGGCATACATAAAAAGCATGAGGGGAAGCGATCCTGACGCAGCCATCTACTGGCTTGCAAAGATGCTGGAATCCGGCGAGGATCCGCTTTTCATCGCCCGGCGCCTGCTCATATGCGCCGCCGAGGATGTTGGCAACGCCGACCCGCAGGCGCTGGTTCTGGCAATTGCGGCATCGCAGACCGCCCGCGAAATCGGGATGCCGGAGGCCCGCATTCCGCTTGCCCAGGCCACGGCCTATATCGCGGCGGCTCCAAAGAGCAACGCCGCCATAGCCGCCATCGACCGCGCGCTTGCGGATGTGCGGGCCGGGCGGGTTCAGGAAGTTCCGGTTCATCTTCGAGACGCGCATTACAAGGGCGCGCAGCGCATCGGCGCGGGCGATGGCTACAAATACCCGCATTCATATCCCGGCCATTACGTCGAGCAGGATTACATGCCTGAGCGGCGCAATTATTATCAGCCGGGCGACGAGGGATTCGAACGAATCCTTAAACATAGATTGCAGAGGAGACGTCATGGATAACATTTTAATGACCGTTGTGTTTCTGCTTGTTGGCGCTGGAGCCGGATTTATCGCCGCCTCCGCCATGAAGAAGAGCGCAAGCGAGCAGAAAGAACGCGAGGCCGCCGAGTCGGCCAAAAGGATGATCGAGCAGGCGCGGATACAGGCCGAAACGATCAAAAAAGAGAGCGATCTGGCGGCGATGGATCGCATACTTGCGGCCAAGACAGAGATGGAGGAGGAGCTCAAGGAGCGGCGCAACGAGCTTGGGCGCATGGAGCGGAGGCTGGCGCAGAAGGAAGAGCATCTTGAGCGCAAGGCCGAACAGCTCGACAAGCGCGAGCAGGAGATGGGCAAGAGGGAAAAGGACATCCGCAAGGCCGAAACAGCAGTCGGCGAGAAGACCGCCGAGGCCGAGCGGCTGGTTGCCGAGCAGAGAACCGCGCTTGAGCATGTTTCCGGCCTTACCGCCGACGAGGCGAAGCGGGAGATTTTAAGGCGCGTTGAGGACGAAACCCGGTTTGAAGCGGCAAAGCTTGCCAAGCGGATCGAGGAGGAGGCCACGGAAGAGGCTGTTCGTAACGGCAAGAAGATTCTGAGCCTTGCCATCGAGCGATACGCCAGCGACTATGCCGCCGACGCAACGGTTTCCGCAGTCACGCTGCCGTCGGACGAAATGAAGGGGCGGATTATCGGACGCGAGGGCCGCAATATCCGGGCGCTCGAAGCCGCAACCGGAGTTGATCTCATCATCGACGACACGCCGGAATCGGTGGTTATCTCAAGTTTCGATCCGGTGAGAAGGCAGGTGGCAAAGGTTTCGCTCGAAAAGCTGATCGCCGACGGAAGGATTCATCCGGCCAGAATCGAGGAGCTTGTCGAAAAATCGCGCAAGGAGATCGATCTGAACATGAAGGAGGAGGGCGAAAAGGCGCTCTTCGATCTCGGACTGCACGGCATCCATCCGGAGCTGGTGAAGCTGCTTGGGCGGCTGAAATACCGCACATCCTACGGCCAGAACGGCTTGCAGCATTCCCGCGAAGTGGCGTATCTGGCGGGCATAATGGCGTCGGAGCTTGGCGTTGACACCAAGCTGGCCAAACGCGCCGGTCTTCTGCACGACATAGGCAAGGCGCTCGATCACGAAATCGAGGGCACGCACATGGCCATCGGTGTTGACGTGGCGAAGAAATACGGCGAGAACGCCAAGGTTCTAAACGCCATCGCCTCGCATCACGGCGACGAAGACCCGAACTGCATCGAATCATCGCTTGTGGCGGCAGCCGACGCCCTGTCGGCGGCACGGCCCGGCGCGCGGCGCGAAAGCCTGGAACACTACATGAAGCGGCTCGAAAAGCTTGAGGAGCTTGCGAAATCGTTCAAGGGCGTGTCGAAATGCTACGCCATTCAGGCAGGACGCGAGATTCGCGTTATCGTGAGGCCGGAAGACACCACCGACGAGGCGTGTTACATGATTTCGCGCGATCTGGCCAAGCGGATCGAGGCCGAGATGTCTTATCCGGGCCAGATCAAGGTTACGGTGATACGTGAATCGCGCCATGTGGAATACGCAAAGTAAAAGCGAAATAACAGCCGCCCGCCCTCCCCACTGTCTCCCCACTGTCAGGGGAGGGTTGGTGAAATGAACATCCTCTTCATCGGCGACATCATAGGCTCTCCGGGCAGGAAGGCGCTGAAGGAATGCCTGCCCGCGCTTGTCGAGAAATACGCCTCCGACCTCATAATCGCTAACGGCGAGAACGCGGCTGGAGGCTTCGGCATCACGCAGGAGGTGGCCGGAAAGCTTTTCAAATCGGGCGTTGACGTGATCACCTCCGGCAACCACATCTGGGACAAAAAGGAGGTGTACGATTTCCTGAACAGGGATTCGCGCCTCCTTCGCCCGGCCAACTACCCCGACGGCGCGCCCGGCGTCGGATACGGCATGTTCATAACCGATTCAGGCATAAAGGTATGCGTGATGAACCTTGCGGGCCGCGTCTTCATGACGCCGATAGACTGTCCGTTCCAGTACGCGAAAAAGCGGTTTCCACGCATACTTGAGGAAACGAAGGTGCTTATAATCGATTTTCATGCCGAGGCCACGTCCGAAAAAATCGCGTTTGGCCGGATGGTTGACGGGCAGGCAAGCGCGGTGATAGGCACGCACACCCATGTTCAGACCGCTGACGAGAAGATACTGCCGGGCGGAACCGCCTACATAACAGACGCCGGAATGACCGGGCCGGACGATTCGGTGATAGGCGTTGAGGTCGATCCGATCATCGACAAGTTCATGGTTCAGACGCCGCGCCGGTTCGAGGTGGCGAAAGGGCCGTGGCGACTAAACGCCGTATCGATCATGATCGACGAAGAGACGGGCCGCGCCATTTCGATCGAACGCATCAACATGATGAAATGACCGGCGGCAAGCGGGAAACGCTTTCGGTAAGCGGCCTCACCCATGTTATCAAAACGCTGCTTGAGGGCCAGATCGGCTACGTCTGGATTGAAGGCGAAATCTCGAATTTTAAAGCGCATTTTTCATCCGGACATCTCTACTTCAGCCTGAAGGACGACAAGGCCCAGATCAAGGCCGTGATGTTCCGGCAACAGGCCCGCGCCATGAAGTTTCAACCGGCGGACGGGCAGAAGGTTGTCGCGCTAGGCAGGATTTCGGTCTACGAGCCGCGCGGCGAGTACCAGCTCGTTATCGACCGCATGGAGCCTGCCGGAATCGGAGAGCTTCAGCTTGCGTTTCTCCAGCTCAGGGAGAAGCTTGAGAAGGAGGGCCTGTTCACGCCGGAGCGCAAGCGGCCAATTCCATCGCTTCCCCGCCGAGTGGGGGTTGTCACGTCGCCGGGCGGCGCGGCGATCCGGGATTTTCTGAACGTCGCCCGGCGGCGTTTCGCCAATATCGACATTCTTGTAAGCCCGGCATCGGTTCAGGGCGATGCTGCACGCTTCGAAATCGCCTCGGCCATAGGCGCGCTTAATCGTGCCGGAGGAATAGACGTTATCGTGGTTACGCGGGGCGGCGGCTCGATTGAAGACCTCTGGGCGTTCAACACCGAGGAAGTTGCGCGAGCGATTGCGGCCTCGGCCATTCCGGTTATTTCGGCAGTGGGCCACGAGGTGGATTTCACCATAGCCGATTTCGTGGCCGATCTTCGCGCTCCAACTCCGTCTGCGGCGGCGGAGATTCTGGTGAAAAGCAAGGAGGAGTTTGTCTACCGCCTTGCAAGCCTGCGGGCCAGGCTTGAGCAGTCGATAAAAAACCATATCTCGCGCAGGCGCGCGCTGCTTGCATCAGAGACAAGGGCCATGCCCGATCCTGTTCGATACATCCGCGAGCGGGCGCAACGCGTCGACGAGATGACGGCGCGCATGGAGGCGGTAACGCGCAACAGGCTTGCGCTTACGCGTAAGGGTTTCGAAAACCTTGCAGGACGACTCTCGGCGCTCAATCCGCTTGCCGTTTTGAACCGGGGCTACGCGATTGTTTCCAGGCTTCCGGACAGAAAGCCGGTGACGTCGGCATCGCAGGTGAAGCAGGGCGACAGGCTGGACATCAGGCTTCGGCAGGGCAATATAAGCGCGGAAGTCATCGGCGCGAAATGGCAGGAGTCGCTGTTCGGGGAGGAGGGGCAATAATCAGGCGACTGTTTTCCCCCTGCCGATAACAGCGTTCAAAACCCTGCTCATCTCGCCGCTTTTATACGGCTTCACCAAAATGTCATCGAATCCGTATTCCCTGAAGTTGGACATTACCCTGTCGTCCGAATAACCGCTTGAAACGATAAGCTTCACCTCCGGATCGATCTCGCGAATCCTCTCCGCAACCTCCCTGCCCCCCATGCCTCCGGGAATGGTCAGATCCAGAATTACCGCGTCGAACTGCCGCCCGTCCTGCCTGGCGCGAATGAATTTCGCAATCGCCTCTGATCCCTCCGACGCGAATTCGGCCTCATACCCAAGATGCGTCATGATCGCGCCCGCAACATTGCGCAGCATCTCCTCATCGTCCATGAACAGGATCTTTCCAGTGCCGGGAAGCATCCGTTTTTGATCGTCATGACCTTCGCCTGCTTCCTTGTCCGACGCAGGCAGATACATGGTGAATGTCGTGCCGCTCCCCGGCTCGGACTTGACGGAGATATTACCGCCGTGGTTTTTGATAACCGAATATGTAACGGCCAGCCCAAGCCCGCTGCCCCTCTGCTTTGTCGTGAAATACGGATCGAATATCTTGTTGAGCACAGCCGGAGAAATGCCGACGCCTTCATCGGAAACGGTGATTTTCACAAAACTTCCGCCTGCGGGCAGACGAACGTCCTCCATCTCCCCGGTTACGTTTTCCGCTTTGATGCGAATAGTGCCGCCGTCGGGCATCGCCTGACAGGCGTTGATGAGCAGATTGTTTAACGCCTGGCCGATCTGTCCCTGATCCGCCTCAACTGCCCGCAGGCCGTCCGCGATGGAGACATCGCATTGAACGCTGACGCCCCTCGTGGAAAAGGCCACAGCGTCGCGGATCAATCGTTCAACCGAAAGGGGTATCCTGACCGGCGCGCCGCCCTTTGCGAAAGTGAGAAGCTGGCGGGTAAGATCGCGGGCGTACATTGAGGCCTTTTCAGCCTCGCGCAGCCTTCCGTGCAGCATTCCGCCCGGCTCCATCTGCGTGAGCACCAGCGAAACATTGCCGATGACCGCGCTAAGAATGTTGTTGAAATCGTGGGCAATGCCGCCCGCAAGCACGCCGATGGACTCAAGCTTCTGCGCCTTGGCTAGTTCGGCATCCATCCTCTTTCGCTCGCTGATGTCAACAAGAATTCCGCGCAATCCGATCACTTTGCCGTCGTGCATGATCGCCGACGAATGCACCGAAACCGAGAACGTGGAGCCATCCTTTCGCATGGCGGTGTATTCGAGGGCTTCCCCTGGCAGGCCTTCAGCCCTCTCCCTCATTTTTTGCACCGCGCGCGCGCGTTCCTCCGGAACGATCATCTGCACGACGTTCAGCCCGTTTTCAAAGTCCTCGCGCGTGTATCCGAACACGTCGAACGCCGCGGCGTTAACATACGTCAGCTTGCCGTTCACGTCGGTTTCGTAAACCGTCTGCGGAAGGGAATCCGCCAGCGTCTTGAACCGCTCCCGGCTTTCCTTCAGCGCAAGCTCCGTCATTTTTCTCTCGGTAATGTCGATATTTATTCCGAGTATTCCGTGAATCCCGCCCTGATCCGCAATGGGGGCAACGATATTGTGAAATACCGTCTCGCGCCCGTTCAGTGCGATTTTCACCTCTTCGTCAACCGTCTCGCCGCCGAACGCCCTCCGGTTGTTCTCCAGCCAGATGGAGAGAACATCCTCGCCGACGTCGGCCTCATGCGGCGACTTCCCGATGACATTGCCCCAGTGATTGATGCTGACCGGGTTCTGCATGTTGTAGCGCCCGTTGCGTCCGCACATCCAGAAGTCGAACGGCAGGCTGTTTACTGCGGCGCGAAGCTTGGCTTCGGCGGTTCGAAGCGCTTCCTCGTTTCTGGTGCGTCCGGTTATATCCCGCACCGCCTCGATGCCGGCCACTATTTCACCGCGCGAATTTTTAAGAGGAGACGCGGTGATCTCGAAATACCGCGCGCCGTCAGGAAAATCGACCGTTCTCACGGACGAATGAATGCCGCCGTCCTTGAACGTCATCGCAACCGGGCATCCGTCGCAAACATCATCGCAACGTTCATATGCCCGGAAACATATTTCCCCGGCATGTTCCCCTATCATGTCCGCATGTATCCGGTTCTGGTAAAGAACCTTGAAATCCCTGTCCTGAATGCTTATGCCGTCGCCTATGGCGGCGATGATGGATTCGGAACGAATTCGCTCATCCTCGGCGCGGGTGAGAGAGTTCCTAAGCTCCGCCATAAGTCTGGAATTCTTGAATTCCAGATACCCGGCAAAACCTGTAATAACCGGCGTCAATGAAATAAACACATGGAAAAGGCCCTCGTAAAAACTGCCGGGATGCAGGATGTGGCTTAAAATCGATATGCCGCAACAAGCGTACAGGTCATAGACCGCATAGATGAGAAGCAGTATCCATCCGGAGAGCGCGTAGAGAATTGCCCTTAAATGCGTCCGCAAGGCCGATTCGGGCGAGGCTTCGGATATATGGCGAGTTTCCGTCATCGGAAGTATTATCGGTTATCTTGCCTTATTAATAAAGTTAAATAACCCCAAGCAGCGTAAACAGAAACACCGTCATGCCGATGTAGCCGTTCATGTTGAAAAACGCCATGTTCAGTTTCGACAGATCGTTTTCCCTCACCAACGAGTGCTCGTAGGCAAAGAGCATGGCAACAAACAGAAGCCCAATCCAGTAAAACGGCGGCAGGTTGAACAGATAACCGGCAAGCGCAAGCAGGCTCCACGACACGAAATGCGCCGCGCGGGCGAACATGATCGATTTCCGCGCGCCGAATCGCTGCGGAATGGAATGCAGCCCGAACGAGCGGTCGAACTCCATGTCCTGAAGCGCGTAGAGCGTGTCGAATCCGGCAAGCCAGAACACGACAGCGAAGCCGACGGCCAATATTCGCGAATCGAACGCGCCGGTTACGGCAATCCACGCGCCAAGCGGCGCACCCGCAATCGCAACGCCAAGCACGAAATGGGCTGTCCACGAAAAACGCTTCATGTACGAATATAGAATCAGAACGGCAATCGCAATCGGCGAGAGCGTGAGGCAGAGCGGATTCAGGCGCGACGCCGCAAACACCAGCCCGGCAAACGATATGGCGATGAACGCCCAAGCCTCGCCCGCGCGTATTTTGCCCGCCGGAATCTCGCGGCCCCTGGTGCGCGGGTTGGCTGCGTCTATCTTGCGGTCGATCACGCGATTAAGGCCCATTGCCGCCGAGCGGGCCGCAACCATCGCAAGCGTAATCCAGCCGATAACTCGCCACGGCGGAATGCCGCCAGCCGCAATAAGGGCGGCGGTGAACGCAAACGGCAGCGCGAAGATCGAGTGCTCGATCTTTATCATGCGGAGGTAATCGATTGTTTTTTTGAAGATCATTTTGAAACATCCATGAGTCTGCGAATTCCGGAAAGCAGGACATTGAAACTATGTGAGCGATTGCGCATCGGGTCGAGATGCTGCCCAATAGCGCGGGAACCGGCAACCTTCTGATATTCCCCGCCTGTGAGCCTGCTGATCTCTTCAGAAGGATTGCCAAGATTGTCGGGATTCCTGAACTTGCGGCTGTTCTGTTTGGCCGCAACGCCCTTGATTCCAAGACCTTTTTCAACCGCATCCAAATCGCCGAGATAGAAACTCTCCAGTTCATGGCAAGCAACGCGAATCAGAACGCCGTCCTTGCCGGCCTGTTGACAAAGATCCGCAAGTTTCTGTTTCACCGCATGGCAATTGCCGTAATCCTGATCACGCATGACGACAAAGACCGAATCCGGCAACTGCCAGCCACGCAAGCGCCGCGCGAGATTTTTCTCAAGATCCTGCTTCCCCCTGAATACCAGATAGTGGATTCCGGCATCCGCAGGAAGTATCCGTGGCAACAAACCCTCAAGCATTTCCCTGGCTGAAGGTTCTTCGAGAAAAAACACAATGGTTTTCATCGTGGATCGGCTCCCTCAAAAAAGCCTTGATCCCACAAATATCCCATCTGGTCGCCTTCTTTCATATAGGCGACGATCTGCCGATCATCGCTGGCTCTGCGAATCTGGGTATAGCCATCTTTTTTCACCAGCCAAAACACTTCCTCAACACGCGCCGCATTCAGGAAGTCCGGTGAATGGGTTGAAACAAAGACCTGACCGCCGCGATTCGAATACAGTCGAAACTCTTCGGCCAACTCCCAAAGCAGTTTGGGATACAGTTGGTTCTCCGGCTCTTCAACGCATAGAAGCGGATGGGGATTCGGATCATAAAGAAGAGTCAGATAGGCCAGCATCTTGATAGTGCCGTCGGAAACATAGCGGGCAAGGAATGGGTCTTCAAACGAACCGTCCTGAAATTTCAACAATACCCGTCCTTCTTCAGTGGTTTTAGATTCCACGCTGGAAACGCCCGGCACGCGCATCTTTAAAAGCGTCAGGATTTTCTTGAAAACATCGCCATGATGATTATGCAGATACTGGATTACCAGTGACAGATTCTCGCCCTCGCGGGAGAGGTGTTCGGCGTATCCGGCTTCCTGCTCTGGCCTGGCCTTGCTGATATGAAAATCCGATACATGCCAATTTTCAATGAGGTTTCCAAGGGCCATCACGGCAGGGAATCTCTCAAACTGGGCAAGCCCCTTGACCGCAAGGATGTCTCTCGATTTAAGGGTCTGCTCTTCTCGATGCAGTTCATTGACATCCGTTACAGCGTCAAGCTCATTTGTCACCGCGATTCCCTTGCCACGGGAAAAGTCCAGAAAATGCCATGGCTGCCCACCGCTGCCACGGCGATATTTCAAAAGCTCTCGTTCCACAACAGCCTTGCCGCGCTCTTCTCCGATCTGAATAAAATAGGTGATCAAGGGACTATCCGGCCTCTCACGGAATTTCATCTCAATCTCGATAGGCCCTTCTGAATTCCGGCTGCGCACTTCCTGAAAGCCACGGCTTCCGCCAAGTTTCATGAGGGCTGCATTAACGTTGGAGGTAAGGGCGTCGCGCAGAAATCCAAATATGCTGAAAATAGTGCTTTTGCCGGAACCGTTAGCGCCGACAAAAACACAAAAAGCCGGAATATCGACAAGCTCGGCACTCCGAAATGCCTTAAAATTTTTCAGCCTGATTGATTCTATTTTCATAACACTCCTCGCAATGCTCTTTTCTATCCCTCTCAACCGTCAGCCTTCAATATTCTATTCCACCCCGAACCCGTATTCTTCCCATCTTGCCGACACAATCGCCCTCATCTCCTCGCTCATCCGCGCCTCAACCCGCCCGTCCGGCTTGCGCGTGGCGTCAACAGCCATGCGTCCGCCGGTTTCGTCGATCAAAACATCGCGTTTCCAGTTCGCGTTATTAAACACACGCCACGTTACACAAGAAATGTCGGCGGCGTCAACGTCAGTGTTGACGACAACCAGCAGTTTCGAACGCCGCAAAATTCCGTCCGATGACCATACCCGCCGGATGAAAGCCTCAAACCCGCCGCTGAGTCCGTTCACTGAAAGTGCCGCGCAGCCGTGAAAGATGCCCTCGCGGATGAACCGCAGATCGGCAATCTCCGGAAACTCGCGCCGCAGAAACGGCAGCATAAGCCGCCCGACCGCCTCGGCCATGTGGCAGTCTTCAACCGGCGGCCTGCCAACAACCGTGGCCGGAATAATCGCGTTTCGCCTGTGAGAGATGCAGGTAACGTGGAAAACCGGCGCGGGCGCGGCAGGCGAATAGTAGCCGGTGTGATTGCCGAACGGCCCTTCAAGCCTCGTTTCACCCGGATCGACATAGCCCTCGATAACAAGTTCGGCATTGGCCGGAACGGTTAAATCGCATGTCAGGCACTTCGCTGTTTCAACAGCCTCGCCGCGCATGAATCCGGCGAAAGCTATCTCGTCCACCTCATCCGGAAGCGGAGCGCATGCGGCAACGATCAGCGCCGGAGGGCCGCCCACGGCAACGGCAACCGGCATTCTCTCGCCGCGCGTGGCATATTTCTCGCAGTGCCTTGCGCCGCCGGAGCCCGGAAGCCAGCGGATGGTTGCGGCTTTGCCGTCGTGAATCTGAACGCGATACATGCCGCAGTTTTGCGCGCCGGTTTCGGGGTCTTTCGTGAAAACAAGCGGAAGTGTGATGAAGGGGGAGCCGTCTTCCGGCATCAGTTTCAGGGACGGAAATATCGCAAGATCCGGGTTTTCGCGCTCGACAACCTCGCGGCAGGGCGGATTGGCAACATCAACCGGCGCGAATTCCCGCAGATCCGGCGGCAGATGAAACTGTTCATAAATCCCGCCAAGCGCAAGCCGCATCCGCTGCGGCGAGCCGAACAGGTTGGTTGCAGCCGGAAACGCCGATCCCCTCACGCGCTCGAACAACAGCGCCTTGCCGCCGTCAGGCTGTTTGGATACGCGGTCTGTTATCTCCGCTATTTCCAGCGCCGGATCGACTTCGGCTGCAACGCGGTGAAGCTGGCCGCGCGATTCAAGAAGCGCTATAAAATCGCGGATGTCGCCGTCCGGCATTTATCTGGTATCCCGCTGAACTGCTATTCCTGCAACTGCTTGTGAAGCCTGACCGGCTCGATGCGCTTCTTTCTCATGCGGATGTTCAGCATCTCCACGCCCACCGAGAAGGCCATGGAGAAATAGATGTAGCCTTTGGGGACATGCACGTCAAAACCCTCGGCCATCAGCGTGACGCCGACCAGAATCAGAAACGAGAGTGCAAGCACCTTTACCGTGGGGTGGTTGTCCACAAAACCGCCAATAGCTTTTGACGCGAGCAGCATGACCGATACCGCCGCGATGATGGCTGCCGCCATAATGGAAATATGGCTTGCAAGCCCCACGGCCGTTATCACCGAATCGAGCGAGAATACGATGTCCAAAACCGCAATCTGCATCAGAACAGTGCCAAGGCTGGCGGCAACAACCGCGTGACCGCTCTCCTCCTCGCCTTCAAGGCTGTTATGTATCTCGTGCGTGGCCTTGGCCAGCAGAAACAGGCCGCCGCCAATCAGGATTATGTCGCGCCCGGAAATCTCCTTCGCCATCACGCTGAACCACGGCTCGGTCAATCCCATGACCCATGAGATCGAAAACAGCAACGCCAGCCTGGCGATCATGGCAAGGCCAAGGCCAGCGCGCCGCGCGAAGTCGCGCTGATCCGCGGGCAGCCGTCCGACAAGAATCGAGATGAAAACAATGTTGTCTATCCCCAGTACAATCTCCAGCGCCGTCAATGTGCCCAGCGCTATCCATCCTTCAGGGCTTGTCAACCATTCAAACATTTCTTGTGCTCCTGTCTGTTTAGATGTTATTAATCCGTCAACGCGCTATTCCCGGCAGAAGAAACTTCACCAGCGGCACGCAGGAAACCCTTTGCGCGCCGGTGTCGATGACATCCTCGATGTCGTTGGTAACAAGAACGCATTCGGCGTCGGATGCGCCTTCCAGCTCCTTGCCAAAACACGCCATCTCTCGCGCCGGTATGGTTGTGACGCTCGCATCCTCGTACCATACCTGAATCCGCTTAGTTATTTTCATCCCCTCCCGAACCGCGAAATCTGTTTCGCCGCCGTCCGACAGATAGAAAATTTCTTCATGATGCCGCATTAAATGGCAGTAGACAACATTCTCGGCCAGCCAGGCAAGGTCTTCCGAGAACGCGAAGGCCACCCGGTTCCTGATTCCGGTATCGATGGCGTATGGCTTGAATCCGGCCCGCATCGAGCTTTTTAACGAATGGGAAAACATCTGCAACTGAAACAAAATGTAGCTTTCCATAATGGCCGAAACGTAGTGTTCGGTCTTGTCCTGCGAGATGGTGAAATTCTTTTTCAACTTGTTGATACTGGTCACGCGGGCGATGTTGGTCATCAGGTAGACGGCCAGATTTCGCAGATTGCTAACGTCGCGAACCTCATGCCGGGTAACGATATCGCGGTACAGGATGTCGTCGAAGTAGCTTTTAAGCAGTAGTTCCTTGTCATCGCTTGCTTCCTTCAGGGCTACTTCAGGGAAACCGCCGTATTTCATGTAGTCTGAAAACAGCTTGCGGATGGCCGGTTTTCTGTCGGCGTAGTCGAGTTCCGAAACAATCTCCATGCCGCTAAACCGCAGGAATTCCGAAAACGACAGGGGATAAACCTCGAAAGACACGTTTCTTCCGGTCAGCTTCGTGCCGATCTCGCGGGAAAGCATCTGCGACGACGAGCCGGTGACGAATATCTTGATATTCTCGGTCTCCATCCGTCCGCGCACCCAGCTCTCCCAGCCCGGAACATTCTGCACCTCATCCATGAAGAGCCAGCATCTGCCTTCCGGCTGCACCCGTTCGCGCCATGTCCGGTAAATCTGCTCAAGCAGTTCAACGGAATACTCCGAGGTGAAAAGCGGCTCCTCCAGATTTACCCGCAGAATCGATGCCGGTTTTTCTCCACGCGCCATCAAACCCTTGATAATCTGCGCCATGAGCGTGGATTTTCCGCAGCGGCGCACGCCCTTGATTACCACAACCTCGCCGGAATCCAGTTGCCCAAGGCAGGACGCAAGTATCTCGCGCTCTATACCGGCGTCTATGCCGCCGGTTAACCAGAAACGGTTATATCTGGAGATTATCTCATAAAGCTTCGCCGATTGCATCACATCCTACCGATATAACACTTCCATTCCATGATTATATAACCGGTATATCGGTAATGCAAGCGGCAAGCGCCTGTTTCGTTATAATACCCGGCGATGGATGCCAAACGAGACGCCAAACGAGACGATAAACGAAAAGTGGCAGGCGCTGCCGGGCGCATCTCGATAGCGACATTCATAAGCCGCATTCTGGGCTACGTGCGCGACATGATCTTCGGCTCGATCTTCGGCGCCGGACAGGTGATGGACGCATATCTGGTGGCGTTCCGCATCCCGAACCTGTTTCGCGAGGTGTTTGCCGAAGGCTCGATGTCGGCGGCGTTCGTGCCGACGCTCACCGAAACCATGGCGAAGGACGGCCCGGAGGAGGCCCGGCGGCTGGTGCGCATAGCCTTCACCTTCATCTCGATGGCGGCTGGCGGCGTCTGCGCGCTTGGCATGGCGTTTGCCCCGCAGATTGTCACCGTGATCGCGCCCGGCTTTCTTGCCGATCCGGAGAAATTCGCCACAACCATCACGCTCACGCGGATAATGTTCCCGTTCCTGCTGTTTCTGAGCCTTGCAGCGCTTGAGATGGGCTCTCTAAACACAAAAGGCGTTTTCTTCGTTCCGGCGCTCGCTCCGGCCATATTCAACGTTGTTTCGATAACGACAACGCTGTTTTTCGTATCGCGCCTGAACCCGCCCATTCTGGCGGTTGCGGCTGGCGTGGCTGTCGGCGGATTGTCGCAGTTTCTCTGCCAGTTCCCCACGTTTTTGCGAAAGGGCTATTCGGCATTGCCGCTGTTTGATTTCCGGCATCCCGGACTGCGGCGGATGCTGGTTCTGATGCTTCCGGTTATGGTTGCGATGTCCACCAATCAGGTGAATATATTTGTAACGAATATTCTGGCGTCGTACCTGCCGGAGGGAAGCATTACGTATCTTTACTACGCCATGCGGCTTATACAGTTTCCGGTTGGCATATTCGGCGTTGCGATGGCTACGGCAGTTCTCCCCACGCTATCGCGCCAGGCGGTGGAGAAGAACATCGACAGCCTGCGCGACACGTTTTCGTTTGCCATCCGCCTGCTTTTCTTCATCACGCTTCCGGCGATGGCCGGGTTGATCGCGCTAAGCACGCCGATTGTGAGCACTTTATTCATGCACGGCAAGTTCGGGCCGGACGGGGTGGCCGGAACGGCGGCGGCGCTTTTGTGCTATTCGGCGGGCATATGGTCGATGGTGGGAATGCGGGTTGTGGCCTCAACGTTCTACTCGCTTCAAGACACGAAAACGCCTGTGCGCATGGCGATGATCGGCATGGCGTCGAACATCTGCATGAGCATTGTATTGATGCAATTGCTTGGCCATATGGGGCTTGCGCTCTCCGCCGCGCTTGCCTCCGGCATCCAGTTCACGCTGCTTATCACGCGCCTGAGGGCCAAAATAGGCAGGGTTGACGGGCGGCGGATAGTGGCGGCGTTTGCAAAAACCGCGCTCATATCGGCGGCGGCGGGCGCGGCGGCGTTTCTTGCGGCAAGCGGCGGGCCGTGGCTTGAGGCGGGACAGCCGGCGGCGAAGATGGCCTGGCTCGGCGGCGGCATGGCGGTGTTCATGCTGGTCTATTTCGGCGCAAGCCGCCTTGCCGGAAGCAGGGAAATGGAGTATCTGTTAAAATCCGGAAGACGAAAGGCCGAGTAATTCATGCGGTATTGCAGGGAGGCAGCGATGGGTGTTGGAGTGATGGTGCAGTTGCGGGTTGAGGACATCGCAAGCTCGATCAGAAAGCTTGATGGTTCCGACAGGGAGATGTTGCTGCTTCTTCTTTCGGGCAAGGAACGGGAACTTGCCAAAAGACGCAGGGAAGTCGCGTCCGGCAAAGTGAAAACGATGTCGAGAGAAGAGATATTCAGGGATGTCCTGTAATGACGAGTATCATCCAAAAATAAAATCCGACCTGAAGAAACTGGATAAATCCGTCATTCGCGATATTCATGCCACGCATCTTGACAGAATTTTAAGGCAACCGCTGGCTTATGAACGCTTGCGCGGCAATCTCGAAGGCATATTCAGTTATCATTTCCGGAAACACGGGGTGGAACATCGGATAGCGTATTCTGTAAACGAAACGCAAAATACAGTGCTGTTTCTGATGATCGGCGTAAGGGAAAGCTTCTACGAAATATTGACACGAAGGATGAAGTGATATGCTTCTTAAACAATTCGTAGTGGGCCAGCTTGAGGTGAACTGCTGGCTCGTGACCGACGAGGCCACGCGCGAAACCATGATAATCGATCCGGGCGACGAGCCAGACCGCATAGAGGAGTGGATCAGGCGCGAAAAGCTGAAGGTGAAGTTCATCGTCTGCACGCATTCGCATTTCGACCACGTTGGCGCGCTACCCGAACTGAAGGCGTCAACCGGCGCGGCGATTGTGCTGCACAAGGACGAAAAGCCGCTTTACGACCGCGCGCACGAGCTGGCCGTGAGTTGGGGCTTCAAGATCGGCAGACTGCCGAAGCCGGAGGTTCTTGCCAACGACGGCGGAACCATCGCGATTGGCGGCGCAACTTTCAGGGTAATCCATACTCCGGGCCATTCGCCGGGCGGAATATGCCTGCTCGGAAACGGCTCTCTCTTTTCGGGCGACACGCTTTTTGCCGGATCGATAGGCCGAACCGACCTGCCGGGCGGTGACTTCAAGGCGCTTTCGGCGTCGCTTGCGAAACTGAAAAAACTGCCGGATAACACAATCGTTCATCCGGGCCACGGCCCCTCCAGCAACATCGGCAAGGAAAAGATGTTCAATCCGTACATGAACACGGGCCAATAACCGACACAAGGAAAACTGAAATGATAGTGCCAGCCAAGCAATCGAAAATCACTTTTGTCATCAAGATCATCGCCATGATATTTCTTTTGGCGATGGCGATATTCTCCTCGTCATGCTCCGACGAGGCGGTGAAGCCGAGCCGCGACGCCACGCTTTCCGGCAAGGCGACCGAGGCAGCCGCCGCCATCTTCCGCGATTACGACAGCCGCGAGTTCGAGGCGATGCGTAAAAATCTCGCGCCGGAAGCGCAGGCTGTAAAAATAGACGAGTCGTTCAAGTCTGCCAGGCACGAGTTCCGCCCCCGCCGCGTCACTATAGAAAAAGATGCGCTGAGGCTGGTGATCGGCTGGGAGGCCAAATGGACGCTCGACAAGGGCGAGGTTCTGTCGGGCGGCCAGTGCGTGATGGTGTTTTCGATAGCGTCGGGCAAGGTCACGGCAATCGAGGGGGATAATCCATTTCACGCGCCGCAGTAGCGACGCGAGGGAATTTTAAAAGGCAGGAGCCAAGCGAACGCCCCTGCCTTGAGTATTATTACGCCTGAAAAGTAAATCAGGCTTTCCTTGTTCTGCGCACCGCGATCAGTCCGGCTAAACCAGCGCCCATAAGAAGCATGGTTCCGGGTTCCGGAACAGGAGCGGGCGGCGGGGCGGCGCTAAAATCGAGGGAAGCGTTAAAGTATGTGGAGGAGGTATACGATAACCCTGACCAGTTAAACCCGACCCCGCCACCGTCAAAGCCCAACAAACTCGAATTCCAGCCAGCCATATTCGTGTCAACAGTAACCCCTCGCAATGGATTCCCGGTGCTGTCGTTAAGATCCTGAACCATTAATCCCGACAGTGCAGCGAACCATGTCCCATCGTTGGTAAAATCCACAGAGATGCTGGCGGCATCAATGTTCACAGTATAAAAATTGAAAGGGACATGGAAAGTCATTGTGTCGCCTGCCCCGTCTGCTACAACGGTGGCCAAGAAATCAATCGGCACGGCGCCAAAAACATGAATAGCGACTACCGTATCCCCCACCAGTGTGGCGTTTGCCACGCCGCTAATCCCGAACATCATTGCCGCAACCGCCAATACTGCCCAAAGTTTTTTCTTCATTTAGTATCCTCTTCCTGAATAGATTTTTCTTGGCTCGCTCTGGAGCAGCAATTGGCGCGAATTTTGCAATTGCCGTGCCTAACTCGCATGTCTTTGTTATTATTGGCATAATCATAAACTGACATAAGTTATGCCAATAATATGTCGGAATATTTTACACCGCCCCGGCGGGAGGTGGGGAGAGAAACATTATAATATCAACGTGTTGCAAGATAATGCTTGCAGTAAGTGCCTGTAAAATTTGCCGACAGTAGATGGATGCCGATGATTTGAGTGTTTATATTGGCGAAAGTCATCGCGCGCCTCACTTCCGCCTGCAATTGTGATAAGATGCAGAAAGTGAAAGGCAACAGGAAATGGCTGTTATAGCGATACCGAAACCATTGAGGGACAGGCTTGGCGACGATGGAACAGACGCCTTCACCCAATTCCTGAGCGTCTGCTCCACCAAACCCAACTCCTTGCATACCGCTCCAACCGTCTGCCCTTCCTTCACACGTTTAACCGACAACTCCTTGAACTCAGCCGTGTACTCCCGTTTTGGTATCTTCATAGCCTTCCTTTCAATGATGACTTCTATCTTATTTCACGTCATCCTTGGAAGACTATTTTTCGGGGGAAGGTCATTCCACCTCGTTAAAGAAATCTCCCCATCATTGAGGTGGGAGTTTAAGGCGCAGGAATCAAAACTATTGACGCTTACTGCTCCTCAGCAAGTTCCACGCTGCTTACCCTCTCGACCGGAATGGTAAGCCAGCCGCCATCGGTTTCAAGGTGCAGATCCGTTTCGCCGATCTCGATCAGCCTGCCGCGGTATACCATTCCGTCGGCAATGACTTCGACATTGTTGCCAATCAACTGAAAATAATCGTACATGAATAACCGCCGGTGAGTGTGATGAAAATAGTTTACAGGAAAACGGCGTCAGGCAAAGCTTGCGTTGTTCTGCTCCAGACCGCTTGCAACACGTCCGGCGATGCTTGAGAGAAGGCCGAGTTCGCTGTCGCCGAAACCGTCGGACGGCGAACACCTGCCAGCCGTGATTACGCCGAATGTTTCATCTCCGGCGCGAAGGGGCACACAGATGCCTGAACTCAGATGATCGCGGAAGCGCATTCTCGATGCGATTTCGGGCTCGCCCGACGAGCTGCCATTAATCACGACACCACTGCCGTTTCGAAGCACATATCCGGAAATCGAACCGCCGGAATCGGCCTTCATTCCGGTCTTGACTTCGGGCGGCAGCCCTTTTGATGCGGCGATGCGAAGCTCTCCCCCGCACTCCGAGTACATCATTAACGTAACCCGGTCTGCCGAGATGCTCTCGCCAACGAAGTTCACCACTTCGTCGAAGACAGCCCTCGTGCTTGAGGCGGTGGGAATACGTTCGCGCAATTCAAGCAGGCCGATAAGCCGTTCGGCACACGCGGCATCGCGGCGCGAGCGAACGCGCGAAAGCGCGATGTCTATTCCGTCAACCAGCTCATCGGCAGTGAACGGCTTGGAGACGAAAGCATCGATGCCCATGCCCGAAGCCCCGGCAAACCTGTCGCAAGTGGCGTTTCCGCTTAACAGTACGGTGGCTA
>JACRHH010000020.1 GCA_016212095.1 Nitrospirota bacterium
ATCTTCGGTGGCTGATCTGGCGTGCGCCGCTTGCGTTTCTGGCGTTCTGGCTTGGAGCCAGGCGGCGCGGAAACGCTGTTGCGCCGTTTGCGTCCGAAACCATGATTGCGCGGATTACTCGCGGATTTGACGGCAAGCGGCGGAAACTCTCAGCAGTGCTCGTATGTTTATCGTTGTTGTTTCTGTCGATTGCGCTTTCCGGGCCGCTGTACGGTTTCAAGTGGCGGGAGGTGGAGCGGAAGGGCGTTGATATTATCGTGGCGCTCGACTGCTCGCGAAGCATGTTGGCCGAAGACATCAAGCCGAACCGGCTGGCCCGCGCCAAGCGCAAGGTTATCGATCTGCTGAACAGGCTGGAGGGCGACCGCATCGGGCTTGTGGCGTTTGCCGGAACCGCGTTTCTGCAATGCCCGCTCACGCTCGATTACGCCGGGATGAACGTGTTCCTGCAATCTCTCTCGCCCGACTATCTGCCGGTTGGCGGAACCGCGATTGCCGAGGCTGTCGATGCCGCCATCGACGGATTTGATCCGAAAAGCCCTGCGGAACGCGCCGTGATACTTATTACCGACGGCGAACCGACCGGCGGCGAGTTTGCCGGCGGTGACTTGGTGGAGGCTGCGGAACGCGCGAAAAAGGCGGGCATAAGGCTGTTCATTGTGGGCGTTGGCTCGGCTGAAGGCGCGCCGATACCGCTTCCGGGCGGCGGATTCCGTAAGGATGACTCCGGCAACATCGTGCTTGCAAGGCTGAACGAGGATGCGCTCAAGCAGATGGCGGCGCTCACCGGCGGGGCGTATGCGCGTTCGGTGTCGGGCGATATGGACTGGGATGTGATATACAATAAGGGAATTCGCGGCGGCATGGAGGCGCGAAAGCTGGAAAGCGGCAAGCTCAGGGTGTGGGAAGACCGGTTTCAGTGGGCGCTGTTTCCGGCAATGCTGGCGTTGCTGATCGAGATGACGATTCCCGTGTTGCGAAGACGCCGATTCCCGTTCATTGCGTTGATGGCGTTTATTCCGCTTGCGATTTCTCCGGATGCGGCATTGGCCGGCGCCGGCGGCGACGTGAGAGCCGGAATCGAACGATACAACGCCGGAGATTACAAACCGGCGCTGGAATCGTTCCTTAAAGCGCAGACCGACGCGCCGGAAACCCCGGAGGCGGCGTTCGACGTGGGCGACGCGCAGTACAAAAACGGCGATTACGAGGGCGCGATGAAAAGCTGGTCTGCGGCGGCTCGCGGCGCGAAGGACGATCTGAAGGCCCGCGCCGTCTACAACATGGGCAACGCGGCGTACCGGCTAGACAAGCTGGAAAACGCTGTAAAACATTACGAGGAAGCTTTAAAAATCAAAAAGGACGACGAAGACGCAAGGCGTAATCTTGAGTTTGTGAAGCGGAAAATAGAGCAGAAGAAAGAGGAACAAAAACAACACGACCGGCAGGATAAACAGGATGGACAGGATAAGAAACAGGATGAGCAGAAGCAGGACAAGAATGAAGGCAAAAAAGATGAGAAACAGCAAACTGCCGGGAAAAAGGGAGAGAAACAGCAAACTGGTCAACAGGCCGGACAAAAAAACGATGCCGGACGCAAGGCGGCTGAAAACATGCTGAACAGGCTGCACGACAAGCCCGGAACCGCGATGGTTCCGGCGTATCGCAAGCGTAGCGTGGAGAAGGATTGGTAGCATACGGTATATGTTTCAACGTTTGCGTCTTCATGAATGGAGGTTGCCATGACCATAGCCAGACAGCAGGTGCTTGATATGATTAACGATCTGCCGGAAGAGGTGGATATAGATGAACTCATATATCGCCTTTATCTCAGGCAGAAACTGGAAGCCGCCGAACAGGATGTTCGCGATGGAAGGCTTGTTTCGCACGAAGATGTTGTGAGGGAGACTTCCGCGTGGTTCGAAAAGTAAAATGGACGACACGGGCGCTCCAAGATTTGCGCAATATTCATGATTACATCGCAAGGGATTCCAGGAGATATGCGCGTTTGCAGGTTGAGCGTATCAGGGATGCCGCAGCCAATCTGGCGTTTTTTCCTCTTATGGGACGTAATGTGCCTGAATTGCCTGATTCGGGTTTCAAAGAAGTGATCTCCGGAAACTTCAGGGTTATTTACCGATTTGATGAGTCCGACAACCGGATATTGGTAATGTCGGTCATGCATGGGCGGCGGATGTTAGAGAATTGCGATGTTATCTAATGCTTGCCGCATGAAATCGTTCTTCATTCTGCTGGCAATCGCGGTTTTCCTGACATTTCCTGTTGTCGGAGAATCTCTGACCGCCTCGGCCTCGCTCGACCGCCACGAGGCCGACGTCGGCGAGAGCCTCCAGCTCACAATCGAGATGGACGGCGGGGGCGGCGATGCCGATCTGTCCGGAATAACCGGCTTCGATATTCAATCGGCAGGTAAATCGTCAGCGCTTTCAATCGTAAACGGCGATGTTACCCGCAGAACTTCGTTGGTTTACATCCTGTTTCCGCGAGCCGCCGGAACGTTCACCATCCCGCCGATCACAGTCCGCGACGGACGCGATACCGCGCAGACAGAGGCGATCGCTGTGCGCGTGACGGACGGAAGGTCGGGATCGGGCGTTTCCGGGCAGCACGGAAGATGGCCGGATGCTGCTACAGGCGGCAGCGACGGCGATATAATGATGAACGCGTCGGTTTCATCGCCGTCGGCATACGCCGGGCAGGAGATTGTCTACACGCTTCGGTTCATGGCGGCGGTGAAGGTATATAACGCGAAGCTTCAGCGCCCGTCGTTCGATGGGTTCAGCGTTCGAGAAATCGGCGACCAGAAGAATTTCACCGAGGTGAAAAACGGCCGCCAGTACGCCGTGACCGAGATTTCATTCCTGCTTACCCCACGCAAGGAGGGAAGCTATACCATCGATTCGGCAGCTATTGCCTGCGAGGTTGCCGGGCGGCGCGGCGGGCGGCGTTCTCCGATGGATTCGATGTTCGATGATCCGTTCTTCGGCGGCGTTCGCACCGAGTCGAGGCGCGTGGCTTCCGGCCCGGTTACGGTTCGTGTCCTGCCGCTTCCGGCGCATGCTGGTGGTTTTTCCGGTTTGATCGGCGATTTCGACATCTCGCTCGACGTTCAGCCGAAATCGCTCAAGGTTGGCGATTCCGCAACCGTGACGGTTACGGTGACGGGCAAAGGAAACATAAAGGATGCGCCAGCTCCGGCGTTCAACGCGCCGGACGACACTTTCAAGGTTTACCCCGACAATCCGGTGGAGTCGGTTGAGTCTGGCCGCGCCGGAACCGACCGTGTCGGAACCAGCGGGAAAAAGGTGTTCAAATACGCGTTCGTACCGGTGCGCGACGGATCGTTCGACATCGGCCCGTTTTCGCTCACGGTGTTCGATCCGGCGCGAAAACAGTATGCGCCGCTTGTTGCCGGGCCGGTGCGCGTCACGGTGAGTCCGTCCAAGGGCGAGAAGATGGAGGCGCAGGTGCCGGGGCCGGACGGCAACGGTTCGTCGGTGTTTGTTCCGAAGAAAGATGTCCGGCTTACCGGACACGATATTCTGTGGCTTAAAACCGGCGAGGACGTGACCAAATCAACGCCGCGAATGCCGTTATGGATTTTTTTACTCTTGATGGCTGCCCCGGCGGTCATTTTTGCTTCTGCCATGACAGCGCTCCACAAGCGCGGCGAACGCGCCGGGCCGGGCCAAGCCATGAAGCGTCACGCGGAATCGCTGTTGAAAGACGCGGAGAAGGCGTCGGGGGCGGAAATGCTGTCGCTGCTGAACAAGGCTCTGGTCGCCGCCATATTCGCGGCGTCGGGCAAGACCGGCGAATCGATAACATACGATGAGGCGCGTGAAATGATGCTTTCGGCATCTGTTGACAAGGAACTCGTTGAGCGTGCCATTGCAACGCTGGAAGGCATCGATTCCGCGCGTTACGGCGGCGCATCGGCGGCGGGCGGAGAGGCCGGTCTGAAGGCCGATGTTTCAGGTGTGGTGAGGGCGTTATGCGCAAAAACGTGACGATGCGTATGCTTTTATGTCTTTTGGCCGCGCTGTTTATGCCGCTCGCGCCGAATGCCGCCTTCGCCGCTGGCGATGGCGCATTGCTCCGCGATGGAATTGCTGCGTATGAAAAAGGCGATTACCGGCAGGCGGCAAAACAGTTTGAGTCTATCGCCGGATCGGGAGTGACAAGCGGCGGACTGTTTTACAACCTTGGCAGCGCTCATCTGAAAAACGGCGACCTTGGCCGCGCCATTCTCTGGTATGAACGCGCGTCGCGGCTCATGCCGGGCGATGCCGATCTTGAATTCAACCTTAAACATGCGCGCGGCATGGCAAAAGATCAGGCCGAGGGCAGGCAGAACATGGTTGCGCGAATAATCTTTTTCTGGCGGTATGCTTTGAGCTCGCGGGCAGTGAGGCTATGCGCGATTCTGTTTGGCGCGGCCTTCTGGATTGCGCTTGCCGCATGGCGCATGACTTCACGGCGCGAATTGCGGGCGGCGGCAATTGCGTCCGGAGCTGCCGGTTTACTTTTCGCGCTGACCGCCTTGTATAATTATTACGATTCAGCTTCTTGGGGGAGCGCGGTGATTCTGCCTGACGAGGTGGTGGTTCGCTCCGGAGTGTCGGACGATTCCACAGAGATGTTCCGGCTCCACGCGGGCGCTAAAGTGCGTGTTGTTGACCGGCAGGCGGGACATGCAAAGATAATTTTCAGCAGCGACAGAATTGGCTGGATGCGTTCGGCTGACGTTGAAGAAATACGCATGGAAGGCATGGATTGATTAATGAAAACAGCGATAATAACGGCCCTGTTTATTGCCCTTGTTGCTCCGACAAGCCTGTTCGCGGCTGATTCTTCGCCTATAAGCGACTTTCCGGCAATCCCCAACCCGCAGGGATTTCTCGACAAGGAACCTGCGTCCGATATCGCAACGCTTCGCGCCCAGGCGGAGCAGGGCAACGCGGTGGCTCAATATCATCTGGGCATCATGTATGCCAACGGACAGGAAGTTGAAAAAAACGTGATGGAGGCTATCCGTTATCTGAAGCTTGCCGCCGATCAGGGACATCTCGACGCGCAGTTCAACCTTGGCCGCACCTACATGAGCGGCAACTTCATCGAGGAAGCCCTTAACTGGTATTCAAAAGCCGCGGAGTCGGGCCATCGGGCGGCTCAGAACAATATAGGCAGGCTTTATGCCCTTGGCAAGGGAGTTCCAAAAGACTATGTGCAGGCATACAAATGGTGGCTGCTCTCGGCTCGGCAGGGGGATCAGATTGCCGAAAAGAATCTGATAAGGCTGAAGGCCAAGATGAACGCAACGCAGATTGCGGAGGCTGAGCGGCTTGTCGAGGAATGGCTGGAATCGGCGAGACAGAAGTAGGAATGGCTCTTGGAGGGCAATGAATCCGGATGGCTGTTGTTTTTCATCATCACGCATTGGAAAGGATGAAGGAACGCGGTGTCACTGCGGACGAGGTTACTGCTGCGATTGCCGGCGGAGAGGAATTCCCCGCCAAATTCCAGCGCGCCGGGTTCAGACGAAATTTCGCGTATAATGAGATGTGGCGCAATAAATTTTACGGGATCAAGCAGGTTGAGGTGTACGCCGTTCCGGATGGCGATGACTGGATTGTCATTACGGTTATCGCGCGGTATTTTTAGATGGCAAGGGAGTTTGAATCATGAGATTGACATACGACCCACGTTATAACATTGCATATATAAGATTTCATGAGAAAAACTCCGATGTGGAAACTTTAAAAATCAGCGATGACGTATTTGTGGACATCTTGCCTGACGGAACGATCCATGGCATAGAGTTTTTGAATGCAAACGAGCAATTGCAACGCGAGGACATGGGGAAGTTGCTTGTGATAAACGAAGCCACCGGAGAGCGGAGCGAAGTCGCCTTATCCGCGGGCTGAAATTCAGTCGTCCAGCACGGCGCGCACTTTCTTTAGGAGCGTATGCAGCGATACAGGCTTCGATAAAAGCTCCATGCCATCTTCCAACGCGCCTCGCTTCTGTATGATGTCGGTTGCATAGCCGCTCATGAACACGGCTTTCACGTCATGCCTCATCGCCTTGATCTCCTCGTATGCCTCCCTGCCGTCCTTGTTCGGCATTATCATGTCGAAGAGAAGAAGCTTGATCTCGCCGCTGTGCTCCAGAAATTTCCGCACTGCCTCATTTCCGTCAACCGCCTCGACAACCTTGTATCCGTATCTGCTCAGGGTTTCGCTTGCCAGTTGCCTCACGCCCGGATCGTCCTCGGCCAGCAGGATGGTCTCGGTTCCACCAACCGGAGCGGTTTGAATCGCACTGTCGCCGGATTTGGCTTTCGAAATCGCAAGCGGCAGGAAGACACTGAAAGTCGTGCCCTTGCCGGCCTCGCTGGAGCAATAAATGTAGCCGTTATGCTGTGAAACGATTCCGTACACGATTGAAAGCCCCAGCCCTGTTCCCCGTCCCATCTCTTTAGTGGTGAAGTACGGCTCGAAAATCCTTGCAAGCGTGATTTGATCCATGCCGACGCCGGTGTCGGAAATGGTTACAAGCGCGTATCTGCCGGGCTTGCCGTAGCCGTGCGCATGAACGAATGCCCTGTCGATGAACGCCGTTTCCGTCTTGATTGTCAGCGCGCCGCCGTGCGGCATCGCATCCCTTGCGTTTGCCGCAAGATTCATCAAAACCTGTTCTATCTGGCTGCTGTCGGCCATTACCGTGGTGTCATCATCCGACAATGAAATCCGTAGATTTATATCCTCTCCGATAATCCTGGAAAGCATTTTCCTGAAGCCTTCAATAATGGCGTTGACGTTCTCCGGCCTCATCGAAAGCACCTGTTTCCTGCTGAAGGCCAGAAGTCCCCTTGTCAACTGTGCCGCGCGTTCGCCCGCCTTCAGTATTTCCTGCAGATATGAATGGCCGGGGTCATCCTCCTTCAGCCTCATGCGCATTAGCTCTCCATAACCCATGATCACGTTAAGCATGTTGTTGAAATCATGGGCTATTCCACCGGCCAGGGTTCCAACCGCCTCCATCTTCTGCGAATGGCGGAGCTGATCTTCGAGCGCCTCCTTCTCCGTATCGGCGCGTTTTCGTTCCATTGAATATCGTATGGAGCGCATGAGCTGCCTTGTGTCCACATCGGCCTTTATCAGATAATCCTGCGCGCCGCGATGCACCGCTTCGAATCCTGTCTCCTCGTCCGCAAGTCCGGTAAATACGATGATCGGGATGTGCGGAAATCTGGAAAACGCGCAGTCCAGCGTTTCAAGCCCCACGCTGTCGGGCAGACCAAGATCGAGCAGAAGCAGATCGAACGCGGCTTTGCCAAGAAGATCCAGACCGTCGGCAAGCGTCTCCGCATTGACAAAATCGAACTCATCCCGCGCTGTTGACAACATTTTGCTTATCAGAAGCGCGTCACCGGGATTATCCTCGATGAGAAGGATCTTCAGCCTGCGCCCGTGATTCATTTCGCAGTCTCGTTCGAAGGCAGCTTCACAATCGTGAGCCAGAAGTCTTCGATCGATCGGATAACTTCGAAAAACTGCGTGATGTCTAGCGGTTTGGTGACGTAGCAGTTTGCGTAATCGCTGTAGGTTCGTATGATGTCTTCCTCGGCTCTTGAGGTTGTGAGAATGATTACCGGAATTCTCTTGAGGCGCTCGTCAGACTTGATCTCCCGTAACACCTCCCTGCCGTCCATTCCGGGCAGGTTCAGGTCAAGAAGCACAAGATCGGGTCTGACAGCTCCGGCATGTCTGCCCTCCATCCGCAGGAACTCCATCGCCTCCTCGCCGTCCTCCGCAACATGGAGAGTGTTATGTATCTTGCTCTCCGCCAGCGCCTTCTGCGTGAGCCGCACATCTCCCGGATTGTCCTCCACCAACAGAATCTCGACAGGCTTGACGTTCATGCCATGGCCTCCTTCATGATTTCAGGCTCCCTTGCATCAGGAATCGTGAAATAAAATATGGAACCCTTTCCCGGCTCCGACTCAACCCATATCTCGCCGCCATGCCGCACAACCACGCGCTTGCAGATCGAAAGCCCTATGCCTGTGCCGGGATACTTTCTTCGTGTGTGAAGGCGCTGAAATACAAGAAAAATCCGCTCCCTGAATCGCGAATCTATCCCTATGCCGTTGTCGCTTACCGAAAACAGCCAGTCGCCGTCCCTTCTGACAGCCGCAAGATGAATGCGGGGCGGCTCGTTACCCCTGAACTTGATGGAATTGCCCACAAGGTTCTGTAAAAGCTGGACAAGCTGCGAGCCGTCGGCCTTAATGGTGGGCAGCGGGTCGTGGCTGACCAACGCGCCGCTTTCCTCGATTGCCACCTTCAGATTGGCAATCGCAGTGCGTAGAACCTCTTCGCAATCGGTGGGCTCGAACGGTCTGCCGCGCGTTTCGATGCGCGAGTATGCGAGCAGATCGTTGATCATCTTCTGCATCCTGGTTGCGCCTTCAACAGCGAACCCGATATATTCGTCGGCCTCGCCGCCAAGCTTGCCGCCGTATTCCCTCTCGATAAGCTGCACGTAGCTCGACACCATGCGAAGCGGCTCCTGAAGGTCGTGCGATGCGATGTAGGCGAACTGCTCAAGCTCGCTGTTTGAGCGCTCAAGCTCGGTTAACGTCTTTCTAAGCGCGGTTTCCGACTGTCTCAGTTCTTCAATGGATTGTTTCTCGGTTTCGTACAGCCGGCGGTAATAGATAATCCGCTGCTGCCGCCACCATAGGACAACACTCAAACCTGCGGCAATAATCGAGGTGAGAACAACAGCCGAAACATACCATGATCGTTTTCGGATTGGCGCGTATAGCTCCTCCTTGTCAATTTTCGCAACAAGAAACCACGGCGAATTTGGCACAGGCCTGGTGGCCGCGATAACAGGGATTCCACGATAATCGATCCCCTCAACTATTCCAACTCTTCCGAGAACGGCCATCGCGGCGGGCACTGCTTCCCGTGCAACAGGAATGCGAAATATAAGAGCGGTATTTTTCTTGTGCCGAAGCTCGTTCAGATATACAACTTCACCGCCTTCGCGCCTCACCAATAGCGTCTCGGCTGACGGGCTCGGCGTGGGCCAGGACTGTATGAACGGGAAAATAAACTGATTGGGGTCAATCTCCAACAGGATAACGCCGACAGTGTCAGTGCCGCTCTCCGATGCCGTCAAGACCGGACTGATGACGCTGAGATGAATATGTCCGGTATCCCCTTCCCTGTGAAAGTCGGAAACGATTACTTTCCGTGACCGGATTGCTTCTTCAATCATCGGGCGAACGTGTGACTCGACCACATGGAGGTCATTCGGGATTGCCCGCCGCAAATCCCCCTTTGCATCGAACAGCAAGACAGGTTTGTATCTATAGTGTTCACGCAGGGAATTCAGCCATGCGACTACATCATTTCCGACACTCAGGTCATGAGGCTTCTCGAAAGACTGCCGGATTGATTGCGAAATCAGGCGGTTATCGTATATCGCGTTTCCATCGGCAATTCTCGCCTCGCGCCACTCACTGATCTGCGCGACTTTAAGGTCGGCAATCGCGGATAATTCGTTCCGTTTTTCCTCGATGACATGCTCCTTCTGATTGTTGTAGTAAGCATATCCGGCAAGCCCGATGCAGGCGGCCAGCAACGAGAAGACCAGAATCAGGCGGTAGGGGATGTTGGGATTATCGGATTTGAATGCCATTGGCAATCTCCATGCATTGTTTTGCCCTCACCCGGCCTTTTCCTGTAAGCCCTTGACGGCATTCATCAATATTGTCGGCGTAAGCGGCTTTCGGATGTAATTCCCGTCCGGCTTCAGCGCTTCGTAGCCGGATATGGTTTCATCCGCGTATCCGGACATGTATATCACCCTTGCATCCGGGAGCTTTTCCCTTACTGCCCGCGCAAGCTCGAAGCCGTTCATGTCCGGCATGACCATGTCGGTCAGAAGCAAGTCGATGGCGGGCCTGGAGGTTGAGGCTATTCGCAACGCCGCGGCTGCGCATGATGCCTGAAGCACTTGATAACCGAGCGAAGCCATGGTGTCATGCACCAGTCTTCTTATGACAGGATCGTCGTCCACAACCAGAATGGTTCCGTTTGACGATGAAGATGCAACCGTATCCGGCCCGACCGACTTCACGGCTTCCCCGCTGACAGCGGGCAGGTAAATGCGGAAAGCCGCACCCTTGCCCAATTCGCTGATCACCTCAATATGGCCGTTGTGCTGTCTGACGATGCCGTAAACAGTGGACAGACCCAGCCCGGTTCCCTTTCCGGCCTCCTTTGTGGTGAAAAACGGCTCGAATATTCTCTCCCGCACCTCCTGCGACATGCCAGCGCCGGTATCGCTTACGGACAGCATCACATGGCTTCCGGGCCTCATGCCCTCCTGCCAATGAGGGCTTGCGGCGTCGATCATTACATCGGCGGTCTCCACTAAAATGCGCCCGCCGCCCGGCATGGCGTCGCGCGCGTTCAACGCCAGATTCATGATCACCTGCTCGATTCGCCCCTGATCGGCAAGGATGACTCCGGATGAGTTCAACTTCGTTTCGATCGCCACGTTCTCGCCGATTATCGGCCAAAGCAGTTTGAGCATGTTGTCGATGACGGGTGAAACAACGACGAACTTGAGTTCAAGCGGCTGCTTGCGGCTGAAGGCCAGAAGCTGACGGGTAAGATCGGCCGCCTTTCTTCCTGCCTCCCTGATTATCAGCAGCTTTTCCCGCAGCGGGTTGTTTTCGGTAATCTGCATCAGCGCAAGCTCGCTGTAGCCCAAAATTGCCGACAGCATGTTGTTGAAATCGTGCGCCACGCCTCCGGCCAGCCTGCCGACCGACTCCAGTTTCTGCGCCTGAAAAAGCTGGGTTTGAAGGCTCTGCCGCTCAACCTCTGCCTGCTTGCTCTCTGTAATGTCACGAACAATCCCGATGAAAGCGATAACGCGGTTGTTCTCGTATCTGACGAGCGATGTTGAGAGCATGACAGGGTATTCCAGTCCGTTCCGCTTGATGTTGATAACCTCTCCCCGCCAGCCGCCGTTATTGATTGTCCGGTTGAATATCTCGCTCCAGAGGCCATCCGGATTATTGGGCGAGTGCATGAGCGATATATGCTTCCCCCTGATTTCATCCCGCTCGTAGCCGAGATATTCGACGGCGCGGGCGTTGACATGCATTATCCTGCCGTTGGTGTCTGTAATTACAATGAGATCCGTGTTGCTCTCGATGGACTGGGCAAGCATCGCAACCTGCTTGTGACTGATCGCGTTCTGCACCGCAACCGAGATGATGTCGGCTATAGATTTGTACAGACCGATCTTTCTTTCCGGGAGAATCGTGCCGGACGGAAGGTACAGACAGAGCGCCCCAAGCCTTCTGCCGCGCGAGCGTATCGGAAGAATTATATGGCCGTGCGGAACCGCGTCGGCGTATGTCTTTGTATGACGCGCGTCTTCACCGCTGTGTTGGGAGATTATCACATCATCTTCCTGAACACATGCGCCGCAGAGGCATTCACCGTATGAAATGGCGGAGCAGACCGCTTGCTGATCCTCGCTGAATCCGCGGGATGCAACGATCCTGAGCACGCTGTTTTCCTCATCGCAAAGGAAAACCGCCCCTTTCCTCACAATGGTCAGATGCTCAAGGCCCAGCATCGCGCCCATCACCTTGTCGAGCATCGGTTCCATTTCGAGCGATCTGCTTGCGGCCATGGCTATTTCGTTCAATACGTTCAATTCATTCAGGTGCTCGTCCTTTTCGTTGAACAATGTTTTCAGGTTTCGGGCCATTCCGTTGAATGTGGTTCCGAGCGTGCCTATTTCGTCATCGGTTCTCACCTCCACGCTGACGTCGAAATTGCACTTTTCGATCTCGGATACCGCCAGCATAAGCTTTTTTACCGGAAGTATAATGCCCCTGCGCGTGAAAACGAACACACAGCTGATAATGGCCGCCAGTATTCCGAGCGAGCAGAACCTGAACATGTTGAAAGAGCTCAACTCCCTGTCATGGTGCTGCTCGACAGCCTTGACAAGTGATTCAATCTTCGGGATATTGTCGCGAACAGCGGCATGGCAGGCGCTGCACACTTCACTGCCGCCTGCCGCGTGGCTTCTGAGGATGTTGCGCAGAAGCGGCCTTTGGGTGCTCAGCCAGAGATCGATCAGTTCGTTCAGTTGTGCGCGTGACGGCCCGTCATGGTCGTGCAGCGGTTCAAGGCCGAGCTTGGGGCTTCCGATCTTCAGGCCGTACAGCACTTCCTCGTATTCGTCTATCGCCTTTTCAGCGCCTTTGGCATGGAGACCGCTTTCCACCGAACGCGGATTGTTTGTGATGAAATGCATGTGGGACGCGATCTTGTATGTCAGCATCCGCTCCCTTCCGGCAATGTTAATCTTCCTTGCGTCACCCTCCATGAAGTGTGTGAAAATGAATCCGGCAAGAGCGTACCCCGCAAAGAATAAAATGATGACGGAACTGAGGAATATATACTTGGATGTCAGGGAACGAAATGCAGCCAATGCCGTCATGCCTCCGCAAACCTGTAGTATGATTAGATCATATCATCAGGCCAGTGATATGACGATAGAGAGGAAACCGCCCCGGCCTTCTGCTTCTTAAGGCTGAAAATTGAGGAGGATCATATGAGCAATACAAGGATTTTCAGTTTCATGCTTATTGCCGGCGCAGCCTTGATGATGTTTCCCGTGTGCGCTTTCGCGGCTGACGATGCGCACAAGTCCGGTCATCCCGGCGTCAATCCGCTTATTGAGGAAATGGTCATTCTGGACGGCGTGTTCCGCGACGTGGTTTCCGGCGTGGCCCTGGCCGACGGCGAAAAGGTGCATAACGCGCTTAAATCGATGCACGGAACAATGGAGAAAACCCACGAGGGGGTTCACGAGGGCAAGGTGACGATTCCCAAAAACGCGGACAGGGTGCGTGAGTTCGTGAAGATGGACAAGCGGTTCCACCGCGATCTGGAAGCGCTTGCACATGCGGCCCACGGGAATGACATCAAGGCTATGGAAAAGCTGACAGGAAAACTGCTTCACGGCTGTATCGCATGCCACGAGACATTCAGGAAATGATGACAGGAAATGACGACAGTAAACATTCCATACGCCATTGTTGAGTAACCGCAAGCCAGTCTTGGGCTGGTGCCTGTTCGATTTCGCCAATTCCAGTTATTCGGCGGTAATCGCCGCCGTGGTCTTTCCTGTCTATTACGCCAAGGTTATTGTAGGCAACGAGGCCGGACAGGGCGATTTGTGGTGGGGCAGGGCGATTTCGCTCAGCATGGCGCTTGTGGCCCTGAGTTCGCCGTTTCTTGGCGGCATCGCCGATTCTTCCGGCGCGCGGAAGCGTTTTCTTATCGTCTATACTCTTGTCTGTGCCGTTTCCGTGGCATCGTTTTCCATTCTGCAACCCGGAATGATAATGGCCGGATTTGCCCTCATTGTTCTGGCCAATATCGGCATGGAGGGCGGACTTGTCTTCTACAACGCATATCTGCCGGACATATCGCCGCCGGAATACGTTGGCAGGGTGTCGGCATGGGGTTTCGGTCTTGGCTACGCCGGCTCTGTCACGTCGCTTTTGATCGCGCTTCCGCTCGTGAAGTCCGGCATGTTTCAGGCCGTATGGATTATGGTTGGCGTGTTTTTCATGATTTTCGCCATGCCGCTTTTCCTGTGGGTGAACGGCGGCGGCAAGGGCAAAGAGGGAGTGTTGTCGGCGGCGGCGCACGGATTGCGGTCGCTTGCCGCGAATCTGCGCGAGATATGGGCCGACAGCCGCGCCCGGCGTTTTCTTTCAGCGTATTTCATTTACGAAGACGGCGTGAACACCGTTATCGTGTTTTCGAGCATATTCGCGGCCACCACGCTCGGCTTCAAGGCGGAAGAGCTGATACTCCTGTATCTGGTGGTTCAGGTAACAGCGCTTGCCGGATCGTTCGGCATGGCCGCGCCAATCGACCGATGGGGGGCGAAACCGGTAATCATGCTTTCTCTGGCGCTCTGGGTGTCGGTCAGCGTGATCGCATGTGCAACCTACACGAAGCAGGGTTTCTGGATGGTGGCAACCATTGCCGGGCTTGGGCTTGGAACCGTTCAGGCCGCAAGCCGCGCCCTGTTTGCCGGTTTCATCCCGAAGGGGCGCGAGGGCGCGTATTTCGGCGTTTATTCGCTCGTGGGAAAAACCTCTGCCGTGCTTGGGCCGCTGGTATTTGGCTATGTTTCCACAACTGCCGGAAGCCAGCGTCCGGCAATTCTGTCGGTTGCCTTGTTTTTCCTCATCGGCGGAGCGCTGCTTTCAAGGGTTAGAACGTCGTAGGGGCATTCGGGCAAGCCCTCCTCCTCCGGCCTTTGTCGGCCACATCCCCTTGCACATTTAACCCGCCACATTGTTTATAATCAACGTTTAATGAAAAAACAGAGACATGAATCAATTATGCGCTTCGCCATGCTTGCGGCTTCCGGCATCGCGCTTGGACTGAGCTTCCCCCAGGCCGGTCTGCATCTGTTGGCCTGGGTCGCTGTGGTTCCGCTTCTGTTTGCCGTATGGAATGCAAGCGGGAAGGATGCATTCCGATCCGGAATGGTTTACGGTTTCGCGTATTTTGCTGCGTCGCTTTACTGGATCGAGCATTCCGTGCGTGTTTACGGAATGCTTCCGCTGTTCATCAGCGTGGGGGCCGTGGCCCTTCTGTGCCTGATACTTTCACTGTACACCGGACTCTTTGCCTATTTCTTCATGCGGGCATACCGCACAACGCAGCTTCCCGCCGTTTTGATAGCTCCGGTGTTCTGGGTGACTCTCGACATAGCCCGAACATATTTTCTAAGCGGATTTCCGTGGGCATCAATCGGCTATTCGCAGTACAAGTGCCTGGCGATTATCCAGATAGCCGACATTACCGGGGTTTACGGCGTCACATTCCTGCTGCTTGCTGTTAACGGAATCATCTTCGACACGCTCATCTACAAGCGCAGGAAGCAGGAAGCGCCTCTGTTTCCTTCAATTACCACGATAGCCGGCGGCATTACGCTTGGCGTTGTCCTGATGTTTACGCTTGTTTACGGTTTCATCAAGCTTCGGCAGCAGACATGGGGCGACAGGCTTGTGATATCGGTGGCGCAGGGCAATATCGACCAGTCCGACAAATGGGATCCTGACCGCGGAAATATGATCGTTAACACCTACTACGATCTTACCCGCACGCTTGCGGCGCGAAAACCGGCGCTCATAGTCTGGCCGGAGGCTTCGATTCCGTTCATATTCAATTATCACAAGGCATTGACAAACGAGCTGAAAGAATTCGTGGCATCGGTGAAAACGCCCGTGCTGCTCGGAGCGGTTGAGTCCTCTGTTTCGGCTACTCCATCCGCCCTCACATCCGGCAACACATCCGGCAACATGGCCAACACCAAGGCCGACGAAGAGCGACAGCTTGCTAATTCGGCGGTGCTGATAGGCGCGGACGGCAAGGTTTCGGCGTCGTACCGCAAGATTCACATGGTTCCGTTTGGGGAATACATTCCGTGGGGGCTTCCTGTAAGAAAACTTGTGCCGCTGGTCGGGGATTTTCTTCCGGGCGATGAATACCGGATAATGCAGGTCGGCGATGTTCCGTTCGGCGTGGTCATATGCTATGAGATCATATTCCCGGAACTTGTTCGCGAATTCGCGGCGCGCGGCGCGCAGTTTCTGACGACTGTCACCAACGACGCATGGTTCGGGCGCACCTCCGCGCCGTATCAGCATTTTTCGATGGCTGTGTTCCGGGCGGTAGAAAACCGGCTGCCTGTTGTGCGCGCTGCAAACACCGGAATATCCGGTTTCATCGATGACAAGGGGCGCATAATAAGGGCAAGCGGCATTTACAGCAAGGAGGCGCTCACCGAAACCATAACCACGCGAAAGGGCGGTGTGAGTTTCTACACGAAGTTCGGCAACGTCTTCGGATATTTCTGCATGGTGGGCGCGATAATGTTGACGGTTTTGAAGGGAGATGGACGAAGATGGCGGAAATAAAGGAATTACGCGAGAAGCACGAAAATATCCGGAGGTATCTTTGAGGCGGACAGGCTGTCGGGCAGGCACGCCGAAATAGAGCATGAGCTTGCAGGCAAGGGCGCGTGGGATCAGCCCGCGAGAATGCAGACGCTTCTCAAGGAAAAATCACGGATAGAAAACACGCTTCTGCCGCTGCGCGAAATCGATGCCAAGCTTTCGGATATAGATGTTCTTGAGGAGCTTTCGCGCGAGGAAGACGGCTCGGAGTTCAAGGTGGAACTTGAACAGAAGCTGTCGGAAATAGCGCTGGCTCTGGACGATCTGGAGTTTCAAAGCATACTTTCCGGCGAGCGCGACAGCGGAAACGCAATTTTAACCATAAATTCCGGCGCTGGCGGAACCGAAAGCCAGGACTGGGCGCAGATGCTCATGCGAATGTACCTGCGCTGGGCCGAGCGCAAGGGTTTTAATCTCACCATTACTGAAACGCTTCCGGGAGAGGAGGCGGGAATAAAGAGCGCGACGATCGAGGTTGAGGGGCCATACGCCTACGGCTACCTCAAGGCCGAGGCCGGAGTTCACCGGCTTGTGCGGATTTCGCCGTTCGACGCGAACAAGCGCCGCCACACATCGTTCTGCGCCGTGCTCGTGTATCCGGTGATCGAGGACGACATCGACATCGACATTCGCGACGACGACCTGAAGATAGACACATACCGGGCTTCCGGAGCCGGAGGCCAGCACGTGAACAAAACGTCGTCAGCCGTCCGCATCACGCACATTCCAAGCGGCATTATTGTTGCCTGCCAGTCGGAGCGCTCGCAGATCAGCAACCGAAATCACGCGATGAAAGTCCTCCGCGCCCGTCTTTTCGACATGCAGGCCAGGGCGAAGGAGGAGGAGATGACGGCCATAGTCGGCGAAAAGAAAGACATCGCGTGGGGCAGCCAGATACGTTCATACGTCTTCCAGCCGTACCGGATGGTAAAAGACCACCGCACAAACACAGAGGTGGGGAATACCGATCCCGTCATGGACGGGGACATAGACCTCTTTATACGCAACTATCTGCTGATGCGGGCCGGACGGCGCTCGGCGGCGGCGGAGTAGGACGGGGATGATGCCAAGGCTGAATTAGTGTTACTATCTGGCATGAAATGCACCCAATACTTTCTTTTCATGAAAAAGCGTCCTGATCGAGAAGGGATTTTGGATGAATGGATACTGGAGACCATCGGCAATCCTTTGAGGACTGAAATTCAGTTGGATGGAAGAATCAGAAAATGGAGATATATAGAGGAGACAGGGAAATATCTGAGGGTTGTTTTGCTTGAGGATGGAGAGACTGTTCATAATGCGTTTTTCGACAGGCGTTTCAAGGAGGAAAATACATGAAAATACGATACTTTGCCGATACTGACACAGCTCTCATCGACTTTTCGGGCGAACCTTCCGTGGAGACAAGGGAGATTTCTGAAAATTTATATATTGATCTGGATGGCAACGGCAATCTTGTCAGCATGACCATAGAACATGCGAAGGCGAATGCCGGCATTTCGGAAGTATCTTATCTGCAGATCGATAAAGTGGCTGCCTGACGATAAGGATGTGTTCTCCACAATTCAGAACCGGGCGGCTGCGAGAGCCGCCCCTCAATCAAATCAATTCCTAAAACAGTCCGGCGAGGCTGAACACAAACGCGGTGTTGCGCGACGGATCGGAGCCTGATGCGCCGAAATGATCCCAGACCGGGAACCGGATGCCCGCCTGAACGCCCAGCTTTTCCGTATGCATGTATTTGCCGCCGATTGTCATGTCGAGCGTTTTAAAATCGTCGCCCGCGCCGTTGCCGGAATACTCGCTTTCCCAAGCCACAAGACCGGAGGCGTGTACGTATCCGGCAAGTTTGCCCGCCATGTAGCTGTGCTCAACGCCTGCAAGCCAGGTAAAGACATCGCCCGCGCGGTAGTCAACGCCGTTTTGCCTGCCCTCGGTGTTGTAGCGGTAGCTGACGTTTCCAAGCAGGCGGAAGCGGTCGATGGTCTTTGCCGCAGCCTGATTTATCACGAAATCGTAGCTGCCGGAGCCAAGAGGCATCGAAACGCCGTTGTCGGTCTTGTCCTTGTCGCCGGTCGGCAGCTTGACTGTCAGGCCGCTCAGGAACAACATCTCCTTCCGTCCGTAAATGTACTGGCCTGTAACCGATACGTCTCCGAGGCCGGATGCGCTGTATTTGGTTCCGAAGATCTCCAGGGAACGGTTTATGTACGGAACGTTCAGCTTGAGCTTGATGTCGTCGGTTACGGCATAGCTTAGCGGAATGTCTATCTGTGTGTAGTTCTTTGAAAAAACACCGCTCATCCCGACGCCGGACGCGCCTGCCGCCGTGTCCGGCACAACTGGCGCAATGTCGGCTGTCGATGTCTGGCTCTGCGTGATCGAATCGTTAGCGTAAGTTTTGTTCTCTACCGAGCCGCTTCCGCTCGTTTGTTCGGAATACGGCAGATCGTAATACGGCATGGTTGACGCCGCATCAGAGGGCTGAACCGATGCTCCGGTCATGGACAACAGCGTCGCTATTGCGATAATCGCAAGTTTTCGCACCATCAAAATGACTCCTGCTTGTAAATTTTACTTCGCCTGATGCAGCGGCATGCCGCATTTGCACGTACCGGGCTTGTCAGACACCGTGTTGCACAGGCACGATCCGCCACAGTTGCAGAAATAAAGCCCTGATCCCTTCAGATTGATGCGCTTGACCGGCTTGCCGCAGCCGCATTTCGTGGGATCGTTCGGATCGAGCGCGCATGTGCAGTCAGGGCCGCATACGCAAACCAGAGCTTCGTCGCCTTCAACCTTCACAACATGGCCGCCGGCCATATCCTTGCCGCAGGCGCATTTGCCGGGTTCCTTGCTCACCTTGTCGCACTTGCAGTCCGGGCCGCAGGCGCAAAAGTAGATGGCGTCGCGCTTTTCGGCAGGATGTTGGCAAGTGTGCATGCTGGCGCAGGAAGAAAGGAAAGAGAGGGATACGACAATAAGTACGGAGAGAGCCAGATTCAATCGATTCATGTTGATAGCCTCCTGTAATGAAATAGTTCGCTGGAATACCGGTTAAACGTAATAAAGTCGGGAAATGAAATGTGTTCGACAGTTGTTGAAGGCACGATTCCGTGATCAAGCTTATCGGCCTCAACGAGAAGATCGGCGAAAAAATCCTCTTCGGTTTCGATTCTGACGTTGACATTTACTTGCATTATACACCTTTAAATGTTGCCGCTCTCAGGCATCACTGTTCCCAATCGCGTGTCCACTCATCGCGCAACGAGCGTTGCCAAGCCACCGGATCGGCTACTGTTTTGAATGCGTCTATCTTCCCCGCAAGACTCATAAGCATGTTGGCCTGGTTTGCGGACGTCGCGTCTTCCATTAGCTCCGGCAGTAACACGATCACCCGTGCCCTGCGTCCAAACGCCTCCCGAAATGCCTCCGGGAGTTTACCGTCTGATGATATTACAGCGTCCTCTTCAATGGCATGAAGCATATCGTCCTCCGCATAATAAGCATGCCTTGCACAGCCACCCCTTGATTGGCATTGGCGTGGCCATTGGGATTATATCGTTTGGCCATCCCCCGTTGCAATTTAATTAACCCGTTGGATTGCCCGCTAATTCTCCACCCCCAGCTTCTTCATCTTGCGGTACAGCGTCGCCAGATCGACGCCGAGTTCCGATGCCGTCTTGTCCTTGTTCCAGCCGTTCGAGTTGAGAGTGTCGAGGATGATCTTCTTCTCGTAATAGTTGATCATGTCCCTTAGTCCGCGCGCTGTTCGAATTTCGTGCGAACGCACTTTTTCGGGCAGGTCGGACGGCTGGATCATCGCGCCGGAACAGAGTATGACGGCGCGTTCCAGCACGTTTCGAAGCTCCCGCACGTTGCCGGGCCAGTTGTATGACATGAGCGCTTCTATGGCCTCGTTCGAAAAACCTTTTATTTCCTTCCTGTTGTCGCGGGCGAAACGCTCAAGGAAATGGTGCGACAGTATCCGTATGTCCTCCGGACGCTCGCGCAGTGAGGGAAGCACGATTTCGAAAACGCTCAGTCTGTAATAGAGATCCTCACGGAACAGGCCGTCGCGGATTCGCTCCTCAAGCTTCCTGTGGGTTGCCGCGATTATGCGAATGTCAACGGTCTTCGATTTGGTGTCGCCAACCGGCATGAACTCGCCGTTTTCGAGCACCTTCAGAATCTTGGCCTGAAGCGATGCGGGCATGTCTCCGATTTCGTCGAGGAAAAGCGTGCCGCCGTCGGCCATCTTGATCAGTCCGGACTTGTCGGCGTTGGCGCCGGTGAACGCGCCCTTCTTGTAGCCAAAAAGCTCGCTTTCAAGCAGCGATTCCGGAATGGCCGAGCAGTTTATCGACATGAACGGCATGTCGCGGCGCGGGCTGTTGCAGTGGACAATCTCGGCGATCATGCCCTTGCCCGTGCCGGATTCGCCCAGAATCAGCAGGTTGCTCTTTGTCGGAATAACTTTTTCGAGCAGTTCGAATATCGCCTGAAGTGATGGCGAGTCGCCTATGAACTCCTTGCATCCGATATGCTGGCTCAATTGCCGCTTGAGCGTCTGATTCTCTGCCAGCACGCGCTTGTGATCCAGCAATCGCTGAATTGTCATAAGCACGTCCTCGTTCACGAACGGTTTCACGATGTAGTCGGCTGCGCCCAGCCGCATCGCCTCAACCGCCGATTCAACGGAGGCATACGCGGTCATCATCACGGTTATCAACCCCGACTGAATGGCGACGGCCCGCTTTATCAGTTCCATGCCATCCATGCCCTCCATGCGTAGATCGGTGAGCATCAGATCGTAATCCGACTTGCCAAGCTTTTCGAGCGCCGTATCCGCATCGTAGGCGGTTTCGACCTTGTAACCGCGCCTTGAAAGCAGGAATTCCAGAGCGCCGCATATGTCCCGCTCGTCGTCAACCACAAGTATTCTGGTTTTCTCATCCTTCATATATGGGCAACCTCACTGTGAACGTCGTTCCCTCTCCCGGAACGCTCGAAACCTGAATCGTGCCGCCAAGGCTGCGAACGATGGTATAGCTGACCGCCAGGCCAAGGCCGGTTCCGGTCTCCTTGGTCGTGAAAAACGGATCAAAAATGCGCTCGATATGCTCCTGCCGGATTCCAAGTCCGGTATCACGGAACGAAATATCGACGAAGCCATTATTTCTGGAAGCTGAAACATTAAGCGCCCCTCCGCTCTGCATGGCGTCGGCGGCGTTCAAAACGATATTGATGAAAACCTGCTCAAGCTGATCGCCGTTAACCTTCACCGATCCGGCGTCATCAGGCACGTCCTCGCTGATCTCCACCTTTTTCATGCGGCGGTCGTATCTGACCAGTTGAAGCGTGGAATCGACGATTTCGCGCACCGACTGCCCGGTCATGCCGGGCTTGGCCTTGGTGAAGCTCGACATCTGCCGCACGATCATGGCAATCCGGTTGATCTGGCGAGAGATGGTGTTCAGCGCCTCCTTGGTGAAATCGTCAAAATCCATCTCTTTTAAAATCTGCACGTATGATGAGATGGAAGTGAGCGGGTTGCCTATTTCGTGCGCCACGCCGGCGGAAAGACGCGCCAGCGCAGACAGCTTCTCGGACTGCATCATCTGCTCCTCGGCCTTGCGAACCTCCGTGACATCCTGGATAAGAAGCAGTATCTGTTTTCTGTCCTCCGTGCTCATAAGCGGAGTGGAGGTCGTCTGGAAGTAGCCTGACTTCCGCCCGAAGTCGCGATAAACAACCTCCTGAAAGATCTTTTTGCTTGTAATCTCGTTCTTAAGCTCTTCGAATGTGTGCTTGCCGGCGAAAATGTCGTCCATGCGGATACTGCTTACGCCGCCTTCGGGCAGCCAGTCGCCGAATACGCGGTTGGCCCAGACCAGGCTTCCGTCATCCTCGAATATGCAGATTCCGGCCTCGATCGAATTCACGAGCGCATTCAGCTTCTCCTTCTCGCTCCGGAGCTCCTTGGTGCGCTCCTTGACGATAACCTCAAGCTCGTGGGCATACTGGTGAATCTGCTCCTTCAATGTGACGGCCTCCGACACATCGCTTGCCGACAGGATCACGCCGGTGATAACGCCGTCTATCCGGAGCGGGCTCAACACGACATTCATGCTTCTGGCTTGCCCGGCGATATTGATGTGATATTCCGGAACACTGCGCACCTTGCCTTCGAGACATCGGTTAATGATGCGGATAAATCGCTCCCTGTCGTCGTGGGAAGTGAATGGAAACGCATCCAGAAAGCTTGTCCCAATGATTCCATCCTTCGACAGCCCGAAAATTGATTCGAATGCCGAGTTTACCGTTCTGATAATAAAATCGTCGCCGATGACCATGATGATGGTCTGCGTGCTTTCGAGAATGTTTTCGAGATAGTTTTTTGCGTGAACGATCTCCTGCTCCAGCGCCTGATGTCTTTCGAGATGCAGCGCCTTTTCCTCCGCCTTGATCCTGCCACGGTTTGTTATCACGACTATGAAGGAACCCACCACGGTCATGGCGAATATGAACAGAACGAGCGTTGAATGCAGGCGCATGCTCTTCTGAATGCTTGAGGTTACCTCCGAATACGGAACCGAGACGCATACGATCCATGACAGTGTTGAAATTGAGACGCGGGAATAGGCCAGAAGCTTGTCTTCGCCGTGCGGCGAGACGTATGAGCTGAAGCCTATGTCGGGCGTGGACAGGATCATCTCTTCCGTCTTGAACGATGAGTGGCAGTTGAAGCAGGAATCCACTGCGTTATAGATGTTTTTGCCGACCATGTCGCTTTTGGACGGATGGAATATGAGGGTTCCGGATGCGTCCATCATCCATGCGTAACCGCGTTCGCCGGACTGGATCGGTTCGAGGTATTTCCTGCTGACCGAATCGATGTCGATCGACACAATGATCACTCCGGCGTTTTCCCTGTCGCCAACCGGAAGCGGCGCTGCTATCTCAACCATGCCGTGGGCCTGAATATGATCGAAAAAATGCACAGCTCCGGCTGGAATGCTCCTGGAGAGCTCGAACATTTTTTTATTCTCGTTCGTGGCAACGGCGCCGACAGGATAGACAAGCTTGCCGTTCCAGTCGAAAATATGCAGTGTGACGCCTTTTTCCTTGCCTTCCTCCGCGAATACATCTTCCACGAAACTTTTGAAATCGCCATCCTTCATGCCCCTGCGGTAAATAAGGCGCGAGAATGCGTGCAGTTCCTCCTCGATGTGCTCGAAATGGCTCTTGATGTTCGACGAGATGGCCCTGGCGATGAGAAGCTGCTGGCGGTTAAGCTGAGCGGCCATCTCCTGCTGGTAATTCTGCTGGAAAAATATGTTTAGCGTGATTACTATTGAGATAACAACAAGTATCAGTCCAAAGAGTATGAACCTTCTTAACGTTTCAATGATGCCGCCCACTTGTGAAGTTAAACCGTCCTTGAAGCTGCCAGGCCAGACACGGCGCATGAATTAATCACGGCGAATAAACAGGAAACGTCATGGTCATGACGGTAGTGCCGCCATCCCGGCGCACATCAAGGCTGCCGCCGACCGAGCGCGCAAAACGAAGAACAATATTCAGCCCACGGCCTGTCACCTCGCCGGACATTATGGCCGCTATCCGTTCATCATCTATATGGCCCGTGTTCCGGACTTCGAGCACGGCATTGCTATCGGCGCGGCGGCAGCTTGCACTGACCACGCCGCCGTCTCCGGGAACCGCGTCCGTTGCGTTTGCAAGAAGGTTGTCTATCGAACGTTCAAGGTCGAAGGGAACGCAGTGGACATGAATTCCGTCCTCGATTTCGCCGGCTTCGAGAATAATGTCCCGTCTTCCGCGCCTGCGCACGGCTTCGATGTTGATACTGAAACGTTTCCGGAGTGTTTCCCCCACGTTCACGGAACGTTCGCGCCCCTCGATGGCCGAACTGGTGGCAAGGCTCTGGATGCGGTCTGTCTCCTCGATTATGATTTCTATTGCCTGGGCGATTTTGGCTATGTTTGCTTCCGGATTGTCGCCTGTCAGCAGACGCATTGCCCTGCGCGCGAAGCCGCCCATAGCTATTGCCGGGTTTTTCAGGTCGTGCAGGATGTCGTCCAGACGTTCCATGCGCAGGGCCTTCATTATTTCCTTGCCGAAGAAAGTAAGAAGTTCGATTTCCCGCGCTGTGAATGCCTGACGCATTTCGGCGGTATAGAACGTCATGAAGTACCTTAGCATTCCTCCAGCCTGCAACGGTATTACAATGGCCGAGTTCAGCCTGTTTTCGCTCATGTAGGCGGCAAGCTCCTCGTTCGAAAGGCAACTTTCCTTCGGGTTCTTGATGAGCACGTATAAAGGATCTATGCGCTCGTTCTCGGTATCGACCATCTTCCAGTCGCCCTTCACCAGCGCTTCCATGTATGGGTGATCATGAATGCCGAATGAATGCCCCGATTCGCCCTTGCCGCCGTTCTCCGGATAGCTTGTTTCAAGCCAGGCGGTAGCTCCGTCCTTCGACACCGAAAACAGGGCGCAACTGTGGATGGGAAGTATCCCGACGAGTTCCGGAACCATATGCCGGAAAAGCTCCTTCATCTTTATCCCCTCGCGATTGCTGAGCTTCAGGAATATCTTCTCGACGAGCTTCTCCTTGTAAAGGTTCATCTGGTAAAGGTCTATTATCCGCTTGCGCGCTACAACATAGCTTATCCGCCGAGCCAGCACCTCGGCGTAAGTCACTTCAAGAGGGTCGAATACGCGGTCGTTGGTCTTGTAATAAATCTGAAGCGTTCCGAGGATTTCAGTCTCGGTATCGAAGAATTTTGGTATGCGAAGCGGTACTGCAATCAGGGAATTCAGCCCAAGGCGAAGCGAAATATCCTTGTTGTGGTATCTGGGCTCCATCGATATGTTCGGAACCAGATAGCTCTTGCCCGTGCGCACAACAATTCCTGCCACCGAATCATCCATGGGAATGGTTTTCATGCGGATATCTTCGGGAATTTCGTACGCTCCGAACGACACCATGTCGCCGGTGTCAGGATCGTACAGGCGAATTGATGCGGAATCGGCATTGAGGGCGCGGACAATTATCTCGGCTCCGGACGCAAGGATGTCGCGCCATTCGAGAGCCGGACTGATGCCCATGACCTCCTCGATGTCGCCTACCAGTCCGCTAAGATACTCGTTAAGGAACACCTTCTCAACCTGGTAAGCAAGGCGGTTGACATCGAATTCGCCAAGCCCGCAGCCGGCCAGAATTTCCGACTCTTTCAGATAGTTTGCAAGGTCTTTACGCATTATTTATTCCGCGACAAAGGAGATGTCGCCCAAACGTCGGACAGCTTCATTTTACAGCAGAAGAGCGGCGAAGCCAATAGCCGGCGGGAAAAGCCCGTGGGGATCACATTCAGGCGAGCCGCATCATTCCCCTCATCAGGCAATGAGGGGATTGGCAAACAACTCCCCTCATCAGGCAATGAGGGGATTGGCGAATCCCCCTCCCTTACGCCTTGCATCCCCCCGCCAGTTCCGCGTTGAACATGCCTTTAAGAACCTTCGACGCGCAGAACTCGCCGCACATGCTGCAATGCTCCTCGTCCTCGCCGCCGCGCGCTTTTTTTATCTCTCGCGCCCGATCCGGCGCAAGCGCCAGCTCGAACTGCCGCTTCCAGTCGAGATCGCGCCGGGCCTTGCTCATCTCAAGGTCGCGCCGTCTGTCCTTGAACTTCACCATGTCGCCGATATGAGCGGCGATGCGGGCCGTGGTCACGCCCTCGCGCACGTCTTCCGGATACGGCAGGCCGACATGTTCGGCAGGCGTGACATAGCAGAGGAAGTCCGCGCCGAACGAGCTTGAGATTGCCTGGCCGATTGCGGCTGTAACATGATCGTAGCCGGGCGCGATGTCGGTTGTGATAGGGCCAAGCATGTAAAACGGAGCCTCGTTCGACATGCGTTTCTGCAGGATGATATTGGCCTCTATCTCGTCAATCGGAATGTGGCCCGGCCCTTCAACCATCATCTGGCAGCCCTGCTTCCTGCCGATGTCGGCAAGCTCGCAGTTGATTACAAGCTCCTGAATCTGCACGCGGTCTGTTGAATCGCCTATCGCCCCGGCGCGGAATCCGTTGCCCAGAGAGAGCACCACGTCGTATTTTTTCAGTATCGCCGCCACGCGGTCGAAATGCTCGTAGAGCGGATTTTCCTTGTTATTGTGAAGCATCCAGGCCGTCAGATACGAGCCGCCCTTGGACACAAGTCCGCCGAACCGGTAGTTCTGCTTGCGGAGGCGCTCGATTGTCATGCGGTTTATTCCGCAGTGAATCGCCATGAACGACACGCCTTCTTCGCACTGCCGCTCGATGATCTCAAACAGAAGTTCTTCCGGCATGTTCACAGCCGCGCCATATTTTTCTATCGAGATGGCGAACGCTTCGTAAAGCGGAACCGTGCCAACGGGAAGCGAAATTTCGCGCATGACCGCCTGCCGGACGCCCTTGATGTCGCCGCCGACCGACAGATCCATCAGCGTGTCGGCCCCGGCTTCCTGCGCGATTCTAGCCTTTTCAACTTCCATCGCCGCGTCGGCTATGGCGGTGGATGTGCCGATTGACGCGTTGATCTTGGTTCGCAGCCCCTTGCCGATGCCGACCGTGCGGCAGTTGTGCCTTTTGTTTGCCGGGACAACGATCCGGCCTTCCGCCACCCGTCGCCGCACTGTTTCCGCCGGCAGCCCTTCGCCATCCGCAACTGCCTGAATTTCCGCTGTAATCTCGTTTTCTGCAGCTCTTTCTACTAGACTCATCTGAAAATACCTCCACGAAAAAATAAACCCGGCATCCGAATAACGGAAGCCGGGCGTACGATCTCGTGAATAAACAGGCGATTTCGCACCCAAGCCTCTGTCCTCGAAGGCGTTGCGGGTTTAGTCAGGCCGGTCTTCTGGCTCTCGGCGTCCTACTTTTCATGCCTTCCCATCCCAAATTGAGTCCGGACAGTGGTTACCATGAATTTCGTTCCGATTACAGCGGCGGGTCCGCTCCCGGATTTAACGGGATTCTCGACACCTGACTGCGCGTACATTAGCATGAGCCGCCAGAGCGGCGCAATGTGCGTGGCGCAATGCGGGGCGCAAATCGTCTGCAAACAACCACCTGACAAAGCATTGACACTGCGTTGGCGGTATGTCATACTTTTGCAGTTTTTTATCGGACTAAATAAGGAACAGGAGGTTCTTGAGGAGAATGTTGATTCGGGTTCTTGTAATAGATGACGATGAGGCGGTCAGGGGGGTTCTCGAAAGTTTTCTGATCGACGAGGGTTACGAGGTTGAGGCGCAGCCGGATGGCGTTGCCGGACTTGAAGCCTACATGTCCGGCGCGTTCGATATTGTGCTGCTCGATCTTGCAATGCCACGGATGGGCGGCATCGAGGTTCTCGAAAAAATCAAGTCGCACGACCCCGGAGCTTGCGTGATTATCGTCACGGCACACGGAACGATCCGGAGCGCCGTGGAGGCGATGCGGCTTGGAGCATATGACTACATAACCAAGCCGTTCCGCATTGAAGATGTAGCGGTTACCCTTAAGCGCGCTTCCGAGTTCAAGAGCCTCAGCCGCGAGAACATCGAGCTCAAGCGCCAGCTTCGCAAGCGGTTCAGCTTCAAGATGCTTATCGGCGATTCGCCGGCCATGTACAACGTCTTTGAACTGATCGAAAAAGTTTCACAATCCGATACGACAGTGCTCATCACCGGCGAGTCAGGAACCGGCAAGGAAGTGGTCGCAAAGACGATTCACTTTAATAGCCATCGTTCACAAAAGCCTTTTATTCCGGTGAATTGCGGTGCAATACCTCATGAACTGCTTGAATCGGAACTCTTTGGCCACGAGAAGGGCGCGTTCACAGGAGCGGTGAGCACGCGCATCGGCAGGTTCGAGCTTGCATCCGGCGGAACCCTGTTTCTGGACGAGATCGCCGAGATGAGCCCACAGCTTCAGGTCAAGATATTGCGCGTCTTGCAGGAGCGCGAATTCGAGCGCGTTGGCGGCGTGAAGACTATAAAGGCTGACGTCCGGGTCATCGCGGCCACGAACAAGGCGCTTGAGGCCGCAATCGAGGATCGAAGCTTCCGCGAGGATCTCTATTACCGCCTGAACGTCATCAATATCCGCATTCCGCCGTTAAGGGAACGGGCCGACGATATTCCGCTTCTGATGAACCACTTCAATCCGATCATGTGCGCCAAGAAGAAGCGCGGAAACCTGATCTTCAGCAAGGAAGCGATGAACGTGCTCATGGCATACAACTGGCCTGGCAATGTCCGCGAACTCGAAAATCTTGTCGAACGCCTGTCGGTTCTCAAGGAAGATGATCTTGTGACGCCGGAAGATCTGCCGCAGCGTTTCTTCTCCGGCGAGCCGCCTGTAACGCCGCCGGTTGTCGAGACCGAGCGCGGCATATTTCTTAATGAATTACTTGAAGATTTCGAGCGTAACCTCATACTGAAAGCGCTAAGAAAGACAAACGGCATCAAATCCAAGGCTTCAGCGTATCTGAACATCAACAGGACAACATTGATCGAAAAACTCAAGCGGCTCAAGCTGGACGATCACCTGATGTCAAAATACTAACCCTTCCAACTCAACAGCCCCGGCAATCGTCAATATATTGTCTGACATGCCGGGGCATTGTTGTCTAATTCCTTCATAAAACGTAATAATTTCGCGTTCAGGCGGTATATGTTCGCCTGTGCATCAAGGTGGCACGAAAGATGCTCAACAAGACGTTCATGAGCATTGCCTTACAACGTAAGTGTCTCGTGTTTCTTGTCTGGACATTCCTGTTTCCACTCCTGTCCATGTATGTTGCCTCGACTGCAAGCGCCGACCCTGAGGGCGACAAGCACTACATCGCGCTCAAGCGTCTCCATACAGCCAAGAAATACGACGCCGCGCTTGAATTCTGCCGCAAGTATCTGGAAATACACGGAAATGCCATTCCTGAAGGCAAGCTTGCCATTCTGTTTGGAACCGTGCTGCTCAAGTCCGACAAGCCGGAGGAGCTTATTCTTGCCCGTAATGCTTTCCGGTGGGGATACCTGACCGATCCTGAGTTTGAGGAAGAGGGGCTGTTTCATGTGGCCGAGGCGTTTCGACGCCTTGAGATGTGGGACGAAAGCATATTGACATACAGACGCTTTCTTGAGCAGTTTCCACGTTCCGTTTATGCTGACGAAGGAAAGCTCAGGATGGGGGATTCAATGGTTCGTGCCGGGTATTCGGGCAAGGCGGTAAGCCTGTTTGAAGAAATAAAGACAAATCCAGCGCTTGCCGTAAAGGCAAAACTCGGTCTGCTCAAGGCGTATGCCTTAAGCGGCGAACCGGCAAAGGCCGCGATTTACCTGGATGAATTCACTGGAACCGATGCCATGATCATTCAGGGTGAAGACGGTTCGGTATTGGCTGCCGCCATAGCCGAGGCTGCGCGAGACAGGGTGGAACAGGCAAGGTACTACATTGGCGTGATGGAGGAGAAATATGCCGCTTCTCCCCTGATTTACCGGATGTATCTTGTGAAGGGAGATGTTCTGCTTAAAGAGAAGCTGAAACAGGACAGGAAGGGGGAGGCAATCGCGGCATACGAACACGCATCAATAAGCAATGAGATAGCGCCCATATCCAGATTCAGGCTGATGGAAATATATATGGGAGACGGCGATTACCGTAAGGCCGAATCCTTGGGGCGGGAGCTTCTGATCGATTATCCATATCTTGCAAACCGCAGGAAGATAGCCGCCATGACAGCTCATGCCATCGAGGCGCAAGGCGACCTGAAGGGTTCTCTCTTGTTCTACAAGGAGGCTGAATCGGCAACTGATGTGCAACGGGTGCTCACATCGCTTCACGGCAGTAATCCGGCTGCCTTCAACGAGGTCTATCCCCAGTATCTTTCCATGGTTACCGGGTCGATGGCGTTCGGCGAAATGCTGTTGGCTGACGGCAGGCTGGAGGACGCCGGAACCGTGTTCAAGAAGCATGTGCTTGGGCCGGAGCAGAACGAGGCCGTGCTCAATCTGGCCAAGGTGTACGCAAGCATGGGATACGAGAGCCTTGCGCTCGATTTTCTGGACGACATGATCGCGCGGCATTCGAAGGACAGCGATGTTTTCCGCCTTTACGCGGAACTGTCGCACAGGCTCGGACGCATGGAAAAGGCGATGACGATGTATGAAAAAATTTCGGACAAGACCGGAGAGGAATGGATAACGCTCGGCTCGATGTACGAAAAGATGGAGAAAAACGAGAAGGCGATAGCCTGTTACACGAAGGCGATAGCGGAGGGAAATTCCGAAGGCCACATGCGCCGCGCCGATCTCCGCATGAGGATGGGGGCGGGCAAAAAGGCGCTGCCCGATTACGCCGAGGCGATGAGCGCATCCGAAAGCGATTCCGACAAGGCATGGGCCGCGTGGCAGGCCGGGCGCATAACCGGCAAGGTGGAATATTACAAGAGCGCGGCGGAAGCAAATGCCGGAGTCATCTCGAAGGCGGCAAAAATAGCGTTATACGACAAGGAGTTCAAGGAGAAGCATGGGGGAGATAGATCTCTTAAATAAGGCGTTTTCGAGCTTCGCCGAGGCTTCCCGCGCCCTTGAGGAGGGCTACAAGAGCCTTGAGACGCAGGTTCGCACGCTTCGCCTTGAAGTCGAGGAGAAAAACCGCGCGCTCGGACTCAGCCTTGCCGAAACCGAACATGCGCGCATGTTCCTGAACAATATAATCGAGGGCGTGCCTTCCGCCATCATCGTATTCAACAGCGAGGGCGACATCCTGCACCACAATTCGGCGTCGCGCCGCCTGCTTGGCGATCCGCTTCCGTTTGAAAACGTGCTCGATCTGCCGTTCGACATATCCGAGGGCGAAGTGACGATCGGCAGCGGCGCTGGCGCTGTAAGCGCGCTTATCACGCACTCAAATGTCGGCGACATCGGCTCGCTGCTTGTAATTCAGGACATAACGCGCCTGAAGGAGCTTGAGCGTCAGGCCGAGATGAACCGCAGGCTTGCGGCGATGGGCGAGCTTGTGGCCAAAATCGCGCACGAAATACGAAATCCGCTCGGCAGCATAGAGCTTTTTGCCTCGATGCTTTCGAACGATCTGCAAGGCAGCCCGTCGAAGGAACTGGCGGACGGCATATCGACAGGCGTTCAGTCTCTCGTCAACACGCTGAACAACATGCTTCTCTACACGCGCACACGGCGCATTCGCCGCGTTCCGCTCGACCTTGCCGAACTGGTTGCAGAATCGGCTTCGTCAATCCGTCCGCTTGCGGCCAGAAACGGCTCCGAGGTTCTGATGGACGGCGTTGACGGCCCGCTTGTTATCGAGGGCGACGGCGAGTTGATCAAGCAGGCGATTTACAACCTGTCGATGAACGCCGTGCAGGCGATGCCGGAAGGCGGAGTTATCAGGTTCGGTTTCGACGATTCAAGCGACGGATACATAACCCTGCGCGTGAAGGATTCCGGGCCGGGCATTCCGGAGGAAGCTATGGAGAGCATATTCGAGCCGTTCTTTTCGACAAAAGATCGCGGAAACGGGCTTGGCCTCTCGATTGTGAAGATGATAATGAAGGAGCATGACGGCCTGATCAAGGTTGCAAGCGTTCGCGGCGAGGGAGCGGAATTCAGCATGATATTTCCAAGAAGAGAGGTTTACGATGCCTAAGCGTGTTCTTGTGGTTGACGACGAGCCGGAAATGAGGCTTGCGCTCAGGGAGGCGCTGGTTCGAATGGGCTACGAGTCTGTTTCGGCGTCGAACCCTGAGGAGGCGCTCAACTCCGACGCTCTCAAGGACTGCATGCTTGTGATAACCGACATGGTGATGCCGCGCATGGATGGCCTTGCGTTCATCAAGCGCATCCGCCAGATTGCCCCCGCGCTTCCCGCGATTGTGATAACCGGGCACGGAACCATAGAAAACGCCGTGAACGCGATGAAGGAAGGCGCTGTCGATTACCTGATGAAGCCGTTTTCGTTCAGCGCGCTCAAGCGGGTTGTCGAGAAAGCCGCTTCGGCGAAATCCGAGCCTTCGATGCTCTACAGTTCGCCGGCAATGACAAAGCTGATGGAGCGCGCGGCGCGCGCGGCGGATTCCGACATAACCGTTCTGATTGCGGGCGAGTCGGGAACCGGAAAGGAACTGCTGGCCCGCTTCATCCATTCGGCCAGCCCGCGTAAAAGCGGCCCGTTTGTTGCCGTGAACTGCGCGGCCATTCCGGACAACCTGCTGGAATCGGAGCTGTTCGGGCATGAAAAGGGCGCGTTCACCGGAGCGCTCGAAAGACGCACCGGCAAGTTCGAGCTTGCAAGCGGCGGAAGCATATTGCTGGATGAAATCAGCGAGATGCCGATGATGCTTCAGGCGAAGCTTCTGCGCGTGATTCAGCAACGGGAGGTTGACCGCGTAGGCGGAACAAGCCCTGTTCCGGTTGATATTCGCGTGCTGGCAACAACGAACCGGGATCTGGAGCGCGAGGTTCGGGAAGGCCGTTTCCGCGAGGATTTATATTACCGCCTGAACGTTTTCCCGCTTGTCATGCCGCCGCTCCGGCAGAGGGTTGATGAAATCGCGCCGCTTGCCGAACTGTTCATGAACAAGTATTCGGGCGGCAGGGATTTGACACTGAGCTCCGAGGCATCCAGGGCTCTCAGGGAATATCACTGGAAAGGAAACATAAGGGAACTTGAGAACATTATACAGAGGGCATGTATCCTTTCCGATGGCGTTATAACTGCCGAAGACCTTGGGATAAGCGCAGAAAGCGTCAGTGATATGACACCGGGCAGCGTCAAGGATGTTGAGAAGCAGCTTATCATGAAGACGCTGGACGAAACCGGCGGAAACAGGAGCCAGGCGGCGCGGGTGCTTGGAATCAGCGTCAGGACGCTAAGGAACAAGCTGAAACTGTACGGCCAGCCGGAATCCGACGAGGAAAATTTTTCCCGCCCGGCGGCCGGCAGGATGGCTTAGTTGGCGCGGTTGTTCATGGCACGCGGATTGCAACTAAATGGCGTGTTAACAGGTGGCAAAAACTATGTTTAATACTGAATTAGGGCCGATGGAGCGTTACCTCGATCTGCTTTCGGCAAGGCAGAAGATCTTGTCATCGAATATCGCCAACGCCGAAACTCCGGGTTACAGGGCGCAGGATTTCGATTTCCGCGGAGAGTTTAACAGGGTGCTGACCGAAATGGACGAGGGCAGGGCGCTTCCGGAAAGCATGAGCATCGAACTTTTCGAGACTCAGGCCATCAGCCCGAACCGCGACGGCAACACCGTAAGCATGGAGATCGAGATGGCCAAGATGGCCGAAAACAGCGGGCTTTACAACACGGCGGCGCAGATTCTGAGCATGAAGATGCGGATGATCCGCGATGCGATAACAAGCGGAAGATAGGAATAACCACATGGATGCGTTTTCGTCACTGAAAATAAGCGCAACGGCTCTTGAAGCCCAGAAGGTGCGGATGAACGTTTACGCCTCGAACATCGCAAACGCTAACTCCACCCGCACCCCGGACGGAGCCGGCGCATATCGCAGGAAAGACGTTCTGTTTTCCACCTTCATGGTCGATGGCGGTTACGGAGTGGATGTGAAAGGCATCGTTGACGATCAGCGCCCGATGCGTCAGGTTTACGAGCCGGGCCATCCCGATGCCGATTCGCAGGGGTATGTGACATATCCGAACGTGAACGTTATCGAGGAGATGGTGAACATGGTTACCGCGACAAGGGCCTACGAGGCGAACATCACGGCCATGAACAACACGCGCGCCATGGCGCAAAAGGCGCTGGAGCTTGGGCGATAGTTGCAATGCCCGACAATGATGGGGTGATCGAATGAAGATCGGCGGCATTAACGCACCACAGGAACTTCCGGACGCGGGCGGTCACAAACCCGGCAAAACCGGCGGAACATCCTTCGGCGACACGCTGAACGAGGCGATACAGCAGGTGTCGAGCGCGCAGCAGGAGGCTGAAACCGCGATACGCGGCATTGCGCTTGGCGATGGAACCGACGTGCATACGGCCATGCTTGCGATGCAGAAGGCCGACATGTCGTTCCAGATGATGATGCAGGTGAGGAACAAGCTTATTACGGCCTACGAGGAAATCATGAGGATGCAGGTCTGACCGGGCTGCGTTGCGGTACAAAAAACATAGCCGCGCGCAACGGACGACTAAAGATCGGGGGATATTGGAATGGCTGATGCCGCAGACGTCTTTGAGGTTATCAAAGAGTGGCCGTTCAACAAGAAGCTTGCTCTTTTTGCCGCGATAGTATTCACGATCGCAGGCATTTCGACGCTTGTCTGGTGGACACAGACAATAGATTATCAGGTTCTCTTCAGCAACCTTTCGCAGGAAGACGCCGCCTCGGCAACCGCCCGCCTCAAGGAGATGAAGATTCCGTACAAGCTTGAGGGCAACGGCAATGTGATCATGGTTCCGGCCAAGGACGTTTACGACCTGCGTCTGGAACTGGCCTCGCGCGGCGTTCCGCAGGGCGGCGGCGTTGGCTACGAGATTTTCGACGAGACAAAGTTCGGCATGACCGAATTTCTTCAGAAGGTCAATTACAGGCGCGCCCTTCAGGGCGAGCTTTCGCGCACCATCAAGCAGCTTTCAGAGGTTTCATCCGCCCGCGTTCATATAACAATCCCCGAAAAAACGATATTTACCGAGCGCCAAGAGCCTGCCAAGGCGTCGGTGGTTGTCACGCTTAAAAGCGGGCAGAGCCTCGCCAGGCGGCAGGTTCAGGGAATAGTGCGCCTTGTTGCAAGCAGCGTGGAGGGGCTAAGCCCCGACCAGGTGACTGTGCTGAACGCCGCCGGAGAGCTTCTTTCAATTCCGCGCGACGAAGGCCCGGACGGCTCGATGCTCACGTCGTCTCAGGCGGAATACGCCAGGAACATCGCAAGGGAGTATGAAGGCCGCGTCCAGTCGATGCTCGACGGAATGCTCGGCTCCGGGGTGTCCATCGTGCGGGCCGATGTCGATATCGATTTCAGGCGCATCGAGCGAACCGAGGAGAAGGTCGATCCGGACACGGTTGCGGTCGTGAGCGAGCAGCGTTCCAGCGAAAACAGCTCCGGCTCGACAGCGGGCGGAGGCATACCCGGAGTTCTTTCGAACACACCCGGTTCCGCGCCCGGAGGTGGCGGCGGCGGTTCTTCTTCAGGGCAGAAACAGAACGAGTCGATCAGCTACGAGGTGAGCAAGACAACCAGCCGCATCATCGAGCCAAGCGGAGTTATCAAAAGACTGTCGATAGCCGTTACCGTAAACGGAATCAACAAGGCCGGGGCCGACGGCAAGGCAACCTACACGCCCCGCACCGACGACGACATGAAGCGTTACGAAGAGTTGGTGAAGGCGGCTGTCGGCTTCAATGCCGAACGCGGCGACAGGGTGTCTGTCAGCAATGTCGCATTCACAAAGGAAGTGCCGGAAGAGGTTCCGGAGACGACGGATTACATGAAATACGCGGGAACCGCGATGAAATACCTGTTGCCCATGATCGCGATGATAATGGCGTTTCTACTCATTTTCAGGCCGATTGTCCAGAGCATAAAGGCTTCGGCGGCGCAGGTAGCGCGATTGCCGCGTTCAATCGGCGAGATTGAAGCGGAAATGGCAGGCCGCGCATTGCCGCCTGCAGAGCTGCAGAAGTCCGCCCGTGAGGAAATTACAGAGATAGTGAAGCAGAATCCGGATCAGGCGGCGGCGATATTGAAGGACTGGATGACCGAGGAAACATGACGCAGATGAAGCAGATGACCGGAATGGAAAAGGCGGCGGCGTTTCTGCTGACGCTTGGAGAGGATGCCGCTTCCGAAATAATGAAGAAGCTCGACATCAACCAGATAAGCCAGCTTACCAATATCATGTCGCGCATGAAGCAGCTTCCGAAGGATGTGGTCGATGGCATTCATACCGAATTCCGCGCCAAGACAACGGAGGAGGACGTGAAGGGCGGAGCTGAGTATGCCAGGAAGGTTCTTTCGAGGGCGTTGGGCGAGGAGCAGGCCGGGCAGATCCTCGACGCGGCGCTTGAGGAAAATCCGCTGGAGTCGCTCAAGTGGATGGATTCCAAAAGCATCGTGAACTTCGTGAAGGGCGAGCATCCGCAGACGATTTCCCTGATCATGGCCCACCTCGATCACGACAAGGCGGCGGAAGTGCTCACCGCGCTGCCGGACAGCCTGCGGGTTGACGTCGCTTTTCGCATGGCCGATCTCGAAGGTATCCCCAAGGATGTTCTGCGCGACCTTGAGGAGGCGCTCAGGGTGCAGATGCGCGGAGCCACCAATCTGTCTGAAAAACGCGTGGGCGGCGTAAAGTCTGTTGCCGAGATCCTGAACAGGCTGGACAGAAGCACCGAGGAATTCATCATGGAGAGACTGGAGGAGGAGAACCCCGAACTGGCCGACAGCATCAGGAAACTGATGTTCGTCTTCGACGACCTGACCGGCGTTGACGACAAGGGAATACAGGCTATCCTGAAGGAGGTCAGCTCCGAGGAGCTGGCGCTCAGCCTGAAGACGGCCAAGGAAGAACTGAAGGACAAGGTATTCCGGAACATGTCGAAGCGCGCCGCCCAGCTTTTGAAGGAAGACATGGAGAGCAGGGGGCCGACGAAGCTCAGCGACATAGAGAAGGCTCAGCAGGCTGTGGTGAATATCGCTCGCAGGCTGGAGAAGGAAGGAAAGATCATCATGGGCGGAAAGGGAGGCGAGGAGCTTGTCGTTTAGCAGCATCATCAAGCAGCCGGTAAACGTTGAGGTTTATGGCCTCAGCGAGCTGGTTTCCGCGCGTTCCGCTCCCGCAACCAAAAAGGACAGGGGCGTCGAACTGAAAAACGCGGCAGACATGCAGCGCGAGGCGTATGAAAAGGGGTTCAAGGCCGGTGAGGATGCCGGATATGCCTTCGGCGAGAAGAAGGCCCGGTTGATCGTGGACAGGCTGAACTCCGTCATAAACGAGCTTTCAGGGCTCAGGGAACGGATAGTCGCCGATATAGAGCCGGAGGTTGTGGCGCTGTCGGTTGAAATAGCACGGAGGGTTGTTCATGCCGAGATTGAAACAAACCCCGATGTTGTTCTGAACATCGTGCGCGAGGCGCTTCGACGTGTCACGCACTGGCGCAAGATCGTTATTCATGTGAATCCGGCGGATTACGAATATATCGTGAGCAGGCGCGGCGAGCTGGCGGAGCGCAACAAGAGCATTGCAATCGAGAAGGACGACGCGATTATTCACGGCGGATGCTTCATTCAGGAGGAAATCGGCGAGATTGACGGCAGGATAGACGAGCAGTTGCAGGAGATAGCTCAGGAGCTTGCGGTTGAATAGGCCGGATGGAGAACTCTAAATGGGCGCGATGATAAGCCTCGAACGATACCGGCGCGTTGTAGAGAACGCCAATCCGCTGAAAACCTACGGCAAGGTGTCGCAGGTTGTCGGGCTCATCATCGAGGGCATGGGCATTGGCGCGTCCATTGGCGAGATTTGCGATATTTTCACGAAGGACGGGCCGATCGAGGTTGAGGTCGTTGGTTTTAAAAGCGACAGGCTGTTGATGATGCCGCTTGGCGAGATGCGCGGAATTCAGCCCGGAAGCCGGATTGTCTCGAAGGGACGCAAAACCTGTGTTACGGCAGGCCCGGCCCTGCTGGGGCGGATTCTTGACGGAATGGGCAATCCGATAGACGGCAAGGGCCGCATCGACGGCGTTCAATACCCGATCTACTCGCTGCCGATGAATCCTCTGGAGCGCGGGCGCATAAAAGCCCCGATAGACATCGGCATCCGCGCCATCAACGGCCTGCTCACCATAGGGCGCGGCCAGCGCATGGGAATAATGGCAGGCGCCGGAGTGGGCAAAAGCGTGCTCATGGGCATGATTGCCCGCAACACCGAGGCGAACATGAACGTGATCGCGCTCATCGGCGAGCGCGGGCGCGAGGTGCGCGAGTTCATCGAGAAAGATTTGGGCGAGGAGGGGTTGCGCCGCTCCGTGGTGGTTATAGCAACGTCCGATCAGCCGCCGCTTGTGCGTATGCGCGGGGCTTTCATCGCTACGGCAATTGCAGAGCATTTCCGCGACACCGGCATGGATGTGCTGCTCATGATGGATTCGCTCACGCGTTTTGCCATGGCCCAGCGCGAGGTTGGGCTTGCAATCGGCGAGCCGCCGACCACAAAGGGCTACACGCCGTCTGTCTTCGCGCTGCTTCCGCGCCTGCTGGAGCGGGCGGGGCCGGTTGAGCGCGGCGGAAGCATCACCGGTCTCTACACGGTTTTGGCTGAGGGCGATGACATGACCGACCCGGTTACCGACGCGGTGAAGGCGATTGTCGATGGCCACATCGTGCTGTCGCGCGAACTGGCGAGCCAGAACCACTATCCGGCAATCGACATTCTTCAGAGCATAAGCAGGGTGATGCCCGACATCGTCGATCCGCGCCACCTTGAACTGCGCGGCAGGCTTGTGGAGGTGCTTGCCACCTTCAAGCGATACGAGGATATTGTGACAATCGGCGCGTATCAGGCCGGAAGCAACGCAAAACTGGATCACGCCCTCTCGATGCTCGACAGGGTGAGAAGCTATCTGAGGCAGAAAATAGGCGAGAAACTTGACTTTGGCGATAGCCTTCAGGGGCTGTATAATCTTTTTGAGAGCAACGGGACGGTATCCGTATGACGCAGAAATATTCAGGAATCCTGACGATCAGGAAGTGGAAGGAGGAGGGTATCCAGAACGAGATGGCCCGCCTCAGAAATGTGTTGAGCCACGACGAAAAAAGGCTGTCGGATTTGCAGGGAAATGTTGCCTGCCACGAAAATCATGTGGATGAGATCATGCGTGAAGGCGAATGCACCAGCGCCTATGAGCTTGCCATATATTCCTCATACGTCAGCCATCTGTCGGGCGAGGTGAGAAGGCAGGAGACCGTGGTAAAGCGCAGAAGCAATGAGGTTGACAGGAAAAGGGATGAGCTTGGCGAGGCGGCCAAGGACAGAAAAATTGTGGAAACCCTGCGCGACAAGGCGACAGCCGAGCATCTGCGCGAGGTCGGCAGAAAGGAACAGCGCGAGATAGATGACGCGGTTTCGGTTCGTTGCGCAAAGCGCTCTTAGTCTTGCGCTTCTGATTCTGGTCGCCGTTCCTGCCTCCCTGACCGGATCCACCGAGACCGGCGAAAAGGGCGGAAAGGCCGAAAAGACGGAGCATGTCGCGGCCACATCGGCCATGTCGCCGGCGGGGAATCCGGCGGAAGATTCAACCATGCTTATCCGGAAGAAGGCCGAGCTTGAACGCAGGGAGGCCGAGCTTAAGATCAAGGAAGAGCGACTGGCCGCGGTCGAGCGTTCAATAGACGAAAAGATCCGCGAGTATGAAGCCATCAGGGACAAGATCGAGGCTTATCTTAAAGATGTCAATGTGTTGCAGGATCAGGACATGGCGCAGTTGGTGAAGCTGTATGAATCTATGCCGCCGGAGGCTGCGGCAGGGCGAATTTCGATGCTCGAAAACCAGCTTGCGGTCAAGGTGCTAAAGGGAATGAAATCCCGGCCGTTAAGCAAGGTGATGGCGAAGATGGAGCCTGCCAGGGCGGCGGCCCTGTCGAAGCTTATGGTTTCGCGTTAATTCCACGATTATTTCACGGGGTTGGAAACTGGAGGAGCGTGAGGAAGAGACGGAGCATACTGTACATAGAGGACAATCTGGAGAGCCGGATTCTTGTGAGGCGCGTTCTGGAGAATCACGGCTATGCAATATTCGAGGCAGTCGATGCGGGTGAAGGCCTTGCTTGTGCCGGGAGAATCTCTCCCGACATGATCCTGCTCGACATTAATCTGCCGGGCCTGAGCGGATTCGAGGCAGCCACCAAACTGCGCGACATAGAGGTCATTCGAAACATCCCTATTGTTGCGCTCACCGCGAAGGCGCTTCCAGGAGACCGGGAGCGGTCATTCATCTCCGGCTGTACCGGATATATCCAGAAACCGATAGACATCGACACCTTTCCCGGCGTTGTTGCGCGCTATATGAATGGCGAACGCGACAGCCTTAGCGCCGAGGATGAGCTTTTGTATCTGCGTCAGTACACCAGTCATCTGATTGCCAGAATAAGCGAGGCGGTTGACCTGTCGCTTATCGACGAACTTACCGGCGTCGGCAACCGGAGGTTCGGGCTTATCAGGCTGAGCGAAGAGATGGCTCGATGCAGGCGTTACGGCATAGGCGCAACCATGATGGTCTGCGACATCGATTCGCTTAAAACAATCAACGCGAAATACGGCTATGACGCCGGAAACCATGTGCTTAAGGTCTCCGCAGGCCTGCTTGCCGAAAACCGCAGGAATTTCGATGTGCTTGTCCGTCTGGCAAAGGATCAGTTCATGTTCTTCATGTACAACGTTGACGAGCCGGCGGCCATAAGGGCGGCGGAACGCATAGCGGTCAGCGTGAAGGAAACCAGATATGCGCATAATGGAGTACGCATTCCGGTTGCGATGTCCTTTGGGATAAAGACGTTCGATCTTGTTCCCGAAGAACTGACGCCGTCGAGGTTCATGGAGCTTGCCGATGAGGAAGTTGCAAGGCTTGGCGCGCGCGGCAGCCGCCATGCCGCGGGCAGGGTATCCCATCTGACAGGAAGGATCGAAATCTCCGGTGAAAAAGCAGCCCCGACGGCCTGAAAAGATTCTATATATTGAGGATCACAACGAGAGCAAGCTGCTTGTAACGCGCATGTTGGAGGCCGAGGGCTGCGAGGTTGTGTCGTGCAGCGACGGCGTGCATGGAATGGAGCTTGCCGCATCTGAAAGGCCCGACCTGATACTGGTTGACATGAACCTGCCGTTCATGGACGGCTACGAAACCGCAAGCCGCCTTAAGGCGCTGTTCCCCAAAAACATGAAGCAATTGCCGGTTATCGCCACATCCGTGTACTCGTCGTATGACGAGAAGGACATGGCCATCGCCGCCGGATGCGACGGTTTCATACCCAAACCGATAGATGTCGAATCCTTCATACCCACGCTATACGACTATTACAACGGCAGACGCGATACGATTCTGCCGGAACGCGAAAGGGACGCGCTTGTAAAGTATCACCGCAAGCTGGTGAAAAAGTTGGAGGCGAAGGCCGCCGCAATTATGCTCGACGATGAAACCGGACTATACAACGCGAAGTATCTTTACAAGCGGATCGAGGAGGAGATGTCCAGATCGGTCAGGCTTGACGAGCCGTTCTCCCTAGCCGTTATCACAACCGACATCACCGGCCCGCCGGAACGGCTCACGCTGGACGAAGAGAGACGCATCGCGCTGAACGTCATATCCGATGTACTGAGAAACGCAAAACGTCTTTTCGACGTTGCGGCAAAACTCGACTCCGGCTCATTCTGCGTGATAGTCGGCGGCTGCGCCAGGGAAAACGCGCCGAAAGTGGCCGAGCGCCTGTGCGCCAAACTGCATGAACGCACAATCAACCTTCTCGATCCGAAGGTGTCCATCAGATACCGCTATGGAGCCAAGAGTTACGACGGCGGGCATCTCGATCCGGTTACGCTGGTGGAATCCGCAAGGCAGGGCGCCGTTCCGTTTCACTGAACTTGCACAACCTGGAATGGATCACTGAAACTCATCGAACCGACCGCAAGAACGTTTACGTGACGGAACGCGAGCTTACGCTGAAGGAGGAGATTGCCGGAGAGGAGCCTTTGACGGCGTTCGGGAATGCCTGCCGCAGGCTTGGAATACGGATAATCACGGCCCGTTCTCCGCAGGCCAAGGGGCGCGTGGAGCGCAATCACGGCGTGTCACGGATAACGCAGGCGTGGAAATATGGATAACCCTGCCGGGTTACCCACATTCCCACACCACGACGGCGGTTATATTTGATTCTGTAAAACATAAGAAAGGACAAAAAGAGGACATTTCTAAGGAGTCTTGACAGGGTAGCAATGGGTAGCTTGACAAAATTGTTCGGCATCGTTTAACTTTGTTTCGTCGCAGGGGGTTCACGTCTTAATCAGCAAAAAACAGAAGTTCCATTATGCACAGGGCATTTTGCGGTGCAGCTTGTAAATAACGGTGGGAACCTCTTTTGTCTTTTAATTATCAGCACTTTTAGCACCACATAACATCGTTCGAGTTTTGCGTTTTATCGTCTGACTTGCGACGACTATGACATGGATACACGGGACGGCACAACAAAAATGCCGGGAGGGGGATTTTCATGGGGCTATCTGTCCGGATGCACAGGTTTTTGTTTCTGGCCGCCTTGATCTGCGGCTGTCTTAACGCAATTCTCGGTTCAACCGTATCCGCAACTGATTCATCGCACGGCATTCCGTCGGAAACGTGGGGTTCGAACTACGGCAATACCGGATACTCATCCGTAACCGGCATGGTTACGGACAGCGCGGGCAATACCATTTTTACCGGGCTAATAATGCCTGCCGGTACGTCTCCCGTTGATTATTCGACGGTGAAGTACGGTGAGTCAGGCGGATTATCGTGGGTTCGCAACTTCAGCGAGCCTATGGATATGGGCAACAATCTCAGATTTGATGCGCCTGAACTGTCGGAGGATATCGCCGCCGACAGAGCAGGGAATGTAATTGTAACCGGCTACAGATACAAGTTTAGCGACTCGGAATGCGTAACCATCAAATACTCGCCGGAAGGGGCTGTCCGCTGGATTCGAAAATACGACACCGCAACGTATGATTTCTGCTCCGTGATCGCGTCGGACGATGATGGAAACATTTATGTCGGGGTTGATTCGCCGGGTCTTGCCGACACGGCGCGCATAATCAAATATGATATAAACGGAAACACTGTTTTCGTTGTTCCAAACGTACCCGGTAATCCTGTCTCGTATATATTCGATTTGGCGGTCGATGCAGCCGGCAACATTTATGCGCTGGCGCATAAGCAATCCGATACCAAGACATATCTGCTTGTCAAATGGAACGCATCAGGAAGCATTGCCTGGCTGAAACCATATTTCACGGGATCCCTCTGCGGCTCTAGTCTTGCCGTCAGTTCGAACGGAATCTTTGTGAGTTCCGGTGTCTGCGGCGCATCAGATAATAAAGCAATTAAAACGACAAAGTACGATACGCAGGGAAATGAAATCTGGACATATAATTACAGCGGAGATGGTGGCGCCTACTCACTCGCAAATATTTCAGGTATCGCAACCGATAGCGGTGGCTCTGTTTACATAAATGGCGGCTTAGTCAACACCGCCGCCAGCCGGTTAATCACACTCAAAATTGATGGCGAAGGCGGATTGGCATGGGAGAAATGGCACGGGGATGGATTTGCACCCTACAAAATAACTGTTGACGGAACCAATCATCTGTATCTGGGCGGCAGGGTGGTGAACGTATCAACGATCGGCTTTCAGATCAGGAAGTACGATCAGCAACAGTCATCCACGATCGATTTACAGGCCGGAACAATTACGGCAAGTCTGGCCGGAAGCCAAATCCATATCGCCGATTCCGTCTCCAACGCGGGCAACACATCCGCCACAGGCGTTACGGTTCACTACTATCTATCAACCGATGCCGGCGATGCCGGCATTACCACCGCCGACATCTTGCTCGGTGTGCGCACAATAGATGCGATCAGCGCCGGAAGTTCGAGTGCCGGAGATGTAACCTTCAGCATTCCAGCCGGGTTGGCCGGTGGCCGTTACCACATCGGCATGATAGTCGATCCGTTAAATACCGTAACGGAATCGGACGAGGGTAATAATTCTGCCATCGGCAATGAACTTGTGCTGCCGTTTCCGGCCCCGATTGCGGTAGTAATTTCATCTCCGGCGCAGGGATCGTGCATGAATTCCCGTGCCGTCACGGTTTCCGGAACGGTTGGAAACGCAATTGCACCGGCTGTCTCTGCCGCCGGGGTTTCGGCGATGGTGTCCGGCAATGCGTTTTCTGTTGCCGATGTCGCGCTTGTCGAGGGCGCAAACGTGATAACTGTTGCGGCAACGGATGCGCCCGGTAATTCCGGTTCGGCGTCCGTGGCGCTGACGGTTGACACCGTTTCCCCGGCGGTCACCGGATTTACCGTCATGGCCGATCCGAAACTGACGCTGTTGATCCCGCTGAAAATAGGTTTCAGCGAGGCTCCGGATATGGCCACGATTCCGCCGAATATTTTCATAACCGGCAAAAGCGGCGATGTGGCGGGCGCGTTCAGTCTTTCCGGCAATGATGTTCTGTTTATGCCGTCAGCCGAATTTAGGCCGAACGAAACCTACACTGTTACAGTGAATAACGGTGTCAAGGATTTATGCGGCAATAGTCTCGCCACCGTGTTCGCCGGCAGTTTTGAGACGCGGATCGGCCCGGCGTTCGTTCATGGCGAGGTGTATGACGACGCCACCGGCCTTCCGCTGGCCGGAGCCGTGATACGGATGACCAGTATAGACGGCGATGCGCCTGATCCGGCGATCGAAACGACAACCGACATCATGGGCCGGTACGGCTTTGAGTACAACGCCGGTTCCGGCGACGCGCATATTGTAATCGGCAGGGATGGCTACACCAGCGCATACAGAAACGCGGCGGTCTGGCCGGGCCGCTCCTTCGAGGTTTTTGACGCGCGGCTTACTCCCGTTGCTTCGCCTGCCTCAATCACGGTGCTTGGTCAGCAGGGTTTGGCGGGCCGCCTGCCTTCCGGCTGGTCGCCGGTTTATGCGGTCGATGTCCGGTCAAGCGGTTCGACGCTGGCTTTGCCGGGAACGCTATTAATCAAAAATACATACGGTTTCAGCGGAGCAGGAAGTGTTGTCGCCGCACGGTTCGACGAAGAAACATCGAAGTGGATTGCGTCCGATATTTCCTTCGAGGGTGAAAATATCGCAATCGGCGTAAACGCAGCCGGCCAGTACGCGCTTCTTGTTGCCGACACCGCGCCGTCAGTTCCGCCGATGCCCGCCGGTGTTGGTGCGCCGATTCTCCCTGCAGCAACGGCGAACCCGGATACCGGCAATGCTGTGGTTGAGGTTACACCTCCAGCAGTGTTTTCGGCTATCGGCGCGCGCGGTCTGACGTCGGTGGTTGTTACCACGCCGACGCCGATTCCGTCGGGAACAGCGGTTCGCGCGCGGATAACCGAAAAGTACGATCTTTCAAGCGGCGAGACGGTTTCGAAGGAGCCGTTCGATCAGGATATTGTGCTCTACGCATGGCCAATTGACGGCAGCGACAACACGCTTTCCGCCGGTTTTCCGGTTACGCCGTCCGAAACATATCCGCTTGGAACGCTTCGCCATGGAAGCGTGGAGATCGATGTTGCGCTTGCGCCGCAGGACGCGTCCGCCGGAAACGTTATCGGCGTTGCGGGCGGGATTGTCACGGGCGAAACCGGCAACGTCGGCTTGACGATTGCGGCATCTGCGCTTTTGGGCGATACGTCATTTACATTGAATGCGCTTGCCGCGCCCGATCTGCCGCCGATTGATTCGAGCGCGCCGGATTTCATCGGCGGCATCGATCTTCGTATGCGTGGAAACGGTTTCGCGCCCGATGCAGTTCCGGAATTCACACTTCCGGGAGCGCTGCCGGCAGATTCCGATGTGATAATGACCCGCGCCGGCATGATCAGCGGCATACCGGCGCAGACAGTAGCGGCTGTGGGGAAAATCTCCGGCGGGCGTGTTGCGATTACCCGCTGCCTTTCATCGCCATGCATCGCTGACGGACGCTACGGGTTTTATGTTTCGCCCGGCCAGCTTGCTTTCATATCCGGGCAGGTTTTTAAATCAGGCGCGCCAGCATCAGGCGTCGAACTCCGCTCTCAGAGCCTTCCGTTCCGGTACATTTCCGACATCGGCGGCGGGTTTACGGTTGTCGCGCTTGCCGGATCATACGCCGTGTCTGCAATCGAGCGCGGCACGGGTTTGGAGTCAGCCTCAAGCGGAAGCGTATCAGCCGGAGAAACGGCGTTGGCAACGCTGAACCTTGCGGTAAATCCGCCGGTGGTTGCATCGGTTACTCCGTTTGACAAGGCTACCGGCGTGGATGCGTCTGCGCGGATAGAGATTCTGTTTTCGAAGCCGGTGAATCCGTCAACCGTCACGAACGCTTCCATAAGCCTGTACCAATCGGTTCCCGGCCTCGCCATTCCGCCTGTTTTGGTTGCCGGGCGGGCGTCGCTGGTATCCGGTACGCGTGCCGTCTTCACGCCGGAATCTGCGCTGAGGGCCAATGCCATCTACCGGCTTCGCGTTTCAAGCGCAATTACGGACAGTTACGGCACGCCGCTTTCTCCCGTTGAAACCGTCTTCACCACCGCCGTGGTGCTGGGCAATGCTGCGCTTGAAGCCGGGCAGCTTCGCGCGGGCCTGCCGGATGAAAGCGGCATGATGGCGATAAGCGGCGGACGCGGGCTTGCGGCTCCGGGAAGCCCGGTGGTTCTGTTTAACCGGACGCGGAACATCGTGGTTACGGTGACGACAGACGAGGACGGCAGTTTTACAGGCACACTCGCCGGGGCGATTGGCGATAAGGTGGACGTTTATGTTGAAGACCTTCTTGGCAACGTAACGGTTCTTGATCCGGGCATTTTTCAGAACCCCGACGGCAGCGCGGCTGTCGGGCCGGAGGGCGGAGTGATGCAGGGGCCGGGCGAGATAGAGACATATGTGCCGGGCGGCGCGTTTGATGAGGCCATGGTGATAAAGGTATCCGCCGCCGCAGCGGATCTGCTTGAGGAGCTGACGGCTGATCCGGCGGTGCAATCCGTAGGCGCTTTTCAGATAGACACTTCAGGCGTTCGGGCGAAGGAGGAGCTTAAGATATCGCTTCCCGCGCCCGACTGGGTAACGCCCGACGATCAGATAATCATTACGAAAGTTGTAAACTTCCGTGGCCGCGACGAGCTTACGCTTGTCTGCCCGGCGGTTTTGCGCGACGGGCGGATATATTCGACCTCGCCGCCGTTTGACGGCGTGTACGACGGCGGATATTACGGAGTTCAGGTTCATCTTGAAGACGGCGTTGGCTATGCGATGGTAGACGCGTGGGTGGTGGACGAGCTACGCACATGGATAGCTGGCAAGGCCGGGCTGACCTTTCCGGTATACAAGGAAGTCCGCCGTCGGTTTCCGGTAACGGTTCCTGTGAACAAGCCGTTTAACGTGACGCTTCGCGGCCTCGACGGCACGGAGCTGAGGACGGTGTCGATACAGGGGCCGACTGAGCGCGGGCAGATGCTTCCGTTTGTGGTTCATCTGACCAACGACCACACGCCGCCCAAGCCTGTAAAGCGCTCGATTCCGGACGATGCTGTCGGCATTCTGCCGTGGGGCGACGAGTATTCGATAACGTTTGACGAGCCGATTGCGCCGGAAAGCGTAAACAGCGAGACGGTTAAGGTGACGGACAGCCAGGGCAATGCGGTTGTGGGCGTTGCGCGTCTGTCGGGCGACGGGCGCGAGATTGTGTTTGTGCCCGCATACGGCTACCGGTACGGCGAGACGTACACGATTGCGATAAACGGCGTGAAGGATAATGGCGGCAACGAGCTAACCGGCACAACCGGGCGTTTCACCACGTTCAAGCCTGAGGTTTTATCCTCTGTCGGCTCGTTTCCTGAGGCAGCGCGTCTTGTGAAGTTTAATGACAGGGTTGCGGTCATGGGCCATACTCGCTACGGCTCATTTGTGCTGACAAACTCTTACCTGAGTTTGGTAGACGTATCAGACCCGTACAATCCGCGCAATCTGGGCGTGGGGCAGGTGACCGAAACGTCTGACGCGGATGCGCGTGGAAAACTTCTCTTGCAATATGCAAACGACATCAAGGCGGTGGAGAACCTGCCTCTTACGGGCATAAATAACGCTGATTTATCAGGCGATTACATCGTTACCGCCGGATACACGCAGTGGAACTACAATGGCCGAACGCATCGCGGGCGGCTGGGCTACATCAAGTCCGGCCAGCTTTCGAATCCGGATTCGCTGGTCAACGACGACCTGTATCTGTCGTGGAATCCGGGCAACGACGATCCACCTCCTCCGGGCGCGCCATACCACCGTGGCGAGCCGATGGAGATGACGATCTACGGAACCAACGCGTACATCGCCAACTCCGGTCTTGGCGTGCAGGCGGTCGATCTTACGCAGATGGCCGGAAACAAGGCCGGCGCGATAGGCGGCACGTATAGCGGCAGCGGCACGACGGCGGAGAATCTGTACAACTCCATCTCCCGCGCCGGCGATAAAATACTGGCTGTTCGCGGCGACGAGCTTGTGATACTCGGCACGGATCTGCGCCCGCTTGGCAGCTTTGCCGGGCTGAATCATGCCTACGGCGTAACTGGCGTTGAGAAATATCCGATTGACATCGACGGCGACGGGAACCTGGGCGATTACGAGGATTGGGACGGCGACGCAACAACCTCGGCTCAGGAGTCGTTCGACCTTGCGCTTGTTTCAACGAGCGACGGCGTGGTGGTGATAGACGTAACCGAGCCGGGAGCGGCCAACAAACTCGACCTGATAGGCAACGCTCGCGGCAGGGTGAAGGCGGACAGGGAAAAACGCGTTGGCTACGCAAACGGCGGCGCGGTGATCTTCAGCCTGCGGCACTTGCGCGCGGGGCTGGATGTATCGGCGTTAGACACCGCCGAAGACCGGGTGCTGTACCGCAGTTCCGAGCCGGGCGGCGCGTTCGACATAAGC
>JACRHH010000021.1 GCA_016212095.1 Nitrospirota bacterium
CCGGCGTTTTATCGAAACACACAACAAGACATCAACCAAGCCGTTCAGGTGGACAAAATCGGCGGACTCGATAATCGCATCGGTCAACAGGGCCAAAAACAGGATGGACAATGGTTAACCAATTAACCGCACGGTTCACTAGCCCTTTATTATTTCCATCGTCAGCCGATAGGACATCAATAAATTATTTGCTGGTCGTTAATAACGGTGGAGGAAGCCGATGAAGTGGTTTGACGATGCAAGCCTGAAGACTAAATTCTCATTCATTTTCGGCGGAATCATAATTGGCGCTTTCATCGCGATAGCGTTTGGGCAGTGGGCTTTCGCGAGGGTTCAGGTCGGCGGACGCTATTTCTCCGGCATCGAACTCAAGCGCGACGCCGTTGACGAACTGGCCAGGATTCGCATGAACCTTAACATGGTCAGGGTGCTGTACTACGACTACGTCGTGGATGACGAGGATACAGTCGAAAGCGTGCGGAAAATGCTTGGCTCCACGAGGGACATCTTTCGGACGCTTGAATCGAAGGGTTCGCCGGCGAGCGATGGAAAGAGCCTGTACTGCGGATCGTGCCATGCGCCGGAGACTTACGAAACGATATTTGCGTCTGTCAAAGCGGGGCGCGAGGCATGGGAGCGTTTCGAGGAGAAGATCAAGGGCAATCTTTCGGGCGGCGGCAGCAGGCAGGAACTGCTTGCCGGTGTCGGCGAGGTATCCGAGATCTATCTGGAAATCATGGAAGCCACCAAGATGCCTGTTGATGTGTTGCGGAGCGTATCGCCGCTTCAGGTTGAGAAGCTGAAAAAAGAATCGCAGTACATGCGGTACTCATTTCTGGTCGGCGGCGTTATCGGTTCCGTGTTGCTGATGTTTATAGCGATATTCCTGTCGAAAATAATAGTGTCGCCTGTGCTTGCCGTGGCCGAAAGCTCGGCTGCAATGGCTGAGGGAGACTTCAGCGCGGTTGAGGTGAATGTGACGGGGCATGACGAACTTGGCCGCATGGCCGGGTCTTTTCGCGACATGAGCGAAAGGCTGACCAGATTTGCGGGTGAAACGAAGGAGGGTATTTTCAATCTGTCTTCGTCGGCGGAGGAGCTTTCTGCCACAACCGATGTTCTTGCCCGGACAACCGAAAGCCAGCACTCGCAGGCCGATCAGGTTGTCACGGCAACCGAGGAGATGTCGCAGACCATTCAGGATGTGGCGCAGAACGCGCTTAAGGCCGCCGAGACTAACAAGCATTCGGCGCAGCTTGCCGAAAGCGGACGAGCCGTGGCGAATGACGCGGTTGCCGCAATCGAAAAGATTTCCCATGTGGTCATGGACGCAACCGGAACGATCGAGGCGCTCGGCAGCCGCACGGACGAGATCGGCGAAATCGTATCCGTGATAACCGACATTGCCGATCAGACAAACCTGCTTGCCCTGAACGCGGCCATCGAGGCGGCCCGCGCAGGTGATCACGGACGCGGATTCGCGGTGGTTGCCGACGAGGTTAGAAAGCTTGCCGAGAAGACCGCGCGTTCCACGCGCGAAATATCGGCGCGGATTACGCAGATTCAGAACGAGGCCCGGCGTTCGGTGGATGTCATGAGGGGAAGCCGTGAGGTTGTGGCGAGAGGCGTGGACATGGTAAGCCGCATGACCGACACGCTCAATTCCATTGCCGAGGCGTCCGCGAACGCGGCCCAGATAGTCGATAGAATCGCGGTGGCGACGGAAGAACAGTCGTCCACGGCAGAGAACATTTCGCAGAACATGGGCGGGCTGTTCGACGGGATCAAAGACACGCTGAACGCGTCGAACCAGATCAAGACGGTTTCGCTCGAACTGGCGTCCCTGTCGGAAAAACTGAAGCTTCAGGCCGCGTGGTTTAAAACCTGACAGTTGTTGATTTCATCGTAGATGGCATCCGGGGCGATATCCGCTCCGTTTGGCCAGACAATAACGCCGTTTTCAATTCGAGCCTGAGCAAAGAAATCTTCATTTTCCAGCGGCGCGAATATGCCTTCAAACGGTTCATCCGACATGTCAATAATGCCGTGGGAACCGTCGGCGAATTCGACATCGATGCGATAGCCGGATAGAACTTCGAGATTAACAACTTTCCAGGGGATCATGATTGTCGGCATAGGCAATTATAGCAAATAGCATTACCGTGCTTGCTTGACATTCCCGCTCAAGCTTTCGTATTATTGCGACAGAGTCTCAGTTGCCATGCAAAAGCATAATATTGAAGCCGGATTGAGGTCTATGGGCCTGCGGATGACCCGCGAGAGGGAGCTTATCGTCGCGGAGGTCGATTCGTTCGATGGCCATTTCGAGCCGGACGAACTGCTCGACAGGATGCGCCGCAAGAACATCCGCGTTTCGCGAGCCTCGATCTACCGCACGCTTCCCCTTCTTGTCGAATGCGGAGCGATAAAGGAAGCGGTTTACAAGGACAGAAAGACGCGATACGAGCGGCTGATCGGGCGCGATCATCACGATCACATGGTCTGCACCGAATGCGGCGGGGTGATCGAGTTCGTGTCGGACGAGATCGAGCGGCTGCAGGAGGCTGTCTGCAAGCGGCACGGCTTCGGCATAGCAGGGCATACGCTAGAAATACGCGGCGTTTGCCGCGATTGTTCGGAAGGAAAAACAGGCGCAAGCAGCGCGGGCAGGGGAAATACTAATTCAGATGCACGATCATGAGGACAAGACGCCAAAGGGCGTGATTAACCGCGTTATCCTGATGGGAAACGCGAATGTCGGTAAAAGCGTTATTTTCGGCCTTCTCACCGGAAAATACGTTACGGTTTCGAACTATCCCGGCACGACTGTCGAGGTGACACACGGAAATGTTCGAATCGACGGCGCAACGTATCACCTCATGGACACTCCCGGCACGAACAGCCTCATTCCGCTAAGCGAAGACGAGCGCGTCACCCGCGATATTCTCATAGACGAGCCTTTCAACTCGATCATTCAGGTTGCCGACGCGAAAAACATGAAGCGCACCCTGATGCTTGCGGTTCAGGCCGCCGAGTGCGGAAAGCCGATGGTGCTTGTCCTGAACATGCAGGACGAGGCGCGTGAGCGCGGCATAGACACCGACAACAGGGAGCTTGCAAGCACACTTGGCATAGAGGTCATTCAGGCAATCGCGCCGCAGAAGAAGGGAATGGGCCAGATTCGCTCCGCGCTTGCCTCGCCGCGCAAGCCGACGCTTGAAGTTGCATATCCGCAGTGGATCGAGAAGGCTGTAGGCGATATTGCCGGCAAGCTTCCGGATTCGTCTGTCTCGCGCCGCGCGCTTGCGCTGATGATTCTGGCCGGCGCGCCCGGAATGCGCGACTGGCTAAAGGCGCGTCTGTCCGACGACATAATTGCCGGGATAGAGGATGTATGCGACAACGCGCAGAAGCATTTCGACCGTCCGCTTGCCGAGGTGATAAACGTGGCGCGTCTTGCCGTGGTCGAGCGGTTGATGGCAAAGGTTGTGAGCCGTTCCGCTCCGGGAGGCGGACGCGCGCTTCAGGCTATTGGCCGATACAGCACTCATCCGTTCTGGGGTCTGCCGATTCTGGCGGCGGTTCTTTATGCGGTCTGGTTTTTCGTGGGCTACATCGGCGCCGACGTTCTTGTCGGTTTTCTTGAGGAATCGATTTTCGGGGAATATCTAAATCCGATGGCCGAACGGCTTGCCGCCGGAATTCCGGTTCCGTTCATTCGCGATCTGCTTGTGGGGCCGTATGGCGTTGTCACGATGGCGCTAACATACGCCGTGGCGATCATTCTGCCGATTACCGTGACGTTTTTCATCGCATTCGGGATTCTCGAAGACTCCGGCTATCTGCCGAGGCTGGCCGTAATGTCGAACCGGATATTCGCCATGATGGGGCTGAACGGCAAGGCCGTTCTTCCGATGGTGCTTGGGCTTGGCTGCGTGACGATGGCAACGATGACCACGCGCATTCTGGAAACCCGCCGCGAGCGCATAATCACGACATTTCTTCTGGCGCTGGCCGTGCCGTGCTCCGCCCAGCTTGGGGTGACGATGGGGCTGCTAAGCGCTGTGTCGTATCGCGTGACCGTAATCTGGCTGATGAGCGTTGTCGGCACGCTTCTGCTTGGCGGCTGGCTTGCCTCCAAGGTGGTTGCGGGCGAGAGACCGGCGCTTTTCATCGAGCTTCCGCCCGTGCGCGTGCCGCGCATGATGAATGTGTTCAAAAAGACGATGGGCCGCGTTGAATGGTATCTGCGCGAGGCTGTTCCGCTGTTCGTTGTCGGAACGCTGATCCTGTTTTCCCTCGACCGTTTCGGGATGCTCGGCTGGATAAGGGCGGCGTTCGCGCCTGTTGTGGTGGGCTTTCTCGGTCTTCCGGAAGCTGCGGCGGATGCGCTCATCATGGGATTCCTGCGGCGTGATTACGGCGCGGCCGGATTCTTTACGATGTTCAAAAACGGCCTGCTCACTCCGGCGCAGGTTACGGTTTCGCTTGTGACTGTAACGCTTTTCGTGCCGTGTCTTGCAAGCTTTCTGATGATGGTGAAGGAGCGCGGAATGAAGTCGGCAGCCTTGATGCTGGCGATAGTGATGCCGTATGCCATACTTGCCGGCGGGGTGGTGCGTTTCACGATAGAGATGTTTGGCATAAGTTTTTAGCACACGAAAGGATTTTTATGAGCCACGAATGCCGCCACGAGGAGAGCATCGACGAGATGCTCGAAACATTCTGGGAACTGAGGGAGCGAAACGTGCTGACGAGGCAGGCACTGGGCGAGGCGCTGTCGGATGCGTCCGTGGAGATGCTTGCGTCAAAAGGGATGATCTCGTTCGACGGCGACACGCCGGTTCTTGGCGCCGACGCCGAAGCTCGCGCCCGCGACATCGTGCGGCGACACCGGCTTGCCGAGCGCCTGTTTCACGATGTGCTCGATCTCTCGAACTATGAGGCCGACGCGTGCAGCTTTGAGCATGTGATAAGCAAGGATGTGGAGGAGGCGTTATGCACATTTTTAGGGCATCCGCCCACATGCCCGCACAACAAGCCGATTCCCAAAGGCGCGTGCTGCCGCGCCGGAACGCGCAAGTTCACGCCGCTTGTCTCGAACCTGAATCATATCGATGTGGGAAGCCGCGCAACCGTGGAGTTCCTGAACACGCCGCATCTGGACAAGCTCGCCTCGATGGGGCTTTCGCCCGGCAGCGTTATAAGGCTCATCCAGAAAAGCCCGTCGGTGGTGATTCAGATAGATGAAACAACTCTGGCGCTCGACGGCGAAATAGTGAAGGGCATCTACGTGAAAAGCGTTTCATAGGAGGGACGGGATCAAGATTTACCGCGAAATAGCAAGCGATCCGGCGCTGGCCGCGAAAAGGGTTGCCGCCCGGCTTATTGAGGAATCGCCGCCGCCTGACGGCAGGCTTGTTATCCTCAAGCCCAATATAGTGAAGCCCGCGCCGCCGCCTGTAACCACCGATGTTCGCGTGGTTGCCGGTGTGGCCGACGCGTTTCGCGACGCCGGTTATTCCAATATTATCGTGGCCGAAGGCTCCGGCACGGGCGATACCGTGCAAAACCTGATCGATCTGGGCTACGGCGCGCTTGGCCTGCCGCTTGTCGATCTTGACTCGCTGCCGAATTCGCCGGTGAACGTGCCTGACGCCGAGGTTTGGCCGGTTATTCATCTGCCCGACATCATCCGCGGCGCTTTCATTGTTTCGGTTCCGGTCTTGAAGGATCATTCGATGCTTGGCGTGACCATCGGCCTGAAAAACATGGTGGGCGTTCTTCCAGCCGATCATTACAGCGGATACTGGGCGTTCAGAAAGTCCATGATTCATAAGGAAAATCCGCACGGATGCGTGAGCGATCTCATTCGCGCGGCGCGTCCGGACTGGACAATCGTTGACGCCACGGTCGGAATGCGGGAATCCCACGTTTACGGCGCGCCGATGAACCCTCCCGCGAATCTTGTTTTCGGGTCGGCAGATTCGCTGGAAGCCGACAAGTTCGGCGCGGAACTGCTCGGACACAACTGGCTTGAAATCGAATATCTCCGTAAAATCAGCGTGTTCTGGCGATGAATCTGTTCAGGTTGGCCGCTGTGATTCTTGCCGCGCTGCTTGCCGCATCGTGCGCGACTGTTTCCACGCCAGACATGCTCTCTAAAGGAGGCGCACTTCTGGACGACCGCAAGCCGGTTTCGGCGCTTGCCCTGTTTGACGCGGCGGCGAAGCTGAATCCGTCGGATCCCGATGTCGATTACATGCGGGCGCAGGCCCTTTTAGCATTGGGGCGGTACGGCGAGGCGGTATCGGCGTCTGAAGATGCGCTGCGCAAAAAGCCCGATTTTTATGAGGCGATCGATCTTGGCTGGGCCGCGCGGCTTGAGGCAGCGGGCGGAAGCTCAGGGGTTGCCGCAGGGGTGAGGGCGGAGGTTGAGCGGCTGAACGGGCGGGGAGACCACGCCCCTGCGGGGTTGTTATTTGCTGTCTATAATGGTTACGTCTACCTGAAAGATGCGCCGGGCCGGGCGCAGGCTGTGATGCGGCTTGCCGAAAACGCCGTCGGCACGCGCCTTGCCGAAGAAGCCGCAGCGCTTCTTGCCGAGGAGATGATAGCGCCGGATCAGTCTGAGCGCGCGGCCTTGCTTGCCGAGAGCTATGTACGCAACTTCCCGCGCGGAAGAATGGCTGAGCAGGCGGTTATCGCGCTGCTTGATAAAAAGGCGGAGACTGTTCCGCCATCCGGGAACGGGGCGCTCGTGACCGAATGCGTGACAGTGCCCAACGGTTCAAGCCGCAGGCTAAACGCAGGCGCGTCGTGGTGGCTGGCCGAGCGCGGCCACGATCCGTCGCTGGCGCGGTATCTGGCTGAACGGGCGATTGAGCTGCTCGACCGGGAGGGCCTGGCCGAAAAGCCGTTGCGATTCGATGAGCAGGACTGGCGACGGGAAATGGAGCAGGATCGCGACCGCTACAATTTTTATCTTGGCAGGGCGTGTTTTAAAGAAGGCGACGCCAAATGCGCGAAGGCGGCGCTGGAGCCGGTTGCAGCGCGGCGGAACTGGCCGGGGCCGAATCATGTTCTGGCCCAGCTTGCGCTTCATGAGGGCCGGACGGACATCGCCGTGAAAAGGCTGAAACTTGCGATGGAGGCCGGTGGCGCGCGCAGGGAGGCGGAGGAACTTCTCCGGCAATTGACACGTGCCGACGGCGAACTCCGAAAGCAGTTTCTCGATTACGATTCGGGCGTTACATTTACCGACGTGACTGCTGCCGCCGGGTTTTCCGGCGTGAAGGCAAGCCGCGCGGCGTGGGGCGATTTCGACCGCGACGGGTTCGACGATCTTCTGCTCGACGGGCGAAGGCTGTTCCGTAATCGCGGCGACGGAACGTTTGTGGACGTAACTGAACCGCTTGGTTTCAACGCTCCGGCAGACGCAAACGGCGGAGTATTCGGCGATTACGACAACGACGGATTTCCGGATATTCTTTCAACCTCTCGCGGCGGAAACAGGCTTTTTCATAATGTAGGCGGGAGACGCTTCGAGGATGTGACGGCAAAAGCGTTCGGCGTATCGCCGCGCATGGAAACAGAAGCCGCCGCATGGGGCGACATCGACAACGACGGATGGCTGGATCTCTACATCGCGAATTACGAGCGCGGCGGTGTAACGCGCGGACTCTGCCTGAAGGACAGGCTTTATCGCAATAACGGCGACGGCACGTTCACCGATGTGTCGCGGAAGGCCGGAATCGTAACCGAGGAGCCTTTATGCGGCAGAGGCGTAATCTGGTCTGATCTTAATAATGACAATCGGTTGGATATTCTGGTTGCCAACTACCGTCTCGATCCGAACCTGCTCTGGCTAAACAGGGGCGGCGGCCTGTTTTCGGACGAAGCCGGGGCGGCGGGCGTTCGCGGCGTCAACAAAGGCGGCTCGTTCGGCCATTCCATAGGCGCGGCAACCGGCGACATAAACGGCGACGGCCTGATCGATATTTACGTTTCGAACCTCGCGCATCCGCGCAATATCGAGAATTCCGACAAAAGCATGCTGCTTCTAAACAGCGGCCCGCCGGATTACCGCTTCGTCGGCAAGTTTGCCGATTCAGGCATAGCCTTTGAAGAGACGAACGCCGATCCGGCGCTTGCCGACGTGGACAACGACGGCGATTTAGACCTGTATGTCACTTCAATATATCCTGGCCGCAACTCTCATCTTTATATAAACGACGGCAAAGGCAAGTTCAGCGACCGCGCGTGGTATTCCGGAACGCGTGTGGGAAACGGCTGGGGCGCTGCTTTCAGCGATTTCGACAACGACGGTCAGGTTGATCTGATAGTTGCAAGCGCCGACGGAGTGAGGCTTTTCCGCAACGACGGAAGCGGCAACCGCTGGCTGAAGGTTCGTGTTGACGATTCGCGCTGCAACCGGGCCGGAATCGGCGCGAAGGTGAGGGCATCTTTCGGCGGCAGGAGCATTCTGCGCGAGATTGCGGCAGGGCGCGGAACCGGAAGCCAGGATTCAGCCGCCGTGGTCATCGGCCTTGGGCAGCATGACGGCCCGGTGGAACTGCCGGTTGATCTGGAGGTAACCACGCTCTGCGGCGATGTGATCAGGCGGCGGATAGAGCGATTGGATGACATGGTTGTGATCGGAAATCCGGGCGAAACGAAATAGCTGCCTGTGCTAAGATAATCGCCGTCCGGAATTTGCATAAACAATAACCAAAGACAAGGGCCAGATGAAGGGAATCATTCTTGCGGGCGGGTCTGGAACAAGGCTCTATCCGCTAACACGAGTAGTCAGCAAGCAGCTTCTTCCGGTTTACGACAAGCCGATGATCTACTATCCGCTTTCGGTGCTCATGCTGGCAGGAATACGGGAAATCCTCATCATATCAACGCCGCACGACATGCCCCAGTTCCGCGAGCTTCTTGGCGACGGAGCGGGCCTCGGACTCTCCTTGTCATATGCCGTGCAGCCGGAGCCGGGCGGATTGGCGCAGGCGTTTGTCATCGGCAGGGAGTTTATCGGCGGCGGCTCGGTGGCGCTTGTGCTTGGCGACAATATTTTTTACGGCCATGGCCTTCAGGAGCTTCTGCAGAGGGCGGCATTGCTTGAGAGCGGCGGGCTGATATTCGGCTATCCGGTGCGCGATCCGGAGCGATACGGCGTGGTTAGCTTCGACAAGACCGGAAACGTGGTGTCCATCGAGGAAAAACCGGTCAGGCCGAAATCGAAATACGCAGTGCCCGGACTATATTTCTACGATAACGATGTCGTGGAAATAGCCTCGAATTTAAAACCTTCACCGCGTGGCGAGCTTGAGATAACCGATCTGAATCTTGAATATCTGCGGCGCGGGACGCTGAAGGTTGAGCTTCTCGGACGCGGATTCGCCTGGCTCGACACAGGAACACACGATTCCCTGCACCAGGCAGCCAACTATGTGCAGGCGATTCAGGAGCGGCAGGGGTTGAAGATCGCCTGCGTGGAGGAGATCGCGTACAGGCTTGGGTATATTGACGAGCATCAGCTTGAACTGCTGGCGTCGGACATGGTGAAAAACGAGTATGGCCGATATTTGATGGATGTTATAGCCGAGGGGGTGGCTGTCTGACATGCGAACGGAGTTTATCGAAACTGCGCTTCCGGGAGTGCTGATTGTTGAGCCGGCGGTTTACAGGGACAGCCGGGGCTTTTTTCTTGAGATGTGGCAGCAGACAAGATACGTTGACGGCGGCATCGACGCGGTTTTCGTGCAGGATAATCACTCTCGCTCATCATATGGCGTGCTTCGCGGCCTTCATTATCAACTGCGCCATCCGCAGGGCAAGCTGATCTATGTGGTAAGCGGCGAGATATTCGATGTTGCGGTGGACATAAGGCGCGGTTCGCCGACTTTCGGCAAATGGGTGGGTGTGGTGCTTTCCGGCGAGAACAAGCGTCAGTTGTATGTTCCGGAGGGTTTTGCCCACGGTTTCTGCGTTATGAGCGAAACTGTCGATGTCATGTATAAATGCACCGACTACTACTCGCCGAAGGATGAATGCGGGGTGAAATGGGACGATCCTTCGCTTGGGATCAAATGGCCGGTTGATTCGCCGGTGCTTTCTGGCAAGGATGAACTGAATCCGTTATTGAGCGATATTCCCTCCGAACGCCTGCCTCATTATTGACACCCTCGTAAAAAGTCGTCATTCCCGCTTGTCGGGAATCTTGCTGCCGCGTAACACCTTGATAAAGAACGATTCCGGACAAGCCGGAATGATAAAAAAGGCCGGTTTCGACTTTTTACGAGGGCCTCATTATTAACCTGCGGCAAGGGCGACAAAACCTCCTGCCCGTCAGCCGCCTCCCCTAAAGTATTGTCAACAAGATGTCGATGATAATTTGTTCATCCGGTGCATTGTGAGGGGTGGCACACTTAATGCAAATAATAAGTCAATTATTCATTATCATGAATGAGGTCTGGTTATGGCGATATGCCGGAGAAATGGCTTGAAAACGGTACATAGGCGGAATATTGAATGAGCGCCAATGAATTGAGTTGGAGCGTAAAAAAACACAAGGGGAGGTTTGCGGGTTTAGTTGGCTGCGTTATTTCGCGCTGTTCAAGTTGGGTGACACAGGTTTCCTGCTTTTCATACACATTCGGGGTTCAGGAGGTTTAATGATGGAGATTCATTGTCGAGGGAAGGGAAGTAACAATTGGAGGCCGGCATCGTTCATGTTTGCCTTTATGGCAATGTTTGCAGCCGCATTCGCGGTTCCGGGCATGGCCGAGGCATTGAACGGCACGACAGCCGGAACGGCGACAGCCGTCTCGGCGGACGGCGGTATCACGGTGAGCGCGGATTACACCGACGACACCAATGCCAACAACACTCTCACTGTCGAATGGGGTATTGCCGACTATTCGATGGGCACGCAGACGGTAGTTCATGCGGCAAGCCCCTATGCCTACACGATTCCGGGCCTGACAAACGGAACAGCGTATCGCGTGAGGGTTACCTATCTGGATGCCGACGGGATTATCGGCGGGGTTGCGGTTCAGACGTTCACCAACGTCATTCCGTCGAACCAGTTGATCCACAACTCGGCCACCACCCGTTCAACCAAATGGGGCGGCCTCTGGGGCGTCGCGGGCGGAAAGTATGGTGAATTCACCTGCGAAACCTGCCATGAGAAGAACGCTGTAAACATCAAGATGCTGAAGTCGAACATCACGGCTCCGAATTCGCCGACCGACGCCTTCCCCGGAAGCGCGCTTTCGGCAACCGACGCCCGTGACGGTTCATCCGATTTCGGAAACGACGCCGTCGCCCACACAACCTCGACAAAGGTTTGCGAAGTCTGCCATACGCAGACAACGTTTCACCGTTACAACACAGCCGGACAGGCGTCGCTCGATCATAACAACGCCCGTGATTGCGCCCGTTGCCATCGCCACGGAGTTGGTTTCAGAAGCTCAGGCTGCGCAACCTGTCACGGCAATCCTCCTATCGACAACAGCTCGCTTGTTGGCTATCTCTATCCGAGCAGCACCGGATCGACAACCGCCGGCGCGCACAACAAGCATGTAACCGGCAAGGGTATCGCCTGTGAAAGCTGCCATAGCGGCAGCGTCGGAACCGGCGCAACTCACGATGCCGGATCGGTAACGGTTGGATTCTCGCTCTTCAGCGGCGCTTACACCGGCGGCGCATACGATGGTCAGACAACCGTGACATACAACGCAACCGGCACAACCACTGTTACCGCAACCGGACAGGCAAAGTGTTCGAACCTGTACTGCCATTCAAACGCGTCGCCTCTTAACGGAGTTAACGCATATGCGCAGCCGGTCTGGTCCGGAGCCGCGACGGCATGTAATTCCTGCCACAGCGCTCCCGCGGATGGAACCAAAACATGGTCTTCCAGCCACACGAAGCATACTGCCGATTATGGCTATACCTGCGACAGCTGTCACTCGCTGACGGCCGGAAGCAACACCACGATCATCGACCAGTCGAAGCACGTTAACAACGTGAAGGATATTGCGATTGCGGCAACCTACGGCGGAACGTATGCGTTGGGCCAGTGCTCGAACGTCTATTGCCACGGTAACGGCGACGGCGGCGTGGGCGCGGTGACACCGGCGTGGACGGTAACGGCCATGACATGCGGAAGCTGTCACGCGGCCACACCGGCAACCGGAAGCCACAGCGCGCATACCTCAAGCTTCAACTGCTCACTCTGTCATAACGCAACCACAACCAACGGCACCACGATAGCCGACAAGACAAAGCACGTCAACAAGGTGAAAGACATCGCGTTTGATGTGAATTACGGCGGCACCTATACCGCCGGCGTCGGATGTTCGGCCACCTACTGCCACGATCCGTCCGGCGCAAGCGTTGTCAGCCCCGCATGGGGCGGCACGCTTCCAGACGTTGCGCAGTGCGATTCGTGTCACGGCGGCAACAAGACATCGACCAATGCTGCGGGACGCGGCCCGATCGTAACCGGCGCGCACACTGCTCATATCAATAACTCCGATGCAAACCTCGGTTCGTTTGGTTGCGGCAAGTGTCACTACAATACCGTTGCCGACGGCAACGACCGCACCATCACAGGCGCGGCGTTCCACGTCAACAAGGCGGTGGATGTTCCTGTAACCTGTACAACCGCCTGCCACAAGGACGGCCACGGCACAGCCGTTGCTCCTCCGGCATGGACAAGCGGCACGAACCTCACCTGCAAGGGCTGTCATGGAGCGGCAACATCAAGCTTCGGCGAGCCTGATTACGCAACCGGCAACAGCCACGCCAAGCACGTTCTTGCGGCTTCCGACTGCGGCAAGTGCCACAACAGCACATCTACCACGGGCACAAGCATAACCGGCGCCCTTCACCTGAACGGCGTGTCCAATGTTGTAATGTCCGCCACCTATGGCGGAAGCTATCTGGCCGGAACAGGCTGTTCGGCCACTTACTGTCACGATCCTTCAAATATCGGCACGGTCAGCCCCGCGTGGGGCGGAGCGCTTGCCGATTCCGCGCAGTGCGACTCCTGTCATGGCGGTAACAAGGCATCCACTAACGTTGCGGGCAGCGGCCCGATCGCAACCGGCGCGCATACGGCGCATATCAACAACACTGATGCGAACCTTGGTTCGTTTGCCTGCGGCAAGTGTCACTACAACACCGTCGCCGAAACCGATGACCGCACGATCACAGGCGCGGCATTCCACGTGAACACAGTGAAGGACGTTCCTGTAAACTGTACGACTGCCTGCCACAAGGACGGCCACGGCACAGCGGTTGCTCCTCCGACATGGGCGAGCGGCCTGACACTTTCCTGCAAGGGCTGTCACGGTTCGGCAACATCGAGCTTCGGCGAGCCTGACTACGCAACCGGCAACAGCCACTCCAAGCACGTTTCGGCGGCTTCGGACTGCGGCAAGTGCCATAACAGCACATCAACCAACGGCACAAGCATCACCGGCGCCCTTCACCTGAACAGCGTTTCCAACGTAGTGATGTCCGCCACCTACGGCGGCACATACACCGCCGGCGTTGGTTGTTCGGCCACCTACTGTCACGATCCGTCCGGCGCCAGTGTTGCAAGCCCGGCATGGGGCGGAACGCTTGCGGACGCCGCGCAGTGCGACTCCTGTCACGGCGGTAACAAGTCGGCAACAGCGGTTGCCGGACAAGGCCCGATCACAACCGGCGCTCACACGGCGCATATCAACAACGCAGACGCGAACCTCGGTTCGTTCGGCTGCGGCAAGTGTCACTACAGCACCGTAACCGACGGCGACGACCGCACAATCACCGGCGCTTCCTTCCATGTCAACACAGTGAAGGACGTTCCTGTAACCTGTACAACCGCCTGCCACAAGGACGGCCACGGCACGGCAGTTGCTCCTCCGACATGGACGAGCGGCCTGACAATCACCTGCAAGGGCTGTCACGGTTCGGCAACATCGAGCTTCGGCGAGCCTGACTACGCAACCGGTAACAGCCACTCCAAGCACGTTTCGGCGGCTTCGGACTGCGGCAAGTGCCATAACAGCACATCAACCAACGGCACAAGCATCACCGGCGCCCTTCACTTGAACAGCGTTTCCAACGTAGTGATGTCCTCCACCTACGGCGGCACATACACCACCGGCGTTGGTTGTTCCGCAACCTACTGTCACGATCCGTCCAACATCGGCTCGACAAGCCCCGCATGGGGCGGCACGCTTGCCGACAGCGCGGAGTGCGACTCGTGTCACGGCGGTAACAAGACATCCACCAACGTTGCGGGCAACGGCCCGATCGCAACAGGCGCTCACACGGCGCATATCAACAACGCCGACGCGAACCTCGGTTCGTTTGGCTGCGGCAAGTGTCACTACGATACCGTCACCGACGGCAACGACCGTCTGATAACCGGTTTGGCGCACGTAAATGCCTCTGTTGACGCGCCTGTCAACTGTACCACCGCCTGTCACAAGGACGGCCACGGCACAGCGGTTGCTCCTCCGACATGGGCGAGCGGCTTGACGCTTTCCTGCAAGGGCTGCCACGGCTCGACCTCGTCGAGCTTTGGCGAGCCTGACTACGTGGGCGGCAACAGCCACTCCAGTCACGTCGGCGCGGCGTCGGATTGCTCAAAGTGCCATAACAGCACCACGACAACCGGCACAAGCATCACCGGCGCGCTTCACTTGAACAGCGCGTCAAACGTTAATTTCGCCACCGGTTACGGCGGCATATACACGGCGGGCGTCGGATGTTCGGCCACCTACTGTCATGACCCGTCCAACGCCGGCGTTGCAAGCCCGGCATGGGGCGGCACACTTTCCGATGTTGCACAGTGCGACTCCTGTCACGGAGGTAACGCCGCATCAACAAGCGTTGCCGGACGCGGCCCGATGGCCACCGGTTCGCATACAACGCACGTTGCCGGCCAGAGCTTCGACTGCGCCAATTGTCACTCCGCTACCGTGACTCTCGGCAACGACCGTCTGGTAACAGGCGCGGCAAATCACGTCAACAAGGTAACAAACGTTGCTTTCAGCGCGGGCGGCAGCTATGCCGGCAGCCAGTGCTCCAACATCTCCTGCCATAGCGATGGCAAGGGCAACTACATCAACCCCACATGGGGCGGCACATCAACCGGCTGCGACTTCTGTCATGGCAATCCGCCTGCAACAGGCGTTCATGCCAAGCACGTCAAGACCGGAGCATCGGCTTACGGCAGCACGGCGGTTGCGTATGACGCAAACGGCTGGATCAATGCCGGATGCGGAAACTGTCACCCGACAAGCGCTTCCAGCCATCGTAACGGAAGTGTCGATACCTCGCTTGCCGCTGCTGACGGCGGCACGCTCAAGTCGAAGAACGGCGCGGGCGCTGCCTACACACCGGCCACCGGCAAGTGCAGCAACGTCTATTGCCATTCAAACGGCTACGACACCAATCTCGTATATGCGCTCACGCCGGACTGGAACAATTCAACCGGCACATCTTGCGACTCTTGCCACGGCAACTCGCCGAACTCGACGATTCCTGGTTCGAGCTCGCACTTCAACACCTTTGTGCGGTCTGACGGTCAGACCGTTGGCAAGGGCCACTTCGTGGGCATTCACTTCACCAGCATATACACCGGCACAACCGGTCTGGCATCAGCGGGCAACACCGCCGCAGGCAGCCATGGCAACAGCACGACCGCTTACACGATCAGTTGCTACACCTGCCATAACGACACCGTCAGTGTTGCAGCCAATGCCGGTAACAACGTCTGCGGAACCTGCCACACCAACGGCGGCCCGCAGGTTGGCGACACTCTTGCCACTCTCAAGGCAGGAAGCATCAGCCACATCAACGGTCAGGTTGACATAGTCTTCCAGAGCGCGGCCCTGAAGTCGAAGGCTCAGCTCAGAGACGAGAGCCTGCCTGCTTCATGGACACGTAACGTCGGCTACAAGGTTGCCGGCGCTAATGACAGTGCGGTCAGCGCTCTTGCTCCGACCGCATACAACTCCAGCACAAAGACCTGTACGGTTGCGTGTCACAACGAACAGCCGGTTACGTGGACAAGCAGCGTGAGCTGCTCAAGCTGCCATACCGGTCTATAATCCGCGAACACTCACCTGCGGGGCCTTAACCGGCCCCGCAGGATAACGGGTTTCGCCCAAACCCCGCGTCATAATCCGGCAACCCCCTCCGCCGGAAGCTGACGCGGGGTTTTTTATTCCATTTCCAGATCAAACGTTCAACAACCTCACCATTCCCTCTCCTGAAGGAGAGGGAATGGGAGAATGAATTCATCGATCCGCCTTCTACCCCTCCCTTTTGGGGAGGGGCAGGGGTGAGGCTCTTCACTTCTTCATACAAAATTGTAGCCTTCCCTACCACATCGTAAGCTACGGTAGACAAGGGGTTCAGCCAAAAGATTTTATTGGCAGATTAAACCCAATAATAACAAAGAGTTGCAAGGCCGGATAGATTTCATGAATCAGGCACGCATATTGCCAATGTATGAACGGGCTACACATGCACTCATTTTATTATTCGGCAAAGGAGCTTGAAGATGTTATGAAACGGATCGGTTTATCAGCGAAAGCGGCTGCGGCAGTTGCAGTCACGGGATTATTGGCTCCGTCGGCGGCGATGGCTGCCGACGCCACCTTGAACACGGGAGATACGGCATGGCTGCTCGTATCGTCGGCGCTCGTACTGTTGATGCTTCCAGGGCTGGCCCTGTTCTACGGCGGCATGGTCAGGAAGAAAAACGTGCTGTCAACGATGATGCACAGCTTCGCTGTCATGGGCGTCATCGGCCTGCAATGGGTTGCAATCGGCTACACGCTTGCTTTTGGGCCGGGCGGGCATCCGCTGCTTGGCGGACTGAGCAAGCTGTTTCTCATGGGCATAGCGCCTGAATCGCTTACCGGGAGCATTCCTGAACTTGTGTTTGCGATGTTTCAGGGCATGTTCGCCATCATCACACCGGCGCTCATTTCCGGCGCGATTGCCGAGCGAGTAAAGTTTGGGCCATATCTGCTTTTCGTGCTGCTCTGGTCTACATTCATCTACGATCCGCTTGCCCACTGGGTGTGGGGCGAGGGCGGATGGCTGCTTAAGATGGGCGCGCTCGACTTCGCGGGCGGAACCGTGGTTCATATCTCATCGGGTATCTCGGCGCTCGCGGCCATCATCATATTGGGCAAGCGTAACGGCTGGCCGCAGACGGCGATGTTTCCGCACAACATGACCTACACGCTTCTTGGCGCGGGCCTGCTCTGGTTCGGCTGGTTCGGATTCAACGCCGGATCGGCGCTTGGCGCAAACGGCATCGCGGCCCTTGCATTCGCCAACACGCAGACAGCGGCTGCCACGGCATGTTGCTCATGGATGATCGTTGAATGGCTGAAGCACGGCAAGCCGTCCGCCCTCGGCGCGGCTTCCGGAATTGTGGCAGGATTGGTGGCAATTACCCCGGCAGCCGGTTTCGTTACCCCGGCGGCGTCTATCGCAATCGGCGGCGTGGCCGGAGTGCTCTGCTACTATGCCGTGACGATGAAGATGAAGCTTGGGTACGATGACTCGCTCGACGCCTTCGGCGTTCATGGAATCGGCGGAATGTGGGGCGCGCTTGCAACCGGCATCTTCGCTTCCGTGAACAGCACCGGCTTGTTGGCAGGCAACACGCATCAGTTTCTGGTTCAGCTTCTGTCGATTGTCGTGACGGTTGCATACGCCTTCATCGGCACGTTCATTCTGGTGAAGCTGCTCGATATGACGGTAGGCTTCAGGGTATCGGCTGATGATGAAACCGTCGGACTTGACGAAACGGTTCACGGCGAGGCCGGGTACAACTTCTAGGAATAATCCGGTTAATTAAAGCAATCCGGCAGGGGCGGTTCGCGAACCGCCCCTGCAATTATCTGGAACCGGAATTTCTACGCCGTTTCCGCGCCGAGCGCCTGAGCCAGCGCCGGAATGAAATCCCGCTTGCGGGACAGCACCCCCGGCAACATGCAGGTGTCGTCCTTGACGCTGACGCCAAAAGCCTTCTCGACCATCCAGACCTCTCCGCGAAGAAGAACCCGTTCATGGGAAGCGCTCAGCGGATTGGTGACCAGAAGCACGGTCAGGTCGTATTTGTCATCCTTGCGCAACCGCTCAAGTTCCTCGATCAGTTCCTCCTCTCGCAGGTTGATTTCCTCGCAATCGAGCACCATCATCTGGCTTATGCCAAGGCGCTTCCCGGCGATGAGAACCTCGCGGAAATCTGCCGAAATAAGCTGTGCCGCGGTTTTCCCCTCGATATTGATGCTTGCGTGAAGGACTTCCCTGCCGTAATTCCTTATGTTGACGCCCGCGATTGCGGCAAGCCGTTCGGCAAGAAGACGGTCGCGCTCCGTTGTTGTGGAGAGCGTAAGCAGAAGGGTGTCGGAAAGTATGCCGGAGAGCAGCAACCCGGCAATTTCAGGCGGAATGTTGATCTGGTGAAGCACCATCATGCCCGCCACAACGGTGCATGTGCTTCCAACCGGATCGTTGTAAACGTAAATCGGCGCGGCGGTGGATATGTCGCCGACGCGGTGGTGATCGATAATTTCGAGGATTTCAACCTCGTCGATGCTGTCAACCGCGTGCGATATTTCGTTGTGGTCAACGAGAATGGCCTTTTTGCGAACAGGTTTCAGAAGATCGGTACGAGTTACAAAGCCTGTCAGTCGTCCGTCGCCGTCCGTAACGATCACCGATCTGTAATCGGATTCCAGTATTTTCTTCCTGAGAGTGGTCATGGGCGTGAAAAGGCCGACGGTCACGGCGTTGCCGCACATGATGGAAGATACCGGCTCAGACATCAAAATGAGCTGAACAGTGGCGAATGCGTTATGGGCGGAAGAAAGCAGCGCCACGCCTTTCGACTTGGCGGCAGAGGTTACGTCCGCCGAAACCGGAACGCCGTCCGTCACGATCAGCGCCTGACATCCGGCGGCTATCAGGTCGAGCTGAATATCGTGCTGATCGCCGATCACCACGATGTCTCCGGCGGTTACACGGTTTAGAACCGTAGCCTTGTTCATCGAGGCTATATGTATCCTGCCCGATAGAAAACGAACGTCGCCGGTGTTTGAGATCAACCGGGCGTCGAGCGTTTTAATAAGAATGTCGATGTCGATCGGCGCGTTCGACAGGTCGGCAAGCCCCACGCTTTCCATGTAGTGGCGGGCGATGTCCTTCAGTCCGACGATTCCGGAAACCCGCCGGTTGTCGTTGACGACAGGCATTGTTCTAACCGCGCGCTCCCGCATGAGTTCCGCCAATGCATGAACCGATTCGTTCTCGTTAACGCTTATCGGCCTCATAAGGGGCATGTCGCTTACGGTTGCGGCAAGGCTGTCGATCAAAACAGGAGCCGGCACGCCGAAACGATCCAGCGCAAACGTTGTCTCCTCGTTCAGGGAACCGGCGCGCGCCGGAATGAAATGCCTGGATTTGTCGGTCAAATTCTTGAAATAAGCGTATCCGATGGCGGAACAGACCGAATCCGTGTCGGGCGTTCTATGGCCGATCACATAAACATTATGTTTTTCCTCAGTAAACATGGCGTCCTCCATGGAAGTAATATCATCTTTTGTATTTTACAATACCACTCATGGACTGCTTGTTGTGGCGGAAGCTTTGCGCCCGCACGGTAATAATCTCGTTGATATGGTTTATGATGGCGCTACGGCACGTTTTTCGGCTTGACTTCCGCAATAACCGGCGGCTAACGTAACCGCAGTCGTACATTATGCCGCAGGGGGTAGCAGTGCAGGATAGCCAATCGCTTCAACAATATGCCAAGCCATTTATGGTTACCGTTCCAATTCGTAGAAACAATGTTATGCGCATGGCTATTGTTTCCAGCGCGCTTTTATTGCTCTCCTTGATGTCATGCTCTGGTAGTGGTTCGGATGGTTGTTGCAATCTAATCGACATGCAAGTTCACAATGCTTGCGATCAGCCAATTACGATTGAATATCCGTCGCAAGAAAAATCATGGTACGCAAATGGGGGATGCCAATTTCACATGGAGAAGGTTGTTGTTGGCCCAAATCTATCTGTCGAGTTAAGCGTGCTTCTCTTTGGCAGGCCATCATTGGTTACTGACGGGTGTAATGAATCGGCAATTCCTGCTGAGCTAACAGTAACCTACAGCGGGAAAGTAGTAACATTTGAGGTGTATGGCTCAGAAAAGATATTTATCCCATCGAACTTTCAGTAGGTTGGAGTTAATAATGAAGAGCGCATGAAATTAATAACTTCCCCCGTTTATCGTCTTCCAAAAGCCTGAAATGAACCCCGCATTCGAAATTCTCGACATATCCGGCGATGCCGGGCTTCGGCTTCGTGCCGATGACATGAGCACATTGCTTGAGGTCGCCGCGCAAGGCCTTGCCGAGCTTGTCACCGATCCGGCGCTGGTGCGCGAGGAACGCTCCGAACGCGTATCCGTGACCGCCGATGACGACGGCGCATTGCTTGTGGAATGGCTGAACGAACTGATATTTCTGCTTGACGCGCGCGGATTCATGGCGGCGAGGGCCGAGGTTGCCATGACGGGGCCGCATGGCGTTGAAGCGGTTATTTTGGGCGAAACGTTCGATCCGTCGCGTCACGAGCGGCGGCTTTTGGTGAAAGCCGCCACTTACCACTGCCTTTCCGTGCGAAAGACGGACGACGGCGCAATTGTGGCCGAGGTTATTCTGGATATTTAATGCCCGTGGCTGTTGTCATGTCCGGCCACTTTTGCCAGCGTGAGCGCCTTCCCGAAAAGCCCGCTGATTTTTCTTGTTTCAGCCGCGATCTCATCCAGCACGCCGGCCAGTTCCGGCTTGCCCATCTCGCGGGCTTTACCCGCCCATTCCGAGTAGGTTCCTGCGTGCTCCTCGTTATGCTCCAGCCAGTGAGAAATCCTGTGCGCCAGTTTTGACATGTCGTCCATAGTTGCGTCTCCTTTTGCTCTTCTGCCTGCTTCGCGCTGCATCGAAAGCGGAAGCTCAAGATTGTTCGCTTCAAGCAGTTCTCTTGAAGTAAGTATGTCGATAGCCGGGCCGTCCGCCCGCACAACGCCGTCGCCGATGATTATGCATCTGTCGCAGACGTCCAGAATTAAATCCAGATCGTGCGAGGCGATGATCTTTGTGTGCTCGAACCCGTTTAATAGCTCGATAAGCCGCCGCCTTGCCTTCGGATCGAGGTTCGACGCCGGTTCGTCCATTATCAGGATGTCGGGCTCCATCGCGATGACCGATGCAATGGCCACCGCGCGTTTTTGCCCGCCGGAGAGATTGTGCGGATGCCGGTTGGCCAGATGCGCCGCGCCCACGCGGGAAAGCGCGTTCATGGCCCGCGTCTGCGCTTCCGCGCCGCCAAGCCCCAGATTAAGCGGGCCGAAGGCCACGTCGTCCAGCACTCGCGGCATGAAAAGCTGGTCGTCCGGATCCTGAAACACGATGCCGACACGCTTCCTGATTTCCCGCCTGTTTTTTGCCGTAATCGGCGTGTGGCCAATAGAAACCTCGCCGCTGTCGGCAAGCAGATGCCCGTTTGAATGCAGAAGGATGGTGGTCTTGCCCGATCCGTTCGCGCCGACGATGCCGACCGATTCGCCGTGCGTGATCGTGAATGTTACGCCGCGCAAGGCCTCGGTTCCGTCGGGGTATGCGTGGCAGACGTTGTCATACTCGATTATGTGATGGCTCACCGCGCGCCTCCGGCAACCATCTGGCCTACAAGCTGGCCCACAAGCGTGGCGATGTTTACTGTCCGCATTACGGCAAAACCCGAAATTGCCGCGACTGCAAACAGCGCGTCGGCAAGCTTCAGTTTATCTTCCCGAAGCGTTCTCATCTCGCCGTCGAATCCGCGGGCGGTCATCGCGGCGTGAATGCGCCCGGCGCGGGAGGCTGTCCGCAGGAACAACGCGCCGATGAGATGCGAAACCGTTTTCATGCCCGGAGTTGAAGATCCCTCGCCGAACGAACGGGCCTCGAAGGCGCGAAGCATCCGCCGCGATTCGTCGCCAAGCACGAAAAGGTAGCGGTAGAGGAAAAGAAGCTGGGTGGTGAAGGCCACTGGCGCGCCAAGACGTTCGAGCGCCCGGCAGACCCCGTTGAACGATGTGGTGGAGATAAGCACAACCGCCGTGGAAACAGTAAGCGCAAAGCGCACCATTATCGACGCGAACGAGAGCCAGCCGCCTGAAATTGCAACGCCGCCGACATGCATCACCGGCGTTGTGTCGAAAAACGGATTGAACGCCCCCACCATCAACGCAAACGGCGAAACCACAATAACCTTGCGCGTCACAAGGCCAAACGGAATGCCGCCCACAGCCGCCATCATCACCGGATAGAGAAAAAACGGCGTCAAACCGGATACTTCACGCTTCGGAAACGACACCACGCATACGATGAAGGCCACGGCAACCAGAAGCTTGACGCGGGCGTCGAGCCTGTGAGCAGGGCTTTCGGCGCAGGAAAGCCGGTCGAGCGCGGTGATGTCGAAGTTGAAGTATCCGGTTTTTGTCATGCCGCTGAAATTATCCGGCCTTTTTCCTGCCGGAAAACATGCGGATCAGAAAACCGGCGGCAAATACGAACGCAATAACTATCGCCCCGCCCGCAACAGCAGAAACCGAGCTTCCGGTATTGTGAGCAGGCCATGTATCCACTGCCTGTTCGCTGCTTCCGCCGAATCCGTAATCGGGCAGGACAGCGGTTTTTTTCTGCAGACCGGCCAGAAAAGATGCAGCGCCGGATTCCCTTCCCTCAATCTCCTCCCGCCCGGATGTCTTGCCGATCGACCATTCAAGGCCGTCAGGCTTCGACGATGCAAACCACGAAAAAACTCCGCCGACAACCATCGCGGCAAGCAGTATGACAGCCGCCGTCTTTTTCCAGTTTACGGCTGCCGCATCCTCATGCCTCCAACCGGCTGCCCATACATATGAAACCGCTCCCGCAGTCACAACGCCCTCGACAATCCCAATGGCAAGATGTATGGGCTGCATGAACGAAACAAACACCTTGAATGGAAGTTCGGAGATGCCGGACATGACAGTTTGAAGCACAACCGAGAACGCGCCAAGCTGAAGCGCCGCAATTGCGGAAACCACTACGGCGAAAACAGCCCTGCCGCCATTGCCGGCAATTGGCCTGTAAACAAGCGGATACGCAACGAAACATGAGTAGAAGCCGAGGTTCCAGATATTACAACCAAGCGCCAGAAGGCCGCCGTCGGCAAAGAAAAGCGCCTGCACAACCAGCACCGACGCCATCGCGATGAACGCGGCATGTGGCCCAAGCAAAATGGCAAGCAGAAGCCCGCCGCCTATATGCCCGCTTGAACCGGTTCCGGGAATGGCGAAGTTGATCATCTGCGCCGCGAATACGAACGCCGCCAGCACGCCGGTCAAGGGAACAAGCTTTTCGTCGATTTCCTGCTTCAGCTTTCTTGAACTATATGCTATTGCGGACAGCGACGCCGCCCAGAACGCGCCGCCGACAGCGGGTGAAATTAGTGCGTCAGCCATGTGCATGAAAAAACACCTCCATTCATTCGTTTCTTGCCCAGCGCATCCGGAACTGCTAGAACTTCACGCCCAATCGGGCAAGAACCGCGCTTTCGTCAACGGCCCTTCTCATTCTGATGGCCCGATATTCGACGCCCATATATGCGGCTGTATCGCCGTCAACATGAAAATTACATCGCGCGCCGACGCTTCCCACGCTTTCAACCGAGGCGGCTCCGGTTTTGGCGGACATTCCGCCATCGTCGAACGTCTCGTAGCGCAAAGCGATCTCGACCGGTTCGGCCAGAAGATGCGCGCGTCTCACCCAATATGTGCCGCCAGGCTCGCGTTTTTCGTCCGTTCCGCGAAACACGTAGGCAAGGCTCAGGGACAAGGCCGCATCCCTGAACCCTCCGGCATCGGCGCCGGATTTATCGAAATACGTCTCGCGCTGCAACGCGCCGATATATTCCGCATCCACCCTGAATCCTTCGATAAACAGGCAGTTGTAGTTGATCCCGATGCTGAAAGACTCATTCCGCCTGTCTTTGCCGGGCTCGGAAAGATACGAAGCCGACAGGGCAAGATGATGCGGAACCGGAGTGAAAGCCGCGTTGAAAATCATGGACGAAACATCTTCCGTATCCGGCCCGGCCCTTTTGACCGTTTCGGCGTCGAACAGGCCGGAGGAGAACAGATGATCCATCATCTCCGCTCCCTTGTAGACGCTCAACGACAACTCGGATGCTCCGTTGCCGCCACGGAATCCGGCTGTTACGCCGGGCCGTTTGGTTTCGTATGCCGATTGGGTCAGAGGATCGGAGACCAGATGGTTTTCAAAAACGCCAAACGGCAGGGTTCGCAAGCCGAACGTATAATAGTACGGCTTCCCGACGGGTTCGAAGGCGATGGTGGCTTCATCGACCACAAGAGGCGCTTCATCCTTTGCGCCGATGTTTTCCATCAGCAGGACAGACCTGCCGGTTATCCATTCCGCAATCGACGCCTCAACCCCAAACTCCACCTTGCTCACGAACATGTCGGAAGATGTTCTTTCGGCCTTGTTCCATGACGCGTCCATCTCCACGGCTCCGGAAATGGTTATGCGCTCCGGCCATGTCCTGCCGCCGGATTCCGAGGCGTGGGCGGGAAGACAGCCAAGCGCCAGCACAATTACTGCAAGTTGAAATGTGATCAGATATGGTTTCATCCCGAAAATTACCTCCATGTGTTACTTCGGTAAATAAAAAAGCCACAAAGGCTTCAGAACCGTTCCCGATCCGTGAAAAGCCTTCGTGGCTTGAAATTCGAGTTATGAACATACCATGTGGGAGACGAGGCTGTCAATTATATTTCCTCCTCGCCCCTTCTCTTCTCAAACCAACTGTACACCGACGGGATTATCAGCAATGTGAGAAGCGTTGACGTAACCAGGCCGCCCACAACAACCGTGGCCAGAGGTTTCTGGATCTCGGATCCTGCTCCGCCAGCAAGCAGCATCGGGATGAGGCTGAAAATCGCGATGGACGCGGTCATCAACACAGGGCGCAGCCGGTCTGCTGTTCCTTTCCTGATGGCCTCCTGCAACTCAAGCCCTTCCTCGCGCAGTTGCGAGATGCGCGACACAAGCACAAGTCCGTTCAGGACGGCAACGCCAAACAGCACGACAAACCCGACCGACGCCGGAACCGACAGGTATTGCCCTGAGATGAAGAGCGAGAATACCCCGCCGATCAGGGCAAACGGCAGATTGGAAATTACCAGCAGCGCCAACCGGATAGACCGGAAGGTGACGTATAGAAGCAGCAGGATCAGGCCGATGGCCACCGGCCCGATGATCATCAGCTTTTTCATGGCCCGCTGCTGGTTTTCGAACTGTCCGCCCCATGTGAGATAGTAGCCGGGCGGCAGATTTACGTTATCCTTTATCTTCTGTTTCGCCTCGGCAACGAAGCCGCCGATATCTCTGCCGGTGATGTTCATCTCTATTCCGATCCTTCTCACCCCGTCTTGCCGGCTGATCTGAACCGGGCCTTCAATCATCTTTACATCCGCCAACTGCTCAAGCGGAACATTGACGCCGGTTTTAGTGGTGATTGTCAGATTCCTGATCGCTTCAAGGGAATTCCTTTTTTCTTCCGGAAGACGCACCGTTATGTCGAAGCTGCGGTTCTCCTCGTACAGTTGCGACGCCGCCTTGCCTGCCACCGCGATTTCGATCACCTTCTGCACGTCGCTGATATTCAGGCCATATCGTGCAATTCTCGCCCTGTCGATGTCTATTGTCAGATATGGCTGCCCCGCAACCTTTTCGGCGCTCAGATCGGTTCCGCCCCGGACGGTGGATAGAACCCTCGCGATCTCGGCCGATTTTCCGCTGAGAACGTTGATGTCCTCGCCAAAGAGTTTCAGAATGAGCTGCGCGCGGGTTCCGGCCACGAGTTCATCGATGCGGCACTGTATCGGCTGGCTAAATCCGACTGAAATTCCAGCTATCGACTCCAGAGCCTCACGCATCTCATTGGTCAGCTCCTCCTTGGAAATGTCCCTTTTCCATTCACTCTCTGGCTTGAAGATGCCCACATATCCGGTCTTGTCCGTGCCTCTGGTGTCCAGCGCCACTCCGGTCTGTCCTGTTCGAGACACTATAGTCCCCAGTTCCGGAAACTGCTTCAGCTTTTCCGCCACTTTCTGGTTCACCTCCATCGCCTTGGCCAGGGAAACACCGGGGAGCATAGAGACATCCATATCGAACGAGCCTTCATCCATGGTCGGAATGAACTCGGTTCCCAACCGTGTTGACAGGAAGAGCGAGGCAACCAGAAGAACTCCGGCAATGCTCAACACCACCCGCTTGCTGTTCATCGCAAAATCCAGCAGGGGCAGGTAGAGCCTGTTTGCATGTTTCATGAGAAAGCTCTCTTTTTCCGGGTGCGGCCTAAGGAATATGATGCAGAGCGCCGGGATGACAAACACCGACAGAAACAGCGACGACAGAAGCGCGATGGCGACAGTGACCGCCAGCGGGCCGAACATTTTTCCTTCGATTCCTTCCAGCGATAGAATCGGAATGAAGGTGAGCGCGATGATGAGTTCGCCGAAGATGCTCGGCTTTCGAACCTCCATCACCGCCTTGAGCACCGTCATCAGTTTAGGATGCCGCCCCCCTTCCTCGCTAAGGTTTCGCTGGACGTTTTCCACCTGGATTATGGTCGTGTCGATGATCATTCCGATGGAAATCGCCAGGCCGCCCAGTGACATCAGGTTTGCACTTATGCCCGCAATCTTCATCACGATGAACGTGGCCAGAAGCGACAGCGGCAGAGCTATGAGCACCACGATACTGCCGCGGATGCTGTTCAGAAGCAGGTAGAGCACGATCAGAACCAGAATAGAGCCTTCAACCAGAGCCGTGTTGACCGTGCCGACGCTCGCCTTCACAATGTCGCTTCTGTCGTAGTAGGGAACGATTCTGATCCCTTCTGGAAGCACATTGTTCTCATTCATTTCATCGACTTTTGCCGCCACGCGGCGCACAACGTCGCGGCTGTTCTCGCCGCGCAGCATCATCACGATGCCGCCGACGCATTCATCCTTGCCGTCTTTCATGGCGGCGCCCATGCGGACGGCCTCGCCAACCTTCACCTGCGCCACGTCCCTGATATAGGTGGGAGTGCCGCCATGGGATTTCAGGACGATATTTTCGATGTCGCCGACATCCTTGATTAATCCGATCCCCCGGACAATGTATTGATCCGTTCCGCGCTCCAGAAGGTTGCCGCCGACGTTTTCATTGTTGCTGCCGATGGCTGAGAAGACGTCATCCACGGCTATCGCGTATTTCAGCAGTTTTTCCGGCGACACGATCACCTGATACTGCTTGAAATACCCGCCGTAGGAGTTGATCTCGTTCACTCCGGCCACGCTTTTCAACTGGGGTGTGACGATCCACTCCTGAATGGTGCGCAGATTGGTCAGATAGGCGATCTTCTGTCCCGGATCAGCCGGCATCTTTCCTTCGAGGGTGTACTGGTAGATCTCGCCCATGGCCGTGCCGATTGGCCCCATGGCAACCTCGACCCCCTTGGGAACCTTCTCCCGCGCCTCCGCCAGCCGTTCAAAAACAAGCTGCCGCGCAAAATAGATGTCCACATTATCTTTAAATACAATGGTGACAATCGACAGGCCGAACTTGGTGACCGAGCGCATCTGCTCGATATCGGGCAGGCCGCGCATCGACATCTCGATGGGATAGGTTACGTTCCTCTCGATCTCTATCGCCGACAGGCCGTCCGCGTGGCTTACCACCTCAACCTGAATGTTCGTTACATCGGGAAAGGCGTCAATTGGCAGTTTCAGATACGAGTACAATCCGAAAACGACAATCAGCAGCGCAAGGAATATGACCATCCCTCTCTGCCGCAATGTATATGCGATCAATTTTTCCAGCATCGGCGCTTTCTCCTTTTAGCGGCGCTTGCTCCGCCCTTGCTGATCATTTTCCGTGGCCATGCTCGTCCGTCATTTCGCCCTTCTTCACTTCCGACTTCAGAATGAACGATCCCTTGACAGCGTAACGCTCGCCCTCCGCGAGGCCGGACACGATTTCGACCATGCCGCCTGCCGTCCGTCCGGCCAGAACCTTGCGCGCCGCGAATTCGGCTTCGTTTTCAGCAACGAAGACCACCTTGCTGCCGTCCAGATCCTGCAGCGCGTCTTCTGGAACCGCCAGAACCGGCGGCGCATCGACTGACAACGCCAATTCAACCGTGGCGAACATCTCCGGTTTCAGCTTCCGCCCCGGATTTGCAACCTCGATTCGCGCCTTGACCGTGCGGGTTGCACCGTCAACCAGATCGGCGATGTAGGTGATTCGCCCCTTCAGCCTCAGGTCTGGAAAAGCGCCGACGACAACGATTGCCGCCTGCCCCATGCTCACCTTGGCGAGATCCTTTTCGTTGACGTCCACCAGCACCCAGACCGAGGAGAGATCGGCCACGGTGTAAAGGCTTTTGGACGGATCGGAAAGCTCGCCCACGATGGCGTGTTTTTCGGTGATAATGCCGTCGATGGGGGAGTGTACCGGCAAGAGCGGCCTGTTGTGGCCTTCACCTTTCAGATCGGAAATGGAAACACCATACATAGACAGGCGTTCTTCGTCGGTGTGCAGTTCCGTCTGCGCTGTCTTGTAGTCGGTTTCGGCCTGAAGGATGTCTTTCCGCGCGGCAATTTTCTTTTCGACGAGGCTCTTGATCCTGTCCATGTTGGACTGGGCCAATGCGAGTTTGGTTTCCGACTGGCGATAGCGGCCAAGCGCCTCGCCAAGCTCGACGCTGTCCAGCGTGACGAGTGTCTGTCCGGCGGCTACGCTGTCCCCAAGAGAAGCCGCGACACTCACGATCTTGCCGGAGATGCGCGGTGAGACATGGGCTATCCGGTCGGCGTTGGCCTCAACCTTGCCGGTTGCGCTTATGGAGCCTGCCAGGCTTTGCCTCTTAACCGCCGCCACAACCACGCCGTTCTGCCTCTGCGCATCGGCGGCCATCCTGACGCTGCCAGCCTCGCCGCCGTGCCCGTCGTGGCCCTCGTGCTCGCCGCCCTCTTCCTCGATATGGCCGGTTTCCTTCGTTTCCGCATGTTCCACCCCGCCGCCCTTGGGAATGGTGGAGCGATAGAAAAAGCCGCCAGCCAGCGCCGCGGCCAGAATAAGTCCGATAATTATTACCTTGCTGTTCACTGTGTACCTCCGGCAAGTTCTGTTGCCACCGCTGATTCGAGCATCACAAATGCGGCCTGCATGTCATGCAATGCCGCCAGCCAGCCTTCGCTGACCTCGAAGAATTTCTTCTGTTCCTGAATGACCGCCAGTATGCCGACCTCGCCGAGGCGATAGGCTTCCTCTGTCAGTTTCAGGTTCTCCTCAAGTTGGGGAATAATATTCGTCTTGTACAGGGAAAGGACTCTCTCATTGTTCAGGTAGCCGGCGCAGGCAGATTCAACCTCCAGTTCAATCTGTCTTCTGGCCGCCAGCAAACGGCTTTCGATGCCGTCCCGTCTGGCGCGGGCCTCCTGAACTCCTGCCTGATTCTTGTCGAACACCGGAATGGGCATCGACAGCTTCAATCCTATGGCGTAGGCGGTGTCGTTGCCTTCCAGACCGCCGATTTCCATGGATGTCGTGTCGCGTGTTACTGCCACGCCTGCCGTGAGATTGGGAACGCCCTCGGCTCGCGCCAGTACGATGTCTGCTTCGCCTCTTTTCCCCTCGGCTTCCAGAGCCTTGAGGTCAGGCCTGTTTTCATTCGCAAGCCGCTTCAGCCGCGTTGGATCAACCAGCGGCTTCGGCATGGCCGCTTCGGCGTCGAGACTGCCGGCAATCTCAGGCGATTCTCCACCCGGAAGTCCCATCAAAGTCCAGAGTGCTGCCCGGCTCTGGTTCAGCGCTTGCGCAAGATTGATTCTGAAACCTTCGCTCCGCGCCAGTTCAACCTTGACCAGGTTCATTTCAAGCTCCGGAATATCCCCTGCCGCAAGGCGCTCCATCGCCACATCGAGAAGCTGGCGGTTAAGGTCAATCGCCCTGTCCGCCAGTTCGATCCTTTTTTTTGCATGAATGACATCGTGGAATGCCATCGTCACCTCCCGGCGAACCATTCGCTCCCGGTCGGCCAGTTGCCAACGATATATCTCCTGCTCAAATTCAGCGACGGCCAGACGCTTCTCCCGCTTCCCGGCCATGAAAAATTCCTGCGATATTCCGATGGACAGGCTGCTCTCGGCGTTGCTGCCGGTTAAAGCGCCCGTGGCTGCTTCAAGATCGAGCGTCGGATTCGGCAGAAGACCTGCCCTGACCTTTCCGGCGTCGCGGATGCCTCTTTCCTGGCGAAAAGACTGGAGTTCGCCGTTATTGCGCAGCGAATACTCGACTGCCTGCGGCAATGCCAGCTGCGGCGTCTCTGCCCAAACAGGCATTGACGTTGCCATGCAAATAATTCCCTGCGCCAAAAGCAGGGCTCCACGCGCAAATATAGTTATCCCCAAGGAAATGACCTCCTTAAATCGAATTACCCCTGAACCGGGGCAAAACTACTTCCGCCGCAGTTTTAAGGTCAGGATTTGGGGGGGATAAACCAGGAAAGGTAAACTTCGGGCACGCGCCTGAACGGGTCGGGCGCGATCAGATTCAGCATGGTGGGATCATAGCCAAGTTTAATAAACGGCTCAACGGTCAAGGGGGCATGGCATGCACAGTTGAGACAGGTATCGCAATCGTCGCAGTCCGAATGTTGCCCTTGAGGGGCGCAAGGCAACTGGCCAGGCCCGGACACTTCAGCAGGAGACGCCTGTTCGCTTGCCGCTAAAACATGGTTTTGCATGGCATGAGCGCTTTCATGCGCGCAATTGACCGTGACGGCAAGCATTACCAAAACCAGAATTTCAGAGAGGAATTTCAGAGGTTTGAGTTTCATTATGTTGCCTTTGCAATATAAGCAATCGAAAGAAACATTGTCAAGAAGCGTCAATACCTCATGCCGAAACCTCCTTGGGCGAGATCATGCCGAAGCGAACCAGCATGTCGGGCCGCCGTTTGGCAAGCATTGTCACCATTCCCGCGGTCATGAATCCTTCCAGAATTCCAAGCGGAAACTGGGTCGGCACGAACGCGGCGGCGATTTTCAGGAACAGCGGCATCACCGGATCGGCTCCGCTTATGGACGACGCAAGCTCGAACGCGGTTGCGGCGTATGTGCCCCAGTCGGCCAGAACTCCGGCGGCGAAAGCCGATGCGCCAAGCCCTGCGCCGAAACGCCTGAGCAGCCTGAACACGGCGTATCCGGCCAGCGATCCGGCAACGCCCATCGACATGATGTTGGCGCCCCATGTTGTAAGGCCGCCGTGAGCCATGAACATCGCCTGAATGAGGAGCGCCGCCGCCGCCGTGAGTATGCTCATGGCCGGGCCGAGCAGAATGGCCGAAATGGCGGTGCCGCAGGGGTGCGAGCAGGTTCCGGCGGTCGGAACCGGAATCGGCATGCACGAGATGATGAACACCGCCGCCGCGGTTACGCCCAGAAGCGGCTTGAGTTCGATGTTTTCGCGCGCTGCAAGCCTTGTTTTCCGGATGCCCCACGCCAGAAATGGCAGGGCTGCCGCCGACCATAACGAGGCCCACCCGGCGGGCAGGATCCCCTCCGAGATGTGCATGGCATGAGCCGGAGAGGCGCAGAGCATGACGATTGATACGATGAGAAACGCCTGTGAGTACATTGCGAAAATACCTCCACGAAAAAATAAACCCGGCATTCCGAAATGACGGAAGCCGGGCATACGATTTCGTGAATAAACAGGCGAATTCGTTCCCAATGGCCTCAGTCCTCGAAGGCGTTGCGGGTTTCGTCAGGCCGGTCTTCTGGCTTTCGGCATCCTACTTTTCATACCTTCCCATCCGATCACGTCCGGACAGTGGCTTTCATGAATTTCGCTCCGATTACAGCGGCGGGTCCGCTCCCGAATTTAACGGGATTCCCAACGCCTGACTGCCCGTAGGTTAGCATGAGCCGCCGGCGCGGCGCAATGCCGCGAATTGCCCGGTTGACCTCCCTTTCCCGGCGGAACTAGAATAGTCGGCGCATAAAAAATGCAATTACATCCTTGAAAGGTTTCACATGAATAATCCGGGATCGAACATCAATTTCGCAGCGGAATCAGGCAGCGGTATGCAGCATTTGGCCTCCGGCAGATACAGGGAGGCGGAGGCGGTATTCATGAATCTGCTTAAAAACCTTCCGGAAGGCAGCACCGAGGAGCGCGCGATAACGCTTGGACAGCTTGGAAGCTGCCACTCGGCGCAGGGTAGGCCGGACAGGGCCGCCGAGTGCTACCGGTCGTCGGTTGCGCTGTACGACAAGCTTGGCGACAAGGATGAACCGGCGCGGCACAAGGCTGTTGTACTGTCGGAACTGGGCAACATGCTCAGGCTGACCGGCGACATGGACGGCTCCCGGACGTCTTACGAGTCATCACTTGAGGTGTTCCGCCGTCTGAACGACTCACGGAACATCGCGTCGCTTGCCGGACGGCTTGGCGCAATCGCGCTCTATGGCGGCGATCTTGAGGAGTCGGAGAAGCGATACACCGAGGCGCGGGATCATTCGAAGGCATTAAAGGAAACCGAACACGAGGCGCTGGCAAGCCATCAGCTTGGTCTGGTCTGCCAGATCGGGCGTCGCTGGGACGAGGCGGAGCGTCATTACGCCGAGGCCGCCCGAATAAGGGAGGCTTCAGGGAAGATCGTCGGAGCAAACAGCGCATCGGTCACATGGAACCAGCTTGCGCAGGTGGCCGATCATGCCGGAAAGCCTGGCGAAGCCGAGGATTGGTTCCGAAAGGTGCTTGAAGCACGTCAGGATGTGGATGCCGCCGGCGCCTGCATGACGCTCTGTAATCTGGCGCGGCTTCTCCTCAAGCAGCCGGATCGTCTGGACGAGGCGGATGCGCTTGCCGAAAGCGCGTTGGCGGAAGCCGAAAAACTTGAGCCCGGCAAGGTCGGGATTTGGGAAATCCACGACACTCTGGCTGATATTGCCAACGCGCGGGGACTGGCCGAGGATTTCCGCAAGCACCGGATGCTTGCCAGGCAGACAAACGCTGTTTTCCCGGAAACCCGCAACGCGGTCAGGCAGTACATGCCGCTTATAGCGGCGGTTGTCTCGTTTCGTCATGGTCACAAGGATGCCGCTGCCGTTGTTGCGCACGAGCAGGCAGCCATGCGCGAGACAGGCATGGAATGGACAAGGCTTGCCGATGCCATAGACCGCATCATGGCGGGCGAGGAGTCGCAGGGTATTTTCAATTCCCTTTACGCTTTTCAGGCGAACATCGTGGCGACCATTCTTCTTGGAATCGAAAACCCCGACAACCTTCAGGCCCTGATCGACGGGGATGCCGCTGAAGTGAAGGGCGGAAGCAGCGAAAGCGGGGCGGTTCCCGGCGTAGATGAAGTGTCGAGGGAACTTGTTGACATGATCCGCAGAACACTGGCGCAACCGGAACTTCGGGCAGCGTTTGAGCACATGCTGGTTGAGATGGGAAATCACGGCGGCAAGGACTTCGCCGACGTGCTGCGCCGCGTGATGAAAGGCGAGCGCGACGCCGACGCTCTCTGCCGCGGTCTGGACGACAAGGACGCGGCGGTGCTGC